>CALDSD010000054.1 GCA_937911325.1 uncultured Neomegalonema sp.
ACGGCAGTTTTTCGCTCATCAGGCCCTCATATTCACGCGCCGGCGCCGCCGCGCCGACACGTGGTCATATCGCGTTGGCTAGAATTCCAGGCTGTACGTCGCCAGAGCCCCGACCGTATGCGAGTCCAACCCTTCCTCTTCAGCGAATTTATAGCCAAGCCCAAGGCCAAAACCATGGCCTATATCGTACTCGATCGTCGCAGTCGCCAGCTGGTCTGTGTCGACATTCTCGATGTCCCGCACGGTGTATACGGCGGAACCCGTCCAGTCGCCAATCGTGTAGGCGGCCCCGAACACGCCGTAGATCGCGTCGTCCTCGCCACCGCCCGCATTGGACAGCCACACGCCTTCGCCAAGCAGCTCAAGCTCGCCATCACCAACCGCAAAGGCGCGGGTCAGGGCAGCCGAAGCGCCAATTTCATCCTCAGGATCTCCATCGCCAGCGGCAAGACGGCGGAAGCCGAGCGAATAACCGGTTCCTGCGACGTCACCGTCGAGCGCGACAGTGAAGTTCTCCAGAGACTCGGTATTGCCTGCGCCGCCATCCTCCTCATCGAGCTGACCGCGGTCCTGAATAATTGAATCGCTCAGAGCGGTGGTGTCGGCGAAGAAGACGGCTGCGGAAAGAACATGTTCGCTCTCCCCGAGCGCGAGTGGGATCTCGATCCCGCCGCCGATCTGTTCGGTCAGTTCGTAGTCTTCGGCGAAGTCTACTCCGTAGATCCCTGGCGCCGCGTCCCAGCCAATTGCAAAGGCCGGGTTGAATTTGCCGCCTTTCAGAGTTCCCCAGTCCGCATCATATTGAGCGAAAAGCTCTGCAGCATACAGGCCGTGGTCTTCGAAGAACACGTCGTCCTCGGGATCGAGAACGGGTTCGAACACCAGGGTCGACCGGACCGAAAAGCTGCGAGTGAACTGTGCGGTCAGCCCCGCTTCGATCGTGGCGAACGTGTTCTCCAGCTCGGCTTCGGAGTCGTCAGCGTCATATGTTGAGTCATGCTGGACCTCGACGCTGACTTCGCCCGAGAAGATTGAAGAGAAAGGTTCGTCTGCCTTGCCAGCTGGCTCGGCTAACGCTGTCGTCGAGGCTCCAAAAGCCGCCATAGAAAAAAGGACGGCAACGCCGCCCGAAATACGTAACGTGAGAGACATCGGTCTCGTTGCTCCTTAGCAATGGGAAAAAGGAGGGCTGGCTACGTAACGGTCCGGGCACATGATTGAACCGTCGTTCTTCGCTGGCTTAGTTTTGGGAGGAGGCGGCGCACCGATACGCCGCCTCACATCCAACCCCAAGGAGAGGAACGACGTCTCCTTGGAGCTGAACTTGATCACTGAAAAACAGCGTTTGGGTTGTCGAGACTGTCAGAGCCTTCGAATTCGATTGCGTCCAGGTTCAATGCGGCCACTGCACGTTCGATGCTGCGCGTCTGCGTCACCAGCGCGTCGACGGCTGTCGTGATCAGTTCGCCGCCCGCCTCGTTGTTCGGGGCAAGCAACTGACCGTATGACCACCCCGCCTCCGCCGTCGATTTGACGGCGCCCAACGCAGCCATTGTCGCATCGAGCTCCACCGACAGCTGCGCGTCGACCGTCGCGTCCGCGGCGGCAACGAGATCTGACAGCGACGCGCCTTCGACGACGCGACCGTCAATGCGTACGTAACGACCGTGATAGACGTTCCGGATCCCGAGCCCATCGTAATAGTGGCTGTTGTGGGTGTTGTCGGCGAAGCAGTCATGTTCTTCCTCTGGGTCGTTCAGGAGAAGACCGAGCTTCATACGCTCGCCAGCCTGTTCGCCATAGGAAAGGCTGCCCATGCCGGTGAGGATCGTGACTACGCCGCCATCGTCACCTTTCGCAGCGAGTTCAGCGCGGGCGGCGCCCCCGGGTTTCCAGGCGTCCGCCATTTCTTGAAGATCCGAGATCAAGAGGTCGGTTGCAGCTTTCAGGTATTCCGCGCGGCGATCGCAGTTGCCACCGGTGCAACCGTCGCCCTGAACGTAGTCGGTGTAAGGTCGGTTGCCGGCTCCGGGCCCTGTACCGTTCAGGTCCTGCCCCCATAGCAGGAATTCGATGGCGTGGTAGCCGGTGGCGACATTCGCTTCGACCTCGTCCACCTCGTGCAACGTATCCGAAAGAAGCGCCGGCGTGATGGCGCTCGCATCGATGGTCTCCCCCGAGAGCGTGAAGCTCGCGTTGGCGACCACATTGAGGCCCGCGAAGGGGTTTTCGTCCGTCGGTCCGGCCTCGCCATCGACGTAGTCGATCAACCCCTCGTCGAGAGGCCAGGCGTTCACTTTGCCTTCCCAATCATCGACGATCGCATTGCCGAAGCGATACACTTCCGTCTGCTGATACGGCACACGCGCCTGCAACCAAGCGGTTTTCGCCGCTGACAGCGTCGCCGGCGACGGAGCGGCGACCAGCGCGTCAATAGCGTCACCCAGCGCCTGAGCGGAGAGCAATGAATCCTCGTATCCAGCCTCTGCAATCGCGGCATAGGTCTCGATAACCGCCGACTTCTCGACAGCGAATGCGTTCGGGGCAGACAGTGTCAGCGCAGCTACCGAGGCCAGCAGCCTCGATCTCCAACAAGCGCTTAGGTGAAAAAACATCGTAGATCCCTCTTTCGTTCAAATCATCTCTAGTGAAGTCCCCAATTCGAAACGTGCGGACGGTCTATCGCCGTGCTCGCCCGCTCTGCGATCAGGGTTGGTTCAATCTCCTGCAAAACGTGCGCGGAGATCGGATTCAGGACGCGGCCCAGTTGCGCCGCGGTTTCAACAGTCTCGAAGCGGCCCGCCGCAAGACCGTGTTGGCCCGCCTGAGTGTAGGCTTCGTCCAAGCCGCCGTAGCCTGCCTTGCAACCCTGCTGAGCCTTTGCGCGCTCGTCTGCGCCAACGCAATCGCAAGCTGTTGAGTGGCGGTAGACTTGACGTCTGACATGTTTGGAGATCGCAACGAGATACGCCTCGAACAACGCAAGCGCCGCGTGTCCCGACTGACGTCCAGCCTTGGCCGCTAGCGCATTCCAAACAGCCTGCTGACCGCAGACGCTATCGAGCCACCGACGCAGCATCCAGATGAAGAGCCGCTCGGAATCGCAGCATCGGTCGAACGCGCCCACGCGGCGCGCTCCTTCTGGCATGTCACGTCTGTCACCGCACACCGTCCATGCCCCCTCACTTCGTCAGCAAAAGCTTGTTTTGGCGTGTGAGGCGAAGGACATAGACTTCGCTCGCGTGTCGGATGGCGATCTCCCGCCCGCCTTGAAGAAGGTCATCGATCGCGACTTCGCGGCGCCCGCCGGCTTCTTGCCTTTCCAGCAACTGGGTCTTCTGCGAGACATCCTGCTTTGTGGATGCAGTCATTGAACTGATGTCCGTAGGCGGCATCTCGCCGTCAGAAAAAAAACGTCGAGCATCCTTTCAATCCGCCAACTACAAAAGCCGTCGCAAGCGTCGCACTCTGACAAACACTCCCGGCAAACATTTAGGACCCCGTTGAGATCGCCATTCGAATGGTGCTCTCCAGCCAGGTTTCGCATTGGGACGCCCCTCGATAGTGGGATAGCCCTGGCTGGCGCGAGGCGCTGGCTTGGACGAATATGACGCGACTCACCGCGACACCTGCATAATAACCGAGCTTTTTAGTCGGAAAAGAGATTTCTGACTGAAACAGTCAGAAATAACCTCAAGTCACATACCCAAGCCTGTCCGCTCTTGGAGTTAAGCGGACATACCCGAAGAAAGGGCCGATGTCGGCTTTATCCCAAGAGCGGAACTCACGTAATGCTCTGATAGCTTGATCAGTTGGCTACTCCGGGCTCAAAGCCGACGTTCAGCTCGGTGCGAACACGGCATGCTAGCCTAGCTAGTCGACATTGGATTGGCGTTTGGGTGTGGCGCGGTGATCAAAGGACCCGCTAAGTTCACGCCTAATCTCCCCGTGCTTTGCCTGCGACGGCCGGCTTGGGACAGGGGATGGTTGATCGGTCGAAGCGACCGCTGGTCCCGAAACATGTTTGGGCGATCAGCGTTAGGCCGGAGATCGCCAAGGCGATCTTGCTCGGAACAATGCCGATCTGTCCGCCCCGCCCGCCTGGGCGGTTTTGGGCCCGATTTTGCGGATTGGCCGCCGCTCTGGGGGGCAAAATGGGGGACAAAAAATCGCGCCCTCAAATTCCTCCAACGTTTTCAGCGCCTTGAATCTTGGCGATGGTGCCCGGGGGGGGACTCGAACCCCCACGACCGAAGTCGGCGGATTTTGAATCCGCTGCGTCTACCAATTCCGCCACCCGGGCCCAGGCTGCGCCAAACGCCAGAAGCGTTGTGTAGGAAGCGTGTGCGGACGGGTCAAGCGTGTCGCTCGGCGCCACACCCTGCGACTTCGCTCGGCGGAGAACGTCTTGCCCGATGGACAGCGCTCATCCAAGCCCCTAACGAGCGCGCATGATCAGGAATTTGTACGACTGGACGATGCGAAACGCCGAAGGACCAAACGCGCTTTGGTTCCTTGCGATCGTCTCTTTCATTGAAAGCTCGGTGTTCCCAATCCCGCCAGACGTCATCATGATCCCGATGATCCTCGCCGCGCCGCATAAGGCCTGGTTGATCGCCGGGGTCTGTACCGCGGCCTCGGTCGCGGGCGGCGTCGCCGGTTATGCGATCGGTTATCTGGCGTTCGAAAGCGTCGGCGCGCCGGTCCTGGATTTCTACGGCAAACTCGACAAGTTCGACGAATTCAGAGCCTACTTCAACGAGTACGGTTTCTGGGCGGTCTCCGGCGCGGGGCTGACGCCGTTTCCCTACAAGGTGATCACCATCGCCTCAGGGGCGACGCAGCTCGACATGGTCACCTTCATCTTGGCCAGCATCGCAGGCCGTGCGCCGCGGTTCTTCTTGATCTCCGCGCTGCTGTGGAAGTTCGGGCCGCCCATACGCGACTTCATCGAGCGCTGGCTTGGCCTTCTCGCGACCATCTTTTTCGTGATGCTCTTCGGCGGCTTCATCGCCATTGGGTATCTGATCTGAGGGTGTGAACCGATGCTCGCCGAGACGCTCAACGATCCGCGTCGTCTGACCATGCTTGCGCTGATCGGCGCCGCAGCCGTCTTTATCGCCGCGCTGATCTCCCAGTACGGCTTCGGTTGGCGGCCTTGCGTCCTTTGCCTGTGGCAACGCTATCCGTACGCGATCGGGGGCGCGCTGGCGCTTGGCGGGCTCGTGCGGCCCGCGCAGGCCCCGCTTCTCTGGGGCCTGGCGAGCATCGCCTTTCTCGCCAACGTCGCGCTCGCGGCCTTTCACAGCGGGGTCGAGTTCGGGTGGTGGGAAGGATTCGCAAGCTGCTCTGCGCCGGACCCAGGCGCGGTCAGCGCACAGGAACTGTTCGAACGGCTGCAGGAGGTCTCGCTGGTGCGATGCGACGACCGGACGCCGTTCCTGTTCGAATTGACGATGACGAACTGGAACCTGCTGGTTTGCGCGGGCTTCGCCGCGCTGCTGGGGCGCGCCGCGATGCTGTCGCCGCGACACTCTTAGCTGCGGCTACTCTTCGAGTTCCGCATCCCAGTACAGGTAGTCCATCCAGCTCTCGTGCAAGAAGTTTGGTGGAAACTTGCGCCCCACGTTCTGAAGCTGCATGGCGGTTGGCCGAATGGGCTTGCGCGCCAGCGTCATGTTCGCTTTCGCGAGCGTCAAACTGCCCTTTTTCAAGTTGCACGTCCCACAGGCGGCGACGACGTTTTCCCATGTCGTCTTTCCGCCTTTCGAGCGCGGAACAACGTGATCGAAGGTCATCTCGCCGCCGGCGCCGCAGTACTGGCAGGTGAACTCGTCGCGCAGGAACAGATTGAAGCGGGTGAAAGCCGGATAAAGCGCCGGCTTGACGTATTCGCGCAGCGCGATCACGGACGGCAACTGCATCGTCAAGCTCGGGCTGCGGACTTGCTGCTCGTATTGGGCGATGATGTCGACGCGTTCCAGAAAAACGGCTTTGACCGAGTCCTGCCAGGACCAAAGGGATAGAGGAAAATATGAAAGGGGTCTGTAATCGGCGTTGAGAACTAAGGCGGGGTGGTCTCTGAGGCTCGATGGACTTCGGACGAAAGCCGGCGTTTCTCCGGAGTCCCTGGGCCTTATCATACTGCCAATTGTCGGCATCGACTCTTCCCTCCCGACCTGCTCGTTTCGAGCGTCGGAACGGGATCATCCATCCCTCCGCTCATCGCCTCATCGTCAAGACCGGATCCCATCATCCCAGTCATTCGCCTCAGTTTTCAGCCAAGACGCTCAAACTATATCTCGCTGAGCTTGGCTGTCCAACCCCAACATCAAGGGTCCATGGCGCCTGTGGCGATGTGATACCATCGAGCTGCGACGGAATTACGACAAGCGGCGCAAGTGAGCCGGCGCGCCGCAACATGTCGTCAACAGCTATAGATGTGCCTGGGTCTCACCTTCAATTCAGAACATCTTGTAAGAAGCCCGCGGCAAGCTGCAGACCATCTTGCGCAATGCCGTGCCCCACACCCTTGCTCACATGCCAACGGACGGCGAAGCCGGCCGCAGCCAGCGCCTCGCGCGCCGAGTGCATCTCAGCAACCGGGATCATTTCGTCCATATCGCCGTGGATCAGCAAGACGGGCGGCTTGGCGGCGCCGGCCGCCTCCCCGGCAAGGCGGCCAGAGAAACCGACAATGCCGGCCAACTCCGTCGATCGGCGCGGACCGACATGCAGGCTCATCATCGTGCCCTGACTGAACCCGACCAAAGCGCAGCTGCCTTCGTTCAGACCGTGCGCCGCAAGCTCCTCGTCGAGGAACGTGTTCAGCGTCTCAACCGCAGCCGCAAAGCCATCCTGCATCGCTTCTTCGCTGGACCCGTCGAGCCACGGAATCGGAAACCATTGATACCCCATCGGATTGTTGGCGCAGCGTTCCGGGGCGTTTGGCGACACAAAAGCGGTGTCCGGCAGAATCGACGACAGCGGTTGCGCCAAGCCGAAGAGGTCGTTTCCGTCGGCGCCATATCCATGCAACAGCACAACAAGGCTCTTGGTTTCACCTGAGGCCGCAGGCAGCCTCGGCCCATCGATCTTCACCGCCATCACTCAGTCCTCATGCTTTGCCGTCCCGGCCTTTCAAATGGCGGTAGTAGGCCCAGAGCATCCGCGCGGCAACCGCGCGCCATGGCGACCACGGCGCGCCCAGACTGTCGAACACCTTCTCCTTGGGCCTTTCGTCCAGGTCGAAGAGAACCTTGGCGGCCTCTTGCAACGCGATATCGCCGACCGGCAGCAGATCGGCGCGCCCCTCGCTGAACATCAAGTAGACCTCCGCCGTCCAGCGCCCAATCCCAGTGACCGCGCAGAGTTCGGCCATCGCGTCCTCGGTGGGCGCGAGCGCCAGCCGATCGAAACAGATCCGCCCCTCCGCGACCGCGCGGGCGCTCTCGTGCGCGTATCGCGCCTTTGGTCGCGAGAGGCCCAGCGCGCGCAGCTCTTCCGCGGACCGCCCAAGCGTCGCCTGCGGCGTGACGCACCCGGCCGCCTCGATCCGGGCCCAGATCGCGCGACCGGAGGCGACCGAGACCTGTTGCTCGACCAAGATCATGAACAGCGCGGCGAACCCGCCAGACCGACGCCGCAGCGGCGGAGGGCCGCCCGCCCGCAGCGCGATCTCAAAGCGCGGCTCGACCGCCAACAGATAGTCGACGCCCTCCCGAAGGTCGGCCTCACACGTGATGATGCGTCTGGCTTCGATCATGTCGCCTGCATAGCCGTTTCCATCTCGGGCGCGTCAACCCTGATCGCGTTGCGCTGGCGCCGTCATCTTCTTAAGACCTCGCCATGGGAAGAAACTCAGCCAGCGTGATCGAACGTTTTGCGCCGTCTCCGAACGGCGCGCTGCATCTGGGGCACGCGTTCTCGGCCTTGACCGCCTGGGATGCGGCTCACGCCGATGGCGGACGCTTCCTTCTGCGGATCGAAGATATCGACCAGGCGCGCTGTCGCCCCGAGCTTGAAGCGGCGATGTTAGAGGATCTCGAATGGTTGGGGCTGCGTTGGGAAACGCCGGTCCTGCGCCAGTCCGACAGAATGGGAGCCTACGCCGAGGCGCTGGCGAGCCTCGACGCGCGCGGGTTGCTCTACCCATGCTTTTGCTCGCGGAAGGACATTCAGTCCGTCTTGCAAGCCCCGCAGGAACAGGCAGGACCGGACGGACCCGCGTATCCCGGCACATGTCGCGACCTTCCCGAGCGCAAGCGTATACAGCGCGAAACCAACGGAGACCCTTTCGCGCTCAGGCTCAACATGCGCCGGGCGTTCGCCGCGCTCGGCGGCGCTGGAGTTGTGTCAAAGCTCTCATTCATAGCGCTTGGACGGGGTCCGGGAGGCGACAGCGGCAAGGTGACGCTCGACCCGTCGTTTCTGATCGACGCCTGCGGCGACGTCGCGCTCGCCCGCAAGGAGATCCCGACGAGCTATCACCTTGCGGTTGTTCTCGACGACGCGCACCAGGGCGTCACCCACGTCACGCGCGGCGAGGATCTTTTCGCCGCGACGCACGTTCACAGATTGCTGCAAGCCCTGTTGGGACGGCCGACCCCGCACTATCGCCATCACAAATTGATCCGGGACGAAGATGGCCGACGTCTCGCCAAACGAGACCGGGACGCCGGGATCGCGGAGCTACGCGCCGGCGGGGCGACGCCAAAGGACATTCGCGAAATGGTCGGATTGCCAGAAGCCCGACCTTAGTCGTCCCAGCGCCTTTGCAGCCAGGCGGCGAAGAACGGCGTGGCGACCAAGATAAACATGATCCGCGCAAGGTGATGGGTCGCGACGAAGCTCGGATCAGCGTCGACCGCGATCGCGATGATGCTCATCTCGGCGACGCCGCCCGGAGCGTAAGCGAGCAGAGCCGCAAAAAGATCAACGCCGACAAGGCCCACCGCGACCAACGCGAAAACCGCCGCAATCGCGGACAGCAGAGCCGTTCCAAGCACGGTCCAGCCCGCGACCGCGAGAAACACCCGAAGCTCCACCCCCTTGAAGCGGCAGCCGATCGCAGCGCCGGTGACGACGAGCGCGATCTTCACCAGCCAGGGCGGCAAGACACCGTCGACCACGCCGCTCATTCTGAGGAACGCGCTCGCCAACACGGGTGCGATCAGGAGCGGCAAAGGCACGCCCATCTTCGTCAAAACCCACGCCATCGCGAAGCTCGTCAAGACGAGCACGAGGAAATCGTCGCCCGCGGCGAGGTCTTCCGGCGTCGTCAAGAGATCCGGTTCGGCGTACCCCATCACCCCGAAAGCGATCGCCGGCGCGGATAGGACCAGCAGAGTGATCCTGAGGCTCTGAGCCAGCGCGACCTTCCGTGGGTCGCCGCCAAGCTCTCCGGAGAACAGGATCACCGCCGACAGGCCGCCCGGAACCGCAGAAAACAGAGCCGTAAGCCGATCCATGCGGGCGACGTGATGATAAAACAAGAAGCAGATCCAGGCGGCGACCGGCACATAGAGCATCGACAGGAGAATTGTGGCGGGCCATTGCATCAGCCGCTCCGCAGCGCCGCTTTCGAACGACTCGCCCAAGAAGAGACCAACGACGAACAAGCCCGCTGTTCGGAGCTTCATCGGCCCTTCGACAGGAGCGCCCGCGATGCTCGCAATCATGCAGGCGAAGAGGGATCCCAACATGAAGGCGAGCGGGACGTTCAACCAGAACGCGACGACGCCGCCCGCGCCGCCAATGGCCAGCGCGAGTCCGACCCGCAGCGTGTAGGGGCGCGTGGGCATTTGGAACGGCAACCGCATCATTGGGCTATGCGCGCCGGTCACCGTTTTGACAAGCCGACTGAAAGCCGCTGCGACACTCGTCTTCCGCCGGGCCTATAGATCGCTTCGACGGTCTTTGAGCGGACTGACGCCGAAATGTTCGCGATAGACTTTCGAAAAGTGGCTGTGGCTGCCGAAGCCAGACGCCAGCGCGACGTCGATAACCTTGCTGGGGGTCTGACGAAGCAGGTTGCGAGCGTAGCGCAGTCGAATGTCGCGGTAAAAATCTGTGGGCGACTGGCCGGTATGCTCTCGGAAAAGCCGATGCAGTTGGCGGCGCGTCAGCCCCACGGTCGTGGCGATCTCGATCATCGAGAGCGGCGCGTCCAGGTTGTGCTCCATCGCTTCGATCGCCTCGGCCAGAGCGCCCGAGCGCGACTTTGCGCGGAACAGCGCCGCCGACGTCTGCCGATCAAGCGTGGTGCGCACCCGATCGACCAGCATCTGTTCGGCGGCCTTGGCGGCGATGTCCGGACCCAGGTCGTCAGCGACGATCCGCAAAAACATGTCGACGGTGGCGGCTCCGCCGGCGCAGGTTTGGCGATCCCGGTCGATCACATAGAGCCGATCCGTCAGCGCCACGTCGGGCCACATCTCTTCGAACGCGCCGGCGTATTCCCAATGCACCGCGCACTCATACCCTTCCAACAGGCCCGCGCGCGCCAGGACGAACGCTCCCGCCGAGATGCCGCCAAGATCGGTGCCGCGCCGCCCAACCTTGCGCAGCCACCCCAAGATCTTGTCATCCGTGACCCGTTCCGGGTGGAAGCCGCAGACGACAAACAGTTTCCAGGGGCGCGCGGTTTCCTCGAGCGCGCGGTCCGCCTTGATCTCCAGTCGATTGGACGACATCGCCGGATCGCCGTCTTCGGTGTAGACGCGAGTAAGGTATCGCCTGCGTCCGGCGAACCGGTTGGCGTGTCGCAGGACATCGATCGCCGAACTCAGCGTGTAGAGCGCGAAATCGTGAATGAGCAGAAAACCGACTTCCAGAAGTTGGTCGTCATCAGCCAACCGATCGGCCTCGAGCGGTCGCTCGCCGTTTTCAACCGCAGCCATTCGCGTCGACCTCATCTAACTCGGGAGTTGACCGCTTTCCGACGTTAAGCCGATGAGCACGGCGCGCAAGGGGTCACTTGAGCGGCGTCGCCAGCTCCACGGTTTCGCCGTCGCGCGCCGCCCTGTAGAAACACGACCGCCGGTTGGTGTGACACGCAGGCCCGGTCTGATCGACCAGCAGCAAGAGGCAGTCATTGTCACAATCGAAGCGAAAGTCCACCAACCTCTGCGTATGCCCGGAGGTATCGCCCTTTCGCCAGAACTCCTGCCGGGACCGGGACCAGTAGACCACCCGTCCATGCGCCAGCGTTTCGCGGATCGAAGCAGCGTTCATCCAGGCCATCATGAGCACTTCGCCCGTGTCATGCTGCTGGGCGATCGCCGGTATCAGGCCATTGGCGTCATACGCCAGGTCATCTGGATCAAACGGACCATTCATAGAATTCGTCACTTTGGCCTCTTTTCGAGCAGGCATGTCAGAGCTACGTTCCGAGCTAGTCGGTTCAAAAAGGACGCGCAATGGCGGACGCGGATCTTATCAAGCTTTATTCGGAGCGCATTCTGGCGCTTGCAGCGAACATGCCGCATTCCGAGCGCTTGGATGCGCCACAGGCTTCAGCGAACAAGCGCTCGCCGCTCTGCGGTTCGACCGTGACGATCGATGTCGCGGTCGAGGACGGACGGCTGTCCGGTTTGGGGATGGACGTCAAGGCCTGCGCGCTGGGCCAAGCCTCGGCGGCGGTGCTGGCGAAGTCTGCGATTGGGCTGACCCGTGATCAGATCGCCGACGCTCGGGACGCGCTCAAGGCGATGCTCAAGGAAGGGGCCGACGCCCCGTCGGGCGCTTTTGCCGAGTTGGAGGTGCTGACGCCCGCCAAGGAGTACAAAAACCGCCACGCCTCGATCCTTTTGGCCTGGGAGGCCACCGTCGAGGCGATGGACAAGGCTCAGGCAGACGCCAGCGCGATCGAACACGCCTGACGCGCATTCCAGCCTGGTTCTGAACGGTCTTCCGACACGGACGGGCAAAGGCGAAGGCGGCGGGACCATCATGGGCCGTGGGATTTTTGTTTCCCGCGGACCTGGCTAACCAGGTGGGCGCCAGGTGCGTTAGGCCACAGCCAGTCGCAGAGCCAGCTCCCATGCGAGAAATTAAGGCCCCCGGAAACAAGTACCCACGCACCGGACAGAACCCGCCAGGGCGATCATATAGGCGGCCTCGCGTTGATGAGAAGTGAAGTTTGACCCGCCGTCGCCCGAGCAAGGCGTTAAGCTTTCTCGTCGCGCAGTCTTTCGGCCATGCGCTCCATACGATCTGCGGCCAGGTTCAGAAGGTCCGCCGCCTCTTCTTCAGCCCCCTTTTTCGCCTCCGCCGCCTCGATCGCCTGAGCAGCGGCGGGGTTGTCGGCCTTCAGCGCCGCGTCGAGCGAGCGCAGTTTCGCCTTTGCGTCGGCCAGTTCGTCGCCGCACATCAAGGCGATCATCAGCATGAGCCGGCTTTCGGGAACATCTTGGGCTCCGGTCCCGAAGCTGCGCGCGTAACCGTCCAGCATCGCCGCCACCTCACGCAACCGGGCTTCCTGGCCTTCCTCACAGGCGAGCTTGTAGGTTCGGTTCAGAATACTGACTTCAACGTCGGGCATGTCCGCTCAGCTCCCGCCGGATGTCGCTTCGTCATCCAGCGCTTCTCGAAGGGCGGCGATCGCGAAGTCCACCTTCTCGATGGCTTCTTCGCGCAAGGTCGCGTCGCGACGCCGTGCGATCTGCAAGCTGTCGTTCTCCGCCATCAATCGGCCCAGCTCGTCGCGCATCGCGCCCGCATCATCCGTCGTCGCCGCGGAAATTGATCGGCTCGCCTTCACCGCCGAAGCGCTTTCAAGCGCGTCCAACGCTGTCTGGAAGCGTCGCTTCGCTTTGTCTAACTCAGAGCCGCTCACCGCGCTCTCTCTCTCGCATACCGCACTCTATGACGCTGGTATTTACCATGAGGTTCTTGCGCTTCGCCAGCGTGTTGGCCGTGTTTGCGCCGCCATGCGGCCATTCGGCGCCGCTCGGCGGTTGACACGCAGCGCGGGGTTCGAAAACGTCGCGCCGAGTTTCAGAACCCGATTGTATCGTCAACGCCCCTCCGAAAAGGCCGAAAATGTCGAGTAAACCCTCCCCTCGCGAGAGCCATCCAGGATACTGGAAGATGGCCAGCGCGATCCGCGCCTTGTCGATGGACGCCGTTCAAGCAGCGAAATCCGGCCATCCAGGCATGCCTATGGGAATGGCGGACGTGGCGACGGTTCTGGTCGACAGGCATCTCATGTTCGACCCGGTGGCTCCCGACTGGCCGGACCGGGACCGGTTTGTCCTGTCGGCCGGTCACGGCTCCATGCTGCTTTACAGCCTGCTGCACCTCTCCGGCTATGCCGAGATGCCGATCGAGGAGATCAAGAACTTTCGCCAGCTGCATTCGAAAACGGCGGGCCACCCCGAGTTTGGCGAGGCGGCCGGGATCGAGACGACCACCGGCCCGCTCGGGCAAGGGCTCGCGACCGCGGTTGGAATGGCGATCGCGGAGAAGCTTCAAGCCGCGCGCCTCGGCTCGAAGATCGCAGATCACAAAACCTATGTGATCGCCGGCGACGGTTGTCTGATGGAGGGCGTCAGCCAGGAGGCGATCACCCTGGCCGGTCACCTGAAACTCTCCAAACTGATCGTCTTGTTCGACGATAACGGTATCTCGATCGACGGTTCTGTGTCGCTGTCCGACTCCACCGATCAGCTGAAACGGTTCGAGGCGTCAGGCTGGGAGGTTTTGAGCATCGACGGCCACGACTACGCCGAGATCGACGCGGCGCTGACGGAAGCGCAGAAAGCCAAAGCGCCGGTTCTGATCGCCTGCAAAACCGTGATCGGGTTCGGCTCGCCCGCCAAGGGCGGCACCGCTGGCGCCCATGGGGCCCCGCTCGGCGATGAGGAGATCGCAGTCGTCCGCAAAGAGATCGGGTGGAAACACAAGCCGTTCGACATCCCCAAAGACGTCTACGAGATGTGGCGGGCTGAGGGCCCCAAACGCGGCGCCGCCGCGCGCTCCGAATGGGAAGGTCGGTTCGCCAAGCTTTCTGAACGAAAGCGCAAAGAGTTTGAGCGCGCTCTTTCGGGCGAGCTTCCAGGCAAGCTCTCG
Source organism: uncultured Neomegalonema sp. (assembly GCA_937911325.1). Taxonomy (GTDB): domain Bacteria; phylum Pseudomonadota; class Alphaproteobacteria; order Rhodobacterales; family Rhodobacteraceae; genus CALDSD01. The sequence goes on from CALDSD010000054.1 coordinate 14,074, forward strand.
GCCGCGATCAAGAACTTCAAAAAGCAGATTTCAGACGAAAAGCCGTCGGTCGCGACCCGTAAGGCGAGCCAGAATGTGCTGGAGGTGGTCAACGACGTGATCCCTGAGACCATCGGCGGCTCCGCCGATCTCACTGGCTCAAACAACACCAAGACCGGCGAGTTGGGCGTCGTCTCGGCGGACAGCTTCGATGGTCGCTACATTCACTACGGCATCCGCGAGTTTGGCATGGCGGCGGCGATGAACGGCATCGCGCTGCACGGCGGTTTCATTCCTTACGGCGGCACGTTTCTGGTGTTCGCCGACTATTGTCGCCCCGCCATCCGCCTGTCGGCGTTGATGAAGCAACGGGTCGTTTACGTGATGACCCACGACTCGATCGGTCTGGGCGAAGACGGTCCGACGCACCAGCCTGTCGAGCATCTTGCGAGCTTGCGGGCGATGCCGAACATCAACGTGTTCCGCCCCGCGGACTCCGTTGAAACCGCCGAGTGCTGGGAGCTGGCGCTTCAAACGACAGACAAACCGTCGGTGATCGCGCTGACGCGGCAGAACTTGCCGACCGTGCGCGGCGACCACACGACCAAGAACCTGTGCGCGCAAGGGGCCTATGTGCTGGAGGAGGCGAGCGCGTCGCGCAAGGCGATCATCCTCGCCAGCGGTTCGGAGGTCGAGATCGCGCTTCAGGCGCGCAAGTTGCTGCTCGAGGACGGCATCGGGGCGCGCGTCGTCTCCTGCCCGTCCCTGGATGTCTTCGCGGAGCAGGACGAGGCGTATCGGCGCCGGGTGCTGCCGCGCGGACCCGTTCGCGTGGCCGTCGAGGCCGGCTCCCAATTCGGCTGGGAGCGCTGGATCCACGGCGAAGGCGGCGACTACCGCAAGGCCGGGTTCGTCGGTATGGAGAGCTTCGGCGCCTCCGCCCCGATCAAGGACCTCTACGAGCATTTCGGGATCACGGCAGAAGCGGTGGCTGCGAAGGTTCGCGCGCTCGTCAAAGGATAACGCAAAGGGCCGACGCTCGGCGCCGGCCCCCCTCTCTCACTCGCCAATGCCGCTAGAGCTGCGCGAAGCCGCCATCGGCCTGTATCTCGGCTCCAGTGACGAAACTCGCGGCGTCTGACGCGAGAAACACCATCGGACCAGCGATCTCCTCGGGGCGCCCAAAGCGGCCCAGCGCGACCCGGCCGCCGACACCCGCGGCGAAGCCTTCAAGCTGCTCTTCCGTCATTTCGACCTTGTCGAAGAACGGCGTTTGAACGGGTCCCGGCGAGACCGCGTTCACCCGGACGCCGCGCGGCGCCAGCTCTGCCGCGAAGGTCCGCGCCATCGAGCGGACAGCCGCCTTCGTCGCCGAGTAGACTGTGGCGCCGGGAAGACCGGTCACGTTCACGACGCTGGTGGTGAAGATCACCGACGCGCCGTCGTTGAGATGCGGGATCGCTTTGGCGACCGTGAAGTACGCGCCCTTGTAGTTCACCTCCGAGATCAGATCGAAGTGCGCCTCGTCCACGGCTTCCGCCGGCGCGAAACGGCCAAGTCCTGCGTTCGCGATCAGCACATCGATCTTCCCATGGTGCTGGGCGACGCTCGCATAAAGCCGCTCCAGATCTTCGATCCTGGTGACATCGCCCTGAACCGTCGACACGTTGGGGCCCAGCGCGCGCTCAGCTTCGGCGAGCTGATTGGCGTTTCGCGAGAAGATGACAACCTTCGCGCCGGCCTCGACGAGGGCTTGGCTCGTCGCCAGTCCGATGCCCGAGGCGCCGCCAGTGATTACGGCGAGTTTTCCAGTCAGATCAAAACGTTGGGTGCTCATTTCTTTGGTTCCTTCAAGCTATGGCGCTGTCCATCAGCGCCGATGACCTGAAGATGGGCCCTGCTTCAAAATTCTTGAAATGGATAGGCGAAACGTTCGATATTTACCTGATGAATACTGCTGGGCTGGACTTGAACCTGTTGCGCGTCTTTGACGCCGTCTACCGCGAGCGCAACGCCACGCGCGCCGCACGGCGCGTCGGCCTTTCGCAGCCGGCGGTTTCAAACGCGCTCTCGCGTCTGCGCGCGCAACTTGGCGACGAGCTGTTTCACCGCGCGCCGGAGGGACTGCGACCGACAGCGCGCGCGGATGCTCTCGCGGAACCGGTCCGCGCCGCGCTCGGACTGATCGAGGATGCGCTCGAGGGCCCCGAGTTCTTGCCGGCGTTGACCCGCCGAACGTTTCGCGTGGCGTCCGTCGACTACGCCGTCGCCGTCCTGATGCCGCGCGTGGCCGCGCGACTGGCGCGGGAAGCGCCCAATTCCCGTCTCGTCGTGCTGCCTTCCATCGGGCGCACGCTGGATCTGCTCGATGACGGCGAGATTGACGTCGGCCTGCTGATCCGCAGCGCGCCGCCGGAGCGCTTTGAAGCCGAACCGATCCTCCGGGACGAATATGTCGTCGTCATGCGCCCGACCCATCCGTTAGCCGAGGCGGAGATGACGCTGGCGGCTTATGCAGAGTGGCCGCACCTGTTGATGAGCCCAACCGCGGAAGTGCGGGGCGTGGTCGACGAACGGCTGGCCAAACAAGGGTTGACGCGGCGCGTTGCGATGGTGGTCACCCAGTTTCCATCGGCGCCCCCGATCCTTGAGACGACGGACATGATCCATACCTGCCCGCGCCGCATCGCCGACATCTACGCCAAAAGGTTCGGACTGGCGATCCGGCCGACGCCCTTCGACACGCATCGCGGCGCCGGACCCGTCTCGATGATCTGGCGCCGTCGCCTCGGGGAGAGCGCCGCGACCTCGTGGTTCCGGAAGGTCCTTCTTGAAGAGGCCGCGACCGTGCTTGAGAGCTGATCCCTTGCGAATCCGGGCAAAGCCTGAGAGAACGTATTGTGAACAACGTGGAGGCGACGATGAGCGAAGATGGGCTTCTCACTGGCGCCGACGGCGTGACCCGCTGCTGGTGGTGCGGCGAGGCGCCGGATTACGTCGCCTATCACGACAATGAGTGGGGCCGACCCGTCGCAGACGACGTTCGGCTGTTTGAAAAGATCTGCCTGGAAGGGTTTCAGTCCGGGCTTTCCTGGCTGACGATTCTGCGCAAACGAGAGAATTTCCGCGCGGCCTTCGCCGGGTTCGACTTCGAGAAAATCGCTGAATTCGGCGAGGCGGACGTCGAGCGGCTGTTGCAGGACACAGGCATTGTCCGCCACCGTCGCAAGATCGAGAGCACGATCAACAACGCGAAACGCGCGATCGCGCTGCGCGAGGAAACCGGGTCGCTCGCCGCCTATTTCTGGCGCTTCGAACCCGACGACGCCGATCGGCCCGACCGGATGTGGAAACACAGCGTGCCAGGAGAGACCGCGGCCTCCAAAGCGCTCTCGAAAGACCTCAAGAAACGGGGGTGGAGCTTCGTCGGCCCCACAACCGCCTATGCGTTCATGCAGGCGATGGGGCAGGTGAACGATCATCTGGAAGGCTGCGCCTTTCGCGAAGAGATCGAAGCGGCCCGGGCGGCGTTCAAACGACCGACCTAGGCGCGCGCCTCGGTTACAACCCAAACCTCGCATGGGGCGCTGTCTTCGTCCGGCTCGTGCAGGAGAAATCACGAAACCAGCATTCCAAGATCCCGCTCGACCAAGGCGCCGCCACGCCGTCGAGCCACAGATCGCGAGGGATTTGACGCGCCGTGCGACCTGCCGACACGCGACGCCGCCCCCAAAAATCCGGTCTTATCGCCAGATAGTAAGCGACGCCTGGCGCGCAAACCTGCCCCGTTTGCGCGCTGGCCCGGCGCGCTCGTTCAACTGCCGCTTGAGTTAAACCCCCTTGCGGGATAAATACATATAGATTTGTCGCAATCCCGGCATTAGGCGGGCTGAGTTCCAAAAGAGTATGAGACGAAAACCAAAACAGACGGAGCGATTGACGCTGCGCGGGAAGATCTTCCGCCTCCGCTGGCTTTTTTGGTCAGTCGCGCTCTTTAGCGCGCTGGTTAACCTGTTGATGCTGACCGGCCCAATTTTCATGTTGCAGGTCTACGACCGCGTGCTCACGTCGCGAAGCGAAGCGACGCTGGCCGCGCTCTTCGCCCTCGTCGCCGCTCTGTTTCTGGCGATGGGTTTGCTCGAATACGCCCGTGGCCGCGTCCTGGCCAGAGACGGAGCGCGCTTTCAAAGCGAACTCGACGAACCCGTTTTCATCCGCACGCTGGCCGTGGCCAAGGATCCAGAGAACCAACGCACCCCCGCGACCGGATTGAGAGACTTGGAAGCGATCCAGCGTCTGCTGTCGGGTCCGGCTCCTCTCGCTTTGTTCGACGCCCCATGGGCCGTCGTGTATCTGACCGCGATCTTTCTGTTTCACCCGTGGCTTGGATGGATGGCGCTGTTCGGGGGCGGCGTCCTCGTCACCTTGGCGCTACTCAACGAGTTCTCGTCGCGAAAGCCGCAGCGAAACGCGGGCGAAGCAAGAGCGTACGCCGATCTGATCGAGAACGAGTTTCGCCGACACGCAGAGCCCGTGGCCGCGCTCGGAATGGTCGACGCCGCGACCAACAAATGGGTTGAGAAACGAGACAAAGCCCTGGAGACACAGATCCTCGCAAGCGACAAGAACGCGGTCTATGGCGCGGCGTCGAAGACGGTTCGTCTTTTCCTGCAGTCCGCGATGCTGGCCTTGGGCGCGTTGCTTGCGGTTCGCGGCGAGATAACGCCCGGAGTGATGATCGCCGCGTCGATCCTGACCGGCCGCGCCCTTGCGCCGGTCGAGCAAGCCATCGCCCAATGGTCGCCGTTTCAGAAGGCGCGAGACGGGTGGCGACGGCTGAACAGACTGCTTGATCAGCCGATGCAGGAGCCGCCTGAAGACGCCTTACCGACGCCGAAGGGAAAGCTCGAGGTCGAAGGGTTGGCCGTCGGTCCGCCGCGCGCGGAAAAACCCACGCTGCAGGGTTTAACCTTCAAGGTCGACCCAGGAGAAGCCTTGGGCGTCATCGGCCCGAGCGGCGCCGGCAAGTCGACCCTGATCCGGGCGTTGGCCGGAGTTTGGCCGCCGCGCGCCGGCGAGATCCGCCTCGATGGCGCGACGCTCGGTCAGTACGCGCCCTCCGCCTTGGGACGATCCATCGGCTACCTTCCGCAACAGATAGACCTTCTTGACGGAACGGTCGCCGAAAACATCGCGCGCCTCGATCCTGACGCGGATCGCGAACGCGTGCGCGCGGCGGCCGACCTGGCCGGAGCGACCGAACTGATCCTGAAACTGCCCGACGGCTATGAAACGCTGGTCGGCGCGGGCGGCTCTTCGCTGTCAGGCGGCCAGAAGGCCCGTATCGGCCTCGCCCGCGCGCTTTACGGCGATCCGGCCCTCGTGCTTCTGGACGAGCCGAACGCGCATCTGGACGCTCTTGGGGAGCAAGCCCTGCGCGCCGCCATCGATGCTGTGAAAGCCCGCGGCGGCGCCGTGGTCATCGTCGCACACCGTCCGAGCGCGATCGCGGTCTGCTCGCGATTGTTGATGCTCGACGCCGGCGCGCAGCGCGCTTTCGGCGACCGAGACGAAGTGCTCCAGAAAACCGTCGCGAACGCTCCGCAGCTGGTCGCCGGACAAGGAGTGAAGGGTTGATGAGGCTCTGGTCGAAACGCGACGAGGACGCACCAAAACAGTCAAAGAAGGCGACCTGGCCGGCCTGGCGCCCGCTTTTGTTGGGCGCATTGGTGACGGCCGCCCTTGTCTACGGACTGGGGTATTGGGCGAACCAGGCGATGATCTCCGGCGCCGTGATCGCTTCCGGGGAACTTCGGGTTGAGACGCGAAGAAAGGTCGTAAGCCATTTCGACGGCGGCGTCGTGGCGGAGATCGCCGTGCGCGAAGGCGACACGGTCGAAGCCGGCGACTTGCTCCTTCAACTGGACGCGACGGAGTTGGCGGCTGATCTCGAGATACTAGAGGCCGAGCATGATGCGCTGCTGGCGCGTCAAGCGCGACTGACCGCTGAACGTGACGAGCAGCGCGACATCGAGATTGCGCCAGTCCTCGCCGAGCGGCTGAGGTCTCGCCCTCAGCTTGAGAACGCGATTGCGGGGCAGCGTCGGCTTTTTAAAGCCCGCCGCAACACGCATCTTCAGCAGCAAGCGCAGTTCCGCGTCCGAAACGAGCAACTGCAAAATCAGATATCAGGCGGCAGAGCTCAAATCGCGGCGCTCGACGATCAGTTGCAACTGATCAAGGAAGAAATCGCCGACCAGACCAGCTTGCTGGATCGAGGGTTGACCCCAAAGACCCGCGTCACGGCGCTGTTGCGAAACAAGGCCGGGCTTTTGGGCGAGCGGGGCGCGCGCGTGGCCGAAAACGCGCGGCTGCGGGGGCAAATCAGCGAAGCGGAGCTACGGCGTCTCGAACTCGTGGCGGAGCGCCGGGAAGCCGCAATCGAAGAGCTCCGGACAAACGCGGAACGCCGTCGCGCCCTGATCGAAGAACGCGGAGCGCTCGCAGACCGTCTCGGACGCATGACGATCGTCGCTCCTCAGGACGGAACGGTCTTCAATCTGACCGCGCATACGATCGGCGGCGTGATCTCGCCCGCGCAGGCGATCCTCGAGATTGTTCCGGGCGCCGAGCGCTTGATCGTGGAGGCGCGCGTTGAGGCGTTGTTTCGCGACCAGGTTCGAGCCGGACAGGAGGCCGTGGTCAAGTTTCCCGGGTTTAACCAGAACACGACGCCGGAGGTTTCCGCCGAGGTTCTCAAGATCTCGGGCGACGCGCTTGCAGACCCGAATACCGGCATGAGCTTTTTCGTCGCAGAGCTGGTGATCGCGCAGGATGAACTGGGACGCCTGCGCAAAGCGATTGGCGTCGATCTGTCTCCCGGCATGCCAGCTGAAGCCTATATCGCGACGGAAGTTCGAAGCGCATCCAGTTGGCTCTTGAAGCCGTTGCGTGACAGCTTCGACCGCGCCTTGCGCGAGGACTGACCCGCGACCGGGCGGCTGCATTATTAACTGAGAACCTGACGCGGCAAGCGGCCTGAGTGTTGCTTTCCCGCGATCGGCGAGTAAGAAGCTCAGCAAATCCGTCACATCGCGGGATCGCGCGTCAGCGCAGACAAAGGGAGTTCCTTTCAATGACCGTAAAAGTCGCCATCAACGGGTTCGGTCGAATTGGCCGCAACGTGCTGCGTTCAATCGTCGAGTCGGGCCGCGACGATGTCCAAGTCGTCGCAATCAATGATCTTGGTCCGGTTGAAACCAATGCCCACCTGGTGCGCTACGATTCGGTTCACGGCCGCTTTCCGGGCACCGTCACCGTGGACGGCGATACGATCGACGTGGGCCGCGGTCCGATCCGCGTTACGGCGATCCGCGATCCCAAGGAGCTGCCTTGGAGCGACGTCGACGTCGCGATGGAGTGCACCGGGATCTTCGCAGATCGCGATAAAGCAGCGATGCATCTGGAAAATGGGTCAAAGCGGGTGATTGTTTCGGCGCCGGCCGGCGGCGCGGACAAGACGATCGTCTATGGCGTCAACCACGACGCGCTGACGGCTGACGACCTCGTCATCTCCAACGCCTCGTGCACCACGAACTGCCTTGCGCCCGTCGCTTACGTGCTGAACAAGGCGATCGGGATCGAAAAGGGCTTCATGACGACGATCCATGCGTACACGGGCGATCAGCCGACCCTCGATACGATGCACAAAGATCTCTATCGCGCCCGCGCCGCGGCGACATCGATGATCCCGACCTCAACTGGCGCGGCGAAAGCCGTCGGCCTTGTTCTGCCGGAGCTGAATGGGAAGCTGGACGGCGTCGCCATCCGGGTGCCCACTCAGAACGTGTCGGTGGTCGACTTCAAGTTCGTCGCCAGCCGCGAGACGTCGATGGAAGAGATCAACGGCGCGATCCGTGAAGCCGCCGATGGCGAGCTCAAGGGGATTCTGGGCTACACCGACGACAAGCTGGTGAGCATCGATTTCAACCACGACTCGCACTCATCGGTGTTCCACATGGACCAGACCAAGGTGATGGACGGCACCTTGTGCCGCGTCATGAGCTGGTACGACAACGAGTGGGGCTTCTCCAACCGCATGAATGACACGGCGGTCGCCATGGCGAAGCACATCTAAGCGACGGCTGGAGACTGCGGTGATCCCGCTGCACCCTCCGTTTCGCGTCGCCCGCGCGGGCGATGCTCAGGTCCTCGCCGAGCTGGTGAACTATGCGGGCGAGGGCCTCCCAGAGTATCTGTGGGGCCAGCTCGCCAGTCCCGGAGAAGACGCCTGGGCGATCGGCGTCGAACGCCAGGTCCAGAAGATCGAAGAGGGGCAGATCGTCGTCGTCGACGAAGGAGCCGGAGCGATCTCAGCTCTCACTGGATACGCGATTGGCGCCGACCCACAGCCGATAGATGACGACCCGCCGGACATCGTGCGCCCGTTGATCGAACTTGAGAACCTCGCGCCGAACACCTGGTACGTGAATGTCCTGGCGACGCTGCCAGATCATCGCGGCAAGGGCTGGGGTCGAAAGCTGCTTGACGTCGCAGAGAAAATCGCCGCCGCTCAAGACCTGAAAGACATGTCGATAATCGTAGCGGACACCAATGAAGACGCTTGGCGGCTTTATACGCGTGTCGGCTATCAGGAGGCCGCTCGACGCCCGATCGTAAAAACCGGTTGGGTCTCTTCAGGCAGAGAATGGGTGTTGCTGATCAAAGGCTCGTCGGGCTAGGAGCGCTGTGAAGCAAAACCCTGCGCTTGTGTCGAGCGAGCAAGACGTGGCGCCTCTCGAGAGGAAAGGACGAAAATGCGACGCTTATCATTCATCACCGCCATCGCGTTCTGCGGTGCGATGACGGCGGCCTGCTCAAGCTCTGACGAAGCAGAAGTCGCACCAGCAGTGCGTTCGACGGCCAACTGCGTGCAACCGACCGAGCCCGATGTGCCAGACGGTCGAACCGCCAGTTTTGACGACATGAGCGCCGCAGCCCGCAGCGTCGCCGAGTATCTTTATGACGCGCAACGCTACAAGGATTGCCTCGAAGCCGGAGGCGATTTCAACACGGCCGACTCCGTGCAACGCAAGATCGTCTCGGTCGATCAGAGCTTCGACCAATCAAAAGCCGCGTTTCAGCTTCGCAACGGCGGCTAGCGCCGACACTGCGGTTTCGCTGAATAAACGGGAGCCCCCTGGATGGCCTATAAGACGCTGGATGACATCGACCTCAGCTCAAAAAGGGTGCTGATCCGCGTCGACATCAACGTGCCGGTGGACAACGGCGTGGTGACCGACGCCACGCGGGTCGAGCGGATCCGTCCGACCGTGCGCGACGTGATGGCGAAAGGCGGCAAACCGATCCTGCTGGCGCATTTTGGTCGCCCGAAGGGTCGGGTTGCGCCTGACATGTCGTTGAAGGTGACGCTCGGGACGCTCGCGGAGGTCCTTGGCGCCGACATGCGCTTTTCCGAAAACTGCATTGGCGAAGAGGCCGTCGCCACGTCGAACGCCCTGGCGCCAGGCGATGTTCTGCTGCTCGAGAATACGCGCTTTCACCCCGGCGAAGAGACGAACGACCCGACCTTTGCAGCGGAGCTGGCAAAATCAGGCGACGTCTATGTCAACGACGCGTTTTCCGCAGCACACCGCGCGCATGCTTCGACCGAGGGGCTCGCGCGGCTGCTGCCGGCGGCGGCCGGTCGGAACATGCAGGCGGAACTTGAAGCGCTGGAGAAAGCGCTCGCCTCGCCGCAACGTCCTGTGGTCGCCGTGGTGGGCGGGGCGAAGGTCTCCACCAAGCTTGACCTTCTTGGCAACCTCGTCGCCAAGGTCGATCATCTGGTGATCGGCGGCGGCATGGCGAACACGTTTCTCGCCGCGCAGGGATATGACGTCGGGAAATCGTTGTGCGAGCATGAGCTTGGCGACACTGCGCGCGAGATCATGGACAAAGCGAAAACTGCGGGCTGCGAAGTCGTTCTTCCCGTCGACGTGGTTGTCGCCGGCGAGTTTAAGGCCCATGCCGACAACCACGTTGCGGACCTCGAAAGCGTCCCGGCGGATGCGATGATCCTCGATGCGGGTCCGCAGTCGATCGCCGAGATCACGGCGCGCTTTGATCGCGCCAAAACCCTCGTTTGGAACGGACCTCTCGGCGCCTTCGAGATCGAGCCGTTCAATGCTGCGACCAACGCCGCCGCCCAGTACGCTGCCGAGCGCACGGCTTCGGGTGAGCTTCTGTCCGTGGCTGGCGGCGGCGATACAGTCGCGGCGCTGAACGCCGCGGGCGTCGGCGACAGGTTCACCTACGTCTCCACTGCCGGCGGCGCGTTCCTCGAGTGGCTTGAAGGCAAGACCCTCCCCGGGGTCGCCGCATTGGAAGCCGGTTAGTCTGGGTGAAGCCATGGCCCGCCAACTTGTCGCCGCGCTCTATAAGTTCGTTCCCCTGCCCGACTACGTCGCGTTGCGCGAGCGGGTCCGTCGGGAAGCCGAAGCGCACAATCTGACGGGCTCGCTGCTGCTCGCAGAGGAAGGCGTCAACGGCACCATCGCTGGTGAACCCGGACAGCTCCGACATTTCCTCGGCTGGTTGCGCACGGACGCGCGGCTGGCGGACCTTGAATGGAAGGAGAGCTGGGCCTCCCACCCTCCATTTGGCCGTCTGAAGGTCAGACTGAAGCGCGAAATCGTCTCGATGGGCGCGCCGGACATCGTCTCGAATGAAAGCGTCGGCGCCTATGTCGAACCGGAAGACTGGAACGACCTGATATCGCAACCTGATGTCGTCGTGGTCGACACCCGCAACGACTACGAGGTCGCGATCGGCCAGTTTGAAGGCGCGGTGGACCCGAAGACCGCGACGTTTCGAGATTTTCCCGCGTGGGCGCAAGAGGCGTCGGCTCTCGCCAACAAGCCGCGCGTCGCGATGTATTGCACCGGAGGCATCCGTTGCGAGAAAGCGACCGCCTATCTCCGCGCGCAGGGGTTTGAAGAGGTTCATCATCTGCGCGGCGGCATTCTAAAATATCTGGAGACCGTCCCCCCGGAACAGAGCTTGTGGCGCGGCGAGTGTTTTGTGTTCGACGAGCGCGTCGCCGTCGGCCACGGCTTGCGCGAAGGCCCTTACGAACTGTGTCGCGGATGCCGTCGGCCGATCTCGCCCGAGGACAAACTTCGGAGCGACTATGAGGCAGGCGTGTCCTGCCATTGGTGCGCTGACGAGATCACCGATGAGCAACGTGAAGGGCGCCGCGAGCGCCAGCGTCAGATCGCTTTGACGACCGCGCGCCAACGTGCGGTCGAGACGCCAAGTCGCTAGTCTTTCCGCCGCTAGTCTTTCCGTCGTTAGCCTTTCGGTCAGTAGCCTTTGAACCCGGCCACCCGCGCGATGAAGTAAGGCTCGGTTCTGTCGACATGGGTGCGGATTTCGCCGCGAGCGACTTCTTCCACTGTTTCGAACATGCCCGAGTATCGCGCGGCGCGCTCTTGGGAGCCGCGGAGCACCATCAGGAACTCCCGCCGATCGCCCGTCCGCAAACTCGACGTGAGTTGGTAGTGATTGCCCGCCCCGGCGCTCCGGTTGAAGATCGCAATTTCGGTGGTGCCGAGACCGCCGACGAACATGCAGTCCGCCAGCAAGCGCCGATCTGTCGAGAGCAGCGGTTCGTCTGATCGCGCCTCAAGCGCCTTTGCGCAAATCTCCGGGCCCGGCCGCATCTTCTTGAAGGGGTCATAGAGCCTTGGAAGCTCGGCGTGGCGCGCCGAGTATACGCCGGCCACCCCCCAGAAACCCACAAAGGCCACAACGCCGATGGCGATGCTGGCGATGACCCAGCTTCGCATCCGGCGATCCAGCAACCAGGTCGCAACCACCAACGCGCCGGCGATGTATGCCGGCGCCGCCCAGTTTGGATGGGCGCGGGCCAACAGCGCCTGAACCGTCATGATCACCGGCAAGGGCAGCGTCAGCCACATCAGCAGACGATACTCCCATTCGTCGCGCCACCGCCCTCTCCAGAGCATCAGACCCAAGGCGATCAACAGCAGCGGCCCGAAGATCGCCGCCTGTGCGCCAAAGAACTCCAGCGCCTTGTCGGGGTTCAACGCCGCCCCGCCTCCAAGTTTGGTGTTGTCTCCGACATGCGTGATCGTGGCGAAGTCGTTCAGCGCATTCCAATAGAGGTTCGGGCTCAGAACGACGACCGCCGCCGCGAACGCCAGCGCCGGACCGCGCCAATCGGTCACCCGCGCGCCCCAACGTCCCTGACGCGAAAACACCGCATACCCAAGGCACCCGCCGACAAATCCAACCATGGTGTACTTTGCGAGCAGCCCAGCCCCAATGGCGGCGCCGACAGCGCCCCACCACAGCAAACCGCTCTTGCCGTCTTGCGTCGCTTGGAGCGCTCGCACCAATGCATACAAGGCCGCCGCCCATGCGGCCATCATCGGCGGATCCGTGCTCATGACGCCCGCCGACACCGTCACACCCGGAAGCGTGAGATACACCGCGCCCGCCCAGAAACCGGCGCGCGCGTCGAACAGTCGGCGACCAGTCGCAAACAGCAGCCACGCGATCCATCCGTGAATCAGCGGCGGGAAGAACCGGACGCCGAACTCGGTGTCGCCAAAGATCTCGGTCGAGACCCGGATCAGCCATGCGGCCAAGGGCGGCTTCGAATAGTAGCCCAGATCGAGCTCTTCGCCGTATGTCCAGTACTGCGCCTCATCAAAATGCAGCGGCATGAGCGTGAGCGAGTTCACCAGGATCCGAACCGCGGCCGCGATCAGGATCAGACTGAGAATATGGCTCGTCCATTGCTCGCGGCTGTCATCAAGCATTTGACTGTTCATACATCCCCTCGCTCGCCCGCAGCCAAGCGGGTCGACACCTGGTGCGAACTTTTACCTGACGCGGTTCTGGCCGATCCCGGTCCCTCGGGCAAGTTTGCGTGTCTCTCGCCAAGCCAGGCGCGCTTGCGATCGCCGCATGGGCTGATAAACAATCTACAATATTCAAATATCTGAAGGCGACTGCTGCGCGTCGTCACAAGGACCGAGAACAGGGGGCCAAGATGACCCGATCCACCAAGCTGCTTGACCGACGGGACGTTCTGAAGATTGGGGCAGGGGCCGGCGTGCTGGGCGCGAGCGCACATTTCGGCATCGCAGCGCGCCCGGCGTTCGCCGCCGATTTTGAACAAGCTCCCGGCTTTTTCCGCTTCGCCTTGGGCGAGATGACCGTGACGATCGTGTCCGACGGTCATTTGGAGATCCCGGCCAGCGTCGTCGCGAGCAATATCGGCGTTGACGAGCTACGCTCTTACTTGAGCGCGCGATTTCTCGACACCGACATCAACTACGGTCACACCAACCACGTGTTGATCGAGACCGGTGAAGATCTCGTCCTCGTCGACGTGGGGTCCGGCGAGCGGTTCCAGCCCACCGCAGGCAAGCTGGTCGAAAACCTCGATCTCGCAGGCTATGCCCCTGAAGACGTCACAAAGGTCGTCTTGACGCACGCGCACCCTGATCATGTCTGGGGCATGCTCGACGAGTTTGAAGACGACCTCCGCTTTCCCGAGGCGGAGCATATCGTCGGGGCGGCGGAGTTTGATTGGTGGATGGCTGCGGACCGCGTCGCCTCGTTGCCGGACGATCTGAAGCCCTTCGCTGTCGGCGCGCAAAAGTCTTTCGAACCCATCGCGGATCGGCTGGTCAAGGCCACAGACGGGCTCGACGTCGCACCAGGCTGTCGCTTGATCGCAACCCCTGGGCACACGCCTGGCCATATGTCGTTGATCGTCGAAAGCGGCGATCAGACCATGCTCGTCGCCGGAGACGCGATCAACCACGGCTACGTCGCCTTTGAACACCCGGATTGGCGACCCGCTTTCGACTTCGACAAGGACCTCGCGGTGGCGACGCGAAAGCGCCTTCTTGAGATGTGCGCGTCGGATCGAATGTTGATTTCAGCGTATCATCTGCCGTTCCCTGGCGTGGGTCACGCGGCGCGGGCGGGTCAGGCATATCGCTATATGCCTGCTCTGTGGCGCTGGTAGGCCCTCCGCACGACAGACGCCTTGAAGACGAAACACACCGGCAAGAAATCGGGACTCAGCCGATGTCAAGCTGATCAAAATCGAGACTTTTAGAGATTAACTAATATAATTTCGCTGCAATTGTATCGATGCGGGATAAGACCTTGTGATCGCGCCCGCTCTATCCCATTGTCTTATGAGCGCGGTGGACGCCGCAAGGAACAGACGAACGACACTCAGGTACGAACTCTCCAACTCTCAACTTTCTTCGCCCCGGCGCACCCGCGTTCGGGGCGTTTTTTTGTTGAATGCTCGGCTGGTCCGTTCGGCTTGAGCGGGATCAAGTTTCCGTCTTCCAACCTAGGCGATGGTGCTCCAGCCGCCAGGTTGGCGGCGTTGTGAAACAAACGGTTCCAAAGATGACTCACACACCACATGAACTCACCGAAGCATTCCCCGAGCACGTTGACGCGATCCATCGTCTGAAGATGGAGAATGTCCACTTTGCAAAGCTGGCCGACACATATCACGACCTGAACCGCGAGATTCACCGCGCCGAAACCAATATCGAGCCGATGGACGACTTTCACGTCGTCGAGCTTCGCAAGAAGAGGTTGTCGCTGCTTGACCAGATCCACGCCATGCTCACGCATGGACCCGCTACCTGAGCGGATGCGCCGAAACGCGACCGAGCTCGATCGATCGTCAGGTTCCGAAGGGCGATCGGCGTTCAAGATGAACAAAGTCATCAACCAGATCTCTGAACGGGGCGATCGCTCTTGAGTTGACAAGCCGCCGCGGCTGATGGCCCCTGCTGAAAGCGCGTGAGCCCATAGCGCCGGCTGACGCGCACAAAACCAGACCAGGAGCCGAGATGCTGTCGTTGCGCCCCGAGGACGCTACCGCCCTGCCGATGGTGAAGCTCGCCGACTACCAACCGCCGGATTGGTTGGTGGACAGCGTTCACCTGACGTTTTTGCTGCATCCAACGGCGACGCGGATCGTCAGTCGGCTTCGACTGCGCCGCAACGCAGATGGCGCGACCAGGCCTGACCTGCGATTGCTCGGGCGAAAACTGACCCTCGTGAGCGCCTCGATCGACGGCGTCCCTCTGAAGGACGGCGACTACGCCTTGGACGAAGAAGGGCTCACCGTCAGCAGCGCGCTGCTGGACGGCGACGCAGTTGTCTGGGAGTGCGAAACCGAAGTCGACCCCAAGGCGAACACGGCCCTTGAGGGGCTTTACATGTCGCGCGACATGTTCTGCACCCAATGCGAAGCCGAGGGTTTTCGCAAGATCACCTATTATCCGGACCGTCCGGACGTCATGAGCGTCTTCGAGGTTCGGATCGAAGGCGACAAGGCGGCCTTCCCGGTTTTGCTCTCCAACGGAAACCGTGTCGCGGCGGGCGATCTTCCAAACGGCCGCCACTTCGCCGAATGGCGCGACCCGCATCCGAAACCGTCCTATCTGTTTGCGCTTGTGGCCGGCGATCTGGTGTCGACCGAAGACGCCTTCACCACGGCCTCGGGACGCAACGTAACGCTTCAGATCTTCACGCGGCCCGGCGATGAAACGAAGACCGCCTATGCGATGGACGCGCTGAAGCGGTCGATGCTCTGGGACGAGCAGGCCTATGGGCGCGAATACGATCTCGACCTCTTCATGATTGTCGCTGTCGACGACTTCAACATGGGCGCGATGGAGAACAAGGGCCTCAACATCTTCAACTCGAAATACGTGCTCGCCAGCGCGGAGACGGCGACCGACCGCGACTACGAGCTGATCGAGAGCGTTGTCGCTCATGAGTACTTCCACAACTGGACGGGCAATCGGATCACGTGTCGAGACTGGTTTCAGCTTTGCCTCAAGGAGGGCCTGACCGTCTTTCGTGATCAGCAGTTCTCCGAAGAGGAAAGGTCGGAAGCAGTCACCCGGATCGACGAAGTGAGAACCCTTCGCGCCCGGCAGTTTCGAGAAGACGCCGGCCCCCTCGCCCATCCGGTTCGTCCAGAGCAGTATGTCGAGATCAACAACTTCTACACAGCGACCGTCTACGAGAAGGGCGCAGAGATCGTGCGGTTGCTGCACACGCTGGTCGGGCCGGAGGGTTATCGGCAGGCGTTGGACCTCTACTTCGAACGGCATGACGGCGAGGCGTGCACCATTGAAGATTTCCGGCGCTGCTTCGAGGATGTCTCAGGTCGCGACCTGAGCGACTTCGCGCGCTGGTGGAGCCAGGCCGGGACGCCTCGGGTTCACGTCGAGGAGCGTTTTGAGAACGGCGTTTATGAGATCAAACTGTCCCAGCATGTCGAGCCGACGCCGGGTCAGCCGACGAAAGACCCCGTCACCATTCCTATGAAGTTTGGCTTGTTGGGCCATGACGGACAGGAACTCGACGTCGCGGCCGACCTGGCGGGACTGATAGAGCTCGACGCAGCGGAGAAAGTCGTTCGGATCGAGGGGGTGCAGGAAAAACCCACCTTGTCGATCAACCGGGGGTTCTCCGCTCCGGTGATCATTGACCGCGCGATGAGCCCGGAAGAGCAGGCGTTCTTGCTGGCCCATGACAGCGACCCGTTCAATCGTTGGGAGGCTGGGCGCGCGTACGCCGTCGACACAATCCTAAAACGGATCGAAAACCCCGGCTTGGATGTGGGCGGTTTCGTCGACGCAATGGGGCAAGCGCTTTGCAACGCCGAGCTGGATCCAGCCTTCCGGGCCCTCGTGTGGACGTTGCCAAGCGAAGAAGAGTTGGCGCAGACGGTCGCTGACCGTGGGGGCTTCGCCGACCCAGACGCGATTTACGCGGCGCGATTGGGGGTACAAGCCGCGCTCGGAGAAGCGCATTACGACCTCCTTTGGCGACTGCTCGAAGAGATGAAGACGCCCGGGCCTTACGCGGCGGACGCCGACAGCGCCGGCAAACGCGCGCTCAAGAACATGTCCCTGAGCTATCTGGCGCGGCTCGGAAGAGCCGCGGCGCTGGAGGCCGTCGAAACCCAGTTTCGCGATGCGGACAACATGACCGACCAGTTGCCGGCCTTGACGTTGCTCGTGCATACCGGCGCGGGAGCGTCCGACCGAGCCCTGGAGGCGTTCTACGACCGCTGGCGCAGCGACAGTCTGGTGTTGGGCAAATGGTTCGGCGTTCAAGCGACGTCGCCGCAACCAAATGTCCTGGAGCAGGTCGTTGCGCTGACCGAGCACCCCGCGTTCGAGTGGAAGAACCCAAACAAGTTCCGAGCGCTGATCGGCGCGTTCGCGATGGCGAACCCGGTCGGGTTCCATCGGGCGGATGGCGGCGGATACCGCTTTTTCACGGATTGGCTGATCCGACTGGATCCCGTGAATCCTCAAACAACGGCGAAACTCACAGGCGCCTTTGAAAGTTGGCGGCGTTATGACAACGCGCGTCAGTCGATGATGACAACCGAACTGCGGCGGCTTCAGAACACCGAAGGTCTCTCGAAAGACACCAGTGAAATGGTCGGTCGCCTGTTGGGCGGGTAGGCCGTCTAGTCGGCGAGGACGACGACCGCGCCGGCATCCCAGCTCATACGCACCTTGTCTTCCCAGGT
This sequence comes from uncultured Neomegalonema sp., assembly GCA_937911325.1. Lineage (GTDB taxonomy): Bacteria > Pseudomonadota > Alphaproteobacteria > Rhodobacterales > Rhodobacteraceae > CALDSD01. The sequence goes on from CALDSD010000054.1 coordinate 31,685, forward strand.
GATCGTCTCGGTGAGCGTTCGGACGCGATTGGTGCGCGCGACTTTTATGATGCGATCCGAGGACAGCCGCACGCGATAGATGGACATGTCGCCGAGATAGGCGATGTCCTCCACGACGCCTTCGAGCATGTTCTCCGTCGGAGCTTCAGGCGTATCGGCGCGTTCGATGCGAAGCTTCTCAGGCCGCAGAGCCAACGTCACCGAACCGCCAGGCGCTCCCTGTTGCGCCCGACTGGCTCGGAAGGGCGTGCTGCTTTCTTCGGACGCGATGACCGCGCCGTCCTCGCCAACGTCCGCGATCACCCCTTCGAAGAAATTCACATCGCCCAGAAAGTCGGCGACATAGCGGGTCGACGGCGCTTCGTAGACTTCGTGCGGCTCGCCGACCTGCGCCAAGCGTCCATGATCCATCACCGCCAATCGGGTCGAAACCGTCATCGCTTCTTCTTGGTCATGGGTCACGATCACGAACGTCAGCCCGAGCTCTTCCTGGATGTTCACCAGCTCGAACTGGGTCTCTTCGCGAAGCTTCTTGTCCAACGCGCCCAGAGGTTCATCCAGCAGCAAGAGCTTTGGCCGCTTCGCCAGCGCGCGCGCCAGCGCGACGCGTTGACGTTGCCCACCGGAGAGCTGGTGGGGTCGCCGATGCGCCATCGGCTCGAGCTTCACGAGCGACAGCATCTCATCGACACGGTCCTTCACCGCCGACTTCGCCATGCCCTCTTGCTCGAGACCGAACGCGATGTTTTTCGCGACGCTCATATGCGGAAACAGGGCGTAGGACTGGAACATCATGTTGACTGGCCGCTCGTAGGGCGGAACGTCTGCGATGTCCTGTCCGTCCAACTCGATGCGGCCTTCATCTGGCGTTTCAAAGCCCGCGAGCATCCGCAGCAGAGTCGTCTTTCCACAGCCCGAAGGACCAAGAAGCGCAAAGAACTCTCGCGCATAGATGTCGAGTGAAATGTCGTTGATCGCGACCGCGTCGCCGAACGTCTTGCGCAGGCCTATGAGCTTCAGGTGAGGTCGCGCATCGGCATCGAGCCAGGGAGCCGCGCAACCCGTCTTTGATTTTCCTGCGGAGGTCGCAGGCGTGGGCGTGTCGATCGTTTGGCTCACTGGCGCCGCCCCAAACCTGAAGAGGAAGAAAAGGTTCAAATAAGAGGCGCGCCGGATCCGCGGCGCGCCTCTGGCGTTGAGCGCTACTGCCCTGTCACCACTTTGGTCCAAAGACGGGTGACGACCCGCTGCTCTTTCGGACCATAGGCCGTGACCGTGTACAGGTTCTCCAAGGTGGCGTCGTCAGGATAGATCGCCGTGTCGCCGATCACGTCTTCGTTCAGCAGCGGCTTTGAGGCTTCGTTGCCGTTCGCGTAGTAGACGTAGTTCGACGCTTTCGCCATCACCTCGGGACGCATGATGTAGTCGAGGAACGCGTGCGCGTATTCCGGGTTCGGGGCGTCGGCTGGGATCGCCATCTGGTCGAACCACATCAACGCGCCTTCTTTCGGGATCGCGTACTCGACCGAAACACCGGCGTCCGCCTCCGCTGCGCGATCGCGCGCCTGCAGAATATCGCCCGACCAACCGATGGCGACGCAGATGTCCCCGTTCGCCAACGCGTTGATGTACTCGGACGAGTGGAACTTCTGCACGTAAGGTCGGACAGCCTGCAACACGGCTTCCGCTTTCGCGATCACTTCAGGATCTTTGCTGTCGGGATCCTCGCCGATGTAATTCAGGGCCGCGGGGATCAGCTCGGTCGGGGCGTCGAGGAAATGGACGCCGCAGCTTTGCAGTCGTTCCATATTGGCGGGCTCGAAGACCAGCGAGAGCGAATCAACCGGCGCATCCGCGCCCAACGCGTCGGCCACTTTCTCGACATTGTAGCCGATCCCGGTGGTGCCCCACATGTAGTTGATCGAGTACTGGCCGCCCGGGTCGTACTTTTCCGTCCGATCGGAAACGACGTTCCACATGTTCTTGAGGTTTGGCAGTTTCGATTTGTCCAGCGGGGCGAACGCGCCGGCCTGGATCTGACGCGACAGGAACGAGCCGGTGGGAACGACAATGTCGTAACCTGTGCCGCCTGCGAGCATCTTTGTTTCGAGGACCTCGTTGCTGTCAAAGACGTCGTATTGGACTTTAATGCCCGTCTCCGCTTCGAAATCCGTCAGGATCTCCTCGTCGATGTAATCCGACCAGTTGTAGACGTTGACAACCTTGTCTTGAGCGAGGGCCGTTGTGGCCGACAAAGCTGCGGCCACCGAAACGCCGACAACCGCGGTCGACGAAAATAGACGGCGAATGTTCATTCTATGAGCACTCCACAATTCCTGCCCGGTATGACGCCGGGGCGATGCACCGGCCTGCGCGCAAAAGCGTCATCGCCGGATTGGCACAACACTAGACACCGCAAAGCCGCGTCGCCAAGCGTTTATACGCATCTGACGCGTGTTCGCGCCTCGCCAGCGCTGGATTTGCGCGCGCATCTTCGCCAGAGTGCTCACAACTTCCGCATTTGCCCCGCCCCTCACACACGCCGCGACACATGCGCTTCTCCATCGCTCCCCCACAATCAGAGGATCTCTCCAATCCGTCGCGGACGATCCAAAGCTATTGGACCGAGACGGCGCCGCCGGAGCGACCAGGCGCGCCGCTGGAAGGCGACGTCGAGACCGAAGTTGCGATCATCGGCGGCGGCTATACCGGCCTTGCTTGCGCGTTGACGCTGGCGCGTGACCACGGGGTGCAGGCGACGGTGCTCGAGGCCGGCGACATCGGATGGGGCGCGTCGGGACGCAACGGCGGGATCGTGTCGATCGACTGCACCCAGCTGTCGCTGCGAGAGAAACAACGCCGCGTCGGTGAAGCGGAGACCATTCGGTTTTACGCAAGTCAGGCCGAGGCCGTCGTGAACCTTCGCGCTTTGATCGCCGAAGAAGGGATCGCCTGCGATGCAAGCGGCGCTTCGGTTCTGGAGGTCGCCTCCAGCCCGCGCGGATACGAAGAAATGGCGCAGCAGGTCTCGTACTATACACAGAAGCTGGGACTGCGAGCCCGGCGGCTGTCCCGGGATGCGTTGCGCGAGGAAAGCTTCGAGAGCCCATACGCGTTCGGCGCGCTTGAATGCGCCCCGGCTTTTAGCGTGCATCCGCTGAAACTGGTCTTGGGCATCGCCGCCGCGGCCGTAAGGGGCGGCGCGGTCCTGCACCCCAACAGCGCCGTTCGTTCCTGGCGACGCGAAGGACGCCGCCACCTTCTGGAAACCGACCGAGGAACCGTTCGCGCCCGGTTCGTCGCGTTGGCCACGAACGGCTTTCCACCGACGCGGCTGCAACCGAGCGTCACCAGCCGCGCCCTTCCCGTCTTGTCCAACATCATTGTGACGCGTCCGCTGAGCGACGAGCAGCGCGAGGCGCATGGATGGCGCGATCACCGCCCGATGTATGACGACCGAAACCTTCTGCGCTATTTTCGGATGTTGCCCGACGGGCGCTTTCTCTTGGGCGCGCGCGGCGACGTCTGGGGCACGGAGACGGGCGCGAAGGCTATGCGACAGGCGTTGCTGCGCGACCTTGAGGCCATGTTTCCCGCCTGGGCCGACGTTCCGATCACTCATTTCTGGCGCGGCCCGATCTGCGCCACCTTGTCGAGAGCTCCGTCGATTGGCCGGTCTCAGGACGATCCGACCGTCCTTTTCGCATTCGGATACCACGGCACGGGAGTGAACAGCGCGACCTGGTGCGGCGCGGCGCTGGCGCGGCTTATCGCCGAGGGCGATGACGGCGAAGAGGGCATCCCGTCGCTCTACCGCGGCCGCCCCCCGCGCGTGCCGTTTCCGGGCCTCAAGCCGTATCTTGTCGGCGCCGGTCTTCTGTGGCGGGGGCTGCGAGATCGCTTGGGTTTTTAGCCTTCCAATCCTGCGTCAGGGTTACAGCGCGCCGATCCGCTTGACGAAAATCTCCCTGACGCGGCCCCGGGTCGCCGCGAGCCGTTTCTCCAGCGCCTCAAAGTTCGGCGCGCCCGCGCTGCGCGCGAACAGGTCCTTAAGCGCATCTCCAGACGTTTCAGGATCAAAGGCCTCATCGAGCGCGACGCTTTCAAGTTGGCTCAAGCCCATCTGCAGATCATAGGCGGCGTTGAGCGCGCCGGCTTCGGCCGCGGAGAGCGCGCCGGCGTTCAGCAACCTCTTGAACGCGTCGTCAGTGGAAACCCCGCCGTCGCGACACACGCCCGCGATGAGAAGGCCCGTCTGAGCGATGAACTCGAGGTCGACCAGCCCCCCGGGGCCAAACTTCAGCGACCATAGCCGATGCGCCGATTCTGGATGGGCCGCGTCGAGCTTGCCGCGCATCTCGGCGGCGCCCCGGCGTATGTCCGCCGGATCGTGAAACTTGCCAAGCGCGGTGGCGACGGCGGCGGCGACATCGCGCGCCAAATCTGTTGGTCCGGCCACGACGCGACCGCGGGTGAGCGCCATCTGTTCCCAGACCCAGGCAGACTCGCTTTGATATCTTGTGAAGGCCGCCAGCGATGTCGCCAACGGCCCCGAGCGGCCGGACGGGCGCAAGCGCATATCGACCTCATACAACGCGCCTTCGGAGGTCGGCGCGGTCAGCGCGGCGGTGAGCCTTTGGGTGAGGCGCGCGTAGTATTGCGGCGCCGCCAGAGGTTTTGCGCCGTCGGACATCTCCGAGACCTCTGCGTCGTAAATGATGATCAGATCCAGGTCTGATCGCGACGTCATCTCCCGAGAGCCAAACTTGCCCATCGCCAGCACCGCGGCTCCCCTCCCGGGCGGGCGACCGTGCGCCGAGGCGAGATCGGCCAGGACATGAGGCCATAGCGCCCGAACACAGACCTCCGCCAAATCGCTGAAAGCGCCTGACGCTTCCCGCGGCGACGCGAGCCCGCGCAAAAGCCCCACTCCGATTTGAAAGCGCTGCTCCGCCGCCCACCGCCGCGCCGCGTCGAGAACCCGCTCATAGTCGGTTTCCGCCGCCAGGCTCGCCTCAAGGGCCGCGAGCTGCTTGTCGGCGCTTTCGAACGGCTCGAAGAAGCCGGGATCGAGCACGGCGTCCAAGACCGCCGGTTTGCGCGCGAGATAGTCCGCCAAACGTGGGGCCAGAGCCGTTATGTCGGTCAAAAGCTTGAGCAAGGCCGGGTTCGCCTCGCACAGGGCGAAGAACTGCACGCCGCTCGGCAGACCAGTCAAAAACCGATCAAACCGCGTCAGGGCCCGAATTGGGTCAGGCGAGGCCGAAACGCGTTCGAGGATCTCCGGCAGCAGCCGCTCCAGCGCCGCCCGAGCCCTTGGATGACGCGCTGCGCGCAACCCGCCTGAGAGCCAGCGGTCGACGAACTCCTCGATCCGACCCGGTTCGGCGAGAGACGCGGAGGACGGCGCCAACGCCTTTCGCGGCGGCGGCGTTTTCTCGTCGAGAACGCCGCTGCTGATCCGACGGACAGCCTCCATATGGGCGCGCGTCTGCGCCACGAAGTCGGCGACGTCGCGAGACCCCATCAACGCCGCCAGCCGGGAAACGCCTTCGGCGCTCGATGGTATCCTGTGCGTCTGCTGGTCTTCGACCATCTGCACGCGATGCTCGATGTCGCGCAGGTGGCGATAGGCGCTTTCCAAGGCCGCGTAGTCGTCCTTGGAAATCTCTCCCGCAGCCGAAAAAGCCTTCAGCGCATCGAGTGTTCTCGGCGCCCGGAACTCGGCGCGACGCCCCCCCATTGTCAGTTGCCGCGTCTGGGCGAGAAACTCGATCTCTCGGATCCCGCCGGCGCCAAGCTTAACGTCCTGGCCCTCGACGGCTATGTCGGCCCCGCCCTCATGCTGTCGGATCCGCGCGAGCATGTCGGCGGCGTCCTCTATGGCCGCGTAGTCGAGATGCCTGCGCCAGACAAACGGCGTCAACCGTTTGAGGTAGGCCTCGCCCGCCTCGATATCTCCGGCGACCGGGCGGGCTTTGATATGCGCAGCGCGCTCCCACGTGCGACCGTAGGACTCGTAATACTGCTCGGCTGCGGGCATCGACAGGCAGACCGGGGTCGAGGCAGGATCAGGGCGAAGGCGAAGATCCATCCGCGCCACATATCCATCCCCATCGACATCCGAGATCAACTTGACCAAGGCTCTTGTGAGCTGGGCGAACCTGGTTTTCGCCGTCTGCGACGCGTCGTCCGACAATCGATCCGGATCAAAAAGGACAATGACGTCGACGTCAGACGAGTAGTTGAGTTCCCGCGACCCGAGCTTGCCCATTCCCAGAACGACGAAGCCTGAGCGCTCGGCGTTCAGCCCCGTCAGTACGCCTTTCCCCTCCTCCTCTCGCAGGAGAGCCTTTACGCCCGCCGCCAGCGACGCCTCGGCAAAATCCGAAAGCGCTCGCGTGGTTTCATCCAGAGCCCAAACTCTCCCGAGATCCGCAAGAGCGGCCAGGAGGGCGACCCTTCTGCGCGTGCGCCGCAAGACCTGCGACAAGTCCGGGAACCCTTCATGCGACGAAACGCGATCCAGCTCGGCCTGCAGCGCCGCCTCAGGGGACCTGTCCCAAATTTGACCTAACCACTCCGCCTCGCGGCGGATAAGACGCCGCAAAAAGGGGGCTTGAAAGGCGGCGAGCAGAAGATCCCGCGCGCCTTTCGGGCCGAACGCCTTGGCGTCGTCGGCGTCGTCCGATGTGACCGGAGCAATCGCGGGCCGAGGGCTCGCGCCCTGCGCTGAAGTCTCCGAGGCCACGGAAATTCTGGAGATGAAGGCTTCACTTTGCTGGAAGTTCATGCGCGTTGTCTCCAAGCGAGGCGCCCCTGACACGAAGATGCCTTCGCGATATCCCACGCCTGCCGACGCTTTGAGAAACAGGTTACCTTTTCCCAGTAATCGTGAGCAAAGCTTGGCTCAAAGGCAAACTTGGCGCTGGTTGGCGAGCAATTTGCGACATGGCGTTCCATGTCTCATAAGCGTCGGTCGCCGTTTCAAATTGCGACACTGGCGAAACGTAAGGAACAATCGCTATGGGTCTTGTCGGGTCTGGCACCAGAGTCGAGCGCGTCTTGAAAGGACTGCGGCTGCTCTGCTTGGGTTTTGCTGCAAGCATCGTGGCTTTGGCGACGCCAATCGACGCATCTCAGAGTGCGAAAGCGCAGTCCGGCGCAATCGACCCGAACGCGAAGGAATATGTTCTTGGCCCGGGCGACACGATCCAGATTTTCGTCTGGCGCAGCGCCGAGCTGACGGAGACGCTGTTCGTCAGACCCGACGGTCGCATCACCACGCGCTTGCTCGAAGATCTGCAGGCGGCGGGACGCACGCCGACTGAACTGGCGCGCGACATTGAGACGGGGCTGGCGGAGTTCGTCCAGACTCCCATCGTCACAGTGATCGTGACGGCCGTCGGGCAGGCGAACCAACAGAACATCACGGTTCTTGGTCAAGCCACGATGCCAAGCCAATTGCCCTATTTCAACGGCATGACGGTGCTCGACGTCATCGTGGCTGTCGGCGGATTGACGCCTTTGGCGGACGGCAATGGCTCGATACTGATCCGCGAGCAGGAGAACGCCACAAGAAGCGCAATCGAGTTGAGGCTCGACGATCTTCTGAGCGAAGGCGATCTGAGCGCCGACATCGACGTTCGCCCCGGCGATACGATCATCATCCCGGAATCCTGGCTCTAATCGCCGCTCCAAGGAGTAAATATGATGCGCTTTGCTATTCTGATCGCGGCGATTGCGACCCTAGCCGGCTGTGCGACGCCAAACGCCAACTTGCCCGAGGCGCCCCTAAGCGTCTCAGAGGTTGAACTTCAGGGACCAGACTATCGGATTGGACCTGGCGACACCCTGGCGATCGAAGTCTGGCAGTCGCCAGAGCTTTCGGTCACCGCGCCAGTCCGCCCAGATGGTCGGATCTCCTCGCCGCTGGTGGATGACGTGCTGGCTGCAGGCAAAACCTCGACGGCGCTCGCGCGGGAAATCGAAGGCGCGCTCGCGCCTTATGTTCAGGATCCCCGCGTGACCGTGCGCGTAGCAGGTCTCGGCAACCGCAACCGTCAAACCGTTCGTGTTCTCGGACAGGTCGGCACCCCGACAGCGCTTCCCTACCGCGCCGGCATGCGTCTGACCGACGTGCTCACACAGGTCGGTGGTCTGTCGCAATTTGCACAGGGCAACGCAACGCTGTTGATCCGATCTGTCGAAGGACGCCGCGAAAGCTATCGACTGCGTCTGGACGACCTGATCCGAGGCGGCGACGTGAGCGCCGACCGCCCGCTTCTGCCAGGCGACACGATCATCGTCCCCGAGCGCTATCTGTAGCAAGGCGACGGCGACAGGCGGGCTGTCTGGTAGGATTGCCCGCTCGTTCCGGGGTGTTTGTCGCTTCAACGCAACAAGGACGCGCAAAACATGGATAATCGCCGTTAACCTGCGCTGAGGACTTCCCTGATACGCTGACGAGAGCGTTTTTGGAATTGAGCCGCCGCTCGCATTCTCGAGCGATGAAATCGTGGCGGTCGATGAGTTGAGAGGGGCGCCAAATGCTGTTTGGTGATGCGGTCCTTGCGGACCTGAGGAAACGTCGATCAGCGACCCTTCTCGTGACAGCGTGTTGCGCTGCGGCGCTTTTGGCTCCCGGGCACTCTCTCGCCCAAGAGACGGCGAGCGGCGACGGAGCGGCGACGGCGACCCAAAATGGCGGCGATGACGCGCCTGGAGCCGCCAATCCGGTTGCTGGCCAAGACGAATTGACGGCCGGACTAACGGTCGGCAGCGGCGGTTGGGTGACCACAGTCCGGCCATTCTTCGAGCAGGCAGTCACCTTCTCGGACAATATCGACCTCGACCCCGACGACGAGGCTGTAGAAGACTACATTTCCACAAGCACGGTCGGCGTCGATTTCAATGCGGATACGGCGCGCCTTAAGACTGATGGCGGTCTTTCAATCTCTTATGACGCTTCTCTCGGCGGCAATTCAGACGACGAGACACGGATAAACTCGGATGTCGAAGCTGTCGCTGCGTTTGTTCCCGATCGGTTTTTTGTCGAGGCCTTCGCCGACATCAGAGAAGAACTGGTCAACGAAAACAGCGGGTCTTCGGGCAACGACACAGCCGGGCAGGATGGCCGAGAGCGCGAGATCAATCTTGGCGTCGCTCCTTTTGTCATTTATCCGATCGAAGGCTTGGGTGAAGCAGAAGTTAAAGCTGCGTACTCGACGGTTCTCGAAGAGGGCGACGAGGCCGAAGACAGCTGGACGCAAGTCTATTCTGCGGCGCTGCGCACGGCGCCCCAAGCGCTCGATGGCGCAACGGTCGAGCTCTCCGGATCGTATACAAATTTCAATAATATCGACGATGAGGACGACAGCCGGGACTTGTGGACCGTCGCTCTGGGCGCCGAGACGCCGCTCTCTAGCACCTTCGCGATCAACGGGACGGTCGGGTACGATGACGTCTCGCCCGAGACCGATTTCGACAACGAAACCTCTGGACCGTTCGCAAACGTGGGCTTTCGCTATGTCCCAAGCCAAACACTGAATGCGACTGGTTTTCTTGGCTGGCGCTTTGGTGGCGTCGATTTTGGCGGCGAGGTTTCTTATCAGGCGACCGATGTTTGGGGGTTCCGAGCCGAGGCCAGTCGGCGACTTGACGCATTCGGGCTCGACGCTCGCCAGCGGCTGAACACGGAAGCAGACTTTGGGGATGACGATGACCCAGCGATCCGTGACGAGGTTGTGCTGCAAGCAACGGCGCAAACGGGCAAAACGACACTCAATCTAAATGCCAGCGCGGAGCGCGCTGAACTTCAGGGAGACGAAGAAGGCGAAAGCGACGAAATCACGCTGCGCGCAAGCGCGGATTTTGATCGCCAGTTTGGCTTCACCGCTTGGACCTATGGGGCAGGCGTCGGTTATGAGCACTTCATCGCCGGTGAAGCTGACGATGTCGACACAGATACCGTGGATTTGGGCCTGAAAGTGTCCTATCAGCTCAACAAGAATGTGAGCATCTTCACGCGCTATGGCTTCACGCAGCGTTTTGCGGACGAAAGCAACGACGAATATATTGAGAACTTCGCGGTAATCGGCATTCGTGGTCAGCTATAACGCTGTCGCGCCGCCGGCTTTCGAAGTCCGAAACGCCACCCTCGCAACCATGCTCTGAGGAGCGCGGCGCAAAGCGTCGGCAGACGTTTTGCATACTGGCTTTCAGGGCCAGTTTACGCCCGCTCTAGGAGTAGCCATGTACGAGGACTTTTACGGACTGAGCGCCTCGCCCTTCAGGTTAACCCCGGACCACAAGTTCTACTTTGGCTCGGAGGCGCATCGCAAAGCGATGTCCTATCTGAAGTATGGGCTCTATCAGGGCGAAGGCTTCATCGTCATCACGGGCGACGTTGGGCTTGGCAAGTCGACGATGCTTGCGCAGCTATTTTCGGATCTAGACGAAGGTCAAGTCGTCGCCGCGCAGATCAACACGACCCAGATCGATGCGGACGACGCCATTCGAATGATCTGCCGATCGTTTGGTATTGGCGCTCCCGGCGACGATAAATCGGCGCTGCTCAACGCGTTCGAGCAGTTCTTGAAAGAACGAAACTCCGAGGGCAAACGCGTGCTCCTCGTCGTCGATGAAGCTCAGAACCTGCCCGTTCGGTCGCTTGAAGAACTCCGGATGCTTTCGAACTTCAACGTCGACGGCCAACCGCTTTTCCAAGGGTTTCTGGTTGGGCAACCGCAGTTCATGCGGACCCTCGCGCATCCCGACCTAGCGCAACTCAACCAACGCGTGATCGCATCGTTCCGACTACAGCCCATGTCGTTGGAGGAAACACGGGATTATATCGCCCATCGGCTGGAAACCGTCGGCTGGCAGGGCAATCCCGAGATCGACGCGAGCGCCTTCGAAGCCGTTTACGAGGATACCGGCGGGGTTCCCCGAAAGATCAACACGCTGTGCAATCGACTGATGCTCTACGGCGCGCTGGAGGAGCTGAAGCACATCGACCGGGGCGTGGTCGAAACCGTCGTCGCGGACATGAGCGAAGAGGCCCACCGCGCCGACACTGAATTCGACGCGGCGCCCGGGCCGATGTCGGGCGATCCGAACCATCCGGATCTGCGACCTGCGGGCGCGGCCCTGCCCGCCCAGCCGGGCTCTGGCTACGCCCCGCATCTCGATGAAGACGCGTCGAGCCGGCTCGAAGCGCTCGGCGCCCGGGTCGAGAGGCTCGAACGCCTCATGGCCGATCATGAGAAAGCGCTGCGTGATCTGATCGACGTCACCGTCAACCAGCTTGCGCCGACGGTGACCGCGCAAGACGAGGCGGCGCCCGAAAAGCGCCGCGCGGAAGGCGAGGAAGGCGATGACGAAGAACCGCCGCACTGGTCCTATTTCGATCCAAATCCAACGTCGAAAAGCGGCGGCGGCTGACGCGATCGACGCCCCAGAACACTCACACCCTCGCGGTCATGCCGTCTGACGCCCTGTCGGTTCCGATCCGGTCGACGAAACAGATCCTCTCGAAAGTCGAGCGGATCGCGCGGATTTCCCGATCAAAGGTTTGATCAAGTCGCCTTTGCGTAGCACTATCCCCGCAGCGCAACCGGGGTTTTGCGATGCTCAAGCCGAGATACAGCTGCCTGTTCCTCGCGAACAGGGTTCCCTATCCGGCGGATCGGGGCGACAAGCTCCGCGCGCTCGCCTGGCTGCGACGGCTCTCTCTGCACTACGACGTCACTCTCCTCGCGGGCGTGGACACGGTTGAGGACTGGCGGTGGAGAGAACCGCTTGAGGACATCGCGATGGAGGTTCGCCTGACGCCTGCCGGCGGACTGCGAGGAAAAATGCGCGGCGCGCCCCAACTGATCCAAGGCAAGCCGCTCACTCCAGCTTACTTCCGCAACCCAGAGACCGCTCGAAAACTTCAAGAGGAAACATCCGACAAGCGGTATGATCTCGTGTTCGTCTACACGTCGGGCGCCGCGGCGTATCTCGACGATCTGAGAACGCCGCCCCGCGCGACGATCGTTGATTTCGTCGATGTCGATTCCGCGCGATGGGAAGCGCTCTCTCACGCGCAAAGCGGGCCGATGAGCTGGATTTACGCGCGCGAGGGCGCAGCGCTGAAAATCTTCGAGGCGGAGCTCGCGCGCCGAGCCGACGTCTCCCTGTTCGCGACAGAGGCCGAAGCCGCTTTGTTCTCAGCGCGCAGCGGCGTCTCTCAGGGCGTCCGCGTGCTCGGGAACGGGGTCGACGTGGCGTACTGGGGCGCCGCCGCCGAGCAGCCGTCCCCTTACGCGGATGATAAACCAACGCTCGTCATCACCGGGTCAATGGATCAGACGCCGAATGTCGACGCCGCCCTTTGGCTGCACGACCAAGTGTTGCCGCTGATCCGGCGCGAAGAGCCGGAGACGCGGTTCGTCGTGGCGGGGGCGAGACCTGCGCCCGAGTTGACCGCCCTCGCAAGCCACATGAACGTCGTCACCGGGGACGTCGACGACCTCAGGCCCTATCTCGGTCACGCCACGGTCGCGGCGGCGCCAATGCGCGTGGCCAGAGGCATTCAGAACAAAGTCCTGGAGGCCATGGCCGCCGGGGCGCCTCTTTTGGCGAGCCCTCAGGCGGTCTCGGGCCTCGATCTGCGAGCCGGCGATCATGTCTCGATCGCGGACGGCGCTGACGCGTTCGCCGCTGAAGCGCTTCGACTTTTGCGAAGCCCCGAAACGCGCGAGACGATTGCGAAAGCCGCTAAGGCGCATGTCGCAGAGCACTGCGATTGGGCGGGGAAGCACGCCGAGCTCGACCATCTCGCACAGACGCTTCTGGCCGGCGATGGTCCCGAAGCAGACGACGAGGCGCCAGACGCCGCGGATCCGACAAAGGTGAACGCCGACTAGGCGTCGTCGCGGTTCACCTCAACTCCGCCAGCAGCGCCTCCGCCGCCTCGCGCGCGCCAAAGTCGGTCGCAACGTCCAGCGCCGTGCGCAGCGTCTCCACCGCCAGATCCCGGTCGCCGCTGCTCTCAAGCGCCACCGCGTAGTAAAACAGAACATCGCCGTCCGTGGGCAGTTTGGCGGCGGCCAACCGCAACAGTCGCACCCCCCTGAGAGCTTGGCCGCCAGCGACCAGCAACCGCCCGAAGGTCGCCGCGACGCGGGGATCGCCCGGCGCGGCGCGATAGGCTCGTTCAGCGAACTCCAGGGCGCCGGGCCTTTGCAACTCGGCCAAGGTCCAAGCGTAGTTGTTCAACGCCGCCGGGGTTGGGGAACGCTGGATCGCGGCCTGCAGAACCAACGCAGCCTCTTCGAGCCGCCCGAGGCTCAACAACGCGCTTCCCTTTGCGCTCAAAGCGGCCGCGTCCTCCGGGTTCTCCGCCAACCACGCATCCATGGCTTCGAAGGCTTCCGCGTCTCGCGACGCCGCGATCCGCAACGCAAAGAGATCCAGCGCGATCGCCCCGGTCGGCGTCGTCTCCATTGCAGAGGCCAGCAAGGTCTCAGCTTCGTCGTTTCGGCCAGCCGCGCGCAGAACCGACGCCCGCAGCCGTGTCGACGCCCGGGGGTGGTGCCGGGCGAGTTTTTCACCGACGGCCAGCGCGGCGTCGATCGCGCCGACCGAAGCTTCAAGCTCCATCAGCGCGCCTGACAGATCGATGCTCCGCGGATCGGCCGCGACAGACCGCTCCAGCGTCTTTCGGGCGGCGTCGACGTCGTTTTGAGCAAGCTGCGCGCGAGCAACCAACAGAAACCCGCGACTGTCTTCCGGCAGCAGCGCGGTCACTCTGCGGGCCGCGGCGACGGCGTCAGCGCCTGCGCCCGCGGCGATCAACGCGTTCACGCCAAACACCAAGGTGTCGAGATTTTGGTCCGAGTTGACGCTCAGGCGTTTGATCGCTCGAACGGCGTCCTCACGACGATCCGCCTGCAAGAGCATGCGGATATAGGCGCGCCCTATAAGGGCCTCTCCAGCGGCTTCAGCGAAACGTCCTTTGAGCAGCTCCACTGCGTCGTCGGGCCGCTCCGCCGCCAGATACGCTTGCGCCGAGCGAAGCGCCAACCACTCACTGGTCGGGTTGGCGCGCAGAAGGGTCTCCAAGCGCGTGATGATGCTCTCCGGCGTGTTCTCGCTCCGATCAAGCGCGTCGAGGTTGTCATGCGCCGCGACGAATTCCGGATCAATCGACAGCGCCTTCTCAAAGCTCGCACGCGCCGCGTCCGGACGGTCTTCGGCCAATTCGAGCTCGCCCATCAGTTCGAACAGCACCGGATCTTGGGGCGCCTCGGCGATGAGGGCTTCCAGCATCTCACGGGCTTCAACCAGATCTCTGCGACCCAAACGATCGAGCACGCCCAGCACCGAGTGCGCAAAGTCAGGCTCGACCGGGCGCGCAGGACGCCGCGACGTCAGATCCAGCGGCGCGCCCAACGCGGTGAGCGCGGCGCCCCCGACCCGTCCGCCGCCTCGACCCAAACTCGGTCCAGCCTCTCGGCGCATGCTCTGAAAGAGACGCCCAGCCGCCTCATAAGCGTTGCTGCGCACCAGGGCGCTGGCGAGAAGGCGACGGTCTTGCGGCTTTTGATCCCCCGGAGCCAGCGAGCCGATGACGTCCGCCGCTTCGACAGGACGCTCCGCCGCCAGCAGCAACGCTGCCAAAGCACGCCGAACCGTGACATCGTTTGGCCGCCTCTCGAGCTGCGCTTGCAGGATCTCCGCCGCACGGTCTCGTTGACCGAGGCGCTGCACGACAAACGCCTCCAACAGGAGCGCTGGCTGATAGTCCGGGTGAGTCCGGCGCAGGCGCCCCATGTCCTCCCCGGCCACGTCATTATAGCCCAAAGCGTAAGCCTGAGCCGCTGTCAGATAGTCGGCCATCGGGCTGCTTGGCGCGATCTCGACGACGCGCAGCACATCGTCGCGCGCTTGTTCGGGTCGGTCGACCGCGAAGAGCGCCAGAGCCCGCAAGGACAGCAGCCCCACGTCCTGCGGCGACCTGTCGATCGCTTCGTCGAAGAAGGAGAGCGCCGCGACGCCGCCCTCAGCCGCCCGCCCGAGCGCGATCATTCCTTTCATCGCCCACGCCGGGGCGAAGTCAGCGTCCTGCTCCAAGAGCCGGTCCAAGCCGTCAACGGCCTCTATGACCTCGCCCTCAGCGTATGCGACGCGCGCCAGACCAAATTGGGCGCGCGGATCGCCGGGCTCGAGATCGATTGCGGCGAGAAAACTCTGACGCGCGAGCGCAAGACGGTCCTGCGCAAACTCGATCGCGCCGCGCAGGGCCAGCCGCCTTGCATCGACCGAGTCCGGCAAAGCCTGCAAAGCGGCGTCGTAGCGGCCGGCCTGCAAAAGTGCTTCCGCGCGCAAGGTCGCGGCGTCGATGGCGACCGAAGCGTCTAGTTCCTCAACGGCGAGAACCTGCGTCAGCGCGGTCTCAGCCGCCCCGAGGTCGCCCTGACGCAATCGCAGTTCACCCAAAAGCAATCGGGCCTGAACGTTGGCGGGGTCCAGATCGAGGCTCTGCAAAAGCGCCTCGACCCCGCGGTCGACGTCGCCATCCTCAAAGCGCTCGACCGCCTGCGCGTAGGCCGCTTCAGACTCAGCGCTGGCCGCCCAGGCCTCAGCCGGTTCCTCCACGGCCCAAAGACCGCCCACGATCCCAAGGATTGCCGCCAGCCGTTGCATCCGTCGCCTTACTCCGTTGCTGCGCCCATCTGTGTTCCCGGTGTCGCCGGCGGCGGTCAAAGCCGCATCGCACGACCGCGAATGTTCCTGTTGGTCCTTATTTTGCCCTATAGCGCATCCGAAACACGGAAAACCTGTTTTGGCGTCACAAGACGCCCTGCGTGATCAAAAGAAGACGTAATCGACGTGACGACCCTCGCCGCCAAGATCTCGACGCTTGAAACGCTCCTTCGCTTTGCGGCGCTTCAAGTTTCGGCGGCGGTCTTCGGGATCGCGTTGCTGGCGCTGATCGCACTGTCTCATCTGTTTTGGCCCGAAAGCGCGCCGATTGATCGGTACGACGCACTGTTCATCGCCGCGGTGTTGATCCAAATCGCCCTGCTGGCCGCCAAATGGGAGACATGGGACGAGGCCAAGGTGATCATCGTCTTTCACCTCGTCGGCACGGTCATGGAGCTCTTCAAGACGGCGGCGGGCGCATGGATCTACCCAGAGGAGAGCATTCTGAGGATTGGCCAAGTCCCGCTGTTCACCGGGTTCATGTATTCGGCGGTCGGAAGCTACATCGCGCGCAGCTGGCGCTTGTACCAGATGACGCTGGAGGGATA
This sequence comes from uncultured Neomegalonema sp., assembly GCA_937911325.1. GTDB lineage: Bacteria > Pseudomonadota > Alphaproteobacteria > Rhodobacterales > Rhodobacteraceae > CALDSD01. The sequence goes on from CALDSD010000054.1 coordinate 47,989, forward strand.
TCCGCGGCAGCTCTACGCCGGGCTTCTTGCAGCGGCGATATACGTGAATTTCTTCGCGCATCACTATGTCTGGGACTGGCGGCTGCTGCTTTTCGCGGCCACGGTCCTCCTGTTTGGGCGGTGCTGGGCGACGATCCGCGTCGCCAACCGAAGCGCCCGCTTTCCCTTGCTGGTTCTGTTCTTGAGCGTCGGCGTGCTCATCTGGGTTGCGGAGAACATCGCCACCGCCGCGAACATCTGGCTGTACCCGTCGCAACAAAACGGATGGACGCCTGTCTCGAGCGCGAAGATCGGAAGCTGGTTCCTCCTGATGATCATCAGCTTTGTCCTCGCCAGCACGCTGCATCACCGCACCGAGCTTTCAGATCAGGATGATCAGCCGGGCTCGTAGCACTCGACACGCGCGAGAAAACGGGAAGCGGCTTCGCTGAAGACCTGGCGCGACGCTACGTTCGTCCCCTCGCTCAGCTCCAGACCTTGCGCCTCCAGAAAGCGCACGACCAGCGCGGGATCGACCGCCAGGCCGAAATCGGGGGTTTCATCCGTCGCCTCGACCGAGGCGTCGAGCGCCTGGATCGCGACGCCGACGACCCAGCCATCGTCCGAAAGCACCGGCGCCCCGGAGTGTCCCGGCCGCACGACGCCCTCAAGTCCGATCCGGCGGCCAATCGGCGCGCGGGGATCGTACCGGGCCGTGACAACGTCTACGACGGGCGCCTCGACGCGGCCTGGATATCCGATGAGTTGCAGTTGCGCTCCCTCCTCAGGTCGGCTCGCAGCGATCCGCGCCGCGCCGTTGGCCTGTGTCGGGGTGCGAAGAAGCGCGAGATCCGCCGAGCCGTCGATCGCCCGGATTTGCGCAAAGACAGGGTCGCCGAGTTCTGGGCTCACCAGGATCGCCGCGCAGTCTGTCACGCCGTGCGCGGCCGTCAGCCAATGCCCGTCCTGGCTGACGGCGAACCCCGTGCTGATGCGATCCGCTTCCGTCCCCTCGCCGAGACGATCGATCGCACAGGCCGAGAGCGCGAACGCCAGGCAAGCGCCAAGGGCGGCCCGCTGGGGAACTGAGCGCAGAAGTCTCGCGCCGCCGGGGGTCATTCTAGTCCTTCAGCAGCGCATTGAGCCGCGCCTGCTCTTCCGGGGTCAACGGTTTCGCACCCGCCTCCATGGACGCGCCGGCGACCGAGACAACGGGCTCGGACGGAGCGCCCGGGAACCGACCGGTGCGACGAAAGTACCACCCCAACCCGATCAGCAGGGCCAGCGGGGCGGCCGCCCAAATGAAGAAGTTCTCCAGCGAGAAACGCGGCGTCAACAGCACGTAGTCGCCGTAATACTCCACCATGCGGTCTAGCACCTGCCGATCCGTGTCGCCTTCGACAAGTCGCTCACGCACCAGGCGACGCATATCCGCAGCGATATCCGCATCGCTGTCGTCGATTGATTGGTTCTGGCAAACGACGCAGCGCAGCCCTTTTGAGATCTCGCGGGCCCGCTCTTCGAGCTGGGGATCGGACAGCATCTCTTCGGGTTCGAGCGCGAGCGACCATCCGCCGCCAAGAACAGCGCCGCACAAGACGACCGCGACCACAAGGACAAGGCGCTTCAACATCCTGGAACTCCGTCCTTACTCGGCGGGCGTCGCCGCAGCACCGGCCGCTGGCGCTTTCTTCGCCGACGGCGCGCCGACCCGATGGCGTCGATCGCTCAAGCTGATGAGACCGCCAATCGACATCGCCAAGGCGCCGAACCAAATCCAATTCACGAACGGCTTCACATAGACGGTCACCGCCCATTGCCCGTCCTCGCGACGTTCGCCGAGATACAGATAGACGTCATCCCAAAGACCTTCGCGCAGCGCCGTTTCGGTTGTCGTCGTGCTTTGAACCGGGAAGAAACGTCTCTCCGGCGTCAGAACGCCCTCCAGGTCGCCGTCATCGAAAATCTCGAAGCGGGCGACGTCGGCGCGGTAGTTGTTGATCAAAGGACGGCGCTCGATGTCGAGGAAATGAACGCCGTAGCCTCCCACCTCCCATCGATCGCCCGGTTTGGCGAGGCGGATCTCCTCGGTTTCCAATGCTGTGACCAGCGTGATGCCGAGAACCGACATCCCAAGCCCAGCATGGCCGAGCGTCTTGCCCCATTCCGAGCGCGGAAGCCCGACAAGGCGGCTCCAACTGTTGGCCCACGCGATCTCGCCCAGTCGGATCCGGGTCCCGACGTCCCACATGGCGCCGAGGATCAACCAGACCGCCAACGTGACGCCAAGCGGGGCCAAGAAGCCACCGCCCTTGAAGTACGCGTACGCCCCGCCGCCCAAGACAAGCGCGAGCCCGGCGGCGACAGCAAGGCGTTGCAGCACCGGGCCAAGATCGCCGCGTTTCCAGGGCAGCATGGCCCCGACAGGCAGGGCCAAAATCAGCGGCAACATCAACAACCCGAAGACCCAATCAAAGAAGGGCGCGCCCACCGTCACCGTCCGACCGAACGCTTCGTAGACCAGCGGCGCCATGGTTCCGGCGAACACCGCGATCAACGAGACGATCAGCAGAACGTTGTTGAGCAACAGCGCGCTCTCGCGGCTGATCGGCGCAAAGACGCCTCCGGACGCCAACTGGTTGGCGCGGTGCGCGAACAGCCACAACGAGCCTCCCACGGCGATCGCGAGGATCAAGAGAATGAAGACCCCACGGCTGGGATCAGACGCGAACGCGTGGACGCTGGTCAGCACGCCGGAGCGCACGATGAATGTGCCCACAAGGCTCAGCGAGAACGCCAGGATCGCCAAAAGCACGGTCCAGCTTTTGAGCTCGCCGCGTTTCTCGACGACAATCGCCGAGTGCAAGAGCGCGGCGGCCGCCAGCCACGGCATGAAGGACGCGTTCTCAACCGGGTCCCAGAACCACCAACCGCCCCAGCCGAGCTCGTAATAGGCCCAGTACGACCCCAGCGCGATGCCGATGGTCAGAAACACCCAGGCCGCCAACGTCCAGGGGCGCACCCAGCGCGCCCACGCCGCGTCCACACGTCCTTCGATCAACGCCGCCATGGCGAACGAAAACGCGGTCGAGAGGCCGACATAGCCGAGGTAGAGAAATGGCGGATGAAACGCGAGCCCCGGGTCCTGCAGCACAGGGTTCAGATCGGCGCCGTCCGCAGGCGTCGGAAAGAGCCGCGTAAACGGATTGGACGTGAAAAGAATAAACGCAAGAAACGCGACGCCGATCATGCCCTGAACAGCGATCGTACGCGCTTTCAGGCCGATGGGCAGGTTTCGCCCGAACCAGGCGACCATGCCGCCAAACAGCGCCAGCACCAGCACCCACAACAGCATCGAGCCTTCGTGGTTCCCCCAAACGCTGGTGAACTTGTAGATCAACGGCTGTGTCGAGTGCGAATGCTGCGCCGCCAGCGCCACCGAAAAATCCGAAGCGACGAACGCATAGGTGAGGGCCGCATAGGATATGCCGACCAAAGCGAATTGGGCTGTCGCGGCCGGTTCAGCCACGCGCATGTAATCGGCCCAGCCTTTCTGAGCGCCGAGCAGCGGCAACGTCGACTGCACAATGGCCGCGAACAACGCGAGCACCAGGGCGAAATGTCCAAGCTCGGCGATCATCACACTATCCCTGTCGAACCGGATCTCTGTCTCAAAACGAAATCTCTCCGCGCATCACCACGACGCCTTGTCCGGCGACGCGTATGCCTTCGATCTTATCGCGTGGGCCGTCGATGGCTACCTGTGCGACGCCGGGTCGCTCCATCCAGTGGCCCTGCTCCGCGCGAAAGCGAGGGCGCTCAAGATGGCCACGCGCCCAAAGATAGGCGGCGAGACACCCCGTGGCGGACCCTGTGAAAGGATCTTCGGGGGGTTCCGGCGGCGGCAGCAACAGACGCGAAAACGTATCGCCTTCCTTGGTGACCCCTTGCGTCGTCGCGAGAAACGGTTCGGCGAAATCGCAATCGGGTCGCTTGCGCATCGCCAGCAGCGCCGGCGCATCGAGAGCTGCTCGGCGAAGCGCCTCATGCGTCCGCAACAACGTCACACAGAACTTTGTGCCGCCGATATCGACCGTTTGCGGCGCGTCGACGATGTCAGACGCCTCGATCCCATAGAGACCCGCGATCTTCGCGGGTTCATGCTCGCGACCAAATCGAGGCTTTGGCTGGGTCATTTCGATGAAATCCGGACCGCCGTCCTCATCGATGTCGACGGAGATCGGGAGCACGCCCGCGCCGACCTCGAGCGTCACATCGCTTGGGGTTTTGACCAGACCGCTCTGGATCAACGCGGTGACGGTGGCCACCGTAGGATGGCCGGCCATCTTGATCTCGCCCGACGCCGTGTAGTAGCGCGCGCCGAAGTCGGCGGTCTCAGAGCGTTGAACAAACGCGCATTCGCTCAATCGCGTCTCGCGCGTGAAGGCGATGCGGTCCTTTGTCGAGATCGGGTCGGCTGCGAAAACCACGGCGCAAGGATTTCCGCCAAAACGCCTGTCCGTAAAGGCGTCGACCCAGATCAGGCCGTGCTTGGTCATTCGGCTTTCCATTGCCCTGTGTCACGGATCGCGTCAGCGACCTCGCGCGGCATGTACTGCTCGTCGTGCTTCGCCAAGATGATCTCCGCTTCGAACATCTCATCGCGCCAGTACCCTTCAGCGACCACTCCTTGTCCTTCGCGGAACAGGTCCGGCAGCACGCCTTCATAAACAACCGCAACCGTCGTTTCATTGTCGGTGACCTGAAAGCGGATCGCCTCTTCCTGACCGCGGACGATCGAGCCCTCTTCAACGAGCCCGCCCAGCCGCAGTCGCTGGTTTGGCGGCGCTTCCCCCGCCTGAGCCTTCGCGACAAGCTCTGTCGGCGCGACGAAAAAGACGATAGAGTCCTTGAACGCGAGCCCGACAAGCACCGCGGACAAGACCAAGGCCGCCGCGCCAAACATGATCAATTGGATCCGTTGTCTCTTACGCAGTCCCGCCATCGACGGTCTCCCCTTGCGCGGGCGTAGGACGCGGTTTTTCCGCGGGGCCGCCCGGGTCTTGTCCTTTGGGTCCGGCGGGCTCTGGTTCGGAACACACCCCGCCGCCACACAAATAATACCAAAAGCGCGCCAACGAGCCTTCGGGATGATCCGCAGTCAGCACCTGATAAGCAGGGTCGCCCAGCGGATCGTAGCCCTCGGGTCGGAAGGTCTGCGGGTGCGGCCAAACCGGCTTGCCGTCCGCGTCCAGCGTCGCAATAGCGATGTTGACCTGCGCGCCGAGGAAAATAATCGCCGAGGACATGTAGAAGAACAAAAGCGTCGCGACCACCCCGGCGAGACCACCATGTTTGCCTTCAAGTGATAGAATTGTTGAAAGAGCGATCGAAAAGCCAATCGCGCCGATCAACCAAAGCACGGCCGAAACAATGACGCCCGGCAGAACCCGAACGCGCAAAGGGCGCGCGTCCCATGTCTCGTCCTGCGCCCAGAGATACAGGCTCCAGTTCTTGGCGTATCCCCTCGGCAGGGTCAGGTGAATGCCAACGAGCAGCACAAGAAACAAAGGCGCGCCCAACAGCGCCGGAACCAGCGCGAAGGCAATGCCCTGGCTCTCCTCGCCGTCAGCGACCCCGACAACCCCGAGACCGATGGTGGTCAGGACGATCGAGATCGTCATCAGGATGAACAGCGTCGCCATAACCGCCGCGAGAAAGAGGGTTTGGAACCGCTTTGCAGGCAGCTTGCGCTCGTCTCGCACGTCATAGGCCTCGTTGAAGCCTTTGCGCGCGCTCTCGAACGCGTTGGATCCCGCCCAGAGCCCGACGAGACCGGAGACGATGAGCAGAAGCGTGTTGTCGCTTTTCGTGGGATCGTCCTTCGCGACGGCGTCGACGACGTTGAGGAGCACATCCGCCATGTTGTCCGGCACCAGCATGCCCTGCCGCATCGCCTCGATCATGCCCTTCAGGCTGTCGACGGAATTTGGAACCAACGCCTCTGCGGCCAGGATCAAACAAACGATGAAGGGCCCGAACGACAACAACAGTGTGAACGCGAGATGGCCCGCATAGGACAGTTGATCGTCATTATCAAAACGCCGCAGCGCTTCTTTCACGACGCCAAACGTATAGCGAATGCTCTGTGTCATAACGGATCTCGGCCTTTTCGCGCGGCCCTGCGCGCCCCAGAAGCCCTAACTTGCCCTTTAACTCGGCGGGAATAAAGGCGCCAAGCGGGCGGACCGCCGCCGATTTAACGCGGGATCTTCAGGATGTCCTTCACCGATGTGGTCTCCTGGTAGTCTTCGCCTTCGGGCATCTCTTCGCCTTTGACGCTCCGCTTTCGGCGCAGTTCTTCCCGGGCGATGTTGATCTGTGCGCCAAGAAACAGGATCACCGCGCTCATGTAGAAGAACAACAGCGTGATCACGACGCCCGCCATCGCGCCGTAATTCCCCGCGAAGGACGGCGCATACCGCAGGTACATTGAGAACGCCGTCGCGCCAATGAACCAGAGGATCGTCGAGGCGATCACCCCCGGCAGCACAGAGATGCGCCAGTCTTCGCCAGCTTCAGTCCTCACCAGTAGAAATACGCCCTGTCGACGCCCCCTTGGCAGGGAGAGGTGCAAGTTCATCAGCAAGAAAACGAACATCGGAAGGCCGATGCCGTACCGCATGAAGTAAAACAGATCGAAGCCGAGCGACGTGTCGCCCTGCGCGGCGATGAGGCCGGAGATCAAAGGCCAGAGCACGATCAGGAACGCCAGCGCGACAAAGACACAGGCGGCCAACGCCGCCAGCTGCAGGCGCTGCACACGGCGCCGCAGAAAATGCCGATCATCCTTGACGTCATAGGCGAGGTTGAACCCAATCCGCGTCGCCTCAAAAGCGTTCGATCCGGCCCATAACCCGACCATCGCTGCGACGACGGCCAGAAAACCTGTCTTGCTTTCGATGATCGCAAACAGGATCGGTTGCAGGGTCTCGCGCACTTGCTCTGGCGTCACAGAAAACATCTGGCGCACTATCAATGCGCTCTCTGTCTCCCCGACGAGGAAAGACCCGCTGACCACCAGCAAAACCATGAACGGAAAGAACGACAGCAGCCCGGTGTAGGCGAGATAGCCCGCCAGCGCGAAGCTGTTGTCTTCTCCGAACCGGCGCCAAGCGACGCTGATAAGCTGAACAAACCAGATCCTGGAGACGGCGGAACCGATCCGCTGCGCCCGCCATCGAGCCGCTTCGGCCTTCAACCTCAGGGACTCGGCTTTTTTCTTCAGCGTCTCGGCCCCTTGCTTCAAAGCCGCGCCCGTTTCGCGCAGACGCTCCTTCACGGGAAAAGCGGCGCCTGCATGAGGCCCGCAGTCTCTTCCAAGCCAAGAACAAGATTAGCGTTCTGAAGCGCTTGTCCCGAGGCGCCCTTCACCAGGTTGTCGAGCGTCGAGAAGACGATCGCCCGTCCCTCCCGGCGATCGGCGACGACGCCCAAATGACAGAAGTTCGAGCCTCGCACATGCCGGGTCGCCGGCGCGTCGCCGTAGGGCAGAACCTCCAGAAACGGCTCGCGGGCGTATCGGTCCTGCAGCGCCGCATGGATCGCTACGGCGTCGCCCTTCACATAAACCGAGGCAAGAATACCCCGGTTCTGTGGGAGCAGATGCGGCATGAACGTGCAAGCGACCGCTCTGCCCGCCGCCTTTGAAAATTCCTGCTCGAACTCAGCCGAGTGCCGATGACCCGTCAACGCATAGGGCCCGGTCCCCTCGGAGACTTCCGCATGAAGCAAGTTCTCTTTCGCCGATCGTCCGGCCCCGGAGACGCCTGTGACCAAGCTGATCACGATCTCATCCGGGTCGATCACACCGGCCTCGAGCAGCGGAAGCACGGCGTACAATCCCGTCGCCGCGTTGCAGCCGGTGCCGGCGACCAGACGGGCGCCCTTGATCGCGTCGCGGTAAAACTCGGTCAGGCCGTAGACGGCGTCTTGCTGAAGATCGAGCGCCGAGTGCTCCCGCCCGTACCACTGCGCATAGGCGGCCGGATCGCGCAGACGAAAGTCCGCCGACAGATCGACGATCTTGAGATCGCGCGGCAAGGCGCTGACAACCTCCTGCGTGGTTGCGTGCGGCAGCGCGCAAAAGGCCAGATCCACGGACGCGAAGTCGATCTCGTCGATCTTCACCAGCTTGGGCAGGTTGAGATGCCGCAGATGTGGAAAGACCTCGGCCATCGACATGCCCGCTTTGCGGTCCGCGCTAAGGGCCGCGATCTTCATCTGCGGATGGGTCGCCAGCATGCGGACAAGCTCCGCGCCCGTGTACCCGCTGGCTCCGAGAATAGCGACGTTCGGCATACCGGCCTCTTAACCTGACTTTGCCGGACTTTGCCGGACTTTGGGCCGATGTACGCGCTGCGGGACCGAGCCGCAAGAACCGGGCGGCGGGCACGGCGCGCCGAACAGTCCGTCGACCATTCGATCGACAAGAGCCATCGCGCGCGTCCATCGGATCTACCCCACACTCACGCATCGCAGTGAAAACGTAGGAATTTTTTCCTTGTTCTTATTTTGTTCCGATCGTAGGCTCCAATTGGTTTCGAAACTGAAAGGAGTTGCCCATGAACGATGAATTCCGAGGAAAATCTCTCGAGGAAGTTGTCGCAAAGGTCGCTGCACGCGCGCGCCCGAGTTTTCAATCGAAGAAGAATGATCCTTGCGACGAAATCCGCCCTGAAAGACGCAGGCTTTCAAAAGAACTGAAAGACGTAGGTCGAGATTTAGAGAAGAGCGCTGGCGACCTAGAGAAACTTCGAAGAGCTTACGAGTTGAGCCGAAACGCTGCGGTGGTTGCCGCTCTCACCACCGCCGCCGTACATCTCGCAACCGCGGCGAAAGCCGCTCGCATTGCAAGAAACGCGCTCCGGGGGAGGGCGCCATCCTGGCGGCAGGCGCTTGAAATGGTTCCGGTTGTGGGCGGCGCTCTTGGCTCCGCAATCGCCGTTCTGGAAGCTATACGCAACGCCAGAGGCATCTCCGACGAGCTCCGAAAAATAAAAGAGTTGGAGCAGCGACAAAGTTTTATTCGCGGCCTGCTTCAAGACTACCATTATCTGTCCGAGAAGTTCGGCTGCGATCGCGACCCCGACCAAGTCCACATCTTTAATTGACTATCGGCCAGTCGGGAACGGCGTCGAGGCGCCGTTCCAACTTCTCTTCTACAAGCCCCTCGAAACCACAATCCCGCACGCGCTGATCCCAACGCCGAAATGTAGCCTTCCATCTCTCATGGGTCTCCGGAAGCGAAGAAGAACTGGACTCATCCGAATAGTCCATTCCGGGATACTCGCGCCGGACATACAAATTTGCTATGTATAAAGACAGGACAGGCTCTCTCCTAAAACTATATTCACAGCGAACGTAGCGATCAAAACTCATTTCAAACATTAACTTATAGTAACCTAAAGCAATATCGTAAGATACTATCAAAAAATCAAACACAAAGAACTCGTCATCCAAATTGTACCAAATATTTTCACGATTATACGCTGCCTCTAGTAAACGAGGTTCAAGGTCGATCTCGTGAATTAATTTCGCCGAAAAAACATGGGACAGCCAATCTGAAATAAAAACGGGATCGATCCGATAACGATTGTGGCTGCCTATTTGGCTACGGTCGACAAAGCACTGGTCGATATCCAATTCACCCAAGTTACTTAGCACCGACAAAACCGCCTCCGGCGTGGTCGGCTCACCCTCAAGCATTAGCACTTGTGAATTCAAGTAAACATCGCAATAACCTCGGGACATAATCACAGAAGGGGCGCCAATATGATTGAGAGGACCCAGACTCATAACAACTGGTGACTGATAAAACATGACATAATGAATATAGATGAAAGAAAACCAACCCAAAATCTTGAGAAGGATGGTCAAAGCATCGCGCATCACCTGTCCCTATCATTGGCGGAATCGCCAAAAAATAGTGATAATTCCACAGGAACAAGTCAAGAACATCCGCGATTGGCGGGCGTCACGCCGCCTCGAACCTCAACGGTTGGCGATAGAATAAGGTCGCCAGCTCTCCGAACATCACCGGATCACCGGTGGTCAGACATCGGAGCTCGCCTTGGGTGTCTTCAAATTCCGGGTGACGCTCCAGATAGCGCGCAAGCGAGGCCGCTGCGATATCCGGTTGGGAAAGCAGCTCCGTTTCCGCAGGCAAGCACGCCCGGAAGTCGTCAAACGCCAGCGGGTAATGCGTGCATCCCAAAACCGCGGCGTCAGGCGTTTCGGAAGATCGGCCGAGCGCGCGCGCGCAAGCCGCCGTCACCGAGGCGCGCGCCGCGGCGTGATCACCTCGCTCCAACGCTGAGACCAGCTCTGGCGCTGGCTCCGAAATGGCTTCGGCGTCGTGAAGCCGTTTATGCAGCTCTTCCTGAAACGCGCCTGACGCGACTGTCGCCGGCGTCGCAAAAAACAGGATCCGTCGACGCCCCGCAGGCGCCTGTCCTTTGCTCTGTGGCGTTCGCACCCAACGCGCGCCGCTGAGCGCTTCGATCATTGGCACGAACACGCCCAGCACCCGACGTTTCTGGGAGCGCGGAAGGCTGTCCTGCAAATCGCGCAGCGCCAGGGCCGAGGCAGTGTTGCAGGCGAGGATAACGAGGTCGCATCCCTGCTCGAACATCCGCTCAACCGCCGCTCGGGTCAGGCGCTGAACCTCCTCGCGCGACTTGTCGCCGTAAGGCGCGTTGGCGGTGTCGCCATAATAGAGAAAGGACTGGTTCGGCATCGCACGTCGCAGGACGCGGAGGATCGTCAGGCCGCCAAGACCACTATCAAAAACACCAATGGGCATGTCTGCCTCTTACGCCGGGCATGCGGACAACAAAAGGCTCAATGGCGCGCCTGCGTCGAAGCGACTAATCCCACTGCTTGCCAATTGGCGCCTTGCCCATCGGCGTCGGGCTCAGGCTGTAGACGTGATCACGCAAGAAGCCCATCAACCCTTTCGCATCGCCCTTGAAACCCGAGATCACCTCCGGATCGATCGGCTCGCCGATCATGACCTTGACCGGCTCGCCGACGCGATTGTCGAACTCGTTGATCAAAAGCGCCAACCGCAAAGTATCGGAGAGATGGCTGGCCACTTGAAAGATCCGACTGTTCTGGCCCACGAAGAACATCGGCACCACCTGCGCTCCGGACGACTGGATCAGCTTAGCTGTGAACGTCTTCCACTCCGGGTCGAAGGCGCGGCGCTCGAACATCTTCGCCGGGGTCGCCACTGCGCCGCCCGGGAACACGCCGATGCATCCGCCGTCCTTTAGATACCGCAGCGCCGTCTTGCGCGTATCGAGATTGAGCTTCAGCGCTTCGCGCGTTTCCGCGAAATCGATGGGCAGGATGTGCGGCTCAACTTCCGGCGCTTTCACAAACACCGAATTCGCAAGGATCTTAAAGTCGCCTCGTGTTTCGGACATGATGTGCCCAAAGGTGAGGCCGTCGAGAATTCCAAAAGGATGGTTTGCGACGCAGACGAGCGGGCCAGACCGAGGAATATTGTCGAGACCTTTTCCAGGGGTGTCGAGCGACAGCTTGTACCGGCTGTACATCACCTCCCAAAAGCTGCGGCCCTCGGTCATTTCACGCTGGTAATCCAGCGCCATGCGGATCAGCCGCGGCCGGCCGGTGAGGTTCTCGATGCCTTTTATCAGCGTCCGTCCAGCGCGGGACTTGGCGCCCATGGCGTAGCTGATTTCTTCGGGGCTTTGCGGCCCCTCGAACGCTGAACCGCCCGAGTGCGTTTTTGTCGTCTTAAGACCGTCAGATTGCGGTGACGGATGGCGCATGCGTTTCCTCGTTTCGCCGCCTTCTGTCGGACGGCGCCCCTCTCAACTCCGCCGGAAAGCTCCGGCGCGTTCGCGACCGTAAACGATACGATCCAAATCGGATATCGGTTCGGAGAGGACGGGTCAAACAGGAACGCGCTTTCTGCATGTCTTCGCACACACTCGAAACCGCATGACAAGACAGGCGCGAACGCCGCCCGACCGTTGCCGCCCATCACCGTTCCGCGAACTCTTGGGCAGGCGGCCAACGCTCTCGCCATAAGCGGCTCTCAGCAGTGCGCCTCCTCCAACAGCCACTGAACAAAGGATGAGCGCGCATGTCGATTTGGCGGATCATTGTCGAGGTGAACAACCCAGAACCCGATCGCGTCCTCTCTCGCAACGGGGCGCACCGCGATACAGCGACCGGAGACGACGTCTTCTTGCGCAATCAGTTTTGGAACGACAAAGCAATCATGTTGATCCACATCGTGGCCTTGGGAGCCATGCTTGCCGGAACGATGTCGGCGTGACCTTCATCGCTCCGTTTCAGACTGCCGTCGCCTGCGTACGCCCCCTCTGGCTACGGGCGCACACCATCGAAGACGCTTGATCCACAAGAGCGGCGCTGTCCCCTATCGGAAGCGCCCGGTCGAGCGCCGGCGATCCTTCCATCGCTCGTCGAACCGCCTCGCGAGCCCGCAGTACATGCCGCTGGTTACGCAAACCGGCCGGGCTTCAATCCAGCGAGAACTGGCCAAGCAGTCCGAACCGATCGGCCAAAGAGCGGATCGTTTCTTGCTCGCTTTCTGTGTAGGTTATGCCGCTTGCGCGCTGCTCACTGTGTCGGAGGGTCTCTGGCTGACCAGGCCACATGACGGCGTCAAACCCGGGACGAGGTCGGCAACCCTCGATCTTGTCTTTGATTTCCTTCGCCGCGACATCGTAGGTCGGTCGGTCGGCGAGGAATGCGAGATCAATGATCACCATGATCCAGTTGAGCTCATGCGGGGGGCCCAACGCTGCTCTCGCCATCAGCTCGGCGACAACCGCCAGGGCGCCGCCTTTCGAACCTGCGGACGGCAACATCGCCCCGCCATCATAAAAGGCTTCGGCGTCAGTGGCGTCATTGCCATGTCGATCGACGATCCAGCCGTCAGGGACGGGCGTCTTGTTGGTTCGATGAACCAGCATCTTTCCCTGCGCCGTCGCCGCCGTCGCGAAGTCGGCGCTTGCGACTTCGCCGTCACCGATTGGGACGCCAATCGCATAGGGATTGGTGTCGTAGATCCCTTCGGCTCCGCAAACAACTCGAGACGATCGCCGTAGCGGAGGCGACGGAGCACATCGACAAAGCGACGATCCGGCGGCTCGAAGAGCTCAACGCCGAGATCGCGTTTCTGGGTGGCGGCGAACAACTCAGCCGCATCAATGAACTCGACCGGGAGTTTCACCATCTGGTTTTTGCCGCCGCGCAGGACGAACCGCGGCTGGCGTCCATCGAGTTCACACGAAACGCCTTCGCGTTCTATGCGCTTTGGCGCGACAGCGCCCGCGTGGCTGCGTCGGTCAAAGAGCACAACGCCATTCTTCGCGCCCTCGACAAACGGGATGCAGACGCCGCGGCCAAGGCGCACGGACGGCATTTGGACAGCGGTCTAAAGGCGGCTCTTCGGACTTTGAAGACCAAGGCCATGAGCTGACGCTTCGACACTCGGTCAGCGGCAGGCATCCGCCGCGGCTTGGACCGCGTCCGGCGCCGCACAGCACTTGAACGAGCGCATCCAAAAAAAGTACGGCGCTCCCGCAGAACGGAACCGCCGTACAAATTGGTGATTTTCCGGTGATCTTGTCGCTTAACGCTTCGAGAACTGGAAGCTCCGGCGCGCTTTGCGTTTGCCGTACTTTTTCCGCTCCACGACACGGCTGTCGCGTGTGAGGAAGCCAGCGCTCTTCAACGACGGACGCAGGGTCGGATCGTAAAGCGACAGCGCCTTCGAAATGCCGTGCTTCACTGCGCCAGCCTGGCCCGACAGGCCACCGCCGGTGACCGTGCACAGCACATCGAATTGACCATCGACATTGGCCACCTCGAAGGGTTGGCGCACGACCATTTGAAGCACAGGGCGCGCGAAGTACTCGTTCACGTCCTTGTTCTTGCCGGCCGAGACACGGACCTGGATCTTGCCGGAACCCGGCATGACCCACACTCTCGCCACAGCGTCTTTCCGCTTTCCGGTGGCGTAAGCGCGACCGTACTCGTCCCGCACAGGTTCGCGATTGACTGTTTCATCCGGAGCGGCCGCGACAGCGTCTGCGGCGACGGCGTCCTTCAGCGCGTCGAGAGACTTTACGTCAGTCGCGGCGTCGGTGGTTTCTTCTGCCATAATCAGGTTTGTCCTTAACCGCGGCGCTCTTACGAGCGGGTGTTCTTGGTGTTCATCGACTTGACGTCGAAGACTTCAGGTTGCTGCGCTTCGTGCGGGTGCTCGGACCCAGCGTAAACGCGCAAGTTCGTCAGTTGCTGACGGGTGAGCGGACCACCCGGCATCATCCGTTTAACCGCCCGGAAAACGAGCCGTTCCGGATGCGCGCTTTCAAGCGTTTGACGCGCGGTGCGCGACTTGATCCCACCCGGGTAGCCGGTGTGCCAGTGGAACACCATCTGCTCGCGCTTGCGGCCCGTCAGTTGAACCTTGTCGGCGTTCACAACGATAACGTTGTCGCCGCAGTCCATGTGGGGGGTGAATGTGGGCTTGTGCTTGCCGCGGAGCCGCGCTGCGATCAACGAGGCCAGGCGCCCCAGGACGACGCCCTCGGCGTCGACGATGATCCACTTTTTGCCTGCCGCAGCCTGCTCATGATTGGCGGAGTAGGTTTTCATCGGTTCTCGAGACCTTGCATATTCGACAGCGAGCTGACGCCCCTGCGCAAAACAACGAAACGCGCCCCGAAAGACGCGTCGACAGCAGAGGTCTACCGAAACTCATGCAGACAATCAAGGCCAATATGGTGGAATTTCTTCAAGAAATTCAATGATCTTTGTTTGTGGTAATAGAATACCCCAAGTTCACCCGGTGGATTTCGGTGGGATCGCATAGGTGCACGTGGCGTGCGCCACCGGATCGGGCTTGCCGTCCGACCACAGCGTGACGTCGCCAACCGAAAGCGTCCGCCCCAGCTTGAGGATCCGCGCCTCTGCGATCATGTCCGCCAGCGCTGGCTTGCGCATGAAGTTGATGTTGAGGTTGGTCGTCACCGTGAGGGGTTCGCGCCCAATCATCCCAAGGGTCGCCGCATAGAAGGCGACATCCGCGAGCGCGAACATCGCCGGTCCGGAGACCGTCCCGCCAGGACGCAGATGTCGCTCAGCGATCGGCATGCGCATCCGCGAGCGCATCGACGACAGCTCTTCGACGACGAACTGCCCCCGAACCTGCGGAAAGACGTCATCCAGAAACTCTGAGAGTTCTCTCTCGGTCAGGACCGGCTGTTGCATCGCGCTTCCCTGTCTGCTCAAGCATTTCTTTGTGATTTCAGCTGCGCAGGCTATTCCCTCCATCAGCAAATCAAAAGCCGCAAGGCCTCAGCCCAAATGGAGACACGATGCCGGATGGAAATACAGTCGCCGCTGCGCCAGTCCTGCTGCGGGAAACGGAAGACCGGATCGCCACGCTCACGCTGAACCGACCCAACCAGCTCAACGCGCTCTCTGAAGAGCTGATCGACGCGTTGCAAAGCGAGCTCGACCAGATCGCTGCCGACCGCGAGGTCAAGGTCGTGATCGTTCGGGGCGCTGGGCGCGCCTTTTGCGCCGGACACGATCTGAAGGAGATGACCGCGGCCCGCGGACGGGGTGACGATCTGGCCTATTTCACCAACCTGTTCGCCAAATGCGCGAAGATGATGACCAGCATTGTCCGTTTGCCCCAACCGGTGATCGCCGAAGTGGACGGCCTCGCCACCGCGGCCGGGTGCCAGCTTGTCGCCAGCTGCGATATGGCCGTCGCCGCCCGACGCGCCCAGTTCGGCGTGAATGGCGTGAATATCGGTCTGTTCTGCTCCACTCCGATGGTGGCGCGCAGCCGAAACATCCCGCGCAAGCATGCGTTCGAAATGCTGACCACCGGCGACTTCATCGATGCGGAGCGGGCGCAGGCTCTCGGGCTCGTCAATCGGTTGGCGCGTGTCGAAACACTGCATAACGACACATGGCAACTTGCGTTGACCGTGGCCTCGAAACTCGGATCCGCCGTGAAGATCGGCAAAGAGGCCTATTACCGCCAACTCGAAATGCCGCTCGACGAGGCCTACGCCTACACGGGTCGGGTGATGGCCGAGAACATGGTTGCGAAGGACACGGTCGAAGGCGTGACGGCTTTTGTCGAGAAACGCGAGCCGGACTGGTCCGACGACTGAGCGCATCGGTCGCAATTCACTCCGCCGGACCAAGCGCTAGTTGGCGTCCCGCAGGACGATGCGTCCTGCGATGAGGTCGAACACGCGGTCCCAAGGTGATGAGCAGCCTGAGCCTGAAAAATCTCGACTGGAGGCGCGCCGCCCTCGCCCTCGTCTACGGCGGCGTATGCCACGGCGTGTTCGCGATCGGCGTCGGCGCCATGATCGCCGCCATGTATTTCGGCATGAGCCGGTCGCTGGGCCCGCTTGAGCCGCCATGGAGCTGGGCGCCCAACGTCCTCTTGCTCATGCAGTTTCCACTGCTTCACTCGTTTCTGCTGACAGAGCGCGGCCGCGGATGGCTGACGGCTTTGGCGCCGCACGCCCTCGCACGCGACCTCGCGTCCACGACATACGCGACGATCGCCGCTTTTCAGGTGTTTTTGTTGTTCGCGCTTTGGTCGCCGTCGGGCGTCATCTGGTGGGAGGCGGAAGGCGCTTCCTTCTACGCTTTGACAGCGGCTTACTGCGTCGCTTGGGCCCTGTTGATGAAGTCGATGCTCGATGCGGGGATCGAGCTTCAGAGCGGTCTGTTGGGATGGTGGGCGGTGCTGCGGGGCGTCGCGCCACGCTACCCGGACATGCCGACGACCGGTCTCTTCCGGTACACGCGGCAGCCGATCTACGTAACGTTCGCCCTGACCCTTTGGACTGTCCCGGTCTGGACGCCTGATCAGCTCGCCGTTGCGATCACTCTCACCGGTTACTGCTTGGTCGGCCCGCTCTTCAAAGAAAGACGGTTCCAACGTCTCTTTGGCGAAAGGTTCGACGCGTATCGCGCGACAGTGCCGTACTGGTTGCCAATCGGGACCGTTCGGAAACCGAAGTGACCGCACCAGCTGCGACTCACAGCGGTTTCGAAAGATAACGAACCGACTTGCCGCGTCCGATTAACCGCGCCTCGCCGACTTTCTCAAAGCCGAGCGCCTCGTGAAAAGCGTCTGAACCGGGATTGGGCGGGTCCGAATTGACCTCGCAACCGACATGCGCATGACCGAGTGCGCGCGCGACGTCGAACAGGTCTTCATAGAGTGTTTTAGCCAGTCCCCGACGCCGGTGGGTCGCGGCCACGACGATCCGATCGACGTAGAGGAACCGATCGTAGCGCTCACGGAACCAAAGAAAGTTCGGGCTGTCATAGTCGGCGGTTTGATCAAAGACGAGAAGGAAGGCGCCCGGCGCGTCGACGCAGCGCGCATAGGCCGCCTCCTCGACCATGCGCGAGAGGCTGGCGCGCGTGAGGTCGGAGGTTTCAGCGACATGCGCCTGGTTCAACGCGAGCACCCAGTCGAGATCGGCGTCCTCTATCGGATGGGGCGCTTCACTCATCTCAGGCGGAAATCCGTTCTTCTTCAGGATAGGCCAGCTGGTGCTTGGTCAGGATCAAAACGGCCAGCAACGCCACTGCCCCGGCTTGATGCAAAACGCCCCATCCCAGTGCGGCCGCATGCGCCAACGTGGCGACGCCAATGACGACCTGAACCACGACCGCAACTGCGAAGTACCCGGCCCACCGGCGCCTGCGAGCGTGCGCCGAACCGCGCATCCGCCACCAGAAGGCAGCGGCCGCAATGACGACGAGGTATCCAAGAATGCGGTGCACCGATTGCGCTGCGGCCGGCGCGTCAAACGGCGTGAACGGCTCGCCCGAAGGCAACAACCACCCGTCGCCGATCTTCGGCCACTGGTTGTAGATCATGCCGCCATCCATGCCCGCGACGAACGCGCCCATCGTCACTTGCAGCAGCAGCAACACCAGCAGCCCACCGCCAAGGGGCAACATTCCCCTCTCGCGTCGCCGGCGCGCCTGAAGCAGGAACCGCTCATCGCGGCGCAGCGACAGCGCAAACCACAGCAGAAACGCGAGAATGACAAAGGCGAGCGTCAGGTGGAGCGCCAGTCGATACTGGCTGACATCCAGGCGACCGACGAGACCCGACGCCACCATCCACCAGCCGATAACGCCCTGCAAAGCCCCCAGACCGCCGACAAAGAGCAGTTTGCCCGTCCAGCCCGCAGGGATCATCTGACGGAAGTAGAATGCCGCGAAGCCGATCGCGAATACGAGCCCGATCAGCCGTCCCCACTGGCGATGGCCCCATTCCCACCAGTAGATGACCTTGAACTCCTCAAGGCTCATGCCGGCGTTCTGTTCCTGGTACTCGGTCGTGCTGCGGTACTTTTCGAGCTCGACCTGCCACGCCGCCTCAGACATCGGGGGGATCGCGCCGGTGACCGGACGCCATTCCGTGATCGAAAGTCCGGAGTCGGTGAGGCGCGTCAAACCGCCCACCAAAATCTGCGCGGCCACCATCGCCGCAAGCACGAGCAACCACGCCGCGATCAAGGACCGGTTGCGGCGCTTTTCCGCGTCAGCGGCTCCGGGGACGACTTTCGGCTCTTCGGGCTGTTGTTCGCCAACCTCTTCGAAGATCGAGCGGGACATAGCGGCTCCGATGTCTTTCAGTGACTTGGTCGGGCGACACCTATTGCGCCAGGAGCCAGCCGTCCAGTGAGACGGAAGCGCGCGCCGAAGGCAAAAAAATGCGGGGCAAGCGGGTTCGCCATTTCAAAGCGCGCTTGATAGACGTGGTTCAGTGATGTCAGGGGAGCCGCAGACGTGGGCGCAGCGAAGGTGATAATTCAGCAGGGCGAGCCGTGGAGATGGGCGTCGACCGCACCGCGGCGGTTCGCGTTGATCGCTCTGCTGCTTTTGGGCCTGTGCGCGGCGCCCGCGCTCGGACAGAGCGCTCTGCCGATGCTACCGACCACAGATACTGGAGAAACGCCTGCAGAGCTGCCGGACGACCTCACGCGCGAGGAGTTCCAAGCCCTCTTAAGCCGGATCAGCGACCAACAAGCCCGGGATCTTCTTCTGGAGATCTACACGAAGAACGCGGCAGACGCCCCCGCCGAGCGCTCGCAAGGACTGCTCGCCGAGGCCCGGCTGCCCGCGGAACGGCTGCGCTGGCGCATATCAGAGCTTTTCTCCGAGGCGCCCGGCTGGGGCCACGTGGTCGACGTGTTTCGAGAACGCGTTATCGGGTTCGGAGGCGTCGCGC
This sequence comes from uncultured Neomegalonema sp., assembly GCA_937911325.1. GTDB lineage: Bacteria > Pseudomonadota > Alphaproteobacteria > Rhodobacterales > Rhodobacteraceae > CALDSD01. Next base: position 67,325 of record CALDSD010000054.1, read on the forward strand.
CCTTGTTCGCAGCGCTTATCGTCGCATTCGGCGCTGGTTTCATCGCTCGCTATTTTTGGCGACGGCGCTCTCTCGCGCGTCAGATCGCCCTTGCCGAGAAGAACAAGGATGTCGGCGCTTACGCCTCATTGTCCGTGATCGCCGACGCCGTTCTTTTTCTGCTGATCGAACTCTCGGGCGTCGTCGTCTTCTGGGTGGTCGCCATGGCGGCGTTGTATCTGGGCTTTCAGAACGACGACCTGCGCCTGTTCGTCTCGACCTATGTCGCCGCGACAGCTGTGTTGCTGGCCGCTCTGGCGATGGTGGAATTGTGTTTCCCGCGAAGCTACGCCGTCTACCGGTTGCTGCCGTTGGATGACGCAGCGACGATCAGGCTGCGCGCCGTGGTCATGAGCGTCGTGGCGATCTGGGCCTTTGGCTTTTTCAGCGTGGACCTGGCGCTGAACTACGGGATCGATCAGACCCAGCACCAGTTGATGATCTTCGGGGTCGCGACGCTGTTTTCTCTGAGTACGATCGTCGGCGTGCTAGTGCTGGAGAGAGACATCTCGAAAGCGGCGCCGCCGCTTGCAGCTGACGCGCAGCTCACCCCGGTCGGCGTCATCTCCCAGAACTGGCATGTGCTGGCGATCGGCTACTCGATTGTCCTGTGGGCTGCGGCGATGTCTCGGTTCCTGCTGTCGGACTACTCGGAAACGGTTGGGGATATCGCGACCAACAGCCTTGCGCTCATCATCAGCTTGACGATCTTGGATCTCGTCATCGGATGTTACCTGCGAGCGCAGAAAGACCTGAACGCGAAACTGGCTGACGCCATTCGACGGACGCTGCGTCTGTTGTTTCTGGTCGTTGGAGCCGCGATTTTCCTAGCGCTCTGGGGCTTTGAGTTCGCGCAATTGGGGAATGCCGGCGTCGGTGGTTGGCTTTTGCGCGCCATCGTCGACGTGGCCGTCACCGGCCTGGTGGGCTACGCCGTCTGGGATTTGCTGCGAACGGCGATCGACGTGCGTCTTGCGGGCGAAGCGCCTGCGGCGCAACCGGGCGAAAGCGGAGGCGAAGGCGGCGCCAAGGGCGCGAGCCGCGCGGCGACGCTTCTGCCGTTGTTTCGGAGCTTCGCCTTCGGGGTCATCGCGATAACCTGCTTTTTCACCGCGGCGGCCAGCATGGGCGTCAACGTCGCCCCCCTGATCGCCGGCGCCGGCGTCATTGGCATCGCCATCGGCTTTGGCGCTCAGACACTCGTGCGTGACGTCATGTCGGGGGTGTTCTTCCTGATCGACGACGCCTTTCGGCGTGGCGAGTATGTCGAGATCGGTTCGACCATGGGCACGGTCGAGCGGATCTCTGTCCGCTCCCTTCAGCTTCGGCATCACAAGGGCGCCGTGCACACGATCCCCTTCGGCGAGATCCAGACCCTCACCAATTACAGCCGCGACTGGGTGATCATGAAGCTGCCGCTACGGCTCACGTTTGATACCGACCCCGCGCAGGTCAAAAAGATCATCAAGAAAATCGGCGCGGAGATGATGGAGGATCCGGAACTCGGTCCAAAACTGCAAGAGCCCCCGAAAAGCCAGGGCGTCATCCAGATGGAAGACTCCGCGATGATCCTGCGCGTGAAATTCATGGCGACGCCGGGCGAGCAATGGGTTCTGCGCCGCGAGCTTTTGCACCGGATCAGATCCGCTTTCGAGGAGGCGGGCATCCGCTTCGCCAATCGCGAGGTGACCGTGCACGTCACCGCCGACGCGCCGCCCGCGCACGCCGCTGAGGCCGCTGGGGCGGCCGCCAGACGCCTGCTCGAAGAAGAGCAAACCGCGCCGGCTGCGCCAAAGGATGATCGCTAGGGTCTCAGCTGCGTCGCCGAGGTTTCTCTGACAGGGCGCGGATCACGCCGCGCATCATGCGCACGTCTTGTTCAGTCAACGGCGTGCGGGACAGCAGATTGCGCAGGCTCGCCGTCATCGCCTCGCGTTTTTGTTCCGGCCAGAAGTAGTTCACCGCGTCGAGCTCTTCGACCAGATGCGCGTTCAGCCGCTCAACATCGTCCTGGCTTGCGATGGCGCCGTCGCCGGTCTCGTAAGCGACGCCGTCCGCCGGCGCCTGTGTGCGCCGCCACTCATAGGCCATCAGCAACACGCACTGTCCCAGGTTCAACGAGGAGAAGGCTGGGTTTGCGTCCACGGTGATGATGGCGTTGGCCAAGAGAACGTCGTCGTTCTCGAGACCCGTGCGCTCTCGGCCAAAGAGCACCCCCAGCTTTTCGCCGGCCGCCATTCGCGTGGCCATATCCGCGACAGCGGCCTCCGGCGTCAGCACGTGTTTGGTCATCTCCCGCGGGCGCGCCGTGGTGGCGTAGACCGTCGTGAGATCGGCGCAGGCCTGCGGCGTCGTCTCGAACACCCGGGCCGCGTCGATCACCCGCGTCGCCCCGGAAGCCATCGCAATGGCGCGTTCGTTCGGCCACCCGTCCCGTGGGTTGACGATGCGCATCTCGGCAAGGCCGAAATTCCACATCGCCCGTGCGGCGGCGCCGATGTTCTCGCCCATTTGCGGTTCGACGAGAACGAAGGCGGGACCCCGCAACGGGTCGACTTTCAGATGACGATTGGATCCGGACATGCCCGCGACTTAGGCCGTCTACCCAGTTCGCTCAAGCCAAAGACTGGTTTCTAAAGCGCCGTCTGGCGGCCGCTGGAATTCAGGATCGAGCCGGGTGCGAGCATACCAGCTGCTGAAAACCGGCTCGGCGGCTCCGCCGACCAAAAGCGGCCCCAAAGCGTTTTGCTCGTTATAGCCTCGCCACTCCCACGCCTCCGGATAAGGGTCGGGCAGCAAGATGTCGTGAATATGGATCAGCACCCCCGGCTTCAGCACCGGCAACAGCCGGTTGTAGATGATGTCGACATCCGTTCCCGGCATCAGAATGTGCGAGCTGTCGAAGAAAGCGATATCGCCGGGCTCCAGCGCCTTGAACAGATCCGCGTGCTCCGGCGACAGCAGCTCTCTGCGCCAAAGGATCGGCAACCCGTCGAGTTTGGCCCGCGGCTCCGGATCGATGCAGATCTGGCTCGTATCGAGGCCGCCGTCCGAAATGGCGCGCGCGGCAAAACGCGTGGAGTGACCAGAGCCGACCTCGACGACCCGGGCCGGCTTTCTCGTGCGGATCAACGCGTAGAGCGCCGCGGCGTCCAATGCTGGGAACCATTGCTGCCCCCATCTCGGATTGGGCGGCGCGCCGGTTTGGCCAATCCTGTCGAGATCGTCGCGCAGGTCCGCGATCTGAGCCAGCAGCGCCCGAAACTGCGGTTCGGCGGCGCGGAAAATCGCTTCGATCTCCGGATAGGGTCCCGGCGGCGCGACGCCCTCGGCGTAGCGATAGGGAATAAAAAAGCCCTTCCGGGCCAGTCCCGTCACCGTCTGCAGCCCCATCCGGACCCGACGCAGTTTCTTCTGAAATCTCATAGGCGCTATGTCGCGCGGCTGAGGTCGGAACGCAAACGCCTCGCGTCGAGACCGACGCGGATGTGAAGACGGCGCGAGGCCCTGCGACCCTCTGGACGCCCGCCTGCGCTTGTGGGCGGTCCGACCCGATGCTAGGACACGCGAAATTAAATTTCGTTGCGCTGCAAAACGGCGCAACCGCCAGCACAAGGCGACGTGTCCGAACAACCAAAGAGGGAACCCCAATGGCCGAGACGACCACACCCGACATCATCTACACCAAGGTCGATGAAGCGCCGGAGCTGGCCAGCGGGTCTCTTCTTCCGATCATCCGAAAATTCGCCGCCGCCGCCGGCGTGACCGTCGGAACCAAGGACATCTCGCTCGCAGGCCGCATCATCGCGGCCTTCCCGGAAAACCTGACCGACGCGCAGCGGCAATCGGATGACCTCGCCGCGCTGGGCGAGCTGGTCAAAACGCCCTCGGCGAACGTGATCAAGCTGCCGAACATCTCGGCTTCGGTCCCGCAGCTGGTCGCCGCCGTGAAGGAGCTGCAGGAGCAGGGCTACACGCTGCCAGACTATCCGGAGGAGCCGAGCACCGACGCCGAGAAGGCGACGCGCGCGCGCTACGACGCGATCAAAGGTTCGGCGGTGAACCCGGTGTTGCGCGAAGGCAATTCAGACCGCCGCGCCGCCAAGGCCGTCAAGGCGTTCGCCCAGGCCAACCCTCATCGCATGGGAGACTGGAGCGCCGACAGCAAGACCCGCGTCGCCTCGATGGACGGCGACGACTTCCGCTCGCATGAGACCTCCGCGACGCTTGAAAACGCGGCGACCGCCAAGATCGTCCTGGAAACCGCAGAGGGCCAGACCGTTCTCAAGGAGGGCGTCGCCTACCCCGCCGGCACGGTCGTCGACGCGACCTTCATGTCCGCCAAGGCGCTCGGCGCATTCCTCGCCGAGGAGATCGAGAAGACCAAGGCGGAAGGCACGCTCTTTTCGCTGCACATGAAGGCGACGATGATGAAGGTCTCCGACCCGATCATCTTCGGTCACGCGGTCAAGGCCTGGCTCGCGCCGGTCTTCGAGAAACACGGCGACGCGCTCGATGCGCTTGGCGTGAACCCGAACCAGGGTCTCGGCGATCTGCTCGACCGCGTGAAGGGCGACGCCGCGATCATGGCGGCGATCGATGAGGTCGCCGCGTCGCGCCCGCCGATGTACATGGTCGACAGCGACCGCGGGATCACCAACCTGCACGTTCCGTCGGACGTGATCATCGACGCGTCGATGCCGGCCCTGATCCGCGCCGGCGGCAAAGGATGGGGCCCGGACGGCAAGGAAGCCGATTCCAACTGCGTGATCCCCGACAACTCCTACGCGCCGGTCTATGACGAGACGATCAAGTTCTTCAAACAGAACGGCAAGCTGAACCCGGCCACCGCCGGCACAGTGCAGAACATCGGCCTGATGGCGCAGAAGGCCGAGGAATACGGCTCGCACCCGACCACGTTCGAGGCCGCTGCAGACGGCGTGATCAAGATGATCCTCGACGACGGAACGGTCCTGCACCAGCACAGCGTGGAGAAAGGCGACATCTGGCGGTCCGCCTCCACCCGCAAGGCGCCGATCGAGGACTGGGTGAACCTCGCGATCTCGCGTCAGAAAGCCGAGAACTGCCAGGCGATCTTCTGGCTCGACGAAACCCGCGCTCATGACGGGGAGCTGCTGAAATATGTGCGCCCGCTGCTCGAGGCGAAGGGCGTCGCCGACACGTTCCAGATCATGGCCCCGCGCGAGGCCACCCGCGCCACGCTGGAGACGATCACCAGGGGCGAGAACTCCATCGCCATCACCGGCAACGTGCTGCGCGACTATCTGACCGACCTGTTTCCGATCCTGGAGCTGGCGACCTCGGCCAAGATGCTTTCGATCGTGAAGCTGATGCAGGGCGGCGGCTTGTTCGAAACCGGCGCCGGCGGCTCTGCGCCGAAACACGTCCAACAGCTTCAGGCGGAGAACCATCTGCGTTGGGACAGCCTGGGCGAGTTCTGCGCCCTGGGCGAGAGCTTCAAGTTCCTGGGCGAGGCCAAGGGCAACGCCCGCGCCACCGTGCTCGGAGAGGCCGTCGAGGCCGCGACGCAGGGCGTCCTCGACCGTGACCGCTCCCCCAGCCGCAAGGTCGGCGAGCCGGACAATCGCGACAGCCACTACTGGTTCGCACGCTATTGGGCCGAGGCGCTGGCGGCGCAGTCGTCAGACGCCGAACTGGCCGGAGAGTTCGCGCCCATCGCCGCGGCGCTGGCGGAGAACGAAACGAAGATCGTTGGCGAATTGGCGGCGGCTCAGGGCGCGCCAGCGGATACGGGCGGGTACTACCACCCGAACGCCGAGAAGCTGGCGGCGGTGATGCGTCCCAGTCCGACGTTCAACGCGATTATTGGCTGACCCAATCAGCGGCCCGGGACCCCGTCTCGGGCCGCACTGCGTCCAACGGCGAAACAGCAACAGCATTAACGCTATAAATCCCGATCAATCAATCGTTTCAGATTGACACATCCCGAAAAACTCTGATTTATGCAGATCGACGGAGATTTTTCGGGGATTATTACATGGGACAGAGCCTCAACAACCGCGTGCGCGGCATCGCTGCAGCCGCGATGGTCGCAGCCATCAGCGCCGCACCCGCCCAGGCGGTGACGGTCAATATCGACGACAATGTAAGTGGTGGTATCGATATCGTCGGAGCTGGTGGCAATGTCACTTGGCAAGACGTTAAAAGCCAAGACACGAACAACGAAGACTACACTCTCGGCGGCAGCCCGGTAGGTACATCGTTGCTACTGCAAGACGCACGCACACCAAACAGCAGCGACTCTTACGATGACGGGTCGTTCGCTGTAAATGGGCAGGGGATCGATGACGACGATGGCGACGTTGATGTCACGGAAGGTTCGAACGGGACCAAATTGGTCGCCGATCCCGTCTTCGCTGGCGGCCTGACAGGCGCATACGAATGGTTCTTTTTTGGCGCCGAAACCGTCGATTCTGATCCGTTGGCGCGCGCCTATATCGAACTGACCAACCCAACGAACGATGTGACCCCGGTTACGCTGCAGCAAGGCGTCAACAGTGGCGCCGACAGCAACATCACGGTCGAAAGAAGCGGCACGGGCGACAGCGCTTTTGACGGGGACGACGCCTACGCGCTGTTATCTGACGACGGAAACGGTGACCCTTTCACGGGCTTCTCCTTCTTTGGAGACGGTGCCCAGCTGACACCGACGGATTCGGGACTCTTTGCGCCGAACAACCGCGTGGACGTAGACAACGTCAACACGCTTTTCGAGTTTGACCTTGCTCCGGGCGAGACGATCTCCCTGCTTTTTTTCTGGGGAGTTTTCGACACGGTTTTGTATGATCTGGACAGCGCCGAAGAGATCATGAAGCGCACGGTGGGGGATATTCAAAGCCTGCGCGAAGCTGGCTATCTGGTCGGGCTGAGCGACGATCAGATCGGCCGGATCGCGAACTACGGGCAGGGTTCCGACGTCGCCCCCATTCCGATCCCGGCGACCCTGCCGCTGCTGCTGGGCGGGATCGGCGCACTGGCTGTTTTCCGCCGCCGCCGAGGCGCGTAAGCGCCGAGACGCATCACCGCAGATTGTCCCTCTGGCGGTCAGACGCCCGCGCCTCTATAGAGAGCGCGGGCCTTTCATGAGCGGGACGCAACATGTCGAAGATCAAGGTCGAAAACCCCATCGTCGAGCTCGACGGCGACGAGATGACCCGGATCATCTGGGACTTCATCAAGCAAAAGCTGATCCTGCCCTATCTCGACATCAACCTGCTCTACTACGATCTTGGCATCGAGGAACGCGACCGCACGGACGATCAGATCACCGTCGACGCGGCCGAGAAGATCAAGGAGATCGGCGTCGGCGTGAAATGCGCCACCATCACGCCCGATGAAGCGCGCGTCGAGGAGTTTGGCCTCAAGCGCATGTACCGCTCGCCCAACGGCACGATCCGCAACATTCTGGGCGGGGTGATCTTCCGCGAGCCGATCATCTGCAAGAACGTGCCGCGTCTGGTGCCGGGGTGGACGGAACCGGTCATCGTCGGCCGCCACGCCTTCGGCGATCAGTACCGCGCAACGGATTTCCGCTTCCCTGGGGCCGGCACGCTGACGATCAAGTTCGTCGGCGAGGATGGCGAGGTGATCGAGCGCGAAGTGTTCCAGGCCCCGGGCGCCGGCGTGGCGATGTCGATGTACAACCTCGATCAGTCGATCCTCGATTTCGCCCGGGCGTCTTTGAATTACGGTCTCGCGCGCGGTTATCCGGTCTATCTCTCGACCAAGAACACGATCCTCAAGGCCTATGACGGGCGGTTCAAGGACCTCTTCCAGCAGGTCTACGAGGAGGAGTTCGAAGAGCAGTTCAAGAAGGCCGGCATCGAGTACCAGCACCGCTTGATCGACGACATGGTCGCCTGTGCGATGAAGTGGTCGGGAGGCTACGTTTGGGCCTGCAAGAACTACGACGGCGACGTGCAGTCCGACACCGTGGCGCAAGGTTTCGGCTCGCTGGGGCTGATGACCTCGCTGCTCATGACCCCGGACGGCAAGACGGTCGAGGCCGAAGCCGCCCATGGCACCGTCACACGGCATTATCGCCAGCATCAGAAGGGGGAGGCGACCTCGACCAACTCGATCGCCTCGATCTTCGCCTGGACCGGCGGGCTCAAGCATCGCGCGAAGCTCGATGAGAATGAGGCGCTGAAAACCTTCGCCGAAACGCTCGAGACAACGGTCATCGCAACCGTTGAAAGCGGGTTCATGACCAAGGATCTCGCGCTTCTGGTCGGCCCGGACCAACGTTGGCTGACGACGATGGGCTTTCTCGAGAAGATTGACGAGAACCTCAACAAAGCGCTGGCGGGTTAGCGGTTTCGCAATTCCGTTCCTATATGTTGGGGACGATGAAACACTGCGATTATTGCGGCGGGCGCGCACCCGATTGGGCGACGCGCTGTGAAGGATGCGGGGCGGCCATCACGGCTGCAGCCCCCGCCTCGACGTCTGCACGCTCGTTTTTCCGTTGGTTCGCCGACGCCTGGCGCGACTGGCCGCTGCATGTGAAGATCTTCGTCGGCTTTGGCCTCCTGTGCTTTGCGCCGATTGTGCTGTGGTTCGCCTTCATGTTCAGCGTCATGGCGATCATGCTGGTCTTCACCGCGCCATGGCTGCTGATCTTTGCGATCGGCGGCAGCGTCTGGTTCTGGCGCTGGCGCGCCGGGCATGGCGCGCTGCCCGGTTGGCCATTCCCAAGCCGCTCGAATTGAGGTTGGCGTGACCGAAACCGCCCTCGAGTTCCGGGCGACCACGCCAAGCCCATTTGGTCTGCTCGAGATCACTGAACGCAATGGCGCGATCGTTCGCCTCACCTGGCCGGCCCGCGGCCCTGAGGTCGAGCCGCCGACGCCGTTGCTCGAAGCGGCGACGCGACAGCTTCAGGAATACTTCGACGGTCGTCGTCAGGACTTCGATCTGCCGCTCCGCGTCGAAGCCGCCGAGTTTGAGCGCGCCGTCTGCGAGCAGATGCGCGCAATCCCGTTTGGCGAGACCCGCACATATGGCGACATCGCCAAGGCGCTTGCCACGGCGGCGCAACCCGTCGGCCGGGCCTGCGGCGCCAATCCCATCCCAATCATCATTCCATGCCACCGCGTTCTCGGCGCGGATGGGCTGGGCGGATTTTCCGCGTCCGGCGGCGTCGAGGACAAAGTCTGGCTGCTGAAGCACGAAGGCGCGGCGGGGTTGCTGATCTAACGCCGCCGCAGCCGCAGAATTCCCATCGCCCAGAGCAGACCAAAGCTGACCAACGCCAACCCGGCGAGCTGCAAAGCCGTCGGCGCCTCGCCCGTCAGCGGTATGCCGATCAAGACGCCGCACGCTGGGACCAGTGATGTGAACAAGCCGGCCCGCCCGGCGCCGAGGATCTCGACAGCGCGTGTGAAGGCCAGGATCGCGACCACGCCTGCAAGAACGCCCTGCACCAGCACCTGACCAACCAACATCCACGGCGAAAGCGCTGCGATCCGCTCCAGCGTGTCCATCGTGAGGTGCCAGGGCGTGTAGACGACGGCTGAAAGAACGCTGACCGCCGCCACCGTCTGCATTGGCCCAAGCCGCCAGGCGCGGGTGAACAAGGTGAAACCGGACCACATCAACCCCGCCAGCACAAAGCGCGCATCCCCCGTCAGAGCCTCGGCATCGCCGCTCCAAAGGGCGGGTCCGGCGATCGCGCACAACCCCAACAGGATCAAAGCAACGCCCAGAACGCGGCCCCATCGCAGCGTCTCTCCCAAAAGCGCGGCCGACAACAGCAACGCGCTGACGGTCACCGTTGCGGGCTGGATCACAGTGCCATGGGCCATCGGCGCGAACGTGTAGCCGCCGACGCTGGCGAAGATCGAGAGCGGCCCGATCAGCAGCGCCAGCACCGCGCCGCGCCCCCAGCCGACCCCGCCGAGATCTCGCAATCCCGCCTGCAGCAGAAAGGGCGTCATCATCAGCCCTGCGACGGCAAATCGGATCAGGACGACGTCAGCCGGCTCAAGCCCTGCCTGAACGCCAGCGCGCGAAAAGGCGAAGTACCCGCCCCAGATCAACGCCGCGAAGGCGCCCAGCGCGAGACCCTTGAGCAAATCCGCGGCAGACGGGTTGGAGTGTTCGGTCAAGGAGGCGGTGTCACTCATCGGCCAGCTCTTGCCCGGTGACCTGCGCCCGAAGGCCGGGATTTCGCGCCATGATCCGTTCGAGATCGGCGCTCTCAAGCACCAGCAACATCACGTCGGTGAGCGCCGTCGCCCGCCCGCGGCGGCGTCCCTCGCCGAGGATCCCGCGCTCGCCGAAGAAGTCTCCCTCGGCCAGCTGCGAGGACGGCCCGCCGTCATAGGCGACCTGAACCTCGCCGCTGGAGATGAAGAACATCTCCGTCGCCGGATCCCCCGGCGTCATGATGAGTTCGCCGCGACGGTGGCGTCTCGTGTTCAGCAGGCGCATGATCTCTGCGACCTCGCCGGCGCTCAGATGCTGAAAGGCCGGCACGCGCGCGACCATGCCCCACGTCACCACGAACTCCCGCCGGTGGATCTCCTGCTGGAAACCGGTGGCGAGGATCCCGATCGGCAGCGCGAACAGCGCCAGTCCGAAAATCATGATCAGGCCGCCAAAAGCTTTCCCCATCGTCGTGATCGGCGTGACGTCGCCGTAGCCGACCGTCGTCAGAGTGGCCATCGCCCACCACATCGTCTCGGGGATCGAGCCGAACTTGTCGGGTTGGACCTCGTGTTCGATCACGAACATCACGGTGGAGGAGATCACAAGCGTGACCAGCATGAGCAAGAGCGCGCCGAAGAGCGCGACGCGCTCCTGCACGATCACCTTCAGGATCGTCGTCAAAGCGGTTGAATAACGCGCCAGCTTTAGGAGGCGGAGGAGACGGAGCGCGAGAAATGCTTTGATGTCCAGGCCAAAGAAGACGTGCAGGTAGAACGGCACGATCGCGATGAGATCAATGACCGGGAACGGACGGCTCATAAAAACCAGCCGCCCACGGATCGGCCCGAGTTGCGCGAGATGCGGCTGCGCCGTCGAAGACCAGACCCGCAAGATGTACTCGATTGTGAAAATCGCAACCGAGATCAACTCGAAGCGGATAAAGGCGTTTCCATAGAGCGCTCGGTACTCCGGCACGGTCTCGAGCACGGCCGCGGCGACGTTGGCGAGGATAAGGACCGCCAGCCCCATATCCACGATCCAGCTGACGGGCTTGCCTGCCCCGCCCGCTTCAAGAAGCTCGAAAGTCCGATCTCGCAGAGTTCGGTAGCTCATCTTTGCGCACGCCCAATCGCCAAGCCAGATCGTCCCGTTAGATGATCCGGGCGTCTGCTCAGTTGCAAGTCGCTTGCGCGTCGAGGGACCTGGCGTCGAGGGACCTGGCGCCGCCGGTCAGCCCGCCAGCACCCGTTCGGCGGCCGCGATCGCGTCAGCTGCTTTCGAGACGTCGGGACCACCCCCCTGAGCCATGCCCGGCCGGCCGCCGGCGCCCTGACCGCCCAATGCCGCAACCGCGGCCTGAGCGAGGTCGACCGCCGACAGCTTGTCTGTCAGATCATCCGTGACGCCCGCCGCCACAGCCGCCTTTCCGCCCGCGTCGGTGATCAACAGCACCGCGCCGGATCCAAGCCGTTTCTTGTGTTCGTCAATCAATCCGCGAAGATCTTTGGCGCTGACGCCCGACAGCGCCTGCGCGAGGAACTGGACGCCGCCAACCTCCTTCGCCTCCGGTCCGTCGGACGCGCCGCCGCCAAGGGCGATCTGTTTGCGCAGCTCCGCAATCTCGGCTTCCAGCTTCTTTCGATCATCCAGAAGGCCGCGGATCCGCTCGGCGACGTCTTCCGGACGCGCCTTGAGAGCCGCCGCCGCTTCGGTCAAACGCATGTCCTGGGTCGAGAGGTAGTCGAAGGCCGCAGCGCCGGTGAGCGCCTCGACACGGCGAATGCCCGCCGCCGACGCGCTCTCTCCGGTGACGACCAGAAGGCCGATCTCTCCTGTTCGGTGAACGTGGGTGCCGCCGCACAGCTCGAGCGAATAAACGCGGCCAGCGAGTCCGCTCTCGCCTTCCGGCCGGGCGCCCATCGACACGACGCGAACCTCGTCGCCGTACTTTTCGCCGAACAGCGCGCGCGCGCCCATTTCCTGGGCTTCATCAGGCGTCATCACGCGGGTCGACACCTCCGCATCCTGACGGACATATGCGTTCACTTCGCGTTCGACTTGCGCGATTTCCGCAGGGCTCATGCCCTTTTGGTGGGAAAAATCAAAGCGCAAGCGATCCGGCGACACAAGCGAGCCGCGCTGTGCGACGTGATCGCCGAGCGCGCCGCGCAGCGCCTCGTGCAACAGGTGCGTGGCCGAATGATTGGCGCGGATCGCCGCGCGCCGAGCAGTGTCGACGCGGAGCTCGGCGGGTTCGCCCTGAACGATCTCGCCCTCCTCAACGACGGCCTCGTGAACAAACAGGTCGCCTGCGCGCTTTTTCACATCGATCACGCGCGCCCGGCCAGTGACGGTTTTCAACTCGCCCTGATCGCCAACCTGACCACCCGACTCGCCGTAGAATGGCGTCTGGTTGACGATCAATTGAATCGTCTCGCCTTTCTGAGCCGAGCCTTTGCGGCCATCATCTTGGACGATCGCCCGCACAACGCCTTCCGCTGTCTCGGTGTCGTAGCCAAGGAACTCGGTTGCTCCGATCTCCTCGCGCAGATCAAACCAGACGCTTTCGTCTGCAGCCTCGCCCGACCCTGACCATGCGGCTCGCGCCTTGGCCTTCTGCTCGGCCATCGCGGCGTCAAAATCTTCAACATCGACTTCCCGCGCTTTCTCGCGCAAAGCGTCCTGCGTCAGATCGAGCGGAAAACCATATGTGTCGTAGAGCTTGAACGCTGTTTCGCCCGGCAAAGGCGCGTCCGCGTCGAGCTCCGCGAGTTCGGCGTCGAGCAACTTCAGACCGCGATCCAGGGTCGTTTTGAAGCGCGTCTCCTCAAGTTTCAGCGTTTCCTCGATCAGCGGCTGCGCGCGCGCGAGCTCTGGAAACGCCTGCCCCATCTGCGCGACCAGCGCCGGCACCAGCTTGAACATCACGGGATCCTGCGAACCGGCCTGGTGCGCATGCCGCATGGCGCGCCGCATGATCCGCCGCAGGACATAGCCGCGGCCCTCGTTCGACGGCATCACGCCATCGGCGATCAGAAAGCTGGTCGAGCGCAGGTGGTCGGCGATGACCCGGTGATGGAACTTGGCCGGGCCGTCGGGATCGCTGGAGATCGCCGAGGCCGAGGCTTCGATCAGCGAGCGCATCAGGTCCGTGTCGTAGTTGTCGTGTTCGCCCTGCAGGACCGCGCCGATGCGCTCCAACCCCATGCCAGTGTCGACCGACGGCGCCGGCAACGGTTTGGACTCGCCGCCAGGGAAGGTCTCGAACTGCATGAAGACCAGGTTCCAGATCTCGATGAACCGGTCGCCGTCTTCATCAGGGCTGCCGGGGGGGCCGCCAGCGATGTCCGGGCCGTGATCATAGAAGATCTCGGTGCACGGACCGTTGGGTCCTGTGTCGCCCATACGCCACCAGTTGTCATCGGAGTCGATGCGGATGATCCGGTCGTCGGGCAAACCCGCGATCTTGCGCCACAAGGCGGCGGCTTCCTCGTCAGACGAATGCACCGTCGCCAGGAGCTTGTCCTCAGGCAGTCCGAACTCTTTGGTGATCAGGTTCCAGGCGAGCTCGATCGCCATGTCCTTGAAGTAGTCGCCAAAGGAAAAGTTCCCGAGCATCTCAAAGAACGTGTGGTGTCTGGCGGTGTAGCCGACATTGTCGAGGTCGTTGTGCTTACCGCCGGCGCGGACGCATTTCTGCGAGGTCGCCGCACGGACATAGTCACGGTGCTCGACGCCGGTGAAGACGTTCTTGAACTGCACCATGCCGGCATTGGTGAAGAGCAACGTCGGATCGTTTCGCGGCACCAAGGGCGAGCTGTCCACGGGCATATGACCGTGGCTCTCGAAGTAATTCAGAAATGTCGACCTGATCTCGTTCAGGCTGGGCATGCGCCGGGCTCCGTCGATTTTTGCGTGCTCCAGATATGGAGCAGGTTTGCGGCGCTTCTAACGGCGGGCTGGCTGGGCGTCCAGTTTCCAGCGATCTGAACACAATTTGTTGGGAATGAGCGGCTTACACGCGTCACCGCGCCGGCGCGCAGCAAGACAGCAAAAACTTGGGAGCAGACGCAGAGACACAGAGACTTCAGAGCAGGTAGCAACCCCGAGCTCATGCGACGAACGTCGCCTGGTGGCGCATACTGTCTGGACTTGCTCAGCAATCCGAACGAACCGGCGCGTGTCAGGAGCGATCACCGCCGAGCCCCCGCAGCCGCGCCTGCCCTTTCGCGGCGAGCGACGGAACGCGAAGGCGCAGGTAAGGGCGACGACGGAGACGGCGCCGTCGCCATCTGCGCTTTAGGCCTCGAGCAAGGTCGGGCCGTCATCCTCGGCGTCGTCGCGCTCCTCTCCCGGAGGAACGCTGAGGTCGAGCCCGTGAGAGGTGCGGATCTTGCCTTCGATCTCGCGGGCGATGTCCTCGTTGTCCTTCAGAAACTGTTTGGCGTTCTCTCGGCCCTGGCCGATCCGTTGATCGCCGTAGGAGTACCAGGCGCCGGACTTGTCGACGACGCCGGCTTTCACGCCGAGATCGACCAGTTCGCCCGTCTTCGAGATCCCTTCGCCGTACATGATGTCGAATTCGACCTGCTTGAACGGCGGAGCCACCTTGTTCTTCACCACCTTCACGCGGGTGGTGTTGCCGACCACCTCATCACGGTCCTTGATCGAACCGATCCTGCGAATGTCGAGTCGCACGGACGAGTAGAACTTCAGCGCGTTGCCGCCCGTCGTCGTCTCCGGCGAGCCGAACATGACGCCGATCTTCATGCGGATCTGGTTGATGAAGATCACCATGCATTTCGAGCGCGAGATCGACCCGGTCAGCTTGCGCATCGCCTGGCTCATCAGGCGCGCCTGAAGACCGACCTGCGCGTCGCCCATATCGCCTTCCAGCTCCGCCCGTGGCGTCAGCGCCGCCACCGAGTCGACGACCACCAACGACACCGCTCCGGAACGGACCAGCGTGTCGGCGATTTCCAGCGCCTGCTCTCCGGCGTCGGGCTGGGAGATCAGCAACTCGTCCACATCAACGCCCAGCTTGCGCGCGTAAACAGGGTCAAGCGCGTGCTCTGCGTCGATAAAGGCGCAGACGCCGCTTTTCTTCTGCTCTTCCGCAATCGAATGCAGAGCCAGCGTGGTCTTGCCCGAGCTCTCCGGGCCGTAGATTTCGATGATCCGGCCTTTTGGCAACCCGCCGATCCCCAGGGCGATGTCCAGACCCAAAGAGCCTGTGGGGACCGCCTCTATATCCATCGTCGCTTCGCTCTGGCCGAGCTTCATGATCGAGCCTTTGCCAAAGTTTCGCTCGATCTGCTGGAGCGCCGATTCCAGCGCCTTCCGCTTGTCCATGTCGTTCCTCTCGTCGCCGCTCGTCAGAACGTCCGCATCACTGCTCAACACCGCGTAAGACATCGCTGTCGCCTCTCGCCTTATCGTTATTTCATGGCGGATTAACCCTGTCCACGCGGCGTTTGTACGTCATTTGTTCCTATTTCGCAAGAACAGATCAAAAACACTTGCATTTAAGACCGTCAGCTTCCCGCTCACCGCGAATCCAACTCGCGGCGTACAGCCTGGGCGAGATCGTTGAGCTTGAAGGGCTTTTGCAGGAAACCGAACTTCTCGCCCTCGCGCAGGTTGGCGCGGAAGGCGTCTTCGGCGTAACCGGACATGAACAGCGTCTTCAGCTGGGGCCGCATGTCCGCGACTTTCCGGATCAACGTCGGACCATCCATGTTCGGCATCACCACGTCCGACAGCATCAAGTCGATCAGCTGGTTCTCGTCCTCGAGGATCTCGAGCGCCTCTTCTCCGCTGGGCGCCTCGAGCACCGTGTAGCCTTTGGCCCGCAGCGCGCGGCCCGTCAGCATTCTGACGGGTGGTTCGTCCTCGACCAGCAATATCGTCTCTTCCCCTGTAAGGTCGACGGGCTTTGCCGGCGCCTCCTACATCCGACCATCGAGCGTGTACGTATTGCCGCCGCCGGCGACCAGCGCCGCCGCCTCCCGCAGAGAAGGCGGCAACGTCTCAGCGCCGGCGCCGGCGCCGGTATCGGTCGCCGCGGTCGCCTCGGTGGTCGTCTGTGCGGTGTCGCGCGGCAGGAAGATCCGGAACGTCGTCCCCTCGCCAACCAGACTTTGGGCGAAGATATAGCCGTTTGACTGCTTTACGATGCCGTAAACCGTCGAGAGGCCAAGCCCAGTGCC
>CALDSD010000055.1 GCA_937911325.1 uncultured Neomegalonema sp.
GCCGGATTTCCGCTATGCGATTTTCCGAAGCACGAACACGCTTAGGCCCTCGCTTCCAGCAGCGGGCGAGCCGCTTTTGCAAAGCGCGGCAGACGGCAGCGTTTGAGATGCGCCGGAAGCGCGTCGAGGGAGATGCCTGAAATCTCTGAAAAGAACGCAAGCGCAGTGGCGATGCGATCGGGCGCATCACCGGCTAACCGCCACAGGAAAGGATCGGCGGCCTCCCGCTCGATCCCGTGGCCCGCGAGAATGCGTTTTGGAAAGTCTCGCAGATTGTCGGTGAGCAGGATCTCCGCCTTCGCGGCGATCGCCGCCGCCAAAACGTGGCGGTCATTCCAGTCGGGCAGGCTTAGAGGGCCCTCCAACGCCTCCCACCCTTCCACCAAAGCTGCGGGAAACCGAGCACGCGCCTGCGCGCGGTCCGCGTCGAGTAATGGGTCCGGCAAATCGGGGTCTCGCTTGCGCGCAGCGGCGCGCCATTCCTCCTCGATCCGGGTGCTCCAACGCGGCTCAAAAAGGCCCTCGGCGGCGCAACGAAACAGAACCTCGCGCAACGTTGGCGGCGCGAGCACGCACGCGTCGAGAAGGATGACCGGTCCGCTCACTTGTGAAGACCGCATGCGCTCGCAGGCAACGGGCGCAGGACCATGTATTGCGCGGTCGGGATCGAAAACTGATGCGCCATAAAACACCCGCGCAACGTCAGTCTCTCCGCCCGCCCGTTTTCCGCGCCAAGGTTCTCGGGCGCATACTCGCAGAAGAGGACATTGGCTGCGTGGCGCGTCGGATCCCCCAGAACCACGTCGACGAGCAAATGGTTGTCGCGTACGGGAAGGTCTATCTGGGCGAGCCCTTCGACGGGACCAAAATCACAGCTGTCGAGACGAACCGTCTCGCCGCTTCGCGACACCGCGCGGATCACGACATCCTCGCCGAAGTCCATCTGCGCCGTCAGATCGACGACGGCCCGATCCGGCAGGTTCGACAACGCAGCCGACGCCTCGAGCAGTTTTTCGCTGGCCGCGTCCGCCGGTAGTGACGCTTCCAGGCTGAGGACTTCCGCGCCGGACGCTTGGAGCGACAGCCCCGAACCCATCGCGCACGCCATCAAGAACAGAAACTTGCGCATTCCCGCTTCCTCTAATCGAGCTGATAAAACAGCGCCTTGAGATACCCGGTTTCTCCCAAATGCGGGTGTACCGGATGATCTGCTCCGGCTCCGCCGACATGGATCAGCCGGCCTGTTCGCTTCAACCGGCGCAGGGCGTCCGAAGCGACCCCCTGCAGGGTCGTCAGGTCCACCGCATGGCTGCATGAGCAGAGCACGAAGAACCCGCCGCTGATCGTCAGACCCGCGCCGAGCCTGGCTGTTTTCGCATAGGCGTGCAGACCCTGGTCGAGCGCGGACTTGTTTGGCGCAAATGCGGGGGGGTCGCAGACAACCAGATCGAAACGGTCTTCCGACTGACCAAGCTCGCGCATGACGTCGAACGCGTCGCCGCGCCGAATGTCGAGCCTGTCGGCGACGCCCATCCCGTCAGCCGCCTCCGCAGCCAAGGTCAACGCAGGCTCTGATCCGTCAACCAGCGTCGCATGCGCCGCCCCTGCGGCCAACGCCGCGAGGCCAAACCCGCCGACATGGCTGAACACGTCGAGCATGCGGCCGCCCTCAGCGAGCCGCGCTGCAAACTCGTGGTTTGGGCGCTGGTCGTAGAAGAGGCCGGTTTTCTGCCCGCCCAACAGGTCCGCGAGGTAGACGGCGCCGTTCATCGGAGTACGGACCGGCCCTGCGATCTCGCCTTTCAGGAGGCGCAGCTCTTGCGGCAACCCCTCCAGCGCGCGCGCTCGGGAGGCGCCGTTCCAGACGATCTGAGCAGGTCCCGCCGTTTGATCGATCGCCGAGAGCAAAGCCGTGCGCAGATTCTCGACCCACGCCGCGTTCGGCTGGACGACGACCGCCTCGCCAAAGCGGTCGATGACCAAACCGGGAAGCCCATCCGCCTCCGCGTGGACCCATCTGTAGAAGGGTTGATCAAAGAGCCTTTCGCGCAACGCCAAGGCGGAAGAGAGGCGCATTCTCAACCAGTCGGCGTCTATGGTCGCGCCTGGCGCATCCAGCCGGCGCGCGGCGATTTTGCTGTCCATGTTCAATGCGACCGTCGCGACTGCGACGCGGTCCGAGTCTTCGAGCGTCGCGATTGTGCCGGGCGCGAGCGCGCGCGATCGTCGATCCATCACCAGCTCGTTGGCGTAGACCCACGGCGCTCCGGCGAAGAAGCGTCCGCCCGTTTTCGGACGCAAGCGCACGACCGGGGTCCGCGCATGAGATTTTGAAGCTGCTGTCGTCATTGCCTCGGAATAAGTCCGGATGGCCGACATGCCTACCTCTTATCGCGCGCTCGGATCGACAAACGCAAAAGGCCCGCGCATGGCGCGGGCCCCCAAACCAGTCATCGACGCGCCTCGAAAGCGCTCAGGCCGCCGACACCGCGCCTGGCCGAACAGCCGACGTCGCCGGCTTTTCGTCGCGCCGTTGCTTTGACGGGGTCATCGACCGTGCAAGCGCTTTAAACGCGTCGCGCATGGCGTCCGCGCGCAGCTTGCGGGCTTCAGACACATAGCGGTCGATCTCTGCAGGCGTCGGATAGCGATTATTTACGTCTTCGAACATTGCGTTCACCTCTTCTGTGTCGCCCCAAGGCGCACCGCCGAAGGGGGGACATGTTCGCTGAACGCCGTATCCCGTGCTGCTCCTCGAGCAAGGGCGGGTCATCCCGCCTCTGTTATTCGAATAAGGTAACCAATCGAGAGCGATTGAGGACCGCCAGAACCTGATAGCCGGTCCCCGTCTCATGCATATCGGGCGTAGAGCTCTGAAAGGTATGGGTTTTCAGCCGTCTCGGAGACGAACCCGGTACTCAACCAAACCCTTTTCACCAGGGGCCAGGAACCCGACAAACCGGAAATTGAGCCGATCTGCGCGAGAACGGTCGATCACCCCGCCCACCAAGCCTGAGGGCGTCTCGACGAAACGGGGAGACCCTTCCAACAGCCGAACGCCGCCTGGCAAAACGTCGTCGACGTTGACCTGCTCGACCGAGACGCCGCCTTCATTGGAAAACTCAATGCGCATGACCACGCACTCACCCGGCGCGGCCTCTTTGACCGGCTCAAAGACGGCGTCCTGGGTCCGCTCATTGTCCAAGAGGCCGTCGCAGTCCCGATCCACCGCCATCAAACGGCGCGCCACCATCGCGCCGGCGCGGTCAGAGGCCCTCTGCGCCGCCAACTCGCGAACACCGCTTAAACGCGCACCGTCCTCGGTGATCGCTAGCGCGCGCAGGACGCCGGTCTCTCGCCAACCGACAGGCGCGTCGGCAGGTATCTCGGCGCGCGCGATGAAGGTGATCCGCTCGCCCGCCGGCGCGAGATCTCCTGCGCGCCAAACGGCGTCTCCGTTGTCCAGCACGCCGTCTCCGTTCAGATCCCGGTGGATGACCCACTCGAGATCACCGCTGCCTTCGACGGCGACCCGAAGCGGCGCAGGCCGCAATCCGCCGATCTGAAGGGAGAACGGATACAGCGCGACGGCTCCTGGGCGCACGTTGACGGCCTCTGGCGCGTCGACGGCGATCGCGGACCCGAAAATGCGGGTCTCGGCCGATGCGCCGCCGCGATACGTCCGCCCCGGTCGATTGGCGCTTGGGCGGGCAAGATAGCGCGTCACTTCGAACCTCGCGACCGCGTCGCCATCGGCGTCGGGAGCGACCTGCATCACGATCGGCATCCTCAAGCGCAGGCAGTCCTCCGGAGCCAACGCCGCAGCCGGGCCCGCGGGGGCTGCGATCACCCGGCCTCCGACGCGCCTGACGTCGCCATAGAGCGGCGGCGACAACAAGCCGGTCTCGACAACCCTCTCAAAGCGCGCCGGCTTGCTTGGATCGACCGCAGCGCCGTCAGGCAAGACCCCTTCTAGCGTGATCCCGTAAGCCGGCGATTCCCCACGGTTGCAGGCGAGCGCATGGAACTCAAAACGATCGCCCGGGCGCGCGACGCCGTCGACATCGGTAGATATCGCAGCCAGCTCGAGAAACGGCTCGACGATCCGCCCGGCGTTGATCAGGTCGGCTTCGAACCGCCGCTCGCCAACGCGCGTCGCCGCTTGCATCTGCAACACACGGCGGGAGGTCGCCGCTTGAGTGTCCGCAAGAGCGAAAGCGGCCTCGAGCACGAAGGCGCCCTCCCCCGCTTGCGGTCCCGGCGCGTCAAATCCGACGTCGCCCAGCGGCAATGTCAGCGTCATCCACCCATCGTCATCGAGGGATTGCTGAACCGAGCGCAGGACCTCTCCCCGCTCTCCCGGAGGCGCGCCGTTGACGCCGCCGGGGTCGGCCTCGCTTGTCAGATCGCCGCGTTCCCGCCCCAACGCCACCGTCAAAAGGCTGACAGGAAACGCATCCGGCGCGGCCGTCTCGCGTTCTCCGAACGGCACAGAGTTCCCAGTGGCGCCGTCGGCCAGCCGGAACCGCATCTCAAGCGACGCGTCTGCACGACCTTCGGGCAACGTATGGCGCGCAGCGATGCGGAACACGTCTCCGATCGCCGCCACCGCGCCGTCAGCGACCAGACCCTCTCCCGCCGCATCCGCTTGAACGGGCGCGCCTTCGGCCAAAGCGATCTGAACTTCCGGAGGCTTAGGCTCCGTTGTTCTCATGGCGAGGACGGATCGGGCTCCGCGGATTGCTCGACCGGCCGCATCCGCCGCGCTCTCACCGCCGACGATCAATTTCGGGCGGAGCGTCGCAGCGATCGGAGCGGCCACGGCGAGCCGCCCGTCGATCTGCAGTTCGATCTCTTCGCCAGGATCCAGCGTGACGCGCTCTCCGACAGAGGCGAGGCCACAGGCGCGCTGAGTGTCGTCGACCGTCAGGTCTGTGTTTTGGACAAACCGCGCATCGCCACGGCCGATCCGCACCGACACGCAGTCGATCCCGCCTGTTCCCGGGGCCCGCAGCGAGACCCAAGGCCGTTTCAATGGGGCGTCGCCGACATTTGTCAGCAGAAGCGTCGCCTCGAAACGATCGCCAGCGTCTCCAATGGCTCGGGGCGTCTCGCCCGGATCGAACGGCGCCCCGGCGGAACGCCGGCCAAGCGATACGATCTCGCTTCGCAGCACACCGCCCGAAACTCTCAGTCGGCTTTCACCGGCGGCCACGCGACGGCGCACGGCGTCTTCGGCGGATGTCGGCGCATTGGCCTCGGGATCGGAAAAGGCGATCGTCGCAATGATCGCGGGCGAGCGCCACGCGTCGCGCTCTTCCACTGCGGCGTTTGGATCGACATCTTGGATCACTCCAGTCAGGTCCAGGATGGCGGAACGCGCGCCCTCGTCTCCGTCGTTGACCGCGACGCAGCGGCCCAGACGCCAAAGCACTTGCCGCTGTTCCACCGCGTCGGACGGATCGCCGCCTGAAACGATCTCGGGATCCGCAATGGCGTCACACAGCATTCCCGACCCCAGTCGGACGGACTCTATGCGCACGCTTTGATAGGCGGGCGGCAGATCGATTTCGATCGACAGCTCGTCCATGGCGCTTGGAGGAAAGCGGACGGTCAAGCGGTGGTCGACTTGCTCGCCATGCCCAACCGCCTCCGACAGATCCTGTCCAAGCGAGGTGTCGGACAGCACCAGGAAACTTCGAATGCGCGGCGTCCGAACCTTCGGACGAAGCGAGACGCGCTGCCGATCTCCGTCCGCGTCTTGGGAGAAAGGCGACGCGTCGAACTGACCGTCCAACCGCAAAGTCGCGATACTGTCGGGCGCAACCTCCGGCGCGACGCGGAGCGCGAACCGCCACGTGGCGTCGAACCCCGGATCAACGCGCTGCGCCGAGCCGGTGACGGTCGCCGTCGCCGCATCCCGCAGCGAAATCCAACGCAAGCTGGGCTCCGCCCCATCAAGATCCGCTATGACGATCGACCCCTCGTCGGGCTCGTCGATCTGCCCATCGAAATCATTGTCCAGCAGATCGGTCGAAAACGGTTCAATCGAAAAAGGCGGCTGCGCGCTGAAGGAGATCCAATCCAGAAATCCAGGCGCGCCGCCGAGATTGCGAAGCCGGACCAAGCCCACAAGGCGCTCCCCGCCATCCACAAGATAGGCGCCGTCCTCGGCTTCACGTTCTTCGAGATCGAAATCGAGACGAATGTCCGGCCGGCGAAACTGGAGCCTTAACGGCCCCGCATTGGTCGGACTGTCGCCCAGTGGATCGACGCCGTAGGCGATGTCCCGCAAGGTGAAGACAGCGTCCGCGTCCACCGCTCCGGGCGTCAGCGTGACAGGCGCGTCGCGCGCATCCAAAGACAACTCGCCGCCGATCACCTCCAGATGGACGCGGCCATTGAAAACGCCCGACCCCCGGAAATCCCGAAGCGACCAAAGGATCTGGCCGCTTTCGCCGACCGCGGGGGTCAGGGCGGCCTCAAGCTCCAGATCGCCGCCCAGATCCTCCAAGCGCAAAAAGCCAAGCCCCGACGGCAGGCGCTGGGTGATGGCGGCGCTCGTCACCTGCTCGTCAGCGACGCCGAACCAACGCGCCTCGACGTCGACGCTCACCAACTCTCCGAGGTCCAGCGGCTCCTCCAGATTGCGTTGCGCGCCGACCCGATTGCGAAGAACCTGCCGCAAGTTGAAGCCGACGCCGCCGGTTCCAGCAGCCCAGACCTGCAGCGGCTCCGCCGCGTCCTCGTCGCCCGAGACCTGCGAATAGGCCGCGACTTCAGCGGACAGGTCGAGGCTGCCGGCTTGTTCGCCGGGTCGCAACTCGAGCAGCACGTCCGCGGTGTCGCCGGGGGCCAGATCTCGCCCCAGATCGCATCGATAGACGGCGTCGCCATTCTCCGCCAACTCGCAGCCGGCGCCCCGAAGCGTGGCCCATCCCGGGCCAAGTCGCAGGCTGAGTTCGATCCGGCGCGCCGCCTCGTCGCCGGTGTTGGTGATGTCGACCCGGAACTGGCGCGGCGCATCGCCCCCGACGATGGCGTCGCCCACCGGTCCAGCGGACACGGTCAGATCCGGCTGTCGGAAGGAGACAGCAAGGCGTTCCGGCGGGTTCTGCCGCAGCTGATCGCAGGCGTCCCGAAACCCCACGGTGCTTGTGATCACGTCACTCTCGAGCCGTGACGACCGCACTCTGGCGATCCGAAAGCTGATCTGCGCCGAGTCTCCTTGATTGAGATAGGCCGGTCCGCCGCCACGCTGGCGCAATCGAAAACGGGGCGTTTCCGCGCGGTCGGAGTCCACGAGCACCGCGTCGAACCGACCGGTTGCGGAGATCAACCGAGGCTCGAAACGCGTGTCGAGCACGTAGCCGTCCGGAAGCACCACCGTCGCCTCCGGATCGAACACTGGCGGACCGTCGCCTTCGATTGTGATCACGACGTCAGCGAGATCTCCGAGACCTTCCACTCCGTCGACGGAGACAACGCGCTGGAGCACTTTCACCGCCTCCGGGGTCGGAGCGGTGTCGAGCGTGGCGACGGACTCGCCGCCGAACGGATTTCTCAAACCCGACCCACGACCCGGCGGCGGCGCAACGCAGCCCCAGCTGGGTTCGACCCGGGTCACGCGACGCACGCAGCCGGGCCCCACCGTCTCACGCAAGAGCGCCGTGCGCCTCCCGCCTTCGACTAGGTTCGACAAAGCCAGAACGCCTCGGTTCAGCAGCGCTCCGTCGCTCACCGCGGTCAGCCCAACGATCGGCGCTTCGCCGTCAGTGAGCTGAAGGCGAACTTCGCGCGCGAGCGCCTCGCCGACGTTTTCAACCTCGAGGCGCCATTCAACCTCATCGCCGGGCGCCGCCGACACGGTGGGGCCGAACTCGCCGTTTCGGCTCGCGTTCCGGCCTTCCACCCTCGACAAGAGCTCCGCGCGCAGAAGCGGCAAACGAATGGGGCGAACCGGCGTCTCAGCCAAAGCCCCGCACGCATCGGCCGCGCTCGCTCCGAGCCAAAGACGCGCTTCCGCCCGGACGCCTTCTCCGAACGTCGCCCGCCACCGCATCAAGATCGAGTCGTCGAGATCGCCGGCGGCGCCAAGGCGCGCGAGCTGCGGCGCCTGGGCGGCGCTCCAGACCAAGGGATCATCATCGGTCCCAGCGCCGATCGGCTGGCCGACCCGGCTCCAGGTTGCGCCGTCATCGGTGCTGATCTCGAAGACGTCGTCGTCAAAGGAAAACCGGTTCTGCGCGGTCGAAGGCGCAAAAGTAAAACGGACGTCGCCCAGCGCGGCGCCGCTGATGTTGCGCAACTCGACGACTTGATAGGTTGGCGCGCACTGCTCGGCCGGCGCGATCGAGACGAGGGCGAGCTGCAGGGCGTCGTCCGGTTCAAGCGCGGTCAGGCAGGCTTGTCCCGTCGACGATTGCGGCCGCTCGACGCCGACACCCTGTTGAGGCGCGTCATTGGTTTGCGACGTCGCCAGCGGCGTCCAAACGCAACCGCACAGAACAACCATCGCGAAAGACATGTCTTTCAGACGACGCTTCAGACCGAGTGTCTGCGCCATGAAGTCACGACCTTCCCGCCTCTACCCTGCGTCTACTTGCCTGCAGAACGCTTCAGTTCCGCCTGCCGAACTCCTCTCCGCTCAGCGCGGCCGATCGGTCGACAGTGCGTCGAAGGTTAAGGTGATACGCGAGTCGCGAGCGGACCTGAAGAGGCCGCGACGCAATCTCAGTCACTAAACCGGCAAGAGACGAACCTGTGGACCACTCGAAGCCCTAGAACGCGTCGGGCAAGGCGCCGTTCTTTGCGGAAGCGCAGAGCCACTCGTAGAAGTACGGGGCGTAGGAGCGGAAACAGAAGACTTCAAACGTCTCTGGGGCGTCGCTGATCTGGTAGAAGGCGGCGGCGACCGTGCCGACGAGCGTGCGGCGCAGATCGCCCACGCCAAAGCTGTCAGGGTGAAGATCGACCGGCGCGCCCTTGGCGAGCACCTGTCGCGCGCCGGCGCCGCGCAAGGTGATCACCTGACGCATGTCGGAGACGTTGACCGCCAGATGATGCTCCGTCGACAACGCTTCGCTCAGCTCCGCTGTTTTCGCCCCGGCCTGCTGATACTCGCAGTGGATCATGACCTCATCGGGCGCCATCCAGAGCGCTCGAACGTCGCCGTTTTCCGTGAACCGGCGCACGGTCGGCGTCTCCAGTCCGAATACCGACCCAAGCGCCGCCCCTGTCGAAGCGGCCGTCAGATCCGCTCGAAGCGTAATCATGCCCCTGAGAGGCTCCGCGATCACCTCGACGGCGAGGTCGGCGGGAGTTTCGGCGTCGGCAAGCGCTGTTTGGGCGAGCAAAACATTCATGGTCATCTCAGATCACTCCGCTCAAACGTTCTGCCGGGCGTTCTCGGGGTCGTAGAAGGTCGGCTCGACCACCTTGGCCCGAAGGGTCCGGTCGCCGCCCAACGGGAATGTCAACGTCTCCCCCATCCGTTCAGGACCACGGCGGATCAGCGCCATCGCGATCGAACGTTTCAGCGTCGGGGAGTAATAGGTCGACGTCACATGTCCGATCATCTTCGCCTTGCCGTTCGGGCGCTCGCCTTCCACCGCATGCGCGCCGTCCGGCAGCACGTCTTCGGGGTTCTCCGTCAGCAATCCGACAAGTCGCTTGCGGTCCGGATCGATCAGGAACGGCCGTTCCATCGCCTTTTTCCCGATGAAGTCGGTCTTCTTCTTCGAAACCGCCCAGGACAGATTGAGGTCATGCGGCGTCACGGTGCCGTCGGTCTCGTCGCCGATCATGATGAAGCCCTTCTCGGCGCGCATCACGTGCAGCGCCTCGGTGCCGTACGGCGTGATCCCGAAGGGTTGTCCCGCCTCGAAGATCGCTTTCCACAGCGACAAGCCAAAGGCCGCCGGCGTCGCGATCTCGTAGCTGAGCTCTCCCGAGAACGAGATGCGGTAGACCCGCACGGGACAGCCCGCCAACGTCCCATCGACATAAGACATGAAAGGCAATCCGTCCGTCGACAGATCGACGTCGCCTTCGAGCGATTCCAGCACGACGCGCGCCTTGGGCCCGGCGACGGCGATCTGGGCGTACTCTTCGGTGACGTTGGCGGTGAAGACCTTCAGATGCGGCCACTCGGTCTGGATCCACTCCTCCATCCAGGCATGCACCCGATCCGCGCCGCCAGAGGTGGTGTGACACAGGAAAGTCTGCTCATCGAGCCGGGCGACGACGCCGTCGTCAAACAGAAAGCCGTTGTCGTTGCACATGAGCGCATATCGACAACGCCCCGGTTTGAGGGTCGAAATCATGTTGGTGTAGAGCAGATCGAGAAACGCGCCCGCGTCCGGCCCCTTGACGATGATCTTGCCCAGCGTCGAAGCGTCGAGCATGCCGACCTTCTCGCGCGCCGTCAGGATCTCCCGCTCGACCGCCTGATGACGATCCTCCCCATCCTTGCGAATGCAGTAGGGGCGTCGCCAATCGCCCACCGGCTCCCAATCCGCGCCGTGCGCCGCAAGCCAGTCATGCATCGGCGTCTTGCGGACGACCTTGAACAGCTCTCGCGTTTCGCGCCCGGCGATCGAGCCGAAAGAGATCGGGGTGTAAGGCGGCCTGAAGGTCGTGGTGCCCACCGCCGGGAT
Organism: uncultured Neomegalonema sp.; assembly: GCA_937911325.1. Classification (GTDB taxonomy): domain Bacteria; phylum Pseudomonadota; class Alphaproteobacteria; order Rhodobacterales; family Rhodobacteraceae; genus CALDSD01. The sequence continues at coordinate 10,659 of CALDSD010000055.1, forward strand.
CGGCTTGCGCAGAGCATCCGCCAGAATCGCAAGCCCATTGATGTTGCTGAGCTTGCCCTGGTCCGTCGCCATCCCGAGCGTCGTGTAGCGTTTGGTGTGCTCGACGCTCTCATAGCCCTCGCGCGCCGCAAGTTCGACATCGGCCGCGGTGACGTCGTTCTGGAAGTCGAGGAAGTGCTTGTTGCCGACCGAAAGCTTGCCGCTTGACGGAGTGAACCAGATCGCGCTGATCCCGTCTTCCCGCGCGCTCTTCGCCGCAGGCGCATCGGCGCCGCTGGTTTCAAAGCCAAGCGCATCGGCGGCTTCCACACCGGCCTTCACCCCGTCAGTGATCACATCCGAGAGGGCCAGATGTCCGCTCGCGGTTCCTGCGCAGACCACCGCCGGCGCGCCGTCATGGCGGATCGGGGAACGGGACGGGTCTGGACGGAACATCAGCTGGTCGTCGTCCCAAGACAGTTTGCCGCCCGAATGGCTGTAGAGATGGACGACCGGGTTCCATCCGCCGGACATCGCAACGGCGTCGCATGCGACGGTCTCTAGAGCGCCCGGCCGGCCCGAGGGGCGCAGCTCGGTGATTTCGACGCCTTCAACGCGCTTTCGCCCGAGCGTCTTCGACACGCCGGACCCGAACATGGTCCTCATCCCCATCTCGCGGGCGATCTGCGGCAGATCGCCGTTCGATCCCTCGCGCGCGTCGAGGATGGCGGGAACCTCAACGCCTGCATTTCGCAGATCGATCGCCGTGCGATAGGCGTCGTCATTGTTGGCGTAGACGACGACCCTGTCGCCCGGCTTCGCCGCATAGAGCTTGAGATAGTCTCGCATGGCCGCAGCCAGCATTACGCCCGGCACATCGTTCTTGGCGAAGGCGATTGGGCGCTCGATGCCGCCGCCAGCGGCGATCACCCGGCCTGCGCGCACGCGCCAAAGTCGATGGCGCGGCCCTCCGCCGTACAGGTCTGGGTCGTGATCGCTCACGCGCTCGTAGCAGAGCACATAGTTGTGGTCCTCATGACAACTCGCCTGGGTTCGCGTGCGGATCAACACGTTCGGCATCGCCTCAAGCTCGGCGATGCGCGCCCGCACCCAGTCGCCGAGCGGCTGACCGTCCACCTCGCCTTCGTCGACAATCGCGCGACCGCCAAGCCATGCGTTCTGTTCGACCAACATCACCCGCGCGCCGGCCCGCGCAGCCGTCAGAGCCGCGAGGATCCCCGCGACCCCGCCGCCCGACACCAGAACGTCGCACATGTAATGGAAGTGTTCGTACTCGGCGTCGTCCGCTTCGGTCGGCGCCTTGCCCAACCCGGCCGCCTGTCGAATGAAGGGCTCGAAGACGTGCTTCCAGGCGACGCGCGGCTGAATGAACGTCTTGTAGTAGAACCCCGCCGGGAAGAACCGCGACATCATCGCGTTAACCGAGCCGATATCATATTCGAGCGATGGAAAGTGGTTTTGCGTCTTCGCGGTGAGCCCTTCGTAGAGTTCGACCATCGTGCCGCGCTGATTGGGCTCGAACCGAGGGCCGACGCCGGTCCCGAACAGCGCGTTGGGTTCTTCGACGCCGCTGGCGACGAAACCGCGAGGCCGGTGATACTTGAACGAGCGCCCGACGAAATGGACGCCGTTCGCGATCAACGCCGAGGCGAGAGTATCGCCTGCGTATCCTCGATACGTCTTTCCGTTGAGCGTAAAGCTCACCGGCCGCGACCGGTCGATCAGCGCGCCGCCATCAGCGGTCCGAAATGCGTCAGCCATCGGCGAAAATACCTACATTTTTAGACTACGCGCTCAAACACGACATTTTTCGCCTTCCGCCCCGCCGAGTTGCGACATCGGCGAGGATCAGAACGGCGCCGCTTCACGCTTTCTCAAGCACAGAGCCCTTATCCTGCGTTTCGACGTTAGATGATGGAGCGCGACATGGCGGGACCGCAAGCCTATCTGGTCTTCAACGGCTTTGAGCTGCTCGGCGCGATCGCGCTGGCTGCGGTGCTTGTTGTGCTGTGCGTGCGCGGCGGCGCGCTGGGCGACAATCGCCGCCTGTTTCAATCAGACGAAGAGTTCTTCTAGGCCGTCTGCGCTTAGTTGACCGTTTTCTCTGGCAAGCCGGTTTCCGCAAGCCGCTGAGCGATACGGTCCTTGATCTCTTGCGGCGGCTCCTTCGCCTCGATCTCATAGGATCCGTAAACTTCCAAAGTCCGCGTGTCCCGAGCCACATTGAACCACTTGCCGCATCCATACTGATGCCGCCAACGCTCCAGATGGACGCCTTTGGGGTTGTTCCGAAGAAACAGGTATTCTTCAAACTCCGCATCCGAGTGCTCGGTCCCGGCCTTGCGCTCGATATGCGCCTGGCCGCCCGGGTGGAACTCCGTCTCTTCAGCGGTGACCCCGCAATAGGGGCAAGTCAGCAGCAGCATAGCGTCCAATCCTGTCGTTACGTCCCACCCTATCCCCCAGCGTCGACGCCAACGGCATATCCGAACCGACATGATGGCCGCATCACGCGACGCTCAGACTAAATGTTTGCCTTTTGTTCCGATCGCTGGCACAAACCAGTCATCCGTCCACGCGACTGAATTCGGGCGCGCATTCCGTGAAAATGGCGGAATTGCGGAATTCCGCACCTACCGGCTTCTCAGGGGCTTCCCATGTCTTTTGGACAACAGAACACGTTCGACACGCCGCGGGAGGGTCACATGTCGTTTTCCGAAGCCACGTTCCGCCTCGCTCTGGGGATCGGTGTCGCCGGCGGTCTATTGGCCACCTTGATCATGATTGCGACGAGCTAGGACACCTGATGCGCGTCGTTCCCCCACACGCCGGCAAAGCCAAACAGGACGCCAACCGCTTTGCCCTGTATGCGCTGGCCTTGATCGCCGCAATGGCGGTCGCGCTGCCCGCTCAGGGATTTTTGGCGATCAACTCCGGATCGCCTGCGATCGCCCAAGACCTGGCGCCTCGGATCGTGCCTGTGCGTGAATTGGCGCCCTCGCCTCTGTCCGACGAGGCGCCGGAACGCGAAGCGCATTTAGGCGATCCAGCGCGCAAACTGCTCTGATCTATCGCCGAACCGCGGTGGCGGCTCGGTCGACAACAGACGCCAACACATTCCGATGACCAACGACGCCGCCGGCTAGTGGGCCACCGCCGCTGCGACGGACTCGTCGATCATCCGCCCCTCCTTGAACCGGTCCATGGCGAAGGGGGCGGCGATCTCGTCCGGCTCGCCGCGCGCAATCGTCGCTGCAAAGCAATGACCGGATCCCGGCGTCGCCTTGAACCCGCCGGTGCCCCAACCGCAATTGACGAACATGTTCTCAACCGGGGTCTTGCCGATGATCGGCGAACGGTCGCCGGTCATATCAGCCACCCCGCCCCACTGCCGCAGCATCCGAAGACGCGAGATTATGGGGAAGGTTTCAACCAGGGCGGTCACCGTCTCCTCAACATGGTGGAAGCTGCCGCGCTGGGTATAGTTGTTGAACCCGTCGGCGCCGCCGCCGATGACCAGTTCGCCCTTGTCGGACTGGCTCATGTAGCCGTGAACGGTGTTCGCCATGACGACGATGTCCAGACACGGCTTGATCGGCTCGGAAACCAACGCCTGAAGCGCGACGCTCTCGATCGGCATCCGGAACCCGGCCATGTCGGTCAACATGCTCGTATGCCCGGCGACCACGACGCCGAGCTTGCCGCATTTGATCGCGCCGCGCGACGTGCGGACGCCGGTGACCTTGCCGTTTTCAACGTCGACGCCCTCGACCGCGCAATTCTGAATGACGTCCACGCCCATATCGTCGGCTGCGCGCGCAAACCCCCATGCGACCGCGTCGTGACGCGCCGTGCCGCCCCGCGGCTGCCAAAGCGCCCCCAAAATCGGATAACGCGCCTCGGGGCTGTCGTTGATGATGGGGCACAGCTGCTTCACCCGAGCGACGTCGACCCATTCGGTATGAATGCCGTTGATCCGCGTCGCATGATGCGTGCGCATCCAGGCGCGCTTCTCATGTTCGGTCTGCGCCAGCATGAGGACGCCTCGCGGGCTGAACATGATGTTGAAGTTGAGCTTCTGGCTGAGCTCTTCAAACAAGCCCCGCGACAGCTCGTACAACGCCGCAGACTCGTCTTGCAGGTAATTCGAGCGAATGATGGTTGTGTTGCGACCGGTGTTGCCGCCGCCAAGCCAGCCCTTCTCGAGAACCGCGACATTGGTGACGCCGTGGTTCTTCGCAAGATAATAGGCGGTGGCCAAGCCGTGCCCTCCGGCGCCGACGATTACGACGTCGTACTCCGCCTTCGGCTCGGGATTTCGCCATGCACGTTCCCAGCCCTGGTGGTAGTTCATGGCGTTCTTCGCGACGGCGAACACTGAATAGCGTTTCATTTCGATACGACCCTGCTCTGGCCCAACGGGCGGACCCGTTCTGTGCGTCATCTCACCATAGGTGTAGCGCGGCCACAGTGCCACGCGAAGCTATTTGCGTCAGCTTGACGCTGAAATCAGACAAGCGCAAACAGGAGCCGAGGTTATCCACAACCTCCATGGTCTCCGGACTTGCGAGACGTCGCCCGGCTTCAGCAACTCACACGGGCGACAATGACGAGGGATAGCGTCCGGAGCACCGGCTGTGGATCAGTAAACTGATCCAGCGAGGAGGAGAGAGCGGCTGTCGGCGCTCCGGACAGCTCTCATTATCACTCGAAAATCGAGTTTGGGAAGGCTTCGGTCCGGAAATGCCGCCGATTTTCCCCGGCGAGTGACGAGCTACACGAAATTGCGGCGGAACATCGACCGGATGTCGAAGCTGCGGCGGTTGTTCCGCGAAGGTCGCGTGAAAGAATCGTGGCGAAGCTGGGACCTCGATCGCAATCGAATCATCCAGATCGCGCCGATTCTGATCCAAACGCGCCGGTGGTCCGCGCGGATTTTCCGGCTCGACGCCGGCCAGACGCGACGCTGAAGCTGACACTGGCTTGGCGACACAGTCTCAGCATCTGCTGTCGCATGAACTTGTTTACACAAGATATCCACAATTTAACGCCAAGGGCTGACCTCCCCTCTTCAGCGGGAAGGTTTGCGCGATCACCCTTGCCGATGAGAACGGGGCGGCGCTATGGACACTCGGCGCCGCGCATGCGAAGCGGCCCGCACGTCCCTGGATCGGAGAAAATCGATGTCGAACGTCGCCCCAAGCAGCCCGGAGAAGCTCGCCGCAGGGAACTGGAAAATGAACGGAACCAGCGCGGATCTTTCCATACTGGAGACAATCATACGGGACCTTGCTCCGGAAGCGGGCGCCGGCGCGCTGATCTGTCCGCCAGCCACGCTTTTGTCTGCCGCCGCGCATCTTTCGAAAGCGACGCCGCTGCGGATCGGCGCGCAAAACTGCCATGAAGCCGCAACCGGGGCTCATACAGGCGATATCTCAGCAGAGATGTTGCGGGACGCCGGCGCGACACATGTGATCGTCGGCCATTCGGAGCGTCGCGCGGATCACCGCGAGACGGACGACGCGGTCCGAGCGAAAGCCGAAGCCGCGCAGCGGGCCGGTCTGACAGCAATTGTCTGCGTCGGCGAAACCGAGGACGAACGCGAGGCCGGTCGGCAGATCGAAGTGGTGACGTCTCAACTCGCCGGCAGCCTGCCCGACGGCGCAACTGCGGACCGTACGATCATCGCATATGAACCAGTTTGGGCCATCGGCACCGGTAAAGCTGCAACCCCGGCGGACATCGCTGAAATCCACGGGGCGATCCGCTCCGCCCTGAGCACGCGCTTCGGCGCGCAAGGCTCAGCGATGTCGCTGCTCTACGGAGGGTCGGTGAAGCCGGCAAACGCCGCGGAGATCTTCGCCGTCGAGAATGTGGACGGCGCCCTGATCGGCGGGGCGAGTTTGAAAGCCGAGGACTTTCTGGCCATTCACAGCGCGCTAGCGGCTGCTTGAGCCTTGAACGAACTCAGCCCTTCTTTGCGGCGATCAGCTCGGTCGCTTGCGCTTTCCAGTCGTCCCGCAGCACACGTCCCTTGAACGAGGGAAGATGCGCGTCGACCCATAAAAGCTCCTGCTCCGAAAACTTGGCGATCTGAGCAAACTGATAGATGCCAAGGTCGTTGAGCAGACGTTCGAGCGAGGGGCCGACGCCCTTGATCAACTTCAGGTCATTCGTCTTCGCAGGCTTTTTCTTGAACAACCCTTTCGGCTTCTGGGTCGCTGGTTCTTCAGCCTCGTCCTGACCCACGATGCGCAATCGCGGGCGCGTTTCACCGTCAGCCGAGCGAGAGCTCACCTTGCCAACCGCCGCGTTTGGTCTCGACGCCTGTTCAACGACGGCTCTGGGTCCTTTCACCGTCTCGAGCACCGCCGCCTCGGAGGCCGCGTCCACATCGACGAGCGGCGCGGCGCTGGCTTTTATCGCCGCAACGTCCACAGAGACGATCTCAGCGCCGCCTTTGCTTTCTGTTTGGGGTTCCACGGCCTTGGCGGCGACCTTGCTCCGCATCGCGACCGGCTTGGGCTCGAGGCGAACCGCGTCCATCTCAAGCGCTTTCTTCTCGCGACCCTCGCGCGCGCCGGCGACGCTTGGCTTCTTTGGGTCGCGATCCGCCGCGCCGCCTTGGAGCACATCCCACATCATCCAGCGCACTCCGAAAACCGGGGCAGCCGGGAAAAAGCTCATCCAAAACTCAAGAGGCGTTTTGGGAGCTCGGCCAAGAGGAGCGCCGCGCATGGCTTGGCCCCACATATCCATTGGATCCAACCCCCACTGACCGAGCACTTTAAAACCGTATTCTTCAGAGCGGCCGGTCGATCGACGACCTGTTGCGTCAGACATGGCTAGGGTCTCCCTGGACGATCCTGACCGCCAAAAGCGAGCACGCCGAGGCCGATCGTCGTATGCTGCATTGCAATATAAACAGGAATTACCCAAAACGCCGTTCAAAAGCAAACCTTTCGGCTCGGGTTGGATCGGCGTCTTACTCGCAGCTGCGCCAGGTCTCGATCCGACCCGTGTGACGGGCCGTGTGCTCCAACCCGTAATGCTCCGCCAGGCGGGCCAACCCGATCTTCAGAACGACTTTGCCCGATCGTGCGGACCACCCTTCTCGTTTCTCCAGCCTCTCCAATCCCTCCAGGAAGCAACAGACGCGCAGGACAGCATCGCCCAGACCCGGTCCAAGCGCTTGCAAGGCCGCGACGACCCGGTCTTTCGCGGGCGATCCGACAGCATCGCGAGACCGTCGCGCGCCTTCATCGACGACGGCAAGGAAACGCCCCCAGTCCTGCGCCAGCCGCGGTCCCATTTGAGCTGTTTCAAAGTCGCTTCGGAGCCTTTCGCCAGCCTCGACTTCCGCTCGCGACAAAAAGGGATCGCCGTTGGACCCTTTGCGACGCGCCAGCCACGCCAATGGAGACTCCGCCACGTTCCGTGTCGCTGCGCCAACGCCGCTCGTGAGGCCCGGCCGAACGGCGTCTTTTGGGGCGGCCTGAGACGCAACGCGCTCTGCGCTTGCGCGTCGAGCGGCCGCCGCACGCCCAGCAGCTGAGATCTTGAAACGAATGACAAGAGTGTCGCGGGCGCCTGTCGCCAAGACCCAATCGCGACGGCGCAGTTCGTCGACTTCCCGCCATGTCAGACGATCGAGAGGCTTTGCCACGGACCGTCCACCACTGAAGAGCAGAGCATCCGGCCGATCGGTCTCAGACGCGTCGGAAACGCCCCCGCCCTCTCGGCGCATGGCGATAAAGGCGCCATCCTGCGCAAGCCGGGTCAGCACCCTGCGCAAGCGCCCTTCCTGCACTGACGCGCCAATCATGTTTCCCTTTTGTTCTTGTCTTTTGGTCACCTTACTCTCCCCACCAAAGACAGCGAAGCCGCATTCAACCGCAGGCGACTTCGCCGAGACGCTGTCATGACATCCCACCCTGACTTATAGGTACACTTTCCTATTTGTGAGATTTTATCAAGTCAGATCGCGCATCTTAAGCCTCGATTAGTTCCCTACAGAGATACTCAAGCGCGAGGCCAAAGATCCTGAAACTCGTGACCGGCTTGCCTTGAGCGGCGACGCCCAGGACAGCGCCGCGAAGAGTAGAGAACGCAGGGAGAGCCCAATCCGTGATACACCGGCAGGTCACGCAGAACGCTCTGGCGATCGTCGTCGGTCTCGCGTTGGCCGGGGCGACCTACCTGGCGTTGAGCTCTCGGGCCAATGAACTCGACAAAGACACGCTGAACAAAACCGCGGTTCAGATCGCAGGCGCCTTGTCGCGGGACATGACGCTTGCGACGGAAACCATCGCGGTGACCTCGCCTGTTCTCGCCGGCGAAGACGGACAAGAGCTCTTCGCTGGCATGGCGGCGCGCCTGTTCGCGGGGCGTCCGGACGCCCGTCAAGCCGCGTTGCGCATACTCGGCGTGACGACATATGGCGCGGACGACGCGCAAATGTTGACGCGCCAGCGGCCATCCGAGCCCAATCGCGTCAATATCTTCAGCGAGCAGATCGATCGGGACAAGGCGTTGATCGGCGAACTGCGCGCGAGCGCGCTCAGCGGCGCTCCGGCGATCGCCAAGATTTCCGATGCCCGCTTGATGGGAAGCTCTGCGGGAAAGGTGCATTTCTGGATCGTTTGGCGCGAAGCCGGCCTGAACACCGTCGCGCTGACGGAAGTGGACATTCTGCCTCTCACGGCGGCGAGCGTCGTCGATATGAAAGAGCTCACCGTCAGAGTTCAGTATCAGGCCGACCCGACAGAAAGCGCGACTGCTCTTGACGACTTGGATCGCAATTTCGGTTCGGCGGTGTCCGCCATGCAAAGCACCCCGTTTGGCAGCGGCGTCATCGAAGTCACGGTGACAAGCAGCTCGGGCGGGTTCTTTGGACGGCGTGCGAATGACGGCATTGCGGCGGTCTTTGCGGGTCTCGCCTTTGCAATGGCGCTCTACTCGCTGATGCGGGCCGAGCGCCTGCGCGTCGCCCGGCTGACCTCAGAAAACAAAGTCATCCTGCGCACGATCGCACACAAACAAAAAGAGCTTGAGCGCGCGCAGGAACGCTTTCAGCACCTGACGCAGTCGACGAACGTCATTCCTTGGACGGCCGATCTGGACAAACAGGTCTTCACATATATGGGACCGCAGATCGTCGACCTCACAGCCCAACCGATGGAGACTTGGCTCAGCGCCGGGTTCTGGGCGCATCATATCCATCCCGGGGACCGCCCCGCCGTGCTCGAGAAACTGCGTCAGTGCAAAGCGGAAAGCTACCTGACCCTGAACTATCGTTTGCGAACCGCCGACGGCCGCATCATCCACGTCCGAAACATGCTCAGCGTCCTGGTCAGACGCGACCCAGACGGTCGCCTCAAAACCATCGCGCAAGGGTTCATCTTGGACGTGACGGAAATGACCTTGGCCGCCGATGCGCTGAGTGAAGCGAAGCTTCGCGCGGAAGACGCCAACCGGATCAAATCAGAGTTTCTCGCAAACATGAGCCACGAGCTGCGGACGCCGCTCAATGCAGTCATCGGCTTTTCGGAGATCATGAAAGACGAGCTGTTCGGCACGCTCCCGCCGCAATATCTCGAATACGCGCAGAGCGTTCACGCCTCCGGCAAACATCTGCTGCACTTGATCAACGACGTCCTCGACCTGTCGAAGATCGAGGCCGGCCGTGTTGAACTCGACCTCGAGGAAACCAAGCTCGAAGACATCATCGAGGATTGCCACACCCTGCTCCAGGAACGCATCGTTTTTGTTTTTGATAAGGTGAAGACCGAGATCGACACCGACTTGCCGAGCGCATTCGTGGACAGCCGCCGGATCAAGCAGGTGATCCTGAACCTGATGGCCAACGCGGTGAAGTTTACGCCGCCGGGCGGCACGATCACGGTCGTCGCAACCTACGAAGCGAATGTGGGGGCGCGGATCTCGGTCATCGACACCGGCGTTGGCATGTCCCCCGAAGAGATCCCCAAAGCGCTGACGAAGTTCGGGCAGATAGACGGCGACCTGACACGCGCCCATGACGGGACGGGCCTCGGACTGCCGATTGCGAAATCGCTCATCGAAATGCATGGCGGCGAACTCGAGATCTTCTCGGAAAAAGGGCGCGGCACCGAGGTGCTGATCTGGCTTCCAGAAGAACGTCTGAACCTCTCCCAAGCGGCCTGACGCCGGGCCTCAGCCCCTGTCCCGGCCGCTGGCCCGGCCGCTGGCCGCCCCCGTCCGGGCAAGCAGCCGATGCTTGCGCGTTCCGCCCGTGCTCCTGCCCGCGCCTCTGCCCGCGCCTCTGCCCGCGCCTCTGTCAAAACCTCTGCAAATGGCGTCACACAACTACAACTTGTGCAGGCGCCTTGTTAACCTCAAATTTATAGCGATACTCATCCCGGCAGGATGAGAGACAAGAGGCGCCTGTGGACGGATCCATGAGCAGTCCCCGCGCAACGGATGTGCGGATCAGCGGAGCGCTTGCGCTCGCCGCAGCGGCTCCGGCGTTGTTCGCGCCGCTCGCGGTTCTGGCGTTGTCTGTCGATCAAGCGCCTGTCCAGGCGATGATCGCAGCCGTCGCAGGCGCGGCCCCTCTGGTGATAATCGCCGGGATCGCAGCCGCGAGGCCCGTGCCGCTTTGGGCCTTCGCTCTGGCCGCTGTCCCTTTGGCGTTCGCCGCTGCTGGATTTTCCTGGATCAGCGTCGGCGGGGCGCGTTCTCCGGCGACGCCTTGGGTGATGACCGCGCTCGTGGCCATCGCGGCGTTCGGCGGGTGGCGGGGATCTCTCGGCGCCGCTGTCGCGGGCATTGTCCTCGGAGCCTTGTATATCAGCGTTCCCGAGCCGTCGTTGCGGTTGTTCGGTCGCGCGCCGCTGGCGCAAAGAGAACTGGCCTCGATCATTTCCTGGAGCACCGCCAGCATCGCGATAGCCGCCGTTTGCGCCGCCGCGGCCGCCGCATGGGCGAAAGCTCTACCCGCGCTGCGGCACCCGACGATCGCCGCACGCCGAAGCCTCGAACTTCTGAGCGAGGGAGCCGCGTCGTGCGGTCTGCGCGTGGGCGAGGATGGTCTTATCCTGAGCGTCGTCGGCGCCCCCGAACAGGCGATCGACTTTGATCGTAAAGCGCTCACGAGGCTGTCGATCGATGCGCTCGCCCATCCGGACGACGCCGCCACGATCAAAGCGATGCTGGATGAGGCGAAAGCGGCCGATGCGCTGACCCGAGGTCCCGCGCTCGAACGATCGACGATGGTCCGTTTGCGGTCGCGTCAAGGCGGATACCGATGGACGGAAGTCTTTGCGGCGCCCGCCGCTGCGTTTCCGGCGCCAAAGGAAGCAACGTCAGCAAAGCTTGAAGACTCGATGCTGATTTGCCGGGCCCGCTGGCGCCCCGGGCGAGAGACCGCCAGCGACGCCTCGGACGCCGAGAGGTCCGCTTTTCTGGCGCAGATGAGCCAGGATCTTCGGGGCTCGCTCAAGTCGATCGTTGGATATACGGACATATTGCGCAACGAACTCTTCGGCTCAATCGGCAACAACCGCTATCGCGAGTACGCGCGCTTGGCGCACGATTCTGGCCTGCACCTGTTAGAGCAAGTTGACGAGCTGATCGACCTGGCCGAGATCGAGTCCGGTCGCTTCGCCGCCAAACCGGAGGTGATCGATCTCGCGCCGCTGGTCGAAGGCGCCGCCCGTTTGGTCAGATCTCGCGCGGAACGAACCGGCGTCGCGATCCGGATCAACACGCCCCAGAAACCGCCGCGCCTGATCCTTCACCGCCGAGCGCTGCGGCGGATCCTGGTCACGATGATGCTGGACGCGTTGCGGTCCGCCAAGATGGGCGATGCGCTGCTTTTGAGCGCGGAGATCGAAAGCGACACGCTGCGGTTTGCTCTGCGGTGGAGCCGACGTCCTTCGGCTGAGTTGGGCGATGCGGAAACAGTCGAAGGAGAGAACGAAGCGAAAGACTGGGGCGCGGATGCCGAGGCAAGCGCCGACAGCGACGCGCGGATGGGTCGGCTTGTGATCGAAACCCTGAGCCAGCTCATGGGCGGCGGCCTGATTTTCGCGGACGCGACGTCCTCGCTCGACGAGACCGACAGCGTTTACGCCGAGCTGTTTTTGCCGGTGAAACGCGATCTCGGAGGTTCGGGCGACACCGAGCTGCAGGGAATGTCGCAAGAGGACATCGACGCGACCTCTTCGGCTCTGGCCGACGCTTTGGAGCCCCCGCCCCAAGCGGACTTGTTCGAGGATGGTCCGGAGCTTGAAGAACGCCCCAAAACGCCGGAGCGCGATCTTGAGGCGGAAGCGTTGGACACGCCGTTGTTCGATCTCTCCGAGTCAGTCGAGAACGCCGACGCGGGCGAGAGCGCGCCAGAGGAAGACCCCGACGACGCCTCCACGCGTCGACCCCGGCCCCGCCGCATGTCCGCCTAGAACGATGCTGCGATCTGCTCAAGCGCCGTCGGTGTTGCGCTCCAGCGCTCTTCGTCTTTCGCTCGCGCTTTGGCCGACTGATCGGATGCGGTGAAGCAGCATGTCGCCCATTGTCGCCGTCTTGACGG
>CALDSD010000056.1 GCA_937911325.1 uncultured Neomegalonema sp.
TCTAGCGGTCTAGGACGCCGCCCTTTCACGGCGGAAACACGGGTTCGAGTCCCGTAGGGCGTGCCAAAGATCTTTTGGGCGCAGATTGGGTTCAGACACCGGCTTGGCTTCCAATCAGCGTGATCCTTGTGGGATCAGCGGGCCAACGGTCGTTCTTCCGGACAAGGTGAGCACGGGCTTGATCGTTGCATGATCCGCTTTTCGAGGATCAGATAACGCCTCTGCCTTGACGGCGCGAGCGATCGCGCATGGTTCGGAGCGCCACGACATGGCATCCAGATGGTTTGCGGCATTGATCGGCGTCGCGTGCTTGGCCACGGTCGGCGTCTATTTCGCTGCTCTCTACTACTTTGAGGAAGACGCTCTTCGGCGCGCAAACGCCCGCGCGTCATTCTATGAGAGCACGCTCTTCAGCGCGCTCGACCGGTTCGAGCACCTGCCGTTCATCCTGGCGAACGATCCAAAGGTGATGGGCGCTGTCGACGTTGACGCCCAGAACGCCTTGAACGACCGCCTTGAGCAATTTGCGGATCAGGCCGGTCTGGAAGCGATCTATCTGATGGATACGAGCGGTTTGACCGTCTCGGCGTCCAATCATCGGGCCGAGCAGACATTCTTGGGGCACAACTACTCGTTCCGCCCCTACTTCAAGGATGCGGTCGAGGGGCGCCGCGGCACATTCTACGCGATCGGCGCGACGACGTCGCGGCCAGGCTACTTCGTCGCTGAACCGGTCAAGCGCGACGATGGGGCGCTGCTTGGCGTGATCGCGGTGAAGCTCGATCTGAGCGCGCTGCAGGAAGCGTGGCGGCTCGGCGGAGAGCATGTGATGGTGTCGAACCGTGACGGCGTCATCGTTCTCTCGTCCGATCCAGAGCGGCTCTACCAGACGATCGCTCCAATCTCCGCTTCGCGGCGGGCGGAGATTGAACGTGAGAAACAGTTCGGGTCTGAACCGCTGAACGAGCTCGATTGGGACCGAACCTCCAGCACGCATCTCAATCTCGGCGACGCATCTTTCCTTCACGCCACCGCGACCATCCCGCAACAAGGATGGACGCTGCACTTTCTTGCGAACACAGGACCGGTGACGGAGCGCGCGACCCTTGCCGCCGCGGTGGGAGCGATCACGATTTTTGCGTTGCTTTTGTCGGCGGCGACACTGCGATCGGCCCGTCTGCGCGCAGCCCTTCTCGCCTCGCAAGCGCATCGGCGAGACCTCCAGCAAACCAATCTCGAGCTTGAGCGCGCGCAGGCGGAGCTTGCTCGGGCAGGCAAGATGGCGGCCCTCGGGCAGCTGGCGGCGTCGGTCACCCATGAACTCGGCCAACCGGTGTCGGCGATGCGGAACTATCTTGCCGCCGCCGAGTATGATGCGACCGCGGAAGATCGGCGCGCCACCTTGGAGCGTCTGCAGTCGATCGTGCGTCGAATGGAGAACGTGACCCGGCAGTTGAAGCATTTCTCGCGGCACAAGGACGAGACGTCGGAAAACGTGGATCTCCGCGCCGTGATAGACGGCGCAGCGCTTTTGATGCGGCACGACTTCGAAGCGGCCAAGGTCCGGTTTGACTGGGCCGCCCCAAAGGAGCCGGTTTATGCGACCGGGGATCGGTTGCGCCTGGAGCAGGTGCTGGTCAACCTGATGCGGAACGGCGTCGCAGCGATGTCCGAAGGGTCTCACCGGGTCATGAAGGCGACCTTGAGCTTTCACAAGGACGTGGCTCGGATCGATATCACGGATACCGGCACTGGAATTGGCGCCCAGACGATCGAAGACCTGCAAGAGCCCTTTCACACGACACAGCCCTCGGGCAAAGGGATGGGGCTTGGTCTCGCCATCGCCGCAGAGATCGCCCGAGAGCATGGCGGGCGGCTGCTGGCGCGCAATGGCGACGCCGGGGGAGCTGTTTTCTCGATCGAGCTGCTCCGCTCCGTCGGCCCCCATCAGGCGAGGCCTCACAGTCCGGGCGAGCGGCGGCTCGTGTTAGGGGACGCCGATGCCAGCTGACGCGCCGTCCACAAAGACCGTTCTTGTCGTCGATGACGATCTGGAGATGCGAGAGTCTCTCGAACATCTCCTGTCAAAGTCCGGCTGGCGCACGCAGTCTCTGTCCAACGCCGAGACGGTCTTCGCCAGTTTGCGCGAACGCGACGTCGACGTGATCCTGTGCGATGTGCGAATGCCGCGAATGAGTGGCCTCGATCTGCTGGATCAACTCGGCGCCGACACGCCGCCAGTCGTCCTGATATCCGCGCATGGCGACGTGCCCACCGCCGTCAAAGCCATGAGCGCAGGCGCTTACAGTTTCATAGAAAAGCCTTTCGACCCGCATCGCCTGATGACGGTTCTCAGGAACGCCGCGCAAAAGCATCGGCTCACCAGAGACGCGGCTAGGCTGCGAGAGCGTCTCGCGCATCTGTCTGGACTTGATCAGATCCTTCTCGGGGCCGCAGCGTCGATCGCGACGATGAAAGAAGAGGTCATCGACCTGGCTCCGCTGAAGACGCCGGTGATGCTTCTGGGCGAAACCGGAACTGGAAAGGAACTCGTCGCCAGCGCGCTGCACGACCTGAGCGATAGAGCCGGAGCCCCATTCGTCGCGATGAACTGCGCCAGCCTGCCCATCGCGGAGTTCGAAAGAGAAATGTTCGGAGCGATCGACGGCCCGGTCGGAGCAATGGCCCGGGCGGAAGGCGGGACGCTGTTTCTCGACGAACTCGGCGCCTTTCCGATGGAGGCGCAGGCAAAGTTGCTGCGGGTGATTGAAACGCGCGAGTTTACGCCGATCGGGACCTCCGAGCCGCAAAGCGCGGACATTCGTTTCTTGTCTGCCTCGAACGAGCCGCTCGTGACGGCGATGTCTGAAGGGCGTTTTCGCGAAGACCTGTTCTATCGCCTTGGCGCCGTGATTATCCGAATGCCTCCGCTGCGCGAGCGCCGCGAAGACGTTCCGCTGCTCTATCATCATTTCTCACGCCATTACGCGCGGCTCTACGAGATCTCGGAACCGGAGCTGGGCGCTGAAGACATGGCGGCGATGATGTCGCACGACTGGCCAGGCAACGTTCGCGAACTGCGACACGTCGCAGAGCGACGCATCCTCGCGGCCAAACGCGGCCGCGGCTCTGTCACCGAAGCGATTGGGCGCGACGACGATGTCAGCAATGTCCCTGAAACGCTGCGCGAGGCGGTCGCGGCGTTTGAACGTCAACTGATCGGGCAGGCGTTGCGAACGCATGGCGGCAGGATGGACGCCGTCGCTGAAGCGCTTGGCATCGGACGACGCACCTTGAACGAGAAAATCGTGAAACTGGGCTTGAACAAAGCCGAACATATCTAGGACCTGGCGAAGCTTGCAGGAATCCGCAGGCTCCAATCACAACCCTGCGCAACATAATTCATGGCGCAGCTGGACGGATGGCGGCTACATTACGTCCAAACAGAAATCAGCCGGCGCGCCACGCTGGCGGTATCCGGATCGCGGCATCCGCGATCCTTCACTGGGAGGACCTGATGAAACGGACTTACACGAGAATTATTGCGGCCGTCGTCGCCGCAGGTTTCGCCACAGAGGCGATGGCCGTTGAATGGAACGTCTCGCTCTGGGGCAAACGCCGCGCCTTCACCGAGCACGTCGAAAAACTTGCAGAGCTCGTGAGCGACA
>CALDSD010000057.1 GCA_937911325.1 uncultured Neomegalonema sp.
CGAAGGCGGCGACCGAGACGGTCAACTCGCTCAACCAAGCCGAACAGACGGCGACTGCGGGCATGACTGGCGCGGCGGATCCGCAGTCGGTGGTCGAAGCGATGCTCGAGGCGGAGATGGCGATCGAAACGGCTGTCACGGTTCGCGACAAGGTCGTCGAGGCCTATCAAGAAATCCTCAGAATGCCGGTCTGATCATGGCTCCTAGTGAAGTTCTCGACATGCTCAGGTCGGCGATGATGCTTGGGCTCATGGTGTCCTGGCCGGTTCTGACCGTGGCGTTGGTCTCCGGTCTGGGCATTGGTCTGTTGCAGGCTCTGACCTCGATCCAGGAGCTGACGCTGACCTTTGTTCCAAAGCTGGCGGCGATGCTGCTCACGCTCTGGGTGGGGATGAGCATCATGGGTCAGCTGCTGGTCAATTACTACCAAGACCAAGTCATTCCGATTATCGCGGGGGGATGACCAGATGCGCGCCGCGCCGCTCTCCGCATTGATTGTCGCTGCGCCGCTCCTCGGCTTCGCCGGTGGGGCGAACGCGCTTTCGAACGGCGCTTACGCCGCGATGTGCGAGCGTGCGACGGTTGCGGCGAGCCGGACGATCGGCGCGCCGCTCGATCTGTTGCGGGCGGTGTCGCTGGTTGAGAGCCGCCGCTCGGTGGCGGGCGAGGCCCGGCCTTGGCCATGGACGGTGAACACCCGCGGCCAGTCCTTTTGGTTCGACACCCGGTCCGAGGCGGAGCGGTTCGTCCGCAATGAGGTTCGCGACGGCAACCGGTCGATGGATATCGGCTGCTTTCAAGTCAACACGCGCTGGCACGGCGAGGCGTTCACCTCGGCTGAGGCGATGTTCGACCCGATGGCCAACGCGCGCTACGCCGCCGAATTCCTAAGCGCGCTCAAGTCTGAAACGGGCGACTGGGACAGCGCCGTCGGTCTTTATCACTCCCGAACGCCACATCTGCGCGACGCCTACGCCGAGCGGGTCGAGACGATGCTGGCGCGGCTTGACCCTTTGCCTGCGGATGGGTTCGGCGCACCCGAACAAGAAACGATCATCGCGCTAGCGCCGACGCCGTCCAACGACGACGCAGCGCCGGGGGGAACGGTCGGACCCCTCAAGCCGGGCGCAGGCGCGATTGCGCTACGCGTCGCGTCAATCTTTGCCAGTGGCGACGCTAAGCCCCTGTTTTCCATGGAAGGCCGCGGTTCTTTGCTCGCGACGCCGCAACCTCTTTTTGCGGGCTCGAGACCGCGTCCGGAGCAGTAGATCATGAGCGCCTCGTTCTTCAAATCGTTCGGCGTCAACGCGTTTTACAACCCGACCGTTGCGCTCGCTCTGGCGCTGATGGCCGTGATCGCGATGATGATCATCCCGATCCCCGCCTGGATGCTGGACATCGGCCTGGCGGCCTCTTTCGCGCTGGCGATCCTGATCTTCACGATCACGCTGTTCGTGCAGCGCCCGCTCGATTTCTCGTCCTTTCCGACGATCCTGCTGGCGTCGCTGATGTTGCGGTTGGCGCTGAACGTCTCGTCGACAAAGCTCATCATCGGCGAAGGGCATAACGGCACGGATGCGGCCGGCGGCGTCATCGAAGGCTTCGCCATGTTCATCATGGGCGGGAACATCTTCCTTGGCATTGTGATCTTCCTGGTGCTGCTGATCGTGAATTTCCTGGTCATCACCAAAGGCGCCGGACGTATGGCCGAGGTCGGCGCGCGCTTCGCGCGGGATGGAATGCCCGGCAAGCAGCTCGCCATCGACAGCGACATGGCGGCTGGCGCGATCAATCACGAAGAAGCGCGCCAACGCCGTCAGACCGAGCAGGAAGAGACCACCTTCTTCGGGTCGCTCGACGGCGCCTCGAAGTTTGTGAAAGGGGACGCTGTCGCCGGCTTGCTGATCACATTGCTCAACCTTGTCATGGGCCTGACCATGGGCGTCGCAGTGCACGGGATGCCGCTTGCCGAAGCCGTTGAGACCTATGCGATCCTGACCGTCGGCGACGGTCTCGTCAGCCAAATCCCGTCGGTCATCATCTCGGTGGCTGCAGGTCTTCTGCTCTCGCGTGGCGGCGTGCTTGGGTCCGCCGACCAGGCGATCGTGGACCAGCTCAGCGCCCATCCTGCGGCGCTCTACACAGTCGGTGGTCTGCTGGCGATGTTCGCGCTGCTTCCGGGCCTGCCGTTCGTGCCGTTCATGGTGGGCGCGATGGCGCTCTGCGCGGTCGCCTGGGTGGTGTCAGACCGAAAACGCCAAGCTGAAGAAGCCGAGAAGCTCAAGAAGCCGGAAGCGGAGGCGAAACCCGTCGAGCGACCGATCGGCGACATACTCGACGTCGACGAAGTCCATATCGAGTTCGCAAAAGACGTTGTGCCTTACGTGCTCGACGAAGCCACGGGCCTGGAGCGTCGGATCAAGAACATGCGCCGCCATCTCGCGCTGGAGTTTGGGTTCGTCATTCCCGAAGTGCGGCTGACGGATGATCCGGCGCTGACGGAGGGCTATTACCGCATTCTCATCCAGGGTGTCAGCGCAGCCCGGGATCGGATCGCGGCAGGCAAGGTTCTGGTGTTGACCGATCCCCATGTCCCGCTGAACGCGCAGGGCGATGACGTCGCCGAGCCGGTCTACGGCGCGCCGGCGCGATGGATCGAGGAGGCGAACCGCGAAGAAGCGGCCATGCTCGGCTTGCCCGTCATCTCGCCGACCGAGGTGATCGCAACCCATCTGCTCGAGACCATTCAAAGCAACTTCGGCAGGCTCTTCACGCGGCGCGCGCTTCAAAAGATCCTCGACGAGTTTGTGCAGGTGTCCGACGCTGGACGAGCGGACGCGAACCGCAAGCTCGTGGCCGAGTTCGTACCGGATAAGGTCTCGCTGGATCTGCTGCAGACCGTCATGCGTCTGCTGCTGGAGGAGCGGGTGTCGATCCGGAACCTGCCGCTCATCATCGAGGCTGTCGCCGAAGCGGCGCCCGGGGCGGCGGCGCCGGAACAGATCGCCGACTACGTCCGTCAACGCATCGGCTTCCAGTTGGTTTCAAAACTGCTCAGTGAGGAAGGCACCCTGCCGCTCGTGCAGCTTTCGCCGGACTGGGAGAAGGTCTTCCTGCAGCACCAGGTGGATGGGGATGGGGCGACGACCGACGTCGCGCTGCCGCCCGAGGAATTCTCGCGCCTCGCAAACTCGGTGCGCGCCAAGCTGGAGACGGCTCAAGGGCCGTCGCCGGCGATCGTCACGACCTCAAAGCGGCGCCGCTTCCTGCGCACTGTGCTCAGCGCGAAAGGCATCAAGAACCCGGTGTTGAGCTACGAGGAAATAAATGTCGGGGTTAAGCCGGCTCTGGTGGGCGTCGCGTGACCCATGGAGGCTGTTCAGAACATCTTGGATACCGCGCCGCTGCTGATCTACGCGGCCGTCGCGGTGTTCGCGCGCATCGGCGCGGCGGCGGCTTTCTTCCCCGGTATCGGCGACATGCTGATCCCCGCGCGCGTGCGCCTCTTCGCGGCGCTGCTGCTGACTTCACTGATCTTCCCGGCTGTTGTTGGAACGCCTGACCCTCGGCTCTCCGATCCGCCTTTCTTGCTGATCGTCATCGGATCCGAGGCGATCATCGGCGTCTTCATTGGCCTCAGCGTTCGGCTGATCCTGTTCGCTCTGCAAATCGCCGGGTCGATCATCGCCATGAACCTGTCGATGACCCAGCTTTTTGGCGCCGGCGTTGGGCCGGACCCGGACGCCTCGATTTCGACGCTGCTGACGCTTGCGGCGATCACGATGGCGCTCTCGTTGGGGCTGCATGTAAAGTTCGTGGCCGCCCTGATCGCGACCTACGACTTCGCTCCGCTCGGAGCGTCGTTGTCGGCCGACATCGCGCTTTCGGGGATTATGGGCGGCGTCGCGGAAGCATTCACGCTGGCGCTGGCGTTGAGCGCGCCGATCCTGGTGGCGGCGTTCGTGTACAACCTGCTGCTTGGCGCAGTGAACCGCGCGATGCCGCAGCTGATGGTGGCGCTCGTCGGCATGCCAGCGCTTTCCTTGGGCGGAATGATCCTGATCCTGCTGAGCGGGCCGGTCTTGCTACAGGTGTGGATGGGGCGCTTTGACGACGCGATCCTGACGGTCGGCGGCTTCCAATGAGCAAACAAGAAGACGACGCTCAAGAGAAGTCCTTAGAAGCGACGCCGCACCGAATTCAAAAGGCGCGCGAGCAGGGGGATGTCGCACAGTCGCGGGAGCTGAACACAGCCGCGTCTTACATCGGCGTGCTGGTCGCATTGGCCTTGTTCGCGGATTGGAGCGTTGAACTCTTCGGGGTTTACGGCTCCGCCTTCTTTGACCGCCCCGAGGAGCTCGCAGGCGTTCTGATGGGGCCCGGATCTCAGGGCGCGCTGGCCACGATCTTCTGGGCGTATTTCGCCGCCGCGGCCCCGATCCTGTTCATTCCGGCGGTTTGCGTGATCCTCTCGCTGATCGCTCAGCAAGCCATCGTGCTGTCGCTGTCAAAGGTCGAGCCCAAGATGTCGCGTATCTCGCTGATCTCGAACGCCAAGCAGAAATACGGCCTGACGGGGATGGTCGAGTTCCTCAAGAGCGCGACGAAGCTGCTCGTCTTGTCGATCGTGCTGGGGATGATCGCGATCGCCCAAGCGCCCGAGTACGTCATGTTGGCGCAGTTGGACGGGCGCGTGCTGGGCGCGCGGCTCGGCGACGAGACGATGATCTACATCGGAGCCGCAACGCTTGTGGCGATCGTCGTCGGCGGCGCCGACTTCTTCTGGCAACGCTTCGACCACGCGAAGAAGTTGCGAATGTCTTACCAGGAGATGAAGGACGAAAACAAACAGACGGAGGGCGATCCGGCGATGAAGCAACGCCGGCGTGAAAAGGCGCAGGCCCTCGCATCGAACAAGATGCTGCAAAAAGTGCCTGAGGCCGACGTCATCATCGTCAACCCGACCCACTACGCGGTCGCCCTCAAATGGTCGCGCAAACGTGGCGAGGCGCCTGTGTGCGTCGCGAAGGGCGTCGATGAAATCGCGGCCCGCATCCGTGAGATCGCGTTTGAGAACCAAGTTCCGATCCATCGCGATCCGCCGACGGCGCGGGCCCTTCACGCGGTTGTCGAGCTCGACCAGGAGATCCCGGAAGAACACTATCGCGCCGTTGCCCTCGCCATCCGGTTCTCGGACGAAGTTCGTGCGAAAGCGCGTCGCGAAGGGAAGGCGTGATGGGCTCTTCAGATCTCAGGAAACTCGTGCGCCTCGCCAAGCTGGCGGCTGACATCGAGGCACGGCGGGTCGCGGAGGAGCGCGACGTCTTGACGGCAAAATCGGATGCGGCCCGCACCCTGGACCGGCGTCTTGCGATGTCTTTGCCGGAGGTCGGCGGCGCGTCCGAAGGTCTTTGCGTTCAATCAGGTTGGTCGGAGGCGCTCGCGCTCGCGTTGCGACAGGCGACGGCGGAAATGACGGCCCAGAGCCGTCAGGTCGCGGTCACCGAACAACGCGCAAAAAGAGCGTTTGGTCGACGCGAAGCAGTCCAAGGAATTGAGCGCAACGCAAATGAAATTGCGCGGCGGCGGCGTGAAAACGCATCCGAAGTATTCTTGGAAAGCTTGCTGCTTCTGGAGCATGCCGCAACAAAATCTTCTAGATAACCGGTCCCATGAGATCGGTAGAATTAAAACCGTTAATCCTATATTTTAACTGAGACTTTTTTTATTGCGCACAAGCTGCCGAGGCGATCGCAACCGGTCGTTTTGGAAATTGACGCGTCATGGAACTTAGCGACGATGCAATCGCTGCGCTGAAGCCGAGTGCGAAGACTCGCGTCTATTGGGACGACGAAACGACGGGGCTGGGTGTTCGCGTTTCTCCGAAAGGGCTCAAGACTTTTGTGCGTCGCTGCCGAGCCGAAGGCCGCAGCCGTGTCCTGAAGCTCGGGCCTTGCGCCGAGATCAGCCTCGCCGCCGCGCGGCGCATGGTGCGCGGCGAACCCCCGCAGCAGACGCCTGTTCCTCCTCATTCAAATGACGATGGTTGGCCGAAGGCGCCTCTTCACGCTTCGCGGTCTCAACCTTTCGCGGTCGCCTTTGGGATAACGGCGGCGGCCGCTCTCACGGTGGCCGTGATCAGTTTTGTGGATCGCCACCGAGAGCTGCAAACCGAACATGCCGTCGCTGCTGAGCAGTTCTATTCGCTTGATGCGGCTCACGCTCGGCTGCTGAAGGACTTGAGCGCGCTCATGCTGCAGTCTGGATCTTCCGAGGCTGATCTTGGATTGGATGTCGCGTTGAAGCTGCGCGAAGCGGCGATCGCGTCGTCAGCGGATATCGAGGTCGTGCTCGAAGTGGCCCGCGCTCTTTCAGGGGTCGGGCATCAGCACCTTCGCCGCGCAGAGGTCCAGAAAGCCGTTGAAGCCTTTTGGGCGGCCGTGCGCTTGTTAGATGTCGCTGGGCCGCCAGCCGGAGAAGACCGGCGCGTTGATCAGACACGGCTTTCGGCGCTTTACAAAGCGGCTTCGCTTCACGAAGAGCTGGGCGAACCTCGACAGGCAGAGACGCTGATACGCCGTTACATCGGCGATGCGCGCCGCCTCGCGTCCTCATCTCCGGATAGTCCCGACATCGACAAGAAGCTCGTCAGTGGATTGCTGAAGCTCGGCGACGTCCTCAGGTCGACGCATCGAAACGTCGAAGCGGTTCGCGTGTATCTCCAAGCGTTCGAACTCGCGCGGTACCGCTTCGCCTTAGCGGCGCACGATCCGTCGTTCTTTGACGCGGCTTTGGATGGCGTCGCACGCATCTACACCCTGCCGGGCGGAGATCGCGATCCGGAACTGTCGCCGGCATTCCTGTTTGAGGTCTTCGAGTTCTTTGAGACCGCGGCGTTAGAGGTCGATCTCGATCCGTCTCTGGCCGACAAGATGTTCGTCGTACTTTTAAGGGTCGCGACAAGTCTGGATAGTAATACGCTGTTAACAGCGGTGAACGAATTAAATCACCTGGTCGATAAAATTGAATCAAAGTACAGTTTCGTCAGGGAGCAATCTGCGCGCTGGCGGCGTCTTATCGAGTCTGAGTTTCAGGCTCGCACAAATGTTGCGGCGCGCCGATAGTTCGAATTTTATATCTATTTTAGATAGGTTCTCAGCCAGTTTCGCCGCGGGTTAATACTTCAAGTAACAAATACAGATATAATTCACCCCACAGTTGAGTGACGACGCGTGGAGAGAGTTATGCTGAGTTTGAAGGCACTTATTGCGAGTTCCTATGCAGGGCCCTTGGCGACGGTCATGGCGCTTGGCGGCATGTCGGTTTTCGCCGCTCAGTTTTCGGGAAACCTCTCTTCAGGCGGAGCAGGTGACGCGGATCTCCTTCCGCCGCCCGCCTACCATATCCAGCTTGAGAACGAACCGCACCCGCTTAGCGGTTGCAACTACACGCATGTGTATGTGAACGGCGAACATCAGAAATCGATGATGGTCGACCTCGCGTGCGATCAGCCGACCAACTAGGACTTCGTCGCCGCTGTCACGATCTGTTCCAGTTCGCTCAACTGTCTGGAACCATCGGCAAAAGTCGCTTCTTCACGCGAATTTCCTTCAACTCTTTCCGCCGCATTAACCATGATCTGATTGAGTAAGACTGCAATCTTCTCGGTGAGATCATGACAGACGAGCCAGTGCTTCGGCGGAAACTCAAACGCGAACAACCCAAACGCAGCGATCCGAACGCCGTTGCGCCGATCGCGATGGAGTTTGAAGCTTTGCTGCGCAAGCGCGAGCGAGAGGTGTTGGGCGCGCCAGTCAGCTTCGACGTTGAAATGGCGCCGCCTGAGGTTCCCGGCAAAGGGGCGTTCAATCGGGTGCTCGTCGCAGCGATCAGCGTTGGCCGTCTCAGGGAAGTCGCGTTTTTCCTCATCGATAGCGCGACGATTCAAAAGATCGTCGGCATTGACATGGGCGGCGATCCTGAAACCTCGACAGTCGAACGCCAGCCAAGCTCGCTTGATGCGGCGTTGTGCATGCCGCTGCTTGAAGAAGTCCTCGGCGCATTTGAGCAGACTTTGCTGGCGCGGTCAGAAAGCGACAAAGCTCTCGACATGTCAGTCGATACGCTCACCCGGCCGGACCCGGTTCCTCGGGAGCTTGAAGAGAAACCCGCTCTGGATCTGCGGGCGCAGATCAGCTTCAAAGACGGCTCTCAGCTAGGAACAGTGCGCATCGTCATTCCCGTCAGTAGTCTGAACTCGGATCTGGCCGAGCTGCTCTCGAATGACGGGCCCGTCTCCGGCAAGGCTAACCGCGCCGGAGCACTGGACCTCTCAGGCGCGGTCGCCGGCGTTCCGCTCCATCTGACCGCCGTTCTGCATTCGGAGTTGGCGAAAGTCGCGGATTTCGCAAAGTGGTCGATCGGCGACGTCATTCCCCTGGAAACGGCGTCTCTGTCGAATGTGGCCTTGCGTCTGGAATCTGCAAATGGGCCCGCGGTTCTGGCCGAAGGTCGCCTCGGGCAATCTCAAGGCACCAAGGCGTTGCAGCTTATCAATGAAGACAAAGACGTCTTCCTCGCGCCGCTGGCTCAGGAACTGAAGGTCCGTGGGGCGCGTTCCGCTTAAATGACTGGTCTGGGAAGTCGGCTTCCGCGTTCTGGAGACGAACGTTCGCGTCAGCCGCGAAGAGGGTGAGCTTTAGATAAACTCTTCGTCCTCTTCGGTGGTTTTGAACTTGATCTCTCCAGAGGCTTCGAGGTCCGTGATCGTCATCATAAGGACGGTCATCGCCGCATCCGCGTCTTTCTTCGAGATCCGCGGCGCCTCGCTCAGTTCTTCCTCGATCTGCTCCGAGAACCGCCCGGAGATGTTCGACATGATGAAATCAAAGGTCGACGCGTCGCGCTCTTTCCCGAGTTTTAACGCGCGCACGAGGGTATCGAGGTCCACCTTCTTGCAGACCGTCGTGATGTACATCGGCTCGATCCGCTCTTGAATATCCGGGAACGAGAAGAGCTTGTCTCGAACCGCTTCGCCAAGCGCGTCGTCAATTTTGGTTAGGTCATCGACAACTTCGTTTGCGAGATCGCCGGGCAGTCCCTTCACGAGCTCGCCAAGAAACTCATCAGGACCTCGGGCGGTTGATTTGTTCTCGACGAACTTGTCGAGATCTATGCGCAGCGCATTCTCGAGACGGCGCACGGAAGCCGGGTCGAGCTGCGGCGCTTTCGCGAGCGCTGCAAGGACTCGCCGGCGCGTCTCTGTGTTGAACATCTCGAGCAAGCTCGCAGCCTTCTTGGGCTTGATGCGGGTCATCAGAGCAGCGACCGTCTGAGGGTGCTCGCCGCTCAGATACTCCGACAGCAGGTTGTCCTCGATCGCGGCGATCTTATCCCAGACGTTGTCTTCTTCCGGCTCGGGTTCGTCCGACTCTTCTTCGCCGACGAGCTCGGTCAGCTCGTCCTGATTCATGAGCGCGCCCAGGAGCGATCGCGCCTTCTCACGGCCGACGACGGCGCCTCTGATCGAGCTGACCTCGCCGGTGAATTCCTCAATCGCCTGCTCGATCGCCGTTTCGGTCACGGTCTCCAGCTCGGTCATCGCCAGACCCAAGGACTTGAGCTCCTGTTTCGACATCCGTCCCAGGATCGATTGAGCGGCGGCCTCATCGAGCAGCCCAATGACCACGGCCGCTTTCTGCGGCTGCGTGAGCCGCTGTGCGGCAGCCCTCCTCTGGCGGACGAGAAGCGCGTCTAATCTATCTAGGCTCTCGTTGGTCATTCGGTTGAAAACTGTCTGCTTGGTTGGCGACCCCCGTCAGGGGTGATCTGTGTGACACGGTTTAGCTGGATTACTGAACAACAAATTCGGCATGGAGCGCTCCGGCGGCTTTGATTGTCTTCAAAATGTCAGTCATGTCGTTCGGGCCGACGCCAAGGGCGTTGAGGCCAGCGACGAGATCTCCAAGGGTGACTTCGCCGCCGATCAGCGCGAGGCCTGGTCCCTCTTCCTCCTCGATGTCGACATCGGTGCGCGGGACGACGACGGTTTCGCCGTCTTCGGTGAACGGGTTGGGCTGAGATACGACCGGCGTTTCGGCGACGCGGATCGTCAGATTTCCTTGCGTAACCGCGATCGGAGAGATGCGGACGTCCGAACCCAAGACGATTGTGCCAGAGCGCTGATCGACCACCACGCGCGCCTTGCGGTCAGGCACCACGCGCAGGTTTTCGATACGGCTGACAAACCGGGCCGGGTTGATCGAGCCGATGTTTGCGAGGTCCAGGGTGCCGGTGCCGGAGTCTCGAAGATGTGCGACCCGCGCGCCCAGCGAGGAGTTGATCGCTTGTTCGACGCGCTCGGCGGTTGTGAAGTCAGGTTCGCGCAAAGACAGATCAATCTCGCGCATACCGCCGAAGTTGAAGTCGACCTCTCGCTCGACCGTCGCGCCGCCTGGAATGCTGCCGGCCGTCGGCGATCCGACAGTCACGCTCGCAGCGTCGCCTTCGGCGCCGACGCCGCCGGCGATCACCGTCCCCTGAGCGACAGCGTAGATCTCGCCGTCAGGAGCGCTGAGCGGCGTCATGATCAGCGTGCCGCCGCGAAGGCTTTTGGCGTCGCCGATCGTTGAGACGGTGATGTCGATCCGTGAGCCTGTCCGAGAGAACGGCGGCAGCTTCGCGGTCACCAGGACAGCGGCGACGTTTTTCGTGCGGAAAGCTTCGCCGGAGACGTTGATGCCGAGGCGCTCAAGCAGATTGACCAGGGCTTCTTCGGTGAACGGCGAGTTCCGCAGCGCATCGCCGCTGCCGTCCAATCCGACCACCAAGCCATAGCCGACCAGATCGTTGCCGCGAACGCCTTCGATGTCGACCAAGTCCTTGATGCGGACGCCGTTGCGCAGACCGGCTGCCGACGCTTCGATCACGGGCGGCTCGAATTGCGGCGCGTCTCCCAGAGCGGTCGGAGCGGCCGCTGTAAAGCCGGCGACGCCCGCTGCGAAAGCGAACAGGAATGGTCGGGCTTGGCTGAGAGTGCGGATCATCATGCGGATCACCGGATAAAGTTGGCGAAGTTCAGCGAGGCGAGACGCGCGCTGGAGATGTAGGCGGTTTCAAGCTGGGTGCTGAGGTTTTGAAACAGGGTCGCCGCTTCGAACTGATCGACGCCGGTCTCTTCGTTCAGCGCGATGTTCAGCGTGGTCGTCGTTGCTTCCAGATAGGTGCGCGCCTCGTCCAAACGAGCCTCGGCTGCGCCAAGCGTCCCGCGCATCCGAGTGACGCCGTCATCGGCGTCCAGCAGCGCGCCGGAAGCATATCCAAGCAGTTGCTTTGTTTCGTCGATATCGCCTGAGAACCCGGCATCGTCATGGGCCGCGAGGACCGCGAGGCCTTTGATCACGTCGCGAATGGCGGAATCATCGGCGCGCTGGCCATAATCGATTGAACTCAGCGCTCCGGTTTGCGTGATCCCGCTGTCGCCGCTGTCGCCCAGATACACGCCGCCGAAGAAACCGCCTGCGGGATCGTCGAAGAACAGAGCCAGGTCAGCTTCGGCCGTCGCCGCGTCGGGCGCGGCCGCCAGGATAGCGCTGACTTGCGAGATGATGTCGTCGGCCGACGCGATCGCAGGGCCATCGACGGCGGAGCCGGCGAACAGGCTTCGGTCGCCGTGTCGAATGTTCAGCGCGCTGACGGCTGTTTCGAGCCGGCCTCTCGCATCTTCAGCGATGACGGTGAGGCGCGGTTGCTCCTCTAATTCGATCGTCGAAAGGATGTCTGTCGCGAACGCCGTGAGGCCTTCTTCGACGCGGCCGAGAGCCTCCTGCGCGATCGCTGCTCGGGTCGATCCCAAGATGACCCCGGCACGGTAGGTTTCGGCGTCGGAAATCGATTTGCGCAACGACAAAACTGAGCCGACTTCACCGGACTTAGCGGCGTTCAGATCCGAGATCTGCCCGGTCACGGCTTCTTGCTGCGCCTCCACCAGCTTTGGCTTCAGGTCTGAGACCGTCCGCGAAAGCGTGAGCGCAGAGACGATGTTGGGAAGGTTTGAAATCGTCATCTTACAACTCCAGGAGCTGTTGCATCATGTTGTCGGCGGTCTGGATCACTCGAGCGTTCGCTGAGTAGAGGCGCTCGATCTCCAGCAGCAGCGCCAGTTCTTGATCTGTGTCGACGGCGGACACCGAGAGCTCGCTGTTCTTCAGAGTGTCGGCCCGAGCGGACTGGGTCGTCGCCCGCGCCTCCGCATCGAACGCGTCCGAGCCGAGCAGCGACGCAAAACTTGAGGCGGCGCCGGACGCGGAATGCAGGCCGGTCAGCCCGACGGAAGCCGGCAACGCCCGGACGTCCGTCATCGCCTCGAGCATCGAACGGATCGTGTCGCCGTTCCCGGCGGGACCGGCGGTCGCAGCGCCCATGCCGTCGCGGATCCGCCAGACTTCGCCGCCGGCGTCGGGGTCGACTGCGGCGTTCACAGCGATGCGGGCCGCAAACCCGGTCTCGTTTGCGCCGTCGACGAACGCGCCTGCGTCGGTGAAGAGGCCTGGATCGGTCGCACCCAAGGTCGGATCGACCGTCGGATCCTGGAAGCGCTCGGCGAGATCGCGGGCCAACCCGTCAATCTGTGCTGCAAACCCGGGTGCGATTTCATCGCGCACTGCAAACGCGGCGGCCAGAGAGCCAGCGGCGAGCTGCGGGTTCGTCGGGCCGCCAGGCGTGACGTCGCGTCCGTTAATGGTGATGCCGGACAATACGCCCGCGCCGCCGTCATACTCCATTCCAGCGGTGACGATGGGCGTGACGGTGAACTCGACTTCGCGTGCGGCGCCGTTCTCCATCAGGAACAAACCGTTCGGTGTGACAAGATCGATCGCGCCGCCGTCGCGTTCGAGCGTCTTGACGGCGATCTTCGAGCCGATGCGATCGACGACGCGCTGTCGTTCATCTTCGAGAGCGCTGGTCTCGCCGCCGCCGAAGGTCAGTTGCTTGATGTCGTTGTTCAGGATCTGAAGCTGCGCCAGGTCGGCATTCAACGCCTCGACCTGCTTGGCGATGTCCGCATCCGCATCGCTGCGCATTGCGTCGACGCCCTGCGTCATTTCGTTGAATTTAAACGCGATCGCTTGCGCGTCGCGGACGACGCTGGACTGCAGATCAGCCGACTCAGGCGTCTGAGCCAGCGCCGCGAGGCTGTTCTCCAGCGAGTTGATCCGCGAAAAGATGGAGTAAGGATCGTCTATGTCGCCGGCGAGATCGCTGATCTGCTGGTAGGCGGACGCTCGCGTCGAGCTGTCGGCCACATCGGCGTCCGCGATGCGCCGCGCGCCCGTCAGCGCAGGATCGCCTGCGCGTTGAATGCCGCTGATGCGCACGCCTTGACCAGCGCCGCCGCTCACTTGTTCGCTCGATTCCACGTTCCGCCGCGCATAGCCCTCGGTAAGGGCGTTGGCGACGTTGTTCGACGTGATCTCGGCGCGCTTGGATGTCAGCGAGAGGCCGGAAATCGCGGTCGCGAGTGTGTTTGAGATCGTCATCGGCTTACTCCCGAAGAGGTTGATCCGCCGCTTTCGTGATCAGCGGATCAACGCCAGGGGTTAGCGTTTCAGGTTCGTGGTTTCCTCCAGCATCCGGTCCACGGTTTCGATGATCTTGGTGTTGGAGGAGTAGGCTCGCTGCGTCTGGATGAGCGAGGTCAGCTCCTGCGCCAGGTCAACCGAAGACTGCTCGAGCGAGAAGCCCAGGGTTGATCCCACCGGTCCGGTGTTCGCGTCCCAAAGATAGAACTCGCCGCTTTCGCGAGAGATTGCGAACATCTGTCCGTCAAGCGCCATCAGACCATCGGGGTTCGGCACGTCGACAAGAGGAACCTGATAGAGGACCCGTGTCGCGCCGCTTTCAAACTGAGCGACGACGAAACCATTCCGATCGATGCTAACGCCGGACATGTCGCTCGGGCCTGCACCGTCTTTGGCGATCGATGTCGGGCGGAAGTCAGCGTCCAATTGCGTCATGCGGCCAACTTCGGCGGGGGAGCCGATGTCGATGGTCATCGGGCCGTTCGCGGTGGTCAAAGCCAGTTCGCCCGTCGCGCTGTTGTAAGTCACCCCGGTTCCCACCGTCAGGGTGTTCAACGTTCCGCCGTTCGCCTGCGTGTCGTAGAACGTCATATCGAAGTCAGCGATCGGGTTGCTTGCAGTCGCGGTCGCAGAGTCGATCACTTCCACGCTCCAGGCGTTGCTGCTGCCCGTCGCAGGGACCGTCGGGGTGAAGCGGAACGTCAGGGTCTGCTCGCTGCCCAGGTTATCGAAGTATGTGAGGTCCAGATCCTGCGCAGCGCCCGATGCGCCGGCGACCGTGGCCGAAGCCGGCAGGTTCAGCGAAACCGTCATGTTGGTGGTCGGCTGCGCTTCGATCTTGGTCTGCTCGATCTGGATCGGCTCCAGCGAGCCGGAGTCAGTGCGTCCGCCTGGCGTGACCACGCCGTTCTGGTCGGCTGGCCATCCCATCAGAACAGTGCCGTTTGCGGTGCTCATGTAGCCGTTCGCATCCGGCCGGAACGATCCGGTGGTGGTGAGCTTGAACGGCAAGTTGATCACGCCCGCGTCGACCGAACCCATGTCAGTGACGGGAAGAAGACCACGATCCGAAACCGCGATATCGAGCGCGTTGTCTGTGCCCAGGATCGATCCGTTGTCGCTGACTTCGCGGATCGTGTTCGGGCGGACGCCGCCTGCTTGGTAGAGAACTGCTGAATTGTTGGTGACCAGGGACGAGAATTCCGTATCGAGCCGCTTGAAGCCGTTGGTCTGCGAGTTGGCGATGTTCTGCGAGATCGTAGCAAGCCGCGATGATTGAGCGTACAGCCCCATAATCCCAGCGTTGAAAGACGAAGAGATCTTCATGTCCAGTCCTCGTTATGTTTAAACGCGGGAATTCTTCCACACGTTAAGAAGTGATTATGGTTTACGAGAATGAACGAAAATGGTTATCGAACGGCTAAGGAATTGCCGCAAATTCGTCTTAAAATTGAAAATTAACGCAGAAGAGTAATTTCGATCCGGCGGTTCTGCGACGCGAAACGGTCGTCGAGAGCCGGGTCGCTGTCAGCGCGGCCTGCGATTGACACAAAGCGCGTCGAGGTGACCCCGGCGGCTTCGAACACGCGTCGAGCGGACTGAGCCCGATCAGCTGAAAGCTCCCAGTTCGTGTAGGTGGA
The DNA here is from genome assembly GCA_937911325.1 of uncultured Neomegalonema sp. Classification (GTDB taxonomy): domain Bacteria; phylum Pseudomonadota; class Alphaproteobacteria; order Rhodobacterales; family Rhodobacteraceae; genus CALDSD01. Next base: position 15,221 of record CALDSD010000057.1, read on the forward strand.
GCCTGGGCCAAAGGGGCGCGCATCGGTGTGGCCGGCAATCTCGATTTGGTTCGAAACGAGCTTCACCGACGAGCCGACGACCTGAAGCAGAGCGCGCATTTTCGTGGATGGCGTGGCTTCCCCGGTCGCGAAGAGCGGTTCGCCCTCCATGTCGACGATCTCGATCGTCAGGCCGGCGTCGCTGATCTCCATCCATAGATGCCGAAGCAGTTCGCCGGTGGAATCCGCGTTTTGGATGGCGTCAATGATTTCGCGCTTGAGGTTCACAAGCGCAGCCGTTTGCGCGGCAGTTTGCGCCTCGGCTTCCGCTTCGGTCTGGCCTTTATTGCTCTGCGGGCCTTGCACAGCTTCCGACGCTTCAGCCTCGGATTTCTTCTGTGTCTGAGGCTCTTGATCCTCTTTTCCAGTATCTTTCCGAGCCTTGTGCTCGCCGGGTTCATCGGACCCCAGACCGCCGCGGCCATTCTGCGTGAGGTGTTCCTCGGAGAAGACCGACGAGCCTTTGAACATGGAATCGCCGCCCGCGGATGTCCGGCTCACCGGCACGGACGGATCGAAGTAGTCGGCGATGCCTTTGCGCTGGTCTTCGGTCGTCGCGTTCAGGAGCCACATCAAAAGGAAAAACGCCATCATCGCTGTCACGAAGTCGGCATAGGCGACTTTCCAGGCGCCGCCATGGTGGCCGCCGCCATTGATTACCTTTTTCTTTTTGATGATCGGGCGCAGCTGAGCGCCGTTATCCGCAGTACTCGCGTTATCACGCATCGTTCTAATTCCTGAACCAACGACGCAAAGAAATGTACTCCGTATTAATTATGTTATTCCTAATGAAACAAAAAAATGGCCGCGGTTGCGGCCATTCAGGTAGTATCGGAGCATGGAAAGCGGAAAGCCTTTTAGCTGTTTCGCTTTCACCAATTTAACGTCTGAACAATTTCGAAGGCTGCGGTAAAAAAGCCCTAACGATCACTGGATGAATTCTCATAAAAATTGAAGTATTTGACGTCAGCCCGCGGTGATAACGTCGGGTGTTCAGCAGTGCTCACACAGCTTGGCCATCATTCAGAAGCTTGACGGCGACGCGCCGACATCCTGACTAGCCGCGCTGCAGACCGCCGGAATGTGGGGCGGGATTGATCCAAAAATCTTGAAGCTGCTTCCGGCGCATGGTCAGCTCCGCCATAGTAAGCTGCGAGAGGTCTCTAAGTTGTCGCAACTGTACTTCAGATGGTTCAATCACGGTTTTGCTGATGACGCAGAGCGTTCCGAGCTGCATTCCGCATTCGGTCCTCAAAGGCGAGCCGTAGTAGGAGCGTATGAATGGCGCGCCAGTAACCAGAGGGTTATGTTTGAATAACGGGTCACGGGTCGCGTCTTTCACGCAGTATATTTCTTCGCTTTGAATTGCATGACTGCAGAACGAAAACTCTCTGGGCGTGCTTCTTACAGCCATGCCGTAGAGTGACTTGAACCACTGCCGTCCCTGGTCGACGAACGAAATAAGCGAGATATCAGCTTGAAAAACGTAAGCTGCGAGTTCTGTGATCTTGTCAAAGACAGGCTCCGCCGGAGTATCAAGGACTCTAAAGTCTTCCAGAACCTTGATGCGCGCTTCTTCTTTCAAGTCGTATAGTTGCGCTGTCATTCGTTTATACGAGCTCCGCTAACGCACTGGTAAGCGGACGATCAGCACACTTATGTAATCGACATGATGTGTGACGCCCACCCCGCTCACCAACATCTAGTTGATGGAGGGCCGAGCTTCAACCAGTGCGATAGTCGGAAAACTCAATTCTCTAGCGAAACCGGGATTTGTTGCGCTGGTGCATCGGCTTCGGAGGCTGCCTGTTCGGTCATCGTATCGACGAGGCTCAAGACAAGCGCGCGGCTTTCATGAGGTAGACGCCTGTAGGCTGTAACCAGGGATGTGGTTTGCCGGTCCAAAACATCTTCGCCGAGCGGGAAATCAACCAAGTTGTCGCTATCCGCCGGTTGCCGCACCGTCGATACTTCTTCGATCAGATAATTTAATGAGACGCCAAGCGCGTCCGCGATCTTAAGCGCTGTGCTGACTTTGATGGAGCTTTGGCCGGTTTCGTACTTGTGGATCTGTTGGAAACGCAGTCCTACCCTGTCTGCGAGTTGGCCTTGCGTCATTTTTGAGACCCACCGTCTTTGACGGATCCGAAGCCCAATCTTGGCGTCAATTTCGCTAGCCACGCGCGTCTCCTTAACTCAGTCACCCCAAGTCCGCGATGCGTCTGGAGCTGCGACGTTACCTACAAGCGTAGTTTTTTCATGGCAACTAAATTTGGCGAAATATCGACTTGAGACCCATCATCTTGTGGCCGATTAAGCGCGATCTTACAGGCAATACACTCATAAGTTGTTAGCTCTTCTCTTCGCGCGCTAGTAATCGTTGTACAACACAGTCATTTGCCGATTGCCTACGTAGTCGTTAACGGCGACGTTAGCGCATCATTCAGCCAGGAACAATCCCGTTTTTGAATGATTTTGCCGCGGCGCGTCCTGGCTGGACGCAGCCCAATCGGAAATGGCGCTCTTGAGCTGGTCCCGCGCCAAAACGCGGATGCTTTTGAACGGCACGCTCTTGCCGACGTCAGTCGATCGATTGGCCGGCGTCTCCCACGTCCAGGCGGGGATTTCCTGGGGAGCCTCGTCCGTTTGAGACCCATCGGGGAAGCCGAAAGCGACCACGCGCCCAATTCGCAGCCGACCGCGGAGCTGCGATTGCAGGCGGCTTTCAAGCTCCGCCAATTCGGAGAGGCGTTCCGATGCGTCCTCGGCTGCGCCGGTCAAGATCTCCCAAGCGTTGCCCTCGGGCGCCCCGTCCGCCCGCAGATCATCTCCCAGTTGCAACCAGCGAGGGCCGCGATAAACCGACAATGCAGAGTGCCATTGCTGATCTTGTGTCGACGCAAACGCCAGAAAGGCTCGAGAGAGCCAAACGCCTTGCTCCCACAAATGCACTGCAAGACGTTCCCGGTCGTTCATTTCGCTCTCCGAACACGATATCTTCCGCTTTGCGAGCCACAGTGGGCAAACTGTGGATAAGTTTCACCAGATATCGTAAATTTAGAGAGTCTCGGGCCTTAATATAGACAACTGGTGTGTCTGCTTAGCCACCCTAGGCGCCATGTTGGTCTTTGACCTGGGAGCTAGAGACCGTGCTCCAAGCGGGTCAGGAGCGCTCCAAGCATCTCATCGCAACGGTCAATTTGATCCCGATCGACAAACTCGTCGGGTTTGTGGCCCTGCGCCATGGAGCCAGGCCCACACACGACGGTCGGCGTGCCCAAACGCTCCTGAAACAACCCGCCTTCCGTTCCAAAGGCGACCTTGATCGTTCCATTGGCCCCGGTCAGCCCTTTTACGAAATCCACGACGGCGGCGTCTGGCGGCGTGTCGAGGCCCGGATATGTGTTTGTAACCTCGATTGAAATTCCGGCGTCTTGCGAAACTTGACGCGCTTGTGCTTCGATCAGGTCTGCGGCGGCGCGCATCTTGTCCAGACGCAGTCGCGGGTCGTCCCCAGCCAGGCTGCGGATCTCAAAAGCGATCTCACAACGATTTGGCACGATGTTGAGCGCGACGCCCCCCGCGATCTTGCCGACATGCAAGGTCGTGTAGGGGACGTCATAGTCGCCGTCCTTCGGACCGGTTTCGACGATCTCCGACTGCAAGGCGCGCACGGCCTCGACAAACTCCGACGCCAGGTAGATCGCGTTGACGCCCGTTGGCGCGAGAGCCGAATGCGCCTCTTTCCCTGTGAAGACCCCGCGAAGGTCCGTCTTGCCTTTATGCCCGGTGGCGACGGCCAGGCCTGTCGGCTCGCCGACAATGCACATTGCGGGACGAATGGGCGCTTGCTCGAGCATATCGATCATACTGCGAACGCCGACGCATCCGATCTCCTCGTCGTAAGAGAGCGCGAGATGCAGAGGAGTGGTCAGATTGCGCGTGGCGGCTCGTTCGGCCATCGCAAGGGCGCTGGCGACGAAGCCTTTCATGTCGGCGGCGCCCCGTCCGAAGAGCTTGCCGTCGCGTTCGGTGAGTTTGAAAGGGTCGACGCTCCACGCTTGGCCTTCGACCGGCACGACGTCGGTATGTCCGGACAGCATGACGCCGGGTCGGTCCTTGGGGCCGATCGTCGCGTAGAGATTGGCTTGGCGACCATCCTCGCTTGCGATCAGCGTGCTCTCGACGCCGGCAGCGCCGAGCAGCTCGCGGCAAAAGCTGATCAGCTCGATGTTCGGACTGCGGGCGATCGTCGGGAAGGCGATCAAATGGTCGAGGATCTCGATCGAGCGCAAAGCAGCGTCCTTCTCTCCTGAGGCGAGGCCAATGTCGGAACAGCCTAGCGGGCTTGGATCGCGCTTTCATGGCTTTTCGCAACGGTTTCTAGGGTCCATAGTTGGGAGAAACAATTCCAGCGGAGGACAGCATGGGTGATCGCGACGTTTACATCCTTGAGGGGCGCCGGACGGCGAGCGGCACTTTTGGAGGGGCGCTGCGCGACACGCCCCCAAGCGCGCTTGGCGCAGCGGCGGCCAAAGCGGCGTTGGCGGCCTCGGACGTCGACGGAGCCGAAGTGCAGGCCTCGGTGTTTGGGAACGTCATCCATACCGAGCCGCGCGACATGTATATCAGCCGGGTGATCTCGATGGAGGCGGGCGCGCCGAAAGAGGCGCACGCGCTCACCGTCAACCGGCTCTGCGGTTCCGGCCTGCAGGCGGTCGTCTCCGCCGCGCAGATGGTCATGCTGGGCGATGCGGACATCGCGCTCGCGGGCGGCGCCGAAAGCATGAGCAAGGCGGGCTACCTGATGCCCGCCGCGCGCTGGGGTCAGAAGATGGGCGACACCGGCGCCGTCGATATGATGCTGCAGGCGCTGCACGATCCCTTCGGGCATGGCCACATGGGCGTCACGGCCGAGAACGTGGCGCGGCGGTATCAGATCACCCGCGACGATCAGGACGCATTTGCGCTCGAAAGCCACAAGCGGGCGTCAGCGGCGATTGAGGCGGGGCGTTTCAAAGAACAGATCACGCCTTTCGAGATCCAGAAGCGCCGCGACACGGTCACCTTCGACACTGACGAGCATGTTCGTCCAAACGCCAGTATTGAAGACATGCAAAAGCTGCGGCCTGTGTTCGAGAAGGACGGTACGGTCACAGCCGGAAACGCGTCTGGCATCAATGACGGCGGCGGAGCGGTCGTCCTGGCCAGCGGCGCCGAGGCCTCCCGTCGCGACGCGAAGCCGATCGCGCGGATCGTCGCCTATGGTCTGGCGGGCGTTGAGCCGTCAGAGATGGGAATGGGCCCGGCTCCGGCGAGCCGGATTGCGCTGGAACGGGCGGGGCTGTCGGTCGATGATCTCGATGTGGTGGAATCAAACGAAGCCTTCGCCGCGCAGGCCTGCGCTGTTTCAAAGGAGCTCGGCCTGAACCCGGAGAAAGTGAACCCGAACGGCGGCGCAGTTGCGCTCGGCCATCCGATCGGCGCTTCGGGAGCGGTCATTCTGATCAAGTGCCTGCACGAGCTGAAGCGGATCGGCGGCAAGCACGGCCTGGCCACGATGTGCATCGGCGGCGGCCAGGGCATCGCGGTCGTGGTTGAGAACCTTCACTCGGTTTCCTGAGGCGGCGGCGACGACGACAGTTCGGGCGGCAGCCCGCCCGGGCGGTTCTTCATCATGAAAACAAGTGATCACCACGCGTGGGTTGGCCATGCGCGGCCGCAATCGTTTATCGGAGGGATTTCCGAAAAATTGTCCGTAGGTTTTTCCGGGCATGTACTCAAAATTAAGCGCTGCTGCCGCAGTTTGTCTCGGAACGCCTCATTCAGGGCGGTGAATGTTCGAGTGCCGGCGATATGACCGAGATCGAGCGATTGCAAACTATCGGAACGCCAGCTGACGAGCTGGGCGAATACGACTGCGTGAGCGCGTTGCCCGACGCGGCGATCGATCGCCTGCTGAGCCAAACTGCTCGCGCGCTGTCGGCCTCCCACGTCACTCTCGTTCTCAGTTGTTGCGGGCGGCGGCGTCGAAGCTCTGATCTCAACCGCGCCGAAACATCGACTGAGCTCTCGGTCCCCGTGGACGGCGCCGACGGACGCAGCATCGGGTCCCTGATCGCTGTTTTCGAGGAGCCTGATCGTGACAGCGCCATCATGGTCGAGAGGCTCCAAGCCAGCGCCGAAATGATCGCCGACAGCCTTGAGCAGCGCCAAAACGTGGCGGCCGCGCAGCGCATGGAGCGCCTTCTTACGGAGACGATCGAAGCGCTCGCCGACGGTCTTGTCGTGTTCGATCGGGACGACCGCCTCGTCGTCTGCAATTCGAAGTTTCGCGATCTTTACAAAGTCACGGCGCCGATCATCCGTCCGGGGGCGCGGTTTGAAGATCTGCTGCTTTATGGCGTTGCGCGGGGTCAATATCCCGAAGCGGTTGGAAATGAGGACGCGTTTATCAAAAGACGGCTCTACGAGCACCTGGAGCTGTGTGAAGCGGTCGAACAGGAGCTGCCTGGCGACCGCTGGCTGAGGATCGATGAACTGGAGACCAGCGACGGCGCTCGCGTGGGAATGCGGGTCGACATTACAGATCTGAAGCGGCAACAACGGGAACTGAAGTCGGCGCGAGAAGAGGCCGAGCGCGCGGGCGACGCGAAGATGCGCTTCTTGGCCAACATGTCTCACGACCTGCGCACGCCCCTCAACGCGATTATCGGGTTTTCGCAGAGTATCGAGGCCGAGGTCTTCGGCCCCGTCGGCGCGCCGAGATACTGCGAATACGCCAGCGACATTCGCAATGCGGGTGAGCACCTGCTTGGTTTGATCCACGAGATCTTGGATTGGAGCAAGATCGAGACGGGTGCGCTTCGGATCGACGAAAGCGCCTTTGATCTGCTGGAGACGATAAAGGCGTGCTCGAGGATGGTCTCTGCGGACGCGGAGCGTTACGATATTCGGATCTGCGAACCAAACATCCCGGCTGGGCTTGGACTACTGGGCGACGAGCGCAAGGTCACTCAGATCCTGGTCAATCTCGTCTCGAACGCCGTGAAGTTCAGTCATCGCGGCGGAGAGGTCCGCATCGCGGCGGAAATCGGTATGGACCATCGGCTTTCAGTATCCGTCAGCGACAATGGGATCGGCGTCGCCGAGAAAGACATCGCGTTGATCTTGCAGCCGTTTCAGCAGGCGCAGAGCCCGCTGACGCGGAAGCGAACGGGCACCGGGCTGGGCCTGAGCATCACCAAGGAACTGATAGAACTGCACGGAGGCGAGCTGGCGTTTCGCAGTCAGCTGGGCGAAGGCACGACGGTCAGCGTGCGGTTTCCGTCAGAGCGCGTCATCGCCGCAAGGACGTCCTCGGCGATCGACGCCGCCTAGACGGCCGCCAGCGCGGCGGCATGATCAAGAAAGTCGCCGGTCGGGGATCTCTTCTGTTAAAGACGCCGCATGGTCGTTTCTCGATTGAAGATCTCGAACGATGATGGGCGACGGCTGCTGCTGCACGTTCAGGGCCTCTCCGAGCCGCCACGCCGGAAGCTGGATCGTGACGGAGTGCTCGAGATCGTTCAAGCGCTCGGCTTTGTGCAGGTCGACAGCATCAACACGCTGGAGCGCGCGCATCATCATATCCTCTTTTCGCGCAATCAGACCTATCGTCGGCAAGACTTGACGCGATTGCTAGAGCAGGATCGACGGCTGTTCGAGAACTGGACCCACGACGCCGCCATTATTCCGTCGGCGTTTTTCCCTTACTGGCGACACCGCTTCGAACAAGAACGGGTTCGTCTGCGAGAATATTGGCGCAAATGGCGCCGCGAGGGGTTTGAAGAGGCGGTCGACATGCTGCGCGCGCGCGTCGCGGCAGAGGGCGCGATCCGGGCCCGGGACGTTACATCGCCCCGAAAGGGCGGCGGTGGCGGATGGTGGGATTGGGCGCCGGAAAAAACCGCGCTCGAATACCTTTGGCGGACGGGAGAGTTCGCCGTGTGCCATCGGCGGAGTTTTCAGAAGGTTTATGATCTCGCCGAGAGGGTCATCCCGCCAGAGCACCACAAAACAACAATAGACCGCGCGGACAGCGTCGATTGGGCGTGTCGCGAAGCCTTGAGACGACTTGGGTTCGCCACGCATGGCGAGATCGCAGGCTATTGGGCGTTGGTCAGCGTCCAAGAGGCAAAGGACTGGGTGGCCAAGATGCGGGCGTCGGGGGCGCTCGTCGAGGTCGACATAGACGCCGCGAACGGGGCGAAGCCGCGTTCCGCTGTCGCCTTTGCAGATGTGTGCGAGCGGATCTCGGAAGCGCCGGAGCCGCCGGCGAGGATCCGCGCGCTGAACCCGTTCGACCCCTTGATCCGCGACCGTCGTCGGCTGGAGCATGTGTTCGGTTTCAATTACCGGATTGAGGTGTTCACACCCGAGGCTAAGCGTCGGTATGGGTACTACGTCTTCCCGCTACTGGAGGGAGACCGCTTTGTCGGTCGGGTGGACGCCAAGCACGAGCGGGACAGAGACGTGCTCGCCGTGCGCGCCGTCTGGTTCGAGCCAGGGGTGAAGGCGGGGCGGAACCGCAGGCGGCTTTTGACGGAGGAGCTTGATCGTCTTCGACGGTTCTGCGGCGCCGAGGCCGTCGAGTGGGATGGGCGCATCTCGCCCGACGGATAGCTCTTCTACTCGAACTCCTCGCGGAAGTTCGGTTGCATCACGACGACGACCGCTTCTTCGGGAAGCGTTTCTTTCGAGAGAACCAACCAGTTCTCGTCAAATGGGCGCACGTCGAATTCCTCAGCGGCGATGCGCAGAAAAGCGTTCAGTGTCGTTTGCCCGAACCAGTGCATCGGGAGGATCACTTTGGCGCGGAGTTTCTTGAGCACTTCCATCATGCCGACCTGGCTCATCGTGTAGGTCCCGTCGACCGGGACCATCACAACGTCGAGGAACCCGATTGCGCCGAACTGCTCGTCATTCGGTTCGAAGTGCAGGTGTCCCAGATGTCCGATGCACAATCCCTGGATCTCGAAGATGAAGATCGAATTGTCGTTCGGCCTCACCCCGTCGTAGCTCTGCACCGAAGTGGCCACATTTCGGATCAGGGTTTCACCGATGGTCGCATAATGCTCGGCCGGATCACCGCTCCCATCCGTGTTCTCAGGGTTCCACCCGCGCAGAACATGCTCGATCCGCGGGTCTGGATAGTCGGTGTAGTGTGTCTCATGCGCGCGGTTCATCGTCACGACTTCCGGCTGATCCCCTGGGCCGGACCAACCGGAATAATCGGTGATGATCGTCGTGCCGTCCGGCGCCTCTATGCGATAGGAGGAGTGTCCGACGAAAGAGATCGCCACATCCCTCTCGCCAAGCTGGGCCGCATCGAGTGTGAACACTGTCCACCCTGGCAGATCGCGCTGCGCAAAGCCGAGACAGTCGCTGGCTTGCGCGGCGCCGGCGCTTAGAAACAGGGCGGTGCTGATGACTAGTTTCGAGACCATGCGGCGGCGTCCTTCCCGTGAGTTCGGGTGGGCTAGATCATGAAAAGTCTAGCTGCTGCCGTCAGGGTATCAAGGTCAACCGATCAACGCCGTTGCTCTTCTCCTGCTACATGAAGATGTCGCGCGGCAGTTGCATGGACACGTGATAGTCCGATGTGGGCGACGTCTGGCTAACGACCACGTTGCCCGTCAACCCGGTCAGAAAACACGCATCCGGGTGTGACAGATCGTGTAGCTCTTGCAGCCAGGCGACCATGCTCTGCTGCACCGATTTGACGCCTGCCGCCAGATCTTTGCCAAAGGACGACGTCGCATAGAACGACATCGCGTCGTGGCGGTGCCTCAACCCGGGCGCAGTCACGTAGCGCGGCTCATCAATCCGCCAGTCCTTGTGCAGGCGGATGCGCGTGGTCACGGTCAGGGGCGCTTCCACCGCGTAGACGCTGGCTTGACCATCCCCCTGGCACAGGTGGCCATCGCCGATAGACAGGAGGCCGCCCGCAACCTCGACGGGCAGATAGACCTTTGCGCCGCTTCGCAGAAACCGGTTGTCCATGTTCCCGCCGGTGCGACGGGGCGGCGTTGGCGAATGAGATCCTGGCAGCGCCGGCGCGAGGCCAACAATTCCGACAGATGGATTGATCGGAATGCGCACATTCGGGAAAAACTCGAGGCACTCATCGGCCCCGACTTTCAGAATCCGCAACTCGTCGAGATCATCGATATCGTTGTCAAACGGGGGCTTGTCCCGGCTTTCTTCGAGCGTGGGCGTCAGCGCCGCCCAGCCCCATCCGTGGTGTTCGAGTGAGAGGAACTCGACTTCGACGACATCGCCCGGTTCAGCGTCTTCGATGAAAACAGGGCCGATCATCGGATTTAGGCGCGACACGTCTTTCTGCTTGAAGTCCTCGATTGTGGACTCGGGCGTCAGCTGCCCGTCGACGCAGTCGCGACATTCAAAAATGACACGATCTCCGCTCTTTACCGTCGCTGATGCGGGGATCGTCGAATTCCAGTGATAATGGTAGTCGCGATCGAGAATGTGGGTCTTCATAGCATCTATGCTCCAACTCAACTTTCTCGCGCCCCCTTGCTTCCGCAACGCAAGACATACATGGGTACATCGTAGTAACCGGGCTCGGAGCTGTGAAATTGAATTCTCTATTGGTGAAGTATAAGAAAACCTCATGTTTAATTTTCGTGGAAAAATCCCGTCTCCCAAAGCCCTTTTAGCGTTCGAGGCGGCCGCTCGACTTGGCAGTTTTACTGAAGCGGCGAACGAATTGAACGTCACGCAAGTGGCCGTGACGTATCAGATCCGAAAGATCGAGAACGAGCTCGGCATCACGCTCTTCGAGCGGGAACACCGTGGCGTGCGGCTGACCCCAATGGGCGAGAGACTGCAAGTCGCGGTCACCAGCGCCTTCCAGGAAATCGCGACCGCTGTTTTGGAGATACGGAAATTGGAAGAAGACAACTCAATCACGATCAGCGCTTTGAATTCCATTTCTTACTTCTGGCTGAACCCAATTATGAGCGAGTTTCGCCAGCGGCATCCCGGTGTGGATCTCAGACTCTTGGCGGACGACAGCGACAACCTGAACTACGGCGCGGGCGGGATTGATCTCGCCATTCGGTATGGAGAAGGTGATTGGAGTGGGTTTGAGGTTCACCATCTGTTCGACGAAGTCCGGACAGTCGTCTGTTCGCCGGAGTATCTGAGGCGACATGGTCCGCTGCAAAAGCCGGAAGATCTTTTCGAGACGACGTTGCTCCAGCAGGTCGCGCTCAAGCCGAGTTGGCCGGGTTGGAGAAACTGGTTTTCAGCGCTTGGGATCGACCTTGACGCCGACATGTCGCTTAAAATCGTCGAGTTCAGTAACTTTGCGTTCATGCTAGAGGCTGCGGCGAACGGCGAGGGCGTGACGTTCGGCGGCCAGAGGCTGACCGAAAAGATGGTCGAAGAAGGTCGACTGGTGCGGCTAGACTTCCCACTGTTTCGGACCGGCCAGGCCTATTACGCTGCGTTGCCTGAGGGGCGCGTGCGACCCAAGATCGTCGATGACTTGCTTGAGACTGTGATCCGGGCCGCTCGCCAAGAATAAGAGCCGAACAGACTGACGCTTGTGCTGGGTTCGCTAACTTCTAGTGATCGAGAAGCATTTCGAACCCGCCAAAGATCAAACGCTGGCCATCAAATGGCATCGGGTTCGTCTGTGGGTCCATGCGCGGATCCTGCATCATCTTTTCCCATCCCGCGTCTCGCGTTTGCTTCGACGGCCATTCGATCCAGCCAACCGCGACGACCTCGTCGTCTTTGCACTGCACGGCCATCGGCATTGAGGTGACTTCACCGGAAGGCACGTCGACGCCCCAAGAGTCGGTGCTGCGCAGGGCGCCGTTCTCTTTCGCGATTTTACCGAAGGTTTCGGCGTGGGCGATGTAAGCGTTTTTGTTTGCGGCCGGCACGGCCGCGACCATGACGTCTACGTAGGTCATGTTCAGATCTCCCTCGGTTGCACCTTCATGCTTTTACAGGAGATCTGACAAATGCGGCGATTGGGTGCTCAGCTCTTCTTGCCAAGGGCGCGTTCGATACGCCCTAGCACGACGTCGGGACGAGCCCGCCAGTCGAGTGAGAGCACGCTGAGCGTTTTCCAGCCGAAGGCGTTGAGCACGCCCGGCTTGGTGACATGACGCTCAAGCAGGTTGGGGTTCTCGTAATGCGCCGGCCCGTCGATCAGGATCGCCAGTTCGTGCGCGCTGCCGCCTTCCTTTCGGACGGCCACGTCGCAGACGAATTTTGACTCGCCCAAGCTCGTTTCGGCCTCGAACCCGCGTTCCCGCAGAGCCTGGGCGATCTGATCCGCGATCGGCGTCTCGCGATCCGCCCGCTCGTCGGCCGCGTAAGGGGCCACTGCAGAGAGCGCGCGCCGCATCGCTGCGACATTGCCGGTAGAAACCGCCTCGGCGTAGCGAAGGTAGGTCTTCAGGCAGAAGGCCCCGGTGTTGTAGTCGTTCGTGATCGCGTCGGCTTTAACGGTCGACACAAGCGCCACATGTTCCTTGGCGCGCGAGAAAATCACGTTGAGGCGCTTCTCGCCGCCCGCTCGGTTGATCGGCCCAAAGCTCATCCGCATCCGGCCGCGCGCGTCTGGCGCATAGCAGACCGAGATGAGAATGACGTCTCGCTCATCGCCCTGAACGTTTTCAAGGTTCTTTACGAACAGTCCGACGAAAGCCCCGTCTTCCTCGCGTTCCAGCTCCGCCTCATACGCGTCGGCGAATATCGGATCGTCCTTGGCGAGTTGGTCGAGAGCCCGCACGATCACCGATTGCTGCGCTTCCGAGAACGCGACGACCCCGAGAGACCGCTTGGGTTTCGCGGTCAGCAGGCCACGGATCATTTCGGCGATGTAGAGCGCCTCGCCGCGGTTGCGTTGGCGCTCATAGACGCCGAAAGGGGTGTGGTGGAACGAGATGGGCCGCCTCAGGACTTCGCGCCAATGCTGCTTGCCGTCTCCGGCGCTGTCGGCTCGGATCGGTTCGGCCTCCACGGTCAGCCGGGTCGCGGGCACCGAGATCAACTTGCCCGCATAGAAGACCGCGTTCGAGAACGAGATCAGCTCCTCGGACCGTGATCGATAGTGCCAGCCGAGCAGAGTGGAGGGCAGCGTCTTCGCCGCTTGGCCCAGAAAGCTCGCTGCATCCAGGTCCAGCGGCGCCTCGTCCTCGTCGTGGTCTTCGTCTTCGTCATAGGCCTGCGCAGTCGCGCCGAAGAAGTTGGTCGGAGGCAACTGCTTTTCATCGCCGACGACGAGGAACTGCGGCGCTCGGAAAAGGGTCGGCGCCGCGTCCTCCACCGGCACCTGCGATGCTTCGTCGAAGACCGCGACGTCGAACATGTCGGCATCGAGCGGCAGAACGTCCGCCACGCTAAGCGGGCTCATCAGCCAAATGGGTTTCAGATCAGGGATCAACTTCCCCGCGTCCTCGGACAAGAGCCGCCGTACGGAGCGGAAGCGCAGCGTCTTATTGAATTCGCGTTCAAGATCCTGGCGCGCCTTCATCACCTGCTTTTTGGCGGCCTTGAAGTCGGCGTCGGCGTCGATGTCGGGACGTGTGGTGATCGCGATCTTTTCCGCGAAACGGTCGCGGGTCTGATCCAGCAGCATCCGCGCGTTCGCCTCCCGGAACTTGGTGAGCGCTTTGGAGACGCTCGCGTTGATTTCGTCGAGCGCGGCGCCGTCGGTTTCGCGGAGCCCCGGCCGCGCGGCCAGGGCGCGTTCCACAGCTTCCTCCATCACCGCGGCTTCGAGGGCCGCGACCGGCATGTCCAATCGCTTGAGGGCGGCGCGGACCGTGTCCGGCGCGTTCGCCAGTTCTCGCAAGGCGGGCGCTGCGGCCGGCAGCGCATCTCGCGACGCCTGCAACTCGGCCAAGGCGTCTGCGGCTTGGTGCGCCGGTAGCGTTTCGATCCCGTCAAAGCAGTCCGCGATCGCCGACTGCGCCGCCGCCGCATCTTCCTGAAGCCGCGCAAGCTTTGTGAGATGATCGGCCGCCGCGTCTCCCTGATCGGCGAGATAGTCGAACAGCGGCGTCGCAAGATCGCCTTCGACAGGCTTTCCGGCGTCGCGTTCTTCAACGATGCGGATCGCGTCTTCGCCCGTCGCCATGCCGGTCTGACTGGCCAGTTGCCGTAGCGCGCGGTCAACCTCGTTGACGGCTTCGTGCTCGGCGGCCAAGTCGATCAGCACGTCATAGAGACGCGGTTTGATCGCTAACCCTTCGAGGGCGGCCCGCTCGTGTATCTCGCGCTTCACGCGTCGCCACTCGCCTGACAGGAACGAGAACCACGAGCCCTCGTACCGTTGGGCGATCCGGATCGCGGTTTCCGTTTCGATCGGAGAGAGCTTGTCGCGCCAGATTGTTGTTTTGTCTTGCCGCTGCGAGAGCGTCTCGCGCGCTTCATCCAGCCAGCGCAGATCCTGTCGAAAGGTCTCGGCCGACAGGCTGGTTCGGTCGAGGATCGCGAGTTTGCCGGCAGAGGCGACCGGGCGCAGGCGGTGGGCGTAGTTGATCTGGGCGAAAAGGGCCGCCAGCGGCGCGGGACCGGCGCCATCTTCGATCTTCCAGATGACGAGGTCCTGCGCGCGCCGCACCTTTTCAAGCAGTGGTCCCAAGCGCTCAAGCGCGCTGGTCAGCCGCTCGAAGACGTTTGCGTCAGCCGCCGCCTCGGACGAGACAAACCGCGCCGGATGCCTCGCGAGGATGGGATCCGCGCCCGCAGCGCCGCCAATACGGCTGAGCGCGGCCTCCATATGATAGGCGGCGTCCCGCCCGCGTCGCCAGTCGCGCAGAGGCGGGACCAGATGGCGGTCCGCGCCCATCTCATCGCTCAGCGCGCTCGCCGCGCGGCCCTTGGCCCAGTCCGCCGCGGCCGAACGCACCAGCGCGTGCAAAGGCTCCCCCTCGATCTCGCCGGTCATGTCCTGGTCGAGCTGCGCCAGGGCGTTCAGACCCTTTTGGATCTCAGCCAAAGCGGTCTCGCGCGCCTTTAGAACGGTGCGGTCGGGTTCGCCTTCGATCCACGCGTGATAGAGCGCCCGCAGATCGTTGACGAACGCCTTCTTGTCATCCTGACTGTCGTGCACCAGGGCGCACAGCTTGCCCAGCCCGAGCGCTTCCAGACGCTGGTAGACGACATCGAGCGCAGCCCGTTTTTCGCAAACGAAGAGCACCCGTTTTCCGCGGCCAATATAGTCCGCGATCAGATTGGCGATCGTCTGAGACTTGCCGGTGCCGGGCGGCCCTTGGATCACATAGCTCTCGCCGGCTCTGGCGCGGTTGATCGCCGCCTCCTGCGTGGGATCGGAAGGCACGACAAGGTGCGTGTCTTCCAGCGCGGGCGCTTGCGGGGTCGAGGGAAGCGGCCGCGGCGCGTCGGAGAAAAGCTGCTCGAAATTCGTGCGGCGTTCGGCCAAGGCCGCCGTCTCCGCCTCGCCGTTCTGGGTCAGAAGAGCGTCATAGTCCCGCACCAGGGACATCTTGCGGTAGTTGAAGTTGGCGAGGGTCACCGCGCAGAGATCGAAGCTCCAGTCATACGGGCTGTCGCTCTCTGGGCGCGACATCATATAGCCGGATCGCTCTAACTCCGCGGTTCCGTCCGCGCCGGACGCAGAGGCGGCCATTTCTAACGGCAGCATGCCTTGCATCGGATCTTGCGCCAACTCGCGATGCGGCGCGGCCGCAGGACGGATGAAGAGATCGTAGAGCTGCTCGCCGAGCGGCTTGTAGTTCGACTTGCCGTACGAGTACTTGATGTCGCCGATGGCGTGGGTGCGGACGCCGGAGCCGGTCGCGGTCTTTCGTTTGCGGTAGAGGTCGATCCGTCGCGTCGCGCGCCTGTGAATGAGCGAGATGCGCGGCTTTTCGGTCTTCTCCAGGCGCACGCCCGGCTCTGAAACGGCGATCTGATCCGTGAGGGATTGGAACAGCTCATCCAGCGCGCCCTGTTCTGACAGATCGACCGTCGCGGGCAGCTGAATATCGTAGAGCGTCTTCAAGAGCTGCCGAAGCGCGGGGTTGATCTCGGCCTCCGCGCCCGCAGCCTGAATCGTATAGCGATCCTTGACGCCGCGACGCTTGTTGAGATCAACCGGCACCAGCAATAGCGGCGAGGAGATCGGCTCCTCGGGCGTCTCCTTCAGATTGCGCCATCGCAGAAAGCAGGCGACAAGGCGCAGCTGCGAAAACCCGTACTCCTGACGGTCCTTGCGCGCCTGAGCGCGGATCTTGTCCAGGGCGGGCGGCGCAAACTCCATTTCCTCGAACCGCAGGAATTCCGAGACTTCTATCTCTTCGCCGGCGATCAGGCGGTCCGCGATCCCCGACGAGCCCTCGCCGCGGGCCCACGTGAAGAGTTGGTCTGGTCGGATTGTCTCAACCCGCAGAACGATCGGCACCGACGCTTCGGTGAGGTTGAGTTCGTTTGAGCTTGGCTTGTGGTAGATCAGCTTGTTGCGGCGAGACAGGTCATAAAGCCGGCCGCGCAGTTCGGTCAGGATCCGTTGGCTGCGATCCAGTCCTTCGGATAGCCCGACGACCGGCTGTGCGACGGACGCCGCCTGCCGATGGTTCTGAAGGCCCGTGATCAGGCTCGGAAGATCTTGCGCGCGTTTGCGCCGGTCGATCTCCGTCATGCGGTTGAGCAGCTGTGCGACCACCGGGTGAAGACGCGGGTTGCGTTGCATCAATCCGTCGCGCGCCCGCGCGCAAGCCAGCAGATCGGCGTCCTCGGAGAAGTCGTAGGCTCCGGCCAGGCTGACGCCGAGCATCCCCAGGCAAAAGATATCGGTCAGGGGGTCATGATGCCCAACCGCGTGTTCCCAGCAGCGATAATCCGGCAAGTAAACCGGCTGCTCTGGCGGCGCCTCGCGGTCGCCGACCCGGAGATTGTCGATTGAAAGCTGACCATCGGCGCTCGTGAGCCGGAGGTCGGCGCCGATATCCAGCGCGCCTTCCATCCCCTGCAGCCGGGAGATCTCGTATGACTTGAAGCTCGGGCGAAGCGCGCGCGCGTTCTCGAACCATAACTGACCACGGTCGACGCGCAGCGCGTCGACCCCGTCAAGCGGCGCGGCGCGGCCTAGGTCGTGGATCTGGTGGACCTGCCGCGTCAATGGAAGCAACGCCCCCAGAACATCATCTGTTCCGACGCTTTCATACTGGCGGAACTCGTTCAGCAGGCTGAAGAAATCCTCGAAGACGTGCTGTTCGACGATATCGTCTGTGACGGTTTCCAGAGGGCTCATGCGGCGTCCCCCGCGATCTCATCGGCCGTCGTCTGTGGCGCCTGCCCCGCCGCCTTGTCGCGGAGCGCGCTGCTGAGACCCCTCACGAGTTCCGGCGCCTTGCGCTCCAACTCGTCGAGGCGGCCCATCGAGATCTTGAGTTCCTTATTGGCGGCTTTTCGCAGCGGATCGCGCAGTCCGAAGGCGTCGGCGAACATCAACGCGGCGGCGAGCGGCACGTCGTCAAGATCCGGATCGATGGTCGCGAAGTCGAGAAGCAGATACGCGAAGGCGTCGCGGATCGTCGGATGGCAGTTCGTGATCGCCGCGCGGAGACGCTCAAGGTCTTCCTCCTCGCCGCGCGGTTCGAGGATGGCGTTGCCCAGCCGCGGCGAGATCAGCCGCGCATGCGCTTGAATGAGCTCCCGCCGGTTCCAGGGATCGCCGAGGAACTCCAGCAGCAGCCAATCCGCGATTTCCTGAAGCCGCTCCTGACCCAGAAGGTCAAGCCGGTTCAAGGGCGTTTCGCCCTCGATCAATCGCCGTGCGCGGCGGTCGGCCTCGGCGTGATCGCCGCCATCCTCTTGCGCCCAGCAGGCCAGCGTTTCGGCTCGTAGATAACTTTCCGGATGCGTGAGGCCCTGCGACCCTGTCTCCGCACCGGAGTCTCTGGCGGCGGGTTCCGACATCGCGAGGGCGTCGCGCGCCTGGTTGAGATACTCCGCGCCGCTGACTTCGTCGATGCCGGTGACGATCTTCACCAGCGCCCGGATCGCGGGTTCGAGGT
>CALDSD010000058.1 GCA_937911325.1 uncultured Neomegalonema sp.
GCCCCCTCCCGCCCTCTCGTGTTGTTCCCCTTGCGCTGCCCCGTCCTTTCTCGGTCGGGCCTATTTCCCCTGGCCCGCCCCCGCGTCTCTTTTGGGGCGCCCGCGCAGGGTGTGGCCCAAGGATTGCGATCGCCCCAAAGATGAATTCCAGGGAGGATGTCGTGACTGATCTTGAGAAAACCGCCGCTGAAGCCCGCCCGCATCAGGTGATTTCTGTCGCCGTGACGGATGAGACCGGCGCCGCCGCGCATGGGTTCACCATTCCAGCATCGCATCTCAAACAGGTGATTGAAGCACTGCGAACGGTTCAGGCAGAGGCCGTGCAAGCCAGGTTCTATGGCGATGCTGTCCTCGCGCCGGCCAATGAACCGACCGAAGCGCCGACCGCGGCCCCGGGGATCGCGCCTGCGGCCGTCGCTGTCGCCGCAGCCCCAACGCCGACCTGGCGTCTTTGGTCGCAAGGCCCCGTGGCCCGCGCCGAGTAAGTCGCTTAGCCTTTGCCCAAAACCCCTTGCAGCTCGCGCCATTCGCCGGCTGACAGACCACTGTCCGCCTGCGTGACGGTCTCGCCGGCGAGCATGCGCTTGAGCACCGCCATCGCTGGGCCGGAGAACTGTTCGGCGGTCAGGCGGTAGTCCTCGAACGCCTCCCAGGCCATCGGCACCCAGGCTTTGGTCAGCTCGCCGATCGCGTCCGCATAGACTCGAATCTCGTACTGCGAATGCGGGTCCGCGCGCAGCCGCAGGATGTGAAAGAGGTTGTGCAGGTCCGTCTTCCAGTACCACTGGGTATAGGCGTTGAGCGTCAGGTTCATCCGGGCCAATTCGCGCGCAAGCCCGAGCCCGTCTTCGTCCAGCATCTCTTCATAGTGGGCGTAGGTCTGATCGGCGTCGCCCTTGAGGATCTCAAGGACCCGTTGAGCATCCTCGCCTTCCAGCACGTCGCCTCGGCCCTGCCGATTTGTCGTCGACTGCGCCGCGAGGTGCTCGGGCGAGGGGATGTAAACCTCCTTGTCGAGGATCGAATACCGCGCTGAATACTCGTTCACATTCGCCGTACGGTGGCGAATCCACTGGCGCGCCACGAAGATTGGCAACTTCACATGCAGTTTGATCTCGCACATCTCAAACGGCGTCGAATGCCAGTGCCGCATGAGATAGCGGATCAGGCCGCGGTCATCCCGCGCCGCCTTTGTGCCTTTGCCGTAGGACACGCGCGCCGCCTGCACGATCGCCGCGTCGTCGCCCATGTAGTCAATGACCCGGACAAAGCCGTGATCCAGCGCCGGAACAGCGTTGTAAAGCTGCGCTTCGATCCCATCCGACACCGCGCGCAGTGTCGGATGCGCCTTGCTGCGCGCCTCGGCGATTTCAGCCTGTTGTTCCGGCGTGATCGGCATATCTTCAGTCCTGTTGGTCGAGTGGGGACGGAACGGCCCAACCTATCGTGGAAATGATATCAGGCCGTTCCGCCACCTGCGAGGGACCCCAGCTCACTCGGGGATGAAGACACAATATCTAGTAATTTGAGAGAGAGGAACCCCAAATGTCGATAAAATTCCTGCACACCATGATCCGTGTAAGCGACATCGACGAGTCGAAGAAGCTCTATTGCGACCCCCTAGGCCTGGAAGAACCGCGCCGCAAGGACCTGGACGGCGCGAAAGCGACGCTGGTGTTTTTGAGCGAACCGGGCGGCGGACCCGGCAACGAGATCGAGCTGACCTACAATTGGGATTCGGAGGAAGTCTACGAAACCGGACGGTCCTGGGGTCACCTCGCATATCGGGTCGGTAACATTTACGACACCTGCCAGCGCCTCATGGACGCCGGCGTGACCATAAACCGCCCGCCCCGCGACGGTTACATGGCCTTCGTGAAAAGCCCCGACGGCGTGTCGATCGAGCTCTTGCAGGAAGGCGACCCCTTGCCGAAGCAGGAACCTTGGGTTTCCATGGAGAACACAGGGACCTGGTAAAAGGACAACCCCATGCGCTTGCACCCGCGCCGCCTGTTGATCGCCGCAGCCCTTGCGCTTGCAATGATCGGACAGTCGGGCATGGCGCAGGCGCAATCCGGGGCGGAGACCCCCTGCAGGCTGGCCCTGATCCTGGCGCTCGACATCTCGCACAGCGTCGACCAGGAAGAGCAGAAACTTCAAACGGGTGGCCTGGCGGCCGCGCTGCTCGACGAAGAGGTCAAAGCCGCGATCCTGTCGCCCGGCGGCGGCGTCGCGGCGTTGGCGTTCGAATGGAGTGGGCTGCGACGCCAACACACGGTCGCGCACTGGACGCTTCTGGACAGCGAAGACGCGATCGAAGCGTTCGCCGCTCGAATCGCCGCGCGTCCCGTCTCGACATGGGGGCATCCCACCGCATTGGGCCGCGCCCTCGCCCATTCCGCCTGGCTGCACACGCAGAACCCTTGGGATTGCGACACGAAGGTGGTCGACGTCTCCGGCGACGGCGTCAACAACGAGGGGCTCGGACCGCTCCATTACCGCGCGAAAGGCGTTCTGGAGGGGCTGATCATCAACGGTCTCGTCATTCGCAACAACGACCCGGACCCGCTGCCGCAATACATCGAAGAAGTTCTCCACGGACCAGGCGCCTTCGTCATCGATATCCGCAGCTACGGCGACTATCTGACCGCCATGAAGGAAAAGCTCATCCGAGAGCTGTCTCCTTTCGTCGCCGCCGCGCCGTCGCCGACGGTCGTTGAATGAGCCGGGCGTCGCGCATAATCGCGATCACGGCGGCGATCGCGGTCGTGAGCGGGCTGTCGGCGAGCCACGTGGCCGCGCAATCCAGCGGCGCGCCAGACGAGTGCGGCACCGCGCTCGTTCTGGCGCTCGACATCTCTTACAGCGTCGATGAAGAAGAGCAGATCATGCAGACGCGTGGTCTCGCGGCGGCTTTGCTCTCGCCCGATGTGCAATCGGCCATTCTCGGGCCCGCCGGTCCGGTGACCATGGCGGCTTTCACATGGGGCGGCTTCTGGGACCACCGCCTGGTTGCGGATTGGACGCTGCTGGACAGCGAGGCTGCGATCGAGCGGTTTGCGCTCCGTCTGAAAGCGGTCGCACCAGACTACGCGCTTCGGCCGACCGCCCTCGGCAGCGCTTTGCGGTTCGCGTCGGAACTTCACAGACGCAATCCCTACGACTGCTACAACAAGGTGGTCGATGTGTCGGGCGATGGGGTGACCAACGAAGGCGTTTGGCCAAGTTATCACCGGGAAAACGGAACGCTCGCCGGGCTGACGATCAACGGCTTGGTGATCCGAAACGAAAAGCCCGACCCTCTGCCGCATTACCTCGAGGAGGTGATCCAGGGGCCTGGCGCGTTCGTCATCGACATCAACGACTACGGCGACTATCTCCGAGCGATGCGCGAGAAGCTGATCCGCGAACTCAGCCTCCACCTCTCGAAGCGCGCGGTCGAACAACACGAGACAGCGCTTCGAACACAGGCGGACTAAGTGATCACCCTTGCAAAAAGCTGGCTCGGTTCAATCGGCGCGGCTGCGCTTCTGACGCTATGCCAACCGAACGTCGCCAGGGCGCTCGATTGTCACACGGCGCTCTTGCTCGCGATCGACGTCAGTTCGAGCGTCGACGATCGCGAATACGACCTGCAGACGCAAGGGCTGGCCGCAGCGTTGCGCGACGAAGACGTGCGCGCCGCGATTCTGAGCGCCGAGGGAAGCGGCATCTGGCTGAGCGTCGTTTACTGGAGCGGCTGGGCGCACCAAGAGTTTCGCATCCCGTGGACGCCGCTGTTCGACGAAACCGCAATCGATGATTTTGCGAACAAAATCTCGCGCATCAAACGCCGTTACTTCAATTTTCCAACGGCTATCGGCCGGGCGCTCGACTTTATCGAAGGGCAATGGCCGCAACCCACCCTGGACTGCGCCCGACGGGTCATCGACATGTCCGGCGACGGCGTGAACAATGACGGCGAGGGACCTGTGAGGCTGCGCGACCGACTGGTCGCTCAGGGCGTCACGCTCAACGGCCTCGTGATCAAAGGCGCGCGCCCTGACCCCGAACTCCATTATCGAAACGAAGTGATCGGCGGCCCAGGCGCGTTTGTGGAGGTCGCCGAGGACTATGACGATTATCCACGGGCCATCCGGCGCAAGTTGTTGAAAGAACTGCGACCAGCCGTCTCGGCGCTTCCTGAATGACGCTCAGGTTCAGACACTTGGCGTTTGTCGCGGCGATTGCGATCGGCCTCACGAGGCCAGCTGTCGCTCAGTCAGAGTGCGCGGTCGAGCTGGTCCTTGCTGTCGATGTCTCGGGCAGCGTTGACCACGAAGAACACGCGCTTCAGATGGGCGGCATCGCCAGCGCCTTTCGGCATCCCGACGCCATCGACGCGATTTCGGCTCTCGATGGCGGTTTGCTCGTGACCGTGATGCAATGGAGCGGACTGTCCCACCAGCGGCAAACAACGCCGTGGCGACACGTGACGGACGCGGAGAGCTCGCAAGCTTTCGCCGATGACGTGGCGCGCGGGAAACGGGCGTTCCGTATCTTCTCCACTGCGATCGGCGAGGCGCTTCGCGTCGCGGACACGCTCTCGACGCAGGCGCCGCTGCGCTGCCGGCGCCGCGTGATCGACGTCTCCGGCGACGGCGTCACCAATGAAGGCGCGCCGCCCTTGCCGATCTCCCGCGCCCTCAGCGCGCAAGGCGTCACCATCAACGGTCTGGTCATCAAGGGCGACGAGCCAGACCCTGAGCCGCACTATCGCGACGAGGTCGTTTCCGGTCCGGCCGCCTTCGTGATGCGCGCCCGAACCTTCGAGGATTTTCCAGACGCGTTTCTGCGGAAACTGCTGCGCGAACTGCAAACGCCGGTCGCGCAGCGATAGGGGTCAGACGCGGGAGTGCAGACCAATTCGATTCCCCTCTGTGTCGAGGGCATGGGCGATGAAGCCGTTGTCTCCAATCGCCGTCTTTTCCTGCAGCACTTTGCCGCCTGCGGCGACCACACGATCCAAAGAGCTCTGCAGATCGTCGGAGCATGCGAAGTAGACGCATGATCCTTCAGCTGACGGCTTGTTCACCGTCGAGCCGGTGAGCGCCCCTGCGGCACCATTTTCCTCCCAGTCGTTCGGAAAAAAGGCGATCTCCTTGCCGAACATCTCGGTGATCGCGATCTCCATTTCGAAGACCCGATTGTAAAAGCCGACGGCCCTCTCGAGATCCGTTGTCGGCAGATCGAACCAGTTCACGGGATTGGCGTTCAACATTTGGGCGCTCCTTTTGATCAAAGAGTTTCGAGATACGCGTCGATGCTTTCGAGCGAGCTTGTCCAACCGCGGCCGTGGCCGGCGCGTGCTTCGTCATCCGCGAGGTTTTCGTGACGCAGGCTCATGCGACACCCGGAGTCGGTGGAAGCGAATGCGATGGTGACGCGGGAGACATGCCCCAGGCTTCCATCCTCGCTCTCCCACGCCCAGGAGAAGACGACGCGCACCGGCGGCGAAACCTCCTCATAGACCCCGGTGACGCGGTGCTGATTTCCCTCCGGGCTGCGCATCACGATCCGCCAGGCGCCGCCAGTCTTCAGGTTGGTTCGGGCCTCTTCCACCGTGAAGCCGACCGGGCCGAACCAGCGCGCCAGATGCTCGGGCTCGGTGAACAGGCGAAACATCAGTTCTGGCGGATGCGCATAGTCGCGGGACGTCTCGAACGCCTTCACATCGGTTTCTTGCACATCGGTTTCTTGCACGGTGGTCTTTTCGGGAACGCCCGTCATGACGATCCTCCCTTCTGAGTGGCGATTTCATTGGCATAGGCGTCGAGCCGGTCGAGAGCCTCGGCCCAGAACCTGGCTTGCTCTTCGATCCAGCGGCGCGGGTCGTCGAACCCCTTCGGGTCGACACGGTAGCGAGGGCGCGCCTTGGCGCCGTCTCGGGCGACAAGACCGGCGTTCTCAAGCACCCGCAAATGCTTCACCACCGCCGGTTTCGACATTTCGTAAGGCGCCGCCAGTTCCGTAAAGCTCTTCGGGCCGCCGGTCAGATCGGCAAGGATCGCTCGGCGGGTTGGATCGGCGAGGGCGCTATAGGCCGAGGACAAACGGTCCAATTGTTAACCTCCGAGTTAATTAACTCATCAGTTAACAAACCCGCGCCGGATGTCAAGCGCTCAGGATTTTATGTTCGTCACTCGGACGCCAAGGGCAGCGACACGCGAGCCGCCAAGCCCCCGCCGGTTCGGTTCTCCAGGGTGAAATGACCGCCATGCGCTTCGGAGATGTTCCGCGCAATCGCGAGCCCGAGGCCTGATCCGGACACTCCCTGTCCCCGGGCGCGATCCCCGCGTTCAAACGGCTGGGTCAGGCGCTCGAGCTCGGCTTCCGGCAGACCGGCCCCGCGATCCAGCACATCGACCGAAGCGAAGCCGTCTCGGGCAGATACAACGATCTCACAAGCGCCAGCGTACTTCTGGGCGTTCTCGACCAGGTTGGCGAAGACGCGCGCCAACGCAGCGCGATCGCCATCAATCATGACCGGCGCCTCCGGGACGCGCATCACCCGAGTCGCCTCAGAACTGGGCGCGCCGTCGGCGAACTCATCAAGCAATTCCCGAAGGTCAAAACGGGTCTTCTCAAGAGATCCCGCCTCGGATCGCGCCAGCGCGAGGGCCGATCCGATGATACGGTCCATCGCGTCGAGATCGGCTTCCGCTTTGTCCCGCTGCACCTCGTCGGCGATCAGATCGGTCCGCAAGCGCAGACGGGTGAGAAACGTGCGCAGGTCGTGCGATACCGCGCCAAGCATTGTGTTGCGCGCCTCAAGCAAGGTCGCTACCCGCGTCTGCAAACGATTGAACGCGGCGATCAGCGTGCGGATCTCAACGGGCCCTTTCTCCGGCGCCGGCACGGGTTCCACCGCGTCCGCGAACCGCTCGAGGCGCGTGGCGAGGCCCAGGATCGGCTTTGACTCGCGCCAGACGGACCAGGCGGCGGCCGCAGCCACCAGCAACCCGAACACTCCCGCTCCAAGCCCCAGGGGCCAACCGAAGACCTTCCTCGAAAGATCGCCTCGCGTCTCCAACTGCAAGATCCGTCCGTCAGCCAGCTCGATGTCCAGCCGCAGCGGCAGATCCGACCACAAACCGCGGTCGCGCAAACGAAGATTGGCCGACAACTCCCCCTCGCCCTGCGCGATATACGCCGCGATTTTTCGATCCTCGAGCGCGTCGGAGTATCGACGAATGACACGTTCGACAGCCGGCAAGCTCGCTCTGGGCGCGTCTCCCTGCAACGGATCCGCATCGAGAACGGCGACACGCACATCCGGCGAGTTCACCGCCCGCAGCACCGCCGACAGGCGTTCGGGCGGCGCCGCCTCGACAAGCTCCACGATCGCGACGGCTTGGTCCGGCAACGGGAACCGGAAGTCGCCTTCGGTGTCTTGCGCCCGGCGCACAGAAACGGCCGTCACAGCCAGCACCTGGATTGCGACGATGATGATCAGCGCCAAAAGCGCGACGCGCAGCCGCGACAAACGATTGGGCAAGATCTTCATCAGATGCGTCTCACGCCTCGTCTCCTGCTTTGCGGACGGCGAGAACATATCCAGCGTTTCGGACGGTCTTGATCAGCGTTGGCCGGTCAGGCGTCTCCTCGACCTTCTTGCGCAACCGGCTGACCAGGACGTCGATCGAGCGATCAAACGGAGTGGCGCTCCGACCAAAGACCCGATCGAGCAGATGATCTCTGCTCAATACGCGCCCGGGGGCTTCGCAAAGCGTGGCGAACAGATCGAACTCGGCGCTCGAAAGATCGAGCGGATCACCGTTGCGCCCGATGACCTCTCGCGCCGGAACATCGACTTTCAGACCGTCGACCCAAAGCGTCTCGCCTGCCGGCTGCTCCTTGGCGACCACGCGGCTGCGGCGGAGGATGGCCCGGATGCGCGCAAGAAGCTCTCGCGGATTGAAGGGCTTGGGAAGATAGTCGTCGGCGCCGATCTCCAGGCCGATGATCCGATCGATATCGTCGCCCTTGGCTGTCAGAATCAGTATCGGCACATCGCCGTCCGAGCGGAGCCGACGGCAGATCGACAATCCGTCCTCGCCCGGCAGCATCAGGTCAAGGATCACCAAAGCCGGCGGCCGCGCCGCCATTTCGGCGTCCAGTCCCGATCCGTCCGGCAGCGCGACCACCGAATAGCCTTCGTCTTCCAGCCGTCGGCTCACCAGATCCCGGATCTCCGGATCATCCTCGACCAGGATCAGACGTTCTGCTTCATCCGCGCTCATATCGCCTCCGCATCGTTGGCAAAATGGGCCGGGAGAAACGTCGCGCCAAGAGGGATTACCACGCGGTTACAAAACGTTGCATTTCCCAAGGTCGCCGACATACTCGGCTTACATCGACATCCCAGTTTCTTCGGCATCGGGTCGACGCACGGCCACGAGTTGAAAGAGGATCGCATGTCGAAGTTCATCCATACCCTTGCCGCCGCCGCGCTTGTCGCCGGAGCCGTTTCAGCGACGCCGGCCCTGGCCGACCGCAACGTCACCATCACGGGAAAAAACGGCGGGCAGGCGACGCGCCACATTAACCGCAGCTATGATCCGGATACGAACACCTTCTCGCGGACGCGAACCGGCACGGGGCCTTACGGAAACACGCGCTCCAGAACGCTGCAACGCAGCTATGATCCACACTCGAACACCTATTCGCGGTCTCGCGAAGTCACTGGACCTTACGGCGGTTCGCGCACTCGCGAAGGCGCGTACGATCCCGAAACCAACACCTACAACGGCTCGCGCACGGTGACGGATCCATATGGCGGCTCGCGAACACGTTGGATCGAGGTGACGCCGGTCGACTAAGACCGCCACAAGGTCAGGCGCGCGGCGGCCGGTCGATTTGCTCCCCCATCGACGCCCTCCATGCCGTCGTTCGCCGTGAACCTGCCGGGCTCCCATCACCAATGGGAGCCCATTTTCTGTCTTTCGACGCCATATCTCGTAGGCGTTGACGCCAAGCTTCGCCTTTTCTCTTCACGCCACGCCTCGCGGCGCTTATATGTGTCAGGTCCTTCGGGACTATGGCGATAAACGCGCACGTAATAAGCGGCTCGGACCCGGGGGCGGTACCCGGCGGCTCCACCAACATCTCAACGGGCTAAGCGTTTCATGGGACGCCCAGCTCGGGAACGTGGGGCCGAAATAGGATCGACGGACGTCTAAAGGTGTTAGCTTTCGCTCGGCGGGACGCCACCGTTATCGGCTCGCTATGTACAGTTGCCAATGACAACCGTGCTCCGGTGGCGATGGCTGCTTAAGCAGTCCTCAATACCGAAACCTAAGTCCTGACTCTTAGCCGATTCAGGCGGGGCTCGAAGGCGCCTGGCAACAGAAGCCTTCACTTTTCGCCCCCCATGAGGGCCACCCCACCCGCTTCGATGATCATGCTTGCGATTGGCCTTTAAGCGCAGGGCAGAATCGGATTAGGTCAGAGGCGAGTGACGGGAGAGCCGATGTGGCGGAGTTGAACTACGGTCAGATGATGCAGCGGGCGATGCAGTCGCTCGTGGTGGAAGCGCTCCGCACGGTCGCTGAGAACGGGCTGCCAGGCGATCACCATTTCTACATCACCTTTCAGTCGAACCAACCAGGCGTCGACATACCGGACTGGCTGCGCGAAGAGCATCCGGAGACGATGACCATTGTCCTTCAGCATGAGTTTCAAGATCTCGCGGTCGGCGCAGACCGCTTCTCGGTTGGGCTGTCTTTCTCTGGTCGGCTGGCCAGTCTCGTGGTGCCATTCGACGCGATCTTGCAGTTTGCTGATCCGAGCGCGGAGTTTGGGCTGCGGTTCGAGCCCACTTTGCCGGATGACGATGAAGCGCACGAGTTGGAAGACGATGCCGACCCTGCGCCCGAGCCTCTCGTCGGCGCAGAAGAGCTCGACCCGTCCGAACCGCGCGAACAATCGAGCGGTGAAGTCGTAAGTCTCGACGCTTTTCGGAAAAAGTAAGCCGCCGACCGCGCGTTCAGACGGTATTCGCGATCAACCCTTGGACCTGTTCAACCGGCGCGCGACGGCTGACCCGATCTCCTGGGAAGGACACCGTGACGGCGGTTCCTGCGCCGGGCTCCGTCTCGATGGTCAGTTCTCCGCCGTGCAGTTCAGCGAGAGCTTTCGCGAGCGGCAATCCCAGACCCGTTCCAGGAACGCTCCGATTCAGGCTGGTGTCTGCCTGCACGAACGGCTTGAGGACGTTTTCGACATCTTTGATCCCCTCGCCGTCGTCGCGCACGCGGAGACGGAGACCGTTGGTCTGTTCGTCGTGATCAAGCTCTAGATCGATCCGCGAACCGCACGGACTGAACTTCACTGCGTTCGACAGGAGATTAAGAAGGATCTGCAGAACCTTGCGCTCGTCAGCCATCAGCGTCAGCCCGGTTTCGGAAGCGCTGACCAGGATAGCGATATCCTTTTCCTCGGCCATGGGCGCGAGCATCCGAGCCGAAGATCTCATGACGTCTTCAACGATGAACTCTTGCTCCTCAAGCGTCATCTTGCCCGCTTCGAATTTCGAGAAATCCAGAACCTCGTTGATCAAAGACAGCAAGTGCTCGCCGCTGCGCTTGATGTCGCCGGCGTAGTCGACATAGCGCGGGTCTCCGATCGGGCCGTACATGCGTGACGACATGATCGTAGAAAAGCCGATGATTGCGTTCAAAGGCGTCCGCAGCTCGTGGCTCATGTTGGCGAGGAACTCGGACTTGGCTCGGTTGGCTTCACGCTCTCGTTCCAGAGCGCGCTGAAGCTCCTGCGACAACTCTTTGTTTTTACACTCGAGAATGACGCTTTCGACGAAGTCTCGGTAGCGGTGCACGGCTGCGCCGACCAACACCATGAAGTAGGCGAGCGTCAGTCCACCGAGGAGGTTTGAGACGATGTCGTCTGCGAAAAGCAGCCGAGCGGCCAACGGAAACAGCATTGCGACCAAGAACGCGGCGCACGCCGCCGGCAGCGTCGCCACCGCATTGACCGCGCCAGCTGAAATGCCGGCGAAGACGACGATGAAGACCGTATGTCGCATTCCGTCGTCATCGGGCAGAAACGCTGCGCCAGCGACGCCCCAGATCGCGCCAAACAGCGCCGTGAAGATCACAATCCTTCGCATGGTGCGCGGACTTACGCGTTCAGGAAGCGGCTTGTCTTTGCGCGTATGCCACTTGTGATACTGCCACGCCCAAACACACCAGGCGACCGCCAGCCAAGACCACGAGGCGACAGCGAGGCTCGGCTCGAACATCACAAAGATCAGGACAGTCGAGTTTATAAAGTTCGACAGGATGAGAACCGGCGTCTGCCGGACCAGCGTCGCGAACTGCTTCGCCGATATCTCTTCGACATACTCGGACGCTCGCTTCGAAACACTCGAAACGTGCACCAAGTCCGCCCAGAAATCTCTTTGCGCTCGAAACATCAGTTCACCGTTTTGCCAAACAGCGGTGTACCCAAAACAGCTTTCGACGCCGTGAACCGATTGAAATCAGAGAGGTCTTTTGAGTAAAATTGCAGTTATTTACGTGGCGTCACCCGAACGCCCGAGATGATCAAAGCTATGAAAGGCTCAGTATTCAAACAGGATAGCGGAAATCGAAAACACAGCGGAAACTACCGCCTTACTTCGATTGGGCAGTTTTCAGAGGTTATCTTGAGAGTCATTACTGAATGAGCGATCGGCTTACACTCGTTTTTGCGCGCAAAGCCGACGATCTCGAATTGAGCGCAGAGAGATTGAGCACAGCACTCGGGATCCGGTTTGTGCGCCGCGACAGTGATTACTGGGGCGGCGACTATCATCTTGCGCGAAACATCGACGGCATCGCCGCCGAGTGCCGGCTGCATGTAAACGCCGACTTTTATGACGGCGCTCCGATTTTCTCGGAACACCCGGACGCAAAGCTCTTGCTCCATTTCCACGAATGCGAGAACGATGAACGCATCGTCGCCGCCGCGACGGAGGCTGGCTTTGAGTTGCGCGCGCGCAAGACGTCTCTCTAGGCCCCCTTGCCTGTCTGCCTCACGGGCTGACTGCCTCGTGGTTTCGGGCTCCTTTGGACGTGACGGCGCGTCGCTGGCGCAAAACGCGGTCCGCTTGTATAGGGGCAGGACGAATTCACTCTGAGCTCAGGATCGCCGCCATGTCCGCTACGCGCACCGAGACCGACAGCTTCGGCCCCCTCGAAGTCCCCACCGACAAGTACTGGGGCGCGCAAACGCAGCGCTCCATCATGAATTTCCCAATCGGTTGGGAGAAGCAGCCCGTCGCTGTCGTCCGCGCGCTCGGCGTGATCAAGAAAGCCTGCGCGCAAGCCAACATGTCGCTCGGCAATCTGGAGCCCGAGATCGGCCAGGCGATCGAAGCCGCCGCGAGCGAAGTGATCGCCGGAAAGCTCGATGATCACTTTCCCCTGGTCGTATGGCAGACCGGCTCGGGCACGCAGTCGAACATGAACGCGAACGAGGTGATCGCAAACCGCGCGATCGAGATGATGGGCGGGACCATTGGCTCGAAGACGCCTGTGCGCCCCAACGATCACTGCAACCGATCGCAGAGTTCGAACGACACCTTCCCCACCGCGATGCACATCTCAGCCGTGATGGTGGCCCAAGATCACCTGCTGCCGCGGCTCGACAAACTGCACGGCGCGCTGAAAGACAAAGCCGACGCATTCGCCGAGATCATCAAGATCGGCCGCACGCATACTCAGGACGCGACGCCCCTGACGCTCGGCCAAGAGTTCGGCGGCTACGCGGCTCAGGTGAAGAACGGCATTGACCGCGTGTCGGCCTCGCTGGAGGCGCTCTATCCGTTGGCTCAGGGCGGCACCGCGGTCGGCACCGGGCTGAACACCAAGCCGGGCTTTGACGCGATGGTCGCCGAGAACATCGCGACGATCACAGGGTTTCCCTTCGAGACCGCCGAGAACAAGTTCGAGGCTCTCGCGGCGCATGACGCCGTTGTGGAAATGTCAGGCGCGCTGAAAACCGTCGCGGCCTCGCTGTTCAAGATCGCCAACGACATCCGCTTTCTGGGTTCCGGACCGCGCTGCGGTCTGGGAGAGCTGGCCCTGCCGGAAAACGAGCCGGGCTCGTCGATCATGCCGGGCAAGGTGAACCCCACGCAATGCGAAGCGCTGACCCAGGTCTGTGCGCATGTCATGGGCAATGACGCGGCGATCGGCTTTGCCGGAAGCCAGGGCCATTTCGAGCTCAACGTCTACAAGCCGATGATGATCTACAATCTTCTGCAGTCGATGCAGCTGCTGGGGGATGCGGCCTCGGCCTTCACCGACAACTGCGTCGCCGGCATCGAGCCCAATCG
>CALDSD010000059.1 GCA_937911325.1 uncultured Neomegalonema sp.
ACGATTACGACGATGACGACGATGACGACGATGATGATGACGATGACGACGAAGGCGACGATGAAGGCGATCGCGCCACCACGGCGTCGGGCGACGATGTCTTAGCCGGCGAAATCGTCGCGCTTGGCTCACCACCACTTGCCGCTGCTGAGCGGACGCGTCTCGCGGCCGCGGGTTTCACCGTGCTCAGCGAAACCCCCTTGCCGGCGCTGCGCGCATCGATCGTCCGGCTGCGCCTACCCGAGGGCTTGTCTGTCGACCAAGGTCTAGAAGCCGCTCGCGCCGCCGCGCCGAGCACCATTTGGGCGCTGAACCACCTCTACCGACCAGGCGGCGCATCCTGCGTTGGCCCAGACTGTTGGGGTCCGGAAATGGTCGGCCTCGCGGATCCCGGCGGGTCCTGCCTGACCGGCGGAAAGCTCGCGATCATCGACACCCTCGTCGACCAACGCCATCCGATGCTGCGCGGCGCAGATGTTACGATCCGCGACTTCGTGGACGGCGACGGGCGCGCTGAGACGGCTCACGGCACCGCCGTCGCGGCTTTGCTGGTGGGCGCGAATGACGCCACGTGGCCCTTGGCGAGCGGCGTAGAGCTCTATGCTGGCGGGGCGTTTCGGCTTGTCAATGGAGAGAACCGCGCGGATGTGGTGGCTATTCTCCGCGCGTTGGATTGGGCGGTTTCTCAAGACGTCCATGTGGCGCTAATGAGCCTCGAAGGACCGGCCAATGCGGCGCTCGAGATCGGCGTGCGGGCGTTGGCGCGCCGTTCGGCGGTCGTCGCGGCGGCCGGCAATGGCGGCCCGAACGCGTCGCCGTCCTACCCTGCGGCCTATCCGGAGGTAATCGCGGTCTCCGCGGTCGACCGACGCCTGCGCCCATACCGGCTCGGCACGCGCGGCGCGTATGTCGAACTTGCCGCCCCGGGCGTCGGCATTCGGTCGGCTGGGCCGGACGGAGGAACGGAACGTTGGAGCGGCACGAGCTTCGCCGCCCCCTTCGTCGCGGCTGCTTTACTGCGGACGTTGCGCGAAACCGGCGGCGACGCCGCGGCGGCGCGAACGCTGCTCGCTCAAGACGCGCGCGACATCGGCGCTCGCGGTCGCGATCCGATCTTCGGTTACGGACTGCTGCAGGTCCCGCCCGACGACTGCTGAGAGCGAAAAGAGAACGGCGCCGGGAATAGTTCTGCGCGCGCGGCGTTGTGGAAGCGAAGAGGCGCGCCGCCGGCGTTCCTCCGCTTTGCCAAGAAGGAGACGCCGCCTTGAGAGCCGCACTCGCCCTCGCCCTGATCGCGCCGATCGCCGCCTGCGCCAACATCGGCGCCCTGGATCAGCTGAACTTCACAAGTCGCGACGCCGCTTGGCCGACGACGCGCGCGGCAGAGCAACCACTGCCGCCGGTGGCCAACCCGTCGCGGCGACATCTTTCCAGCATGGAGGTCGTCGACCTGTCGAATGGCGCGGTCCGTCGCCTCTCGGTCAGCACGTTTGGAAACGGCTTCCGCGTCCGCGAGAGCGACGGCTGCGTCTGGACCCGCGACGCGGACTGGTTCTCGCCGTCGGACAGCTGGGCGAATTGCGGGACGTCGAAGAACTGGCGGACGGCGCAGGCCAACGTGAAGCGAGACGCCTCTATCTATCCGCTACAGATCGGCTCCACCGGCGCATATACCCGCGTCGCGACGACGCCCTCGGGCGAGCGTTCGACCCGTCAGACGCGCTGCCAGGTGACAGGGGCGGAGACGGTTGAACGCCCCGGCGGCGCGGCGACGCCGGCATATGTCGTCGTGTGCGACGACGGCCGGATCCGGCGGACCACCTGGTTCTCGCCAAGCGAAGGACCCGTCGCCTATCGCGAAGAACACCGGCGCCGCGGACTGCGCGACGCCTGGGTGAAGAAAAGCTGAACCGGCGCGCGTCGGGCCGGAATAACCGACGCGTCAAGACGTTCTCCACGCACACCGGGCGGCGATCTCGCCGCCTCTCAACCGGAGGCCGCAGCGACTTTTGCGAGGCCGCTCACTTGGGATGAAAATCATGCATACGCTCTTCGATGATCGGACCGCTCGGATCAAAAGGTCTTTCACGACCCGCCGGGTGCGCGCGGATCATCTTCGCACGCTTGACGCCGAAGCGACCGATCTGCGCCCGGGCGATCTTGTGCTGGCGAAGATCACCGGCCTCGGCCAACACCGTCGGATCGAGTTGCCGGACGGCCGGCGCGCCCATCTCTACCCAGGCGACGAAGTCCTTCTCGCCTGCGGAGCGCGCTACGCGCCGGATCAGTTCGAAGCAGACTGCCCGGCAAGCGTCGGCCCGGCGCATCTGGCCGCCGCCGGTGGCGTGGCCGGCGTCGTCTGCGAGAGCCACGACCGCATGCGATCGGCGACCGCGATCGAGATCCTAGGCGCCGTATGCGACGGGCCCGGTCGGCGACTGACGTTGCGCGACTATGCGATCTCGCCGCATTGCGCCCTGCCGACCTCCTCCCGGCCGGCCGTCGTGGTTGTCTGCGGCACGTCGATGAACGCCGGCAAGACTTTCACCGCCGCCTCCTGGGCCCGCGGCTTCGCGCTAGGCGGTCACACGGTCGCTGCGGTCAAGCTGACCGGCACCGGCGCGGGCGGCGACCTCTGGCAGTTCAAAGACGCCGGCGCCCATTGGGCCGCGGATTTCACCGACGCCGGTTTCGCAACGACCTATCGCGCCCAGCTTGAAGATATTCTCGCGGCGCATCGCACCCTGATCAGGGCGGCGACAACGCGAGGGGCTGAAGTCGTCGTGGTCGAGATCGCCGACGGCCTCGCTCAGTCTGAAACAGCGGCCCTGCTGCGATCGGCAGAGTTCCGTCGCGAGATCTCGGGCGTCCTCTTCGCAGCAGCAGATTCGCTGGGCGCCGGCGCCGGGGTGAACTGGCTCCGGGCGGCGGGGCACAACGTGCTCGGCGTCTCCGGCGTTCTAACGCGCTCTCCGCTGGCGATGCGGGAGACCCGCGAGCTCACCGAAGCTCCCTGTCTTACCGCGCAGGATCTGAGCGATCCGGGGATCGCCCGGTCTCTTGCGGGGCTTGGCGCCGACGCCGCCGCGTCGGCGGTCGCTACCGATCCCGTCGTCGCTGATCCCGTCGTCGCCGAGCGCGCCTGCGCCGCCTGAGTCAAGCGATGTTGGATCTCGCCACCCAACCGGCTCGCGCCGCTGTCGGCGCCACGCGGAAACCACGTCGGCGCCGATCACGACGCGGTCGGTTGCCGCCGATCCTGGACAAGCGTCGACGTATCTTGGCGGCGGCGCTTCTCGCCAACGGCGCGCTGCAGGGCGCGCTGGCGATCGCTCTCCCCTTTGCAATTCTATCGACCGAGTTCGATACAGCGGACGGCTTCGGCGCGGAGGAGCTTCAGGCGCTTGGACTGATCAGCGCCCTTGGAGCGGCCCTGATCGTGCTGCGCGCGATCGGTTTTCAGCAGTCGGAGCGGCTCGGGTTGAACTATGTCGCCCAGGTCCGAATGCGCCTCTTCGACGGACTGACCAGCGGTCGAACGAAAACCGGTCATGGCGCGGCGATGAGCCGGCTGATGAACGACCTGTCGGCCCTGAAGAACTGGGTCGGGTACGGCGCTGTGCGCTCGATCTCCGCCGCCCTGGCCCTGGTCGGCTGCATTCTGGCGGCGGCGGCGTTTTCGACCTGGCACGCCGTCGCGATCCTGCTGCCTTGCGCCCTGATAGGTTCGCTCGCCGCCCTGCTCGCGCGGCCGCTTCTGACCCGGTTTGGCGACGTGCGCCGCAAACGGGGGCGGCTCGCGAACCTGCTCGGCGAGGCGTTGCTCGCGCTTGAGACCTTTCGCGTCTTCGATCAAACCGAGAGACATCGGCGGCGGGTGCGGCAAGCGACCCGTGATCTCGACGCGGCGCTGATGCGCAGAATGCGGATCGCGGCGGTGCTTCGCGCGGCGCCAGACGCTCTGATGCCGCTCGCCATCGTCACCGCGATCGCGATGGGGCTGCCCCTGCGCGCGGAGTCGATCGGCCTCATGCTGCTCGCGGGGCTCGCCTCCGGACCGTTGCGCCAGATCCTGCGTGCAATCGAATTCCGCGCCGCGTTTCTGGCGGCGCGAGAACGTTTGGTTGGGGCGTTGTCGCGCCCGTCCCGCTCAAATTCGGATACGGCGGCGCACGAGGTCGAGACAACGCTCGAGCCGCCGATCGCCGGCGTCGAGGTGATCGGTGGTCCACCCGCCGACGCGCTTGCGCAGTTCGTTGAGCAGGACGTGCTGATCGTCTCCCCCGACAGTGATGTGCTGCGGCGTTCCCTCGCGCGCAACATCGATCTGTGCCGGCGGTTCAAGGACGAGGAGAAGGTCCTTGAAGACATCGCAAAGGACTGCGGACTGCTCGAGCGAAAGCGCGCCCGCGATGGGCTGGCGACCGAACTCCATCCGGCGGAGCGCAACCTCGACCAGGCCTGGCGCGCCCGTCTCTCGCTCGCCCGGGCGATCGCGTCCGGCGCATCGACGATCGCGGTCCACGCCCCGGTGCTTCTGCTTGAACCGGCCGATCGCAGGATGTTGAGCCGGCTCTCGGAGAAATACGCCCTTCGATTGCTCGTGGTCGTCGGGGATCTGTCAGTGGACTGGCCGACCCTCAAAACGCCGAGCGACGGTCACGGGATGAAGAGGCGCCGACGCGCCGCGGCAGTTGAATGAAGGAGACCCTGATGAAGTACTTTGAACGCATGAAACGGAACTTCGACGTCGCACCGTTGCTGGAGGAGATCTCCAGTGTTCCGAAAGCCTGGGATCTCGCCACGGGTCGCCAGGACAAGATTAGGGTCCAGCGCGAAGCCAAGGCGATCCCGGTCCGGGGTATCGTGAAGTCGAAGATCCAGGGCCGAAAGCGGCGCGACGTGCACGAAAGCCGTTGGACTTCGACCTCGACATCGTTTCCGCGCGCGCGGAAATTCCTCGAGGACCTGGCCGCGGAAACCAATTCTGAATTGAGCCGCGGAAAGATCGTGCTGCTGCCGCCCGGCCGGCGCGTTCACCCGCACATCGACCGTGGCGAATACTACCGACTGCGGAACCGGTATCACCTCATTCTGCAGAGCGCGGCAGGAAGCTGGATGCGCGCTGGGGACGAGGAAGTCCGTATGCAGGCCGGCGAACTCTGGTGGTTCGACAATGATCAGGTTCACGAAGCCCACAATGACGGCGAGCTTGATCGCATCCACTTCATCTTCGAGCTGCTCCCACGCGAGAGACTGGCTCTGATCGCCTGAGGGTTGCGCGGCCTCGTTTGTGAAAGGTGTCGGGGTCGGTCGCCGACCGCCGCCGACCAGCAGCGCCAGACCGCTCCTCGGCGGCAGAGACGGCGCAACCGCTGCCCATGCTCAAGCCTTGAACCCGCCGAACAGCAGATCGAGATGAGCCTCGAAGAAAGTCTCAACGTCGATGCGATTGTAGGGTTGAAAGGTGATCTGCCAAAGGGCGGCGACGATCGCTGGCGCCACGAGCACCTGCGGCAACCGCGTCGCGGGCCCGTCGCGCACCTCGCCCCGCGCGATCGCGCGATCAATGATCCGTCTGATCAGCCGCTCGAACTTGGATATGACTTCTCGCTCGTAGAACTCGATGAGGTGAGGAAAACGAACGCCTTCGGTGACAAAGATCCGTAGCAGCGCCGGAACCTCGCCGGAGCTGATCCGAGCGTAAAAGAGTTTGAAAGCGGCTCGGATCAATTCCTCCGTCGAGCCAGGAAACGAGTCGATCATCCCGTCGATCGCGTCGGCGGTCGGCAAGATGCGCGCACGGATGACAGCTTCGAAAAGCGCAGCTTTATCTGTGTGATACAGATAGACGGTTCCCTTCGCGACGCCCGCGCGTTTTGCAACATCCTCAATCCGCGTGCGATCAAACCCATTCTCGGTGAACTCCGCGAGCGCTGCATCAATGATTTCTTCTCTGCGCGTCTCCTTGCGCGGTCGGCCGCGCTTGGGCGCTGCGTCGTCGTCGTTCACGCTCTCACACCACCGTTCCGTCCCATATCAACCGACTGTCGCCTCGGCTGGGCTCCCGGCGCGTCGCGCAAGCGCGCGCCGCTCCGCCGCTAACGTCGTAACGCCAAAATCGTCCAAAATCGCGTAAAAGGCAGGGACGATGAAGAGCACGAGAACCGTTGACGCCATCAGCCCGAACGCAAGGCTCGTCACAAGCGGGATCAGAACCTGCGCCTGAAGGCTCGTCTCGGACAGCAGCGGCAGCAACCCCGCGACGGTCGTCAGCGATGTCAAAAGGATCGCCCGAAACCGCGCTTTGGCGGCCTGCGGCGCGACCTCTACGATCGTGGCGCCGGGACGGTGATGCTCCTTGATCTGGTTCACCAGCAGAATCGAGTCGTTCACCACGACGCCCGACAGCGCGGCGAAGCCGAGCATGCTCGGCATCGTGAAATCGAGACCGAGCAGCAGATGCCCCGTGATGGAGCCGATGAAAGCGAAGGGGATAAGGATCATTACGACGACCGGCTCGACATAGCTGCGCAGTTGAAAGCTCAGCACGAGATAGACGCCGATCAATCCCAGCATGAACCCGGAGATCATCGAGGTTTGCGTCTCCGCCGCGGCCGCGTTCTGCCCCTCCAGATCGAGACGCACGCCCGGATACTTCTCCAGCAAGCCGGGCACGAAGTCCCGCAAAGTCTCCGAGACGATCTCGTTGGCGTTGGCGAGGCGCGTATCGACATCGCCCTGGATCGTCACGGCGCGCTGACCGTCGAAGCGATTGATCCGCGCAAAGCCGCGGTCGCTCTCGAGCGTCGCCACCGCCGACAACGGCGCGAGCCCTCCGCCCGGCGTCACGACAACGAAACTATCGAGCGTCGCGAGGTCGTTGCGGTCGATCCCGGCGAGCCGGGCGTCGATCTCGAAGGACTGCGAGCCGACATTGATCTCGTCGACGGTCGATCCGAAGAAGGCCGCGCGGAGCTGATCGGCGATGCCGTCCGAAGTGAGACCGAGCAATGTCCCCTCCTCGGTGATCTGGATCTTGATCTCCGGCTTGCCGAGCCGCAGGTCGTCGATGACGTCCACGACGCCGACATAGCCGTTGAACCAGGCCTGTAGCTCGTCGCTCGCGGCCTTGAGTTGCGCGAGGTCGTCGCCGATCAACCGGATGTCGATAGCACGCCCGGCGGGGCCGAGGCTCGGCTCGGCGAATTTCAGCGAGATCACATCCGGAACCGGCCCGACCTCCTTGCGCCAGAGCGCGAAGAACTGCTCGTTGTCGATCGTGCGGATCTCCGAGCCAAGAACGTCGAGACTGATGGTCGCGACATGTGGGCCGCTTTCATACGCGTCCTGGTTCTCGTTGAACTTCACCGTGCGATGCTGGATCAGGCTTTGCCCGTCGGGCTGCTCAGGCCCCAACTGGGCTTCGATCCGATCGACCGCTTCAATCAACGTCGCGACAACCTCTTGCGTGCGCGTGAGCGGCGTTCCCTGAGGCAAGAGGATCCGGGCCTCAAGCGTGTCGCCGTCGAGTTCAGGGAAAGCGCTGAACTTCACGAAACCGCCAGCCATCGCCGTCGCCGCCAGCAACAATGCGGCGACGGTCGCGCCCGCGGTCGCATAACGCGCTTTGACGGCGTTTTGGGCCAGACGTCCGACCAGGTTCTCGCGAACCCAGGACACCGCCTCGTCAACCTTGTTCTGAACGACGCCACGGTTGTCGCCAGAGGCGTGCAGAGCGTGCCCGAGATGGCTCGGTAAGATCAGGAACGCTTCAACGAGCGAGAGCGCGAGAACCGCGATCATAACGACCGGCACAACGCTGAGAACCTGACCAATGTCGCCTTTCAGAAAGGCGATCGAGCCAAAGATGCAGAATGTCGTAAAGAAGGACGACAAGACGCCTGGCATCACCTCGCTCGCGCCAGTCACCGCGGCGTCCATCGGAGTGGCGCCGGCCTCTCGCTTGCTGGCGATGTTCTCAGAGATGACGATCGCATCATCCATCAAGATGCCGACGACGATCAGCAGACCGACCATGGTCAGCATGTTGATCGAGTAGCCGAGAACGGCCATCGCAGCGATCCCGCCCATGAAGGCCACTGGCAGGCCTGCGGCGATCCAGAACGCGTAGCGAAAGCCGAAGAAGGCCCATGTCACCAGACAGACCAGCAAAAGCCCCATCGCCCCATTCTCAAGCAACAGGTCCAGGCGTTGCTGCACGATGTCGGACCCGTCTCGAACAAGTGTGAACTCGACCCCTGGCGGGGCGCGCAGACTCTCGACTTCAAGGAACTCCTTCACCTGATCGACGATCTCGATCAAATCGTCGCTTGCGGATTTAGAGATGTCGATCAACGCGGCGGTGCGGCCGTCGAAGAGGATCTCGACCTCGTCGTCCTCAAAGCGGTCTTCTATGGTGGCGATGTCGCCCAGGCGCACCTGTCCTCCCTCTTCGCCGCTGACAACGACCAGATCGCGCAACCCGTCGACCGTGCGCCGTTCATCGGCGAAGCGCAGCAGGATCTCGCCATCCGCGGCTTCGATGCCGCCTGCTGGAAGATCCACGTTCTGGCTGCGGATCGTGTTGGAGATGTCCTGCAGGCTTAGCCCGTACTGTCGCAGGGTCGCATCGGCGATCTCGATGCGAAGCTGGCGGTCCGAAAAGCCCGTGATCTCGAGCTTCGGCGCGACGCCTGCGGCCTGCATGCGGTCTTTTATCTCCTCAGCATAGGCCTGCAGATCGGGACGCTCGGACGGGCCGGTGATCGCAACGGAAGCCACAAAGTCCGTGCGTCCGAGCTGCTTGACGATCGGCGTCTCGACGAGTTCCGGGAAGTCGTCGATCGCATCGACTTCTGTCTTGACGTCAGCGAAGAAACGGTCGAGATCGCGCCCTTCGAGAATGGTGATAGTCGCCGTCGCGACGCCTTCGCGCGCTTCGCACTGGATGTCTTCGACGTCGTCGACGCCGTCGACCGCGTCTTCGATGCGTTGACAGACGACTTCCTCGACAGTCTCTGGGCGGGCGCCAGGATAGACGATCGACACCTGCACCCGCGACGGCTCGATCCGGGGAAAGGTCTCGCGTTGCAGACCCGGCGCCGTCACCAGACCGATCGCCAGAAAAGCGATCATCAGCAAGTTGGCGATGGTCGGGTGA
Organism: uncultured Neomegalonema sp.; assembly: GCA_937911325.1. Taxonomy (GTDB): domain Bacteria; phylum Pseudomonadota; class Alphaproteobacteria; order Rhodobacterales; family Rhodobacteraceae; genus CALDSD01. The sequence continues at coordinate 9,164 of CALDSD010000059.1, forward strand.
CGCGCAAAGTAGTCGATCATTGTTCGGCGCTCTGATCGATAGCGGCGCCGTCGCCGCTCATCTCGACAGGTTCGAGCAGCATACCTTCGATCGCCGGGGACAGATCGCTGAGCACGACGCGCTCACCCGCCGACAAGCCACCCGTGATCAGCGCCTCGTCGCCCTGGATCGCGCGCACCTCCACGTCCCGCCGGCGCAGTCGGTTCTCATCATCGGCGACCAGAACGCGCCCCTCGTTCACGGTGGATCGCGGCACGACGATCTGCCCTGAAAGCGTCGGCCCTTCGAGCTTGACCTCGACGAACATGCCTTTCACCAGCGGCGGCCGGACGCCTGGGCGCAGATCGCGATAGGGGTCGGGAACAGAGACGACGGCGCCAAGGGTCCGCGTGGTGGCGTCGATCGTCTCGGACATTCGAACGATCTCCGCCTCCCAGGTCGCTCGCGGCTCCCCGCTGGTGCTTCGCACGATCGAGCGCCATCCGAACTGTCGAATGATCGAACCGTTCGTCGGCGTGAGCGCCGTCTCGACCTTCAACCCTTCGGGCGTCGCCAGTCGAACGAAAGTCGCGAACTGGCGCAGCGGGATCTGCGCAGCGACTTCGGCCGTCCGGATATCGTAGGCGGCCGCCAGCGTTGCGCCGACGGCGACGAACTGCGTCTCTTCCACGTCCAATTCGGACACTCGCGCCTCGAAAGGCAGCGCAATCCGCGTGCGTTCCAGGTCAAGACGCGCAGTTGCTAACCGCGCTTCGTTCACATCGATTTGCGTCTTTTGGGCGGCGATCTGAACCGTGTTGAGCCGGAGCGAGTTTTCGAGTTCAAGCACCTTGGCTTCCTGCGAAAGAAAACTGCGTTCCGCCTCGTCTAGCGTCGCCTGGCTGACGGCGGAGCGCGCCACGAGATTGCGCTTTCGCTCCACATCGTCGCGGATGAGCTCGAGCGATCGGCGCTCGATTTCGAGCGACTTCTCGCTGTTATCGGTCTGCACCTCCAGCTCAGAGAGCTGCGTCTTGGCGGATGCGAGATTGGCGACCGCTTCGCGCACCGCGAGTTCGTAGTCCACCGGGCTGATGCGGATGACCTCCACGCCCGAAGGCAGCAGCTCGCCCGGGCGCAACTCCGGGTGCACGTACTCAACCCGACCGGCGACTTGCGCGACCGCGTCCCATTCTCGCGGCGGCGAAACCGTGCCGTATCCGGTAACGCTTGGAACGAACGCTGTGGGTTCGACCGTGAGCACGCGCACCGCGCGAGCGCGCTCTGTGATCTCCGCTCGTTCGGCCGGGGCGCGGCTTTGCACCACGGCGAAAAGAATCGCCGCGCCAACGGCGACCGGAGCGCCAAAACTGACGAACCGGCGAAACGCGTCCTTCATGCATCGTCCTCACGGTCTGGGCGAACGCTCACTGACGTAAGGGCGCCGTGCAGCTTTACGCATATCATTTAATGACCAGTCAGTCATTAAAAGGTGGAGAAACGAAAATCGTCAAGCGAAAGTCGCGCGCGGCTCCGAACTCGCCGTCGCCGCAGTCGACCGCAATGAAAGGTTCGACGAACAAAAGACCGGCTGCGCTCCGAAAAGGGCGCCATGTCACACGCCGCCTCACGCCAATTCTCGCCCTGCCCGAGCAAGGTCTGGTCGTCGGCCTCGAGAGAGAAGAGACGCATTGCCTGGACAGAGCCGTCACGCGCATTTACGAGCGCGCGCCCCGAACACGCGGTTTTCAGCGAACAGATCGTCTTCCGACGCTATGACCGCCTTGCGTCCTCAACGTCGAACCGGTTCTTGTTCGGGCAGAAGGATGGCGCTTCGGTCGACACATGCGTGCTTCGGAGCCACCGCTCACACGCCTCTTTTTCGGTGCAATTCTCACAAGCCTGCTCTGCCGCTCGACGCTCTTGTTCGCCGCTCTTGAGTTCGTACGTGTCAAGATCCGTTCGGAGGCGACGGAGCATCCGGTCGATCCGCGGCGCGCGAAACCTTCGGAAATACTGGCTCAAAGGCATGTCGATTCTCCCAAATCCTCTAGGCCAGAGCATCGGACTTGCTCCGCTCTTGAGACTGACGTGTGGTTGGGAGCCTGTTTTCACCTTCCGGCGCAGACAATGATGTAGATCAACCGTGGCGAACCTGGTTCGGAACTGCTCCGCCAAGTCGTCGAGCTAGAGCATTGTCTCGGAACACTCTCCGGAACACCCACCCGGAACGTCGGCCGCGACCGAACGCAGCCCCGTCCTAAAGGCGCTTGAGGGACGCCCGGCGACGAAGGTGTCAAAAAGGGCTTCAGACAAGTCGATCGCGTGGTTCCGAACCCGAGAAGAACGCATCGAGATTGTCGAGCGCTCTGAACCCCATCGCATCCCGCGTTTCAAAGGTCGCGCTACCGATATGCGGCAGTAGGAACACGTTCGGAAGCCCGCCATACCCGGGGTCGACGGCGGGCGCGTTATTGGACACATCGAGGCCCGCCGCCCCGGGACGCCCCAGTTTCAGCGCCGCGCTCAGCGCGGCGTCGTCGACAAGCGCGCCCCGCGCCGTGTTCACGAGTATGGCGCCGTCCGGCATCAGCGCCAGACGCTCGGCGTTGATCATCCCACGGTTCTCCGGGGTTGCGGGACAATGCAGCGAAAGAACATCCGAATGCGCGATCAGATCCTCGACGGAGGCGTGGTAGACCGCGTTTGGAAAGTCCTCGACGGGACGGCGGTTGTGGTAGTGGATCTCCATGCCAAAACCCTGCGCGCGCATGGCGGCGACGCGTCCCACTCGCCCCATTCCGATCACGCCGAAGCGCTTGCCCGTCACCTGCTGGCCGACCATGAAGCTGGGGCTCCAGTCCCTCCATCCGCCGGACCGCACGCGACTGTCGCCCTCGGCTCCCCCACGCGCCGCGCCAAGCCTCAGCAGACTGACGATCTCGGCCGTCGCGTCCGAAAGCACGTCGGGCGTGTTGGTCACGACGATCCCACGCGCGCCCAACGCCGGCAGGTCGCAATGGTCGACGCCCACCGAGTGATTTGCGATGATTTTCACGCGGTCGGACAAACGGGCCGCGACATCGGCGTTGAAGAGTTCCGAGTGGCACGGCAGCACGGCGTCGACTTTGGCGGACATCTCGACGATCTCGCCGGTTGAGAAGGTCCGGTCGTCGGGGTTGTCGATGACTTCGTAGTCTCGGCGCGCACGCGCCATGGTGTTGTCCGAAAGCTTTCGGGTGATCCAGAGCGTCGGTTTTGAGGGCATTTGCCGCGCTTTCCTGTTCGAGCTTCAGCGCTTCTTCCGCAAGCACTCGTCCCAATAGTCGTAAACCGCCATCCCGAGCACGATGATCGCGATGATCCAGAACGGCAGACCGCCCCAGAACCCCGCAAACCCGGTCGAAATGCTGTGCGCCAGGCCGGTGATGAACACAACCAACAAAAGGGTTCCGAGCAAGCCGGTGACGGGTTTGTACTTATCGCTTCCCATGGTCTGACCTTTTTGTGTCTGCGTTACTGTTGCGGGGCGCTGAGCTGGTCTTCGAGCCATCGCGCCGTGCGGAATAGACGATCGTCTTCGCCGAAACCGCCGACAATCTGCAATCCCATCGGCATTCCGTTCTCGCCAACCAACCATGGCGCCGACAAACTGGGCATGCCGGCGAAGGTCCAGATGACCGAGCAGATCGGATCGCCTGTGCCATGCCCCATCGGCAGCGCCTCGCCCACCGCCGACGGGGTGAGGATCGCATCGAAGTCCATGAAGAACTCGCCAAAGAATGTCCGCGAGGCGTCGAGAAAGTCGATCGCTTCCGCATAGCGCGCATCGGAAACCGTCTCGCCGCGATCAATCTTGACCGCCAGCTCGTCGGACAGCACGGACCGGTCGAGGAACGGATTGTCCTCGATGCTCCGAACCAACTCATAACCATGCACTGCGTCCTGATGATCGAGGATCGCGGCAAAGGACTTCGGCGCGGGCAGTCGCTCCACTTGCGCGCCGAGCTTTTCCGCGACCTCCGCAATCCCTTCCATCATCGCCGGCGCGATCCGGTCGTCATAGGGCAGATCGAAAACGGCGAAGACGGGCTCAACCGGCGGCGTCTGCGCCCACCCCTGCGCCGTGCCGGGTTTTGGCAGGTCGTTCGTCGCCGCATCGGCAGGGTCGAACCCCATCAAGGCGTCGGCCAGCAGCGCTGTATCCTGCAGCGTCCGAGCAAGCACGCCGGCTTGGTCCAGCGTCTCTGAACACAAGATACAGCCTCGGCGTGAGATCAAACCGCGGCTCGGCTTGAACCCGTACACGCCGCAGAATGAGGCCGGGCGCACGATCGAACCATAGGTCTGCGTCCCGACGCCGAGCGGCGCCTGTCCGGCGGCGACGGCGGCGCTGGAGCCCGCTGACGATCCGCCCGAGGTGCGGTTCGGATCGTGCGGGTTGCGCGTGGCGACAGTCGCCCCGACCGCGATTTCCGTCGTCACGGTTTTCCCGAGTATGACGGCCCCGGCTTCGCGGAGCTTAGAGATCACGGCGGCGTCGGCCTCGGGCTGGCGGTTCTTCAGCGACGGCACGCCCCAGCCCGTCGGCGCCGCCTTCGTGTCAAAGAGGTCTTTGACTGCAACGGGAACGCCATGCAGCGCGCCGAGCGGCTTTCCACGGCGGCGAAGCTCGTCCATCTCCTCCGCCTGCGCCAAGGCGCGGTCGCGATTGAGATCAGCCCACGCGCCGATCGCCGGATCCGTTTCAGAAATCCGGTCCAAGCAAGCGGTCGTCAGATCACGCGAGGAAACCTCTCCCCGCGTGATCTTCTCGACCGCGTCCGCTGCGCTGAGGCTCCAGAGCATCGAAGGCGCCTACTGCACGAATTCGCCGAACAGATAGTCCGGGAACCACAACGCGATGCCAGGGAACTGGTACATCATCACCATGCACAGGATGACGATCGCCAGGTACGGCATGAGACCTTTGAAGATCTCCATGAGCTCGATCTGCTTTTTCAGGACCCCCTTCAAGTAGTAGGCCGACATCGCCATGGGCGGCGTCAGGAAGGACGTCTGCAGGTTGAGCGCGACAAGCATCGCGAAGAAGTAAGGGTTGATGCCGAACGTATCGAGCATCGGCAGGAAGATCGGCACGAAGATGATCAGGATCTCCGACCACTCCAGAGGCCAGCCGAGAATGAAGATGATCAGCTGCGCCAGCACGAGGAACTGCCAGGGTTCGAGGTTCATGGACAGCACCCAAGCCTCGATGACGTCATGGCCGCCCAGATACGAGAACACCGAGGCGAAGGTCCATGACCCGACGAACAGCCAGCACACCATCGCGGTCGCCTTGGCGGTCAGGAACACAGATTCCTTCACCTTCGTCCACGTCAACGATCGATAGAGGATCGCGAGCACCAGACCGCCCAACGCCCCCATCGCCGCCGCTTCCGCCGGCGTCGCGAGGCCGCCGAGGATCGACCCCAGCACGAGCATGATCAAAACGGTCAAGGGCACGAAGGAAACCAGCAGATCGAGATAGATCTGCCTTGGCGGCGGGACGTCCTCCATGTTCGGTTTTGGCGCGAGGGACGGGTTCAGCGAGACGCGGATCATGACGTACACAATGTACAGTCCCGCCAGCATCAGACCCGGGAACACCGCCGCCGCGTACAATCGCAGCGGCGACAGTTCCGCAATCGCGGCGTAGACGATGAGCATGATCGAAGGTGGGATGAGAATGCCCAATGTGCCGCCAGCGCAGATCACGCCGGACGCGAAGCTCTTTTCATACTTGGCGTTCGCCATCGCTGGATAGGCGAGCAATCCCATCAGAGTAACCACCGCGCCGACGATCCCCGACGCGGTCGAAAAGACCGCGCAAGTGATGAGCGCCGCGATCGCAAGCGACCCCGGCAGGTTCCGCGCCGCCATGTAGAGCGAGAAGAACAATCGATCGACAATGTTCGCGCGCTCGACCACGTAGCCCATGAACAAGAACAACGGGATCGCGACGAGCGTGTCGTTCTCCATCACCGAGTAGGTGTTCTGGTTCAGCAGGTAGAAGATGTTGTTGTTGAAGATGTCCGACAGCGTCTCAGGCGGACCGCTATAGTAGGCGTAGTAGCCAAACGCGACGCCCATGGCGATCAGCGTGAAGGCAATCGGGAATCCGAGCAGCACCAGCACAATGAACAGGCACAGCATCAGAATGGCGACTTCAGGGTTCGTCATCTGGTTATCTTTCTTGAGAGGCTGAGCTGATCAGTCTTGACCAGGCTTAACTTTCGGGACCTGCATTTCATCCATGTGCATGAGCATGTCCTCGGTTTCCCGCACGTCTTCGAGCCGCTCGAGCCAGACGCCTTCGCGCATGGCCTTCCAGCACCGAAGCAACTCCGCGAAGCCCTGAATCATCAGCAAAACACCGGCGATCGGGATGAGCGTCTTGAAGAAGTAGATCTGGATGCGCGCCGGGCTGTTCCAGCTGACTTCTTCGTAACGCCAGGAGTCCGCCGCGATTTCCCAACCGAACCAAAAGAGCGCCAGCATGCCGGGGAAAAAGAAGATCAAGTAAAGGACAAAATCGATGCGTGCCTGCCACCTGATGGGGAGCAGACGGTAGACGACGTCGCCGCGCACGTGAGCGTCTTGAGCAAGCGCATAGGCGCCAGCCATCAAAAACAGAGCCCCATACATCTGCACCATCATGTCGAAGGCCCAGACAGTCGGCGCGTTGAGGACGTAACGAACAAAAACTTCGTATGACACCGAGAGGGTCAAAATCAGGATGCACCATCCGAAGGCGCGGCCGACCCAGATGCTGAAGCTCTCAATTGCGTGGATGATCTGAACCACGTCGCTCTCCTATCGAGATCAATCGCCGAGAAACCGGAGACCCATGATGGGTCTCCGGCTCCGCAGTTGGCGATACGTGGGCGATCAGCCGAAGTAGTGCGCGTAAGCCAGCTTGTAGTCAGGCTGGTTGAGGTTCAGATAGTTCATCACCTCTTTCGCGTACGCCTTCTGCGAGTCGACGACTTTCGCGAAGAACTCGTCTTCAGCCGAGATGCGATCGACGACGATGTCCCAAGCTTTGAGCTGTTCGGACATCACCGAGTCCGGCGTGCGATAGACGTTGACGCCCTGATCGCGCAGCTTGGCCAGATCTTCCGCATAGCGCTTGGTGTTGTGCCAGTAGAAGTTCGAGTTTTCCGCTTCGGACGCGTGCCGCAGGATCGCCTGATGCTCAGATGCGAGGCCTTCGAACATGCGTTTGTTGAAGGTGATCTCGAAGAACTCCTGGCTCTGGTGGAAGCTGGCCAGGTGATAGTGCTTTGAGACGTCCTGCATGCCGAAGTCGCGGTCAGAGGTCGGGTTGTTGAACTCCGCCGCATCGATCAGGCCGGACTTCATCGCCGGCTGGATCTCGCCGCCCGGAAGCTGCACGACCGACATGCCCATCTCAAGAAGGACGTCTGCAGCCAGGCCGACGGTGCGGTACTTAAGACCGCTCATTTGGCTCGCGTCTTTGATCTCTTCCTTGAACCAACCCATCGGCTGCGCCGGCATCGGGCTGTTGAAGAAGCTGACCACGTTCAGTCCGAGGCTCGCCATCAGCTCGTCAAAGAGCTCCTGACCGCCGCCGTAATGGACCCAGCCAAGCACTTCCTGGCTCGACCACCCGAAACACGGCCCAGTGCCGAACAGCGAAGCGGCCTTCGACTTCGAATACCAGTACGCCGGCACGTAATGCGCGCCGTCGAGAACGCCGCGGTGCACCGCGTCCTGCATCTGCGAAGTCTTCACGACCGCGTTGACGGGCAGCAGATCGATTTTCAGAGAATCTCCCGCCATCGCATGAACGCGATCGACATACGCTTTCGCATTTTCAAGGAAGATGCCGCCGCCCCAGGCGGCCTGCACCTTGAGCGTTTTTGTTTGCGCGCGCGCGACGTTCGGCGCCGCAAGCGCAGCGCCGCCGCCAACGACGGCTGCGCCGCCAGCGCGCAGGAACGAACGGCGGCTTGTGATTTTCTTGGTGGTGTCTTCAGTCATCATTTTCTCCCTAGTGGACTGATTTTTTTATTTTTCTACTCGAGCGTCTCTTGGTCTTCCGCGCTCGTGATCGTCATTCACCTCGCGGCTACGACACCTGTATTCACCAGTTAAGAGTGATCGCAGTTCGGCCCGCAATGGAATTTTAGTTTCATACAGAACTTGTTTCGATCGGGGCGCGCGACGCGCGTTCCCAGTCAGAAACTGTTCCGCAAGTCCGCCAAGGCCAGAAAATTTCTCACTTTTTTCGGTTCGCGACGCGACCATCCCGGCCTCGGAGACCGCAACGGCGTCCGCAAACGGAGCGACGTAACCTCCGCAAAGCTGAGAACCAGCCAGCGGCGTCGCGCCTTATGGAGGCGTCACGCGGGATCCAGCCCGCCGAGATCGCGGATGCGCCGAACGATCTGCGCGACCCCGTCGCCATGACGCAGGCTCGCCATCAAGAAAGGCCGCTCGCCTCGCATTCGAGTCGCGTCGCGCTCCATCACCTCGAGCGATGCGCCGACATGAGGCGCGAGATCTGTCTTGTTGATCACCAGGAGATCGGAGCGCGTGATCCCCGGCCCGCCCTTGCGTGGGATCTCTTCCCCAGCCGCGACGTCGATCACGTAGATCGTGACGTCGGCCAGTTCCGGACTGAAGGTCGCCGCCAGGTTGTCGCCGCCCGACTCGATCAGGATCACATCAAGATCAGGGTGCGCCTCCCGAAGCTCCACCACCGCCCGAAGATTGATCGACGCGTCTTCGCGGATCGCCGTGTGCGGGCACCCGCCGGTCTCGACCCCGCGGATGCGATCGAGCGGCAACGCCTGTGCGCGCATCAGGAACTCGGCGTCCTCGCGGGTGTAGATATCGTTGGTGATCACCGCGACGGAGTAATCGTCCCGCATCGCCTTGCAGAGCTTTTCCGTCAGGGTCGTTTTGCCGGCGCCGACAGGTCCGCCGATGCCGACGCGCAAAGGACCGTGGGGAGACGTCATGAGCGAAACAGCCTCACACTAAGTGTTTCATGGCGCATCGAGGCGATGTCCGAGGCGATCGCGCACCCGCCGATGTCGTCGAGATCCGCGGCCATGGCGTCCGTGGCGATCACCTCGAAAATCGGGGTCAAAGCCGCGAGCACCCGTTGGCCGTCGGTCTGGCCGAGCGGAACCAGTCGGACCGCGGCGCTGATGAGGTTCGAGGCGAAGGCGTGCAGGAAGAACTCCACCGTCTGAAGCAACGGAATCTCGTGTGTGGCCGCGGCGCGCCCCACAGCGATCGGATACGCCACAGGCGCGGCGGCGCCGCCCCAGGCGGCGGCCGTGGTCTCCGCAAAGGCGGCGCCTTGCGCTTCCGTCTCCAGCAACCTTTCCGCCGACGGCGCCAATGCGAACGCCAACTCGGCGATCTCCGCGTCTTCGGGGGCGCGATAGGCGTGCGCCAGAAAAATCGCGTCCGTTCGCCCGGCGCCATGTTCGAGCACGTCGGTGATCCAGTGCTGCAAGCTGGCGGGGTCGTGGACGGCGCCGTCGGCGATCGCCGTCTCCAATCCGTGCGAATAGGTGAAGGCGCCGACGGGAAAGCTCGGCGACAGCCAACTTGCGAGTTTGAGAAGATGGTCACTCATGAGCGTGCGCGTGCCGACTTGGAATATGGGCGTTGGGATCCTCATGCGGGTCGTGGGAATGCGAATGCCCGTGTGTGCGGCCATGCCCGTAGGCGCCGCCCTCCGGCGAGAAGGGCGCCTCGACATGGGCGAGTCGCGCGCCAAGTCCGCGCAGCATCTCTTCAAGCACATGGTCGCGCTGGATCAGCAACCGCCCCGCTTCGACCTGACAGGGCGTGTGGCGGTTGCCGATGTGCCAGGCGAGCCGCGCGATGCCGTCCCCACGCACCTCCGTCAGAGGCTCGGTCGCCGCCCGGATCGTGATGCGGCGGCCATCCTCCAACACCAGCGCATGGCCCTCCCGCAGCTCCGTCGCCTCCGCCAGATCAAGCAAGACCTCCTCGCCTCCGTCCGTGCGCAGAACACCGCGCCGACGATACCGCGCCTCATAGGACAGCGTGACCGCGTCGAGATCCGCCGCCGGCGCATTTTCGAGAGTTGTCGCCCGCGCCAACGTCAAAACAGAAAATACCTCTGCGCCATGGGGAGGACGTCGGCAGGCTGGCAAACAAGCGGCACGCCGTCCGCTTTCACCTCGTAGGTCTCCGGATGCACCTCGACGTGCGGCGTCGCATCGTTGAGCTTCATATCCGCCTTCGAGATGTTGCGCGTGCCCTGAACGGCGATCGTCTCTTTCGCAAGACCAAGGCTGGCTCCGACGCCCTCCGCCTGCGCCGCCGCAGAAACAAAGGTGACCGCGCTTTTTTCAACCGCCCGCCCGAAGGCGCCGAACATCGGCCGCGTGTAGACCGGCTGCGGCGTGGGGATCGACGCGTTCGGGTCGCCCATCTGCGCGCACACGATCGAGCCGCCGATCAGCACCATCTCCGGCTTCACGCCAAAAAAGGCCGGGCTCCAGAGGCACAGGTCGGCGCGCTTGCCCTCTTCAAGCGAGCCGATCTCGTGGCCGACGCCATGCGCGATCGCCGGGTTGATCGTGTACTTCGCGATGTAGCGGCGGACGCGGAGATTGTCGTTGTCGCCCGACTCCTCTGGCAGGCGGCCGAGCTGCACCTTCATCTTGTGCGCGGTCTGCCAGGTCCGCAAAAGCACCTCGCCG
>CALDSD010000060.1 GCA_937911325.1 uncultured Neomegalonema sp.
CACGTTCGATCTCGTGAACCGCGTGCTGCGTAAGCGCGAGGTCGGCGAGGTGATCGACACCGTCTACCGCTACTGCGGCCAGAAGGAGTCGGTGATCTTCTGCGATCAGATCATGACGCTTGGGTTCCAGGAGGCGTTCAAGGCCGGTATCTCCTTCGGCAAGGACGACATGGTGATCCCTGAGAACAAGTGGGAGCTCGTCAACGAGACCCGCGATCAGGTGAAGCAGTTCGAACAGCAGTACATGGACGGCCTGATCACCCAGGGCGAGAAGTACAACAAGGTCGTCGACGCCTGGGCGAAGTGCACCGACAAGGTCGCGGGCGCCATGATGGGCGAGATTTCCGCGGTCCAGAAGGATGGGGAAGGCCGGACGCAGGAACCGAACTCGGTCTACATGATGTCCCATTCCGGCGCGCGTGGGTCGCCCACGCAGATGCGCCAGCTGGGCGCAATGCGCGGCCTGATGGCGAAACCGTCGGGTGAGATCATCGAGACGCCGATCATCGCGAACTTTAAAGAAGGTCTGACTGTGGGCGAGTACTTCAACTCGACCCACGGCGCCCGGAAAGGTCTCGCGGATACGGCGCTGAAGACGGCGAACTCCGGGTACCTGACGCGTCGCCTCGTCGACGTTGCGCAGGATTCGATCATCAAGCAGCAGGATTGCGGCACGGATTCAGGGATCACTGCGACGGCCGCCGTCGATGGCGGCGAGGTGATCGCATCTCTCAGCGAACGCATCCTGGGACGCGTCGCGCAAGAGGACGTGCTGGATCCGGCGACGGACGAAGTTCTCTTCGAGCGCGGTCACCTGTTCGATGAGAACGACGCGATTGCGGTGGAAGAAGCCGGCGTCCAGTCGGTCTACATCCGCTCGCCGCTGACCTGTGAGCTGAAGGACGGCATCTGCGCGAACTGCTACGGACGCGATCTCGCACGCGGCACGCCTGTGAACGTCGGCGAAGCGGTGGGCATCATCGCGGCCCAGTCGATCGGGGAGCCGGGCACGCAGCTGACGATGCGGACCTTCCACATCGGTGGCGCTGCGCAGTTCGCGGATCAGTCGTTCATCGAATCGAGCCAGGAAGGCGTGGTCGAGATCCGCAATTCGAGCCTGATCAAGAACAAGGACGGCGCGACTGTCATCATGGGCCGGAACGTCCAGCTTGCGATCATGGATGAGAACGGCCGCGAGCGTGCGATGCACAAACTCACATACGGCTCGAAGCTGCATGTGAAAGAGGGCGACACGGTCGCGCGCGGCGACAAGCTCGCCGAGTGGGACCCGTACACGATGCCGATCATCTCCGAGAAGGAGGGCGTGGCGAAGTTCGTCGACCTTGTGCAGGGCATGTCCGTGCGTGAGGAGACCGACGAAGCGACGGGCATCTCGCAGCGGATCGTTTCGGATTGGCGGTCGGCGCCCAAGGGCTCGGACCTCAAGCCGGCGATCACTCTTGTCGACGACAAGGGCGAGATGGTGAAGCTCGATAACGGCAACCCGGCCCACTACTTCATGTCAGTGGACGCGATCTTGAACGTCGAGGACGGCGAGAAGATCGAAGCCGGCGACGTCGTCGCGCGTATCCCGAACGAAGGCGCCAAGACGAAGGACATCACCGGCGGTCTGCCGCGGGTGGCGGAATTGTTCGAAGCCCGGCGTCCGAAGGATCACGCGGTGATCGCCGAGATCGACGGCTATGTCCGGTTCGGCAAGGACTACAAGAACAAGCGTCGCGTCTCGATCGAGCCGGCGGAAGAAGGTCTGGAGCCGGCGGAATACCTGCTGCCGAAGGGCAAGCACATTCCGGTGCAGGAAGGCGACTTCATCCAGAAGGGCGAGTACATCCTCGATGGCAAGCCCGCCCCGCACGACATCCTGTCGATCATGGGGATCGAGGCGTTGGCGGACTTCCTGATCAACGAGGTGCAGGATGTTTATCGACTGCAGGGCGTGAAGATCAACGACAAGCACATCGAGGTGATCATTCGCCAGATGCTGCAAAAGGTCGAGATCGAGGACTCCGGCGACACGACGCTCCTCGCGGGCGAGCAGGTCGACAAACTCGAATACGAGGACGTCAACGACCGCGCGGCCGAACAGGGCAACCGTCCGGCCAAGGCGACCCCTGTGCTTCTCGGGATCACGAAGGCGTCGTTGCAGACGCGCTCGTTCATCTCGGCGGCGTCGTTCCAGGAGACCACGCGGGTCCTCACCGAGGCTTCGGTTCAGGGCAAGCGGGACAAGCTTCTCGGCCTTAAGGAGAACGTCATTGTCGGTCGCCTGATCCCCGCCGGTACCGGCGGAGCGACGATGCGGGTCAAGTCGATCGCCGGTGAACGGGATCGCAAGATCCTTGAAGAGCGTCGCGCTGCGGCCGAAGCTGCTGCGGCGCCGGCTCTGGAAGCGCCGGTGACCGAGTCGGCTGAAGCCGCTGAGGACCATCGTCCGGCGGCGGAGTAAGTCGGACCGCCGAAAGACGCCCGCTGATAGGCCGCCGCGTCGGCCTCTAGAAATCGCGACGCCCCGGAGACACAAATCCGGGGCGTCTTTTTTAATATAATTCAATGAGTTAGCGCCGATTGAGGCGAGACCCCGGATCGCTGAAACAGGCGTGAGTTTTCCCTTGACTGCAACAGGGCTCGGACATACTTTCCGCGCCATCGTGCTTGCGGGAGACTGCGAGCGCCAGCAACTCGCTATTTTCGCAGCTTGCATGATCGGTTTCCGATCCTCTGCTAAGGCCCGGGCGCGGTGAAACCGCCGCTGTTTCGGGTATTCGCTATTTGAACGGGCTTAGGCGGAGACCGCATGCCGACGATCCAACAGCTGATCCGCAAACCGCGGCGGCCGAAAACCAGACGGAACACCTCGCTTCACCTCGAGGCGAACCCGCAGAAGCGCGGCGTTTGCACGCGCGTGTACACCACCACTCCGAAGAAGCCGAACTCGGCGCTTCGTAAGGTGGCCAAGGTGCGCCTGACCAATGGGTACGAGGTGATCTCGTACATTCCTGGCGAAGGCCACAACCTGCAGGAACACTCGGTCGTGCTGATCCGCGGCGGCCGCGTGAAAGACTTGCCGGGCGTTCGCTACCACATCCTGCGCGGGGTGCTCGACACCCAGGGCGTGAAAGACCGTAAGCAGCGTCGTTCGAAATACGGCGCCAAGAAGCCGAAATAAAAGGACGATCAAGAGATGTCGCGTCGTCACCGCGCTGAGAAACGGGAAGTTCTGCCGGACGCCAAATTTGGCGACCGCGTGCTGACCAAATTTATGAACAACCTGATGTACGACGGTAAGAAGTCGGTCGCCGAGAGCATTGTCTACGGCGCGCTCGACCGCGTTGAACAGAAGGCCCGTCGCGAGCCCGTCGAAGCGTTCCATGAGGCGCTCGACAACATCAAGCCGGCTGTCGAAGTCCGCTCCCGCCGTGTCGGCGGCGCGACCTACCAGGTGCCTGTCGAAGTGCGCCCGGAGCGTCGCGAAGCGCTCGCCATCCGCTGGCTGATCACGGCCGCGCGGTCGCGTAATGAAAACACCATGGAGGAGCGTCTGGCGGGTGAGCTGCTGGACGCGGTGAACGGGCGTGGTTCCGCCGTTAAGAAGCGCGAAGACACCCACAAGATGGCGGACGCCAACAAGGCGTTCTCTCACTACCGCTGGTAGGTCACATACCTTCGATCTAAGGGAGCCTCCCGATGGCCCGCGAATATCCGCTCGACCGCTACCGTAACTTTGGGATCATGGCGCATATCGACGCCGGAAAGACCACGACGACGGAGCGTATCCTCTACTACACCGGCAAGTCTCATAAGATCGGCGAAGTCCACGACGGCGCCGCGACGATGGACTGGATGGAGCAGGAGCAGGAGCGCGGCATCACTATCACCTCGGCGGCGACCACCACGTTCTGGGAGCGCACCGAGGACGGTCAGACGGCGCAGTCGGACAAGTTCCGCTTCAACATCATCGACACGCCAGGGCACGTCGACTTCACGATCGAAGTCGAGCGTTCGCTGGCCGTGCTTGACGGCGCTGTGTGCGTGTTGGACGCCAATGCGGGCGTCGAGCCGCAGACCGAAACCGTTTGGCGTCAGGCGGATCGCTACAAGGTCCCGCGGATCGTGTTCGTCAACAAGATGGACAAGATCGGCGCAGACTTCTTCAACTGCGTGCACATGATCAAGGACCGCACGGGCGCGACGCCTGTGCCGATCCAGTGTCCGATCGGCGCCGAGAATGAGCTCGAAGGCATGGTCGATCTCGTGACCATGAAGGAGTGGGTCTGGGCTGGCGAAGATCTCGGCGCGACCTGGGAGCTGCGCGAGATCCGCGACGAGCTCAAGGATAAGTGCGAAGAGATGCGCGCCGAGATGATCGAGCACGCTGTCGAAATGGACGACGAGTGGACTGAGAAGTTCCTCGAAGGCGAAGAGCCTGGCGAAGACGACCTCCGCATGCTGCTGCGCAAGGGCACGCTCGAGATGGCCTTTGTGCCGGTTCTCTGCGGCTCGGCGTTCAAGAACAAGGGTGTCCAGCCGATGCTGAACGCCGTGGTCGACTTCCTGCCGGGTCCTCTGGACGTCCCTGCGTATCTTGGCTTCAAGCCGGGCGATGAGACGGAAACCCGTAACATCGAGCGGAACGCTGATGATGCGCAGCCGTTCTCGGGCCTCGCGTTCAAGATCATGAACGACCCTTACATGGGCACGCTGACATTCACTCGGATCTACTCGGGTACGATGAACAAAGGCGACAACGTCCTGAACTCGACCAAGGGCAAACGGGAGCGCATCGGCCGTATGGTGATGATGCACTCGAACAAGCAGGACGAGATCACGGAAGCTTTCGCTGGCGACATCATTGCGTTGGCGGGTCTGAAGGAGACCACGACGGGCGACACGCTGTGCGACCAGTCGAACCCGGTCGTCCTGGAGACGATGAGCTTCCCGGATCCGGTCATCGAGATCGCCGTCGAGCCGAAAACCAAGGCCGACCAGGAGAAGATGGGTCAGGGCCTTGCGCGTCTCGCCGCCGAAGATCCGTCTTTCCGTGTCGAGACCGATCTCGAGTCGGGTCAGACGATCATGAAAGGCATGGGCGAGCTGCACCTCGACATTCTGATCGACCGTCTGAAGCGCGAATTCAAAGTCGAGGCGAATATCGGCGCGCCGCAGGTTGCTTATCGTGAGACGATCAGCCACGAGGCCGAGATCGACTACACGCACAAGAAGCAGTCGGGCGGTTCGGGTCAGTTCGCACGCGTCAAGCTGGTGATCGAGCCGACCGAAGCCGGCGAGGGCTACTCTTTCGCCTCCGAGATCGTCGGCGGCGCCGTACCGAAGGAATACGTCCCCGGCGTCGAGAAGGGCATCCAGTCCGTTATGGATAGCGGCCCGCTGGCCGGCTTCCCCGTGATCGACTTCAAGGTTCGCCTGATCGACGGCGCCTACCACGACGTTGACTCGAGTGTTCTGGCGTTCGAGATCGCGGCGCGCGCTGGCATGCGCGACGGTTTGAAGAAAGCCGGCGCGAAGCTGCTTGAGCCGATCATGAAAGTCGAAGTGGGGACCCCTGATGAATATACGGGCGGCATCATCGGCGATCTCACGTCGCGGCGTGGACAGGTGCAAGGTCAAGAGACGCGCGGCAACGCGATCGTCATCAACTCCTTCGTGCCGCTGGCGAACATGTTCGGCTATATCAACAACCTGCGTTCGATGTCCTCGGGCCGCGCGCAGTTCACGATGCAGTTCGACCACTACGATCCGGTGCCGAGCAATATCTCTGAAGAAATTCAGAGCAAGTACGCATCGTAAGACAGATGTATTGACGTAAAACGAGCGCGATATTAAATCCCGCGCCTCGCGATAACTGGAGGGCCTCATGGCGAAGGAAAAGTTCGAGCGCAATAAGCCGCACGTGAACATCGGCACCATTGGTCACGTCGACCACGGCAAGACCACGCTGACAGCT
>CALDSD010000061.1 GCA_937911325.1 uncultured Neomegalonema sp.
GAAAAACGCGCACGACCTCGTCCGGAACCTCGTCCCGCAACCGCTTGGCGGCATCGATCGCGGCCGCTTTCTGGCCAAGGAACATCGCGCCGTAGAGCGCAAAATGCAGATTGTGGATGCGGTAAAGCGCGTAGAAATTCGCACCCCCCGCATGGGCTTTGAACTTCTCGTCGACTTCCGCCGCAGCGAGGTTGCGCGCCAACACGTTCTGATAGTCTCCACACAGAACGTCGATATGCGTCGCCATATGCACGAGATGCCCGGCGTCCGGCACAAGGCCGTTGAGGCGATCGCCATGGCGCAGCGCGCGCTCGGGATGCGGCGACATCTCCATCAGGTGAATGTACATATGCAGCAGGCCAGGATGCTCCCACGCGCCAGGCGTCTGGTCGAAGGCGCGCTCCAGGATCGCCATCGCTTCTTTCGTCGAGGCCTGGGGGTTTGGCGCGCCGTTCTTGAGATCCCACAATTGCCAGGGCGTTCGGTTCATCATCGCCTCGGCAGCGACAAATGCGACGTCGAGATCATCTGCATACGCGGTGTAGACCGGCCGCATCGCCTCGGCGAAGCCGTCGTTGAACGGTTGATAATCCTCGATCTCGGGATCCGTTGGATAGCGGGAGGCCAACGCTTCCAGAAGCGCCCGCTCCGCCGGAGCGGCTCCTTCGACCGAAAGTCCCGCCTGCAGCGCCGAATGCGCGCGTTCAAGCGCAGGCGCCTTCTCTTCCGGCGTGAAAACCTCCCAAGGTTTGTTGTAGTTCGGTCCGATTGCATAGGCGACGCCCCAATGCGCCAGCGCGCAGGCGGGGTCGATCTCCAAGGTCTTCTCGAAGCAGACGATCGCCTCTTCGTGGTTGTAGGCGAACAGCCAAACGAGACCCCGATCGAACCAAACCTGCGCTTCCGGCGACGGGCTCGCGGGACGGGTGTAGACGCCAAGGGCGAAGTATTCGGTAATCTTGAATCCCCCGTGCTGTGGCTCACTATACCACGCGAAGAGGGAACAGAATATCCCGTCACCTTCCGTCGCCGCACCCAAGACCCACGGCCGGGCAACAGCGGGGTCAACAGATACAATCGTGAGGGAGCTCACTAAAGTCCGAGCTCTTTGCCTCCTCATTTGAACCGACTCGGAACCTGGTCCGTCGTCGATGGTTCAATCGAATGCCAACGCGTTTTCGCGCGCACTAACTGCAAGGGTTCTTCAATGAGCTTCACAGCGAGTGCAGAGATTGCGCACACTAGCAAAAACTCAAAGATCGAAATCTCGAAAATATTTGCTTGATAGCCCAAAAAATCGGAATGTAGGCCAGAATATTGAATTCTGATTGCTTCAAATAATTGAACTTTGATCTCAAAATCACTTATTTTCAAAGAAATATCATCATAACATAACCTTGAAGCGGCATTAAATTTAAGAAGTACGCCAAATACAAGCCACGAAATCCAGCAGATCTTAAGTCCTATGAGTTCTCGTTTAGCTGACCTCTACCCAACAACATTTGTCGAAGCTGATGTTGCCGTCTAGGCGGCATCAACCACTCCAGAAATGTACGCGTGATGCGGCTTTGCGGAGGGTCGGCTATGATGTCAGAAGATACTCAAAATCTGAGACCCGTCGGCTTCGTCCGTTCAACACGCCACAATTGAGGAAGATCGCGGTGCTTTCACGATTTTTGCGATTGCCTCCGTAACACGTTTTATTAGCACATCTCGAGGCTCTGATGGACCAGAACCGTGCCAACTTGGGGCTATCTGCTCTGATTGGAGCCCTCATTCTGCTCGTGCCAATGGCTGTAAACGGCGGCCCATTCCTGTATTTCGATACGGCAGGGTATTTGTCTCGCGCCGGCAAGTTCATGACCGAAGTGCTCGGTCAGCTATGGCTCTCGGACGAAGTAAATCCTGTCGTCGAACCAGCTCCACTGGTCGGAGAGTCAGCAGCTGACGCCTCGTCTGATGAAGGAGCGAGCGCGCCAATCGTATCGGGGCGCTCGATTTACTTCGGGATCCCGGCCTGGTTGGCTTATAAGCTGGTTGGCCTTTGGTCGATAGCGGCTATTCAGGCGCTGATCGCCGCAATGCTGATCCATCGCTTGATGTATCACACGCTCGGTGCGGTCTCTCTACCCGGCTTTGCGATCGCCACAATACTCGTGTCGCTGGTTTCGACCGCCGGTGTCTTCGTTGGGTTGATCATGCCGGACATTTGGATTGGGTTTGCTGCGATCGCGGTCGCGCTCCTGATTCACAAGTGGCCAGAAACTGGGCTAGGCGAACGAATTCTTCTGCTTTGCGTTGTTCTGGCGGCGACCACCTTCCATAAGAGCCATGTCCTGATTGTGCTTGGCGCAGTCTCGGCTTCCGCTGTCGTCTACGGGCTCCGATTGCTTGGCGCTTCGACGCTATCCCGGACCGGCGCAGTCTCTTGTTTAGTGGTCGCTGCACTGTCGCTAAGCGCCTTTGCTGGTTTCAACTGGGCGATTGGCAAGGCGACCGGAGAAAAGTCGATCTCTCGACCTTTTCTTTCGGGGCATTTGATTGCCGCGGGTCCTGGTCTGGCATTTCTGGATGATGTGTGTGCTTCCCGAGGTGAGACGATCACATATGAACTCTGCCGTTATCGGGATCGGCTTCCAATCGAATGGCGTGCGTTCCTTTTCGATACCGGAGCGGACACCGGCGTTTTCGCTATTGCTCCGCCTGTCTCACAGCGCGCCATCTCTGCGCAGGACACATCCTTCGCGATCGACGTATTTCTATACGATCCTCTCTCCGTAACGTGGATCATTGTTAGGGACTCGATCGCTCAGGTCGGGCTTTTCAGGTTCCAGCCGGTGCCTTTGTCAGAAAAGGCGGCCAACTACATCGAGAGGTCATTTCCAAGCGACATCGTCGACGATGTTAAGCACTCGCGCGTTTTTCAGGAGCATTCGGAGCTCCGATTTCTCGATAGCGCGTCATACATGAGCGCCAGCGTTTCGATTTGGGTACTGTTGCTCTCTCTTGGCTACGTGTATTTCGGAGGCGCTCTCGTCGGCAAGGAATGGGCGATCGTGGCCACATTGCTTGCCTTTGTTCTGGTGAACGCCGCCGTCTGCGGTGGCATCGCGTCGCCCTACGACCGCTTCCAATCTCGCATCGTTTGGCTGGTCCCCTTGGCGGCATTTCTTGCGGCTGCGCTAGCTCTGAGAAGCAGGCGAGCTGGGCAAACAGAGTTAGAACTATCAAAGAAGGTGGGGTTCCTATGAGCATTCAATCGAGCGCGGGCGCGTCGGACCGAGCTACGCTGAACGACTATCTGCGCATCGCGAGGTTTGATCATGCAACCAAGCACATATTTATCGTGCCCGGGGTCGCACTGGCGATACTGCTGCGCGGCATGCCAGAGGGAGCGTTGTGGCTTACGCTAATCGTTGGCTTCGTCTCCGCGACCTGCATTGCTTCAGCGAACTACGTAATCAACGAGTGGCTCGATCGCGAATTCGACAAGTTTCATCCCGAAAAGTCTCAACGCGCGGCAGTACAAAAAGAACTCGATCGTTCGATTGTTTACATGGAATACGCCGCGTTCCTCGTCGTCGGCTTGCTACTGGCGGCAGCGGTTAACACAACATTTCTTGTCGTCAGCGTCCTGTTTGCGATCTCTGGTGTTATCTACAATGTCCAGCCCGCTCGCTCAAAGGACAAGGCGTACCTCGATGTATTGACCGAGTCGCTTAACAACCCGCTCCGTCTTCTTCTTGGCTGGGCGATGATCGATCCCGGAACGATTCCGCCTGGCAGCCTATTGCTGTCATACTGGTTCGGCGGCGCATTCCTGATGAACTCGAAACGGTTGTCGGAATACCGAGACATCGTTGCGTCTCACGGCAATGAAATTCTTTCGAGATATCGGCGGTCGTTCGCCTACTACGACGAGAACAAGTTGTCGGTCGCCAATCTTGTTTACGCGCTGTGTTGCGCCTTCTTTCTGGCAATATTTCTGATCAAGTACCGCATTGAGCTCGTTCTGTTATTCCCCTGCGTCGTAGCGCTTTTCGGGGCATACTATTCTCTTGCGCTTCAACCTGGTTCTGTCGCGCGCAAGCCAGAGAATCTCTACAAGACGCCGTCATTGGTAATACTTGCGGGGCTGACCGGCCTAGTTTTCATCTTCGCTATTTTGGTCGATATGCCGCAACTCGAAGAATTGACCGGGCAGGTCTACATAACTTTGCCGGTTAGCGGGGACGGCTGACCAATGTCGACCGAGAACGACCTAGCAAACGGCATCGCCGGACCAACTGACGTCGAAGGCGCAGCGAACCTGCTTGCGCGGGCAAAAGCTGTCGTATTTGACGTCGATGGCACCCTCTATCGCCAAGGACCGGTTCGACTGCAGATGGCGCGACGGATGTTTGCGCATGCCGCTGCTTCGCTCGACCTGCAGATGTTGCGTGTGATCTGGGAGTTTCGACGTGAGCGCGAGCGCTTGGCGGAGGCCAGCCCCGAGGGCTTTATGCAACCACTGTATGAGGCGACGGCCGAGCGCGTCGGGGTCAGCATCGAGCGCGTCGAGGAGATCACCTCGACATGGATCGAGGAACGGCCTCTTGATCTGTTGAGGGCGGCGCGCGTCGATGGAGCTTTGGAGCTCTTCGCTGCGCTTCGCGCAAACGGTAAACGGTTGGCGGTGCTCTCCGATTACCCTGCAGCGAAGAAACTGGCGGCGCTCGAGTTAGAAGCCGAAGCTTTGGTGTCAGCGACAGACCCCGATGTAGATGCTTTGAAACCCCACCCCCGAGGTCTTCAGCGCATTCTCGATCTTCTTGGATACTCTGCGTCTGAGGTTGTTGTGATCGGGGATCGCGTCGAGCGTGATGGCGCAGTCGCATTGGCGCTTGACGCTCCGTTTGTTATCCGGTCGTCAAAGAAGGCATCGGACAGCTCGCGCTCGTCCAGCCATGGCTTTCCGATTGTTTCCGACTTCAGAGGCCTTTCTGTCGAGTTTGCCGCTGCGGTGAGACGACTATGATCCAACAGCTGTGGCGACGTCTCTTCGCCATCGACGTGTTCCGCTATGCGATCGCCGGCGGGAGCGCGGCTATTGTCGAATTGGCGGGCTTCGCGCTATTGCTCGCACTCTCTGTCAGTATTGAACTGGCAGCAGTCCTTTCTTTTTTTGTTGCCTTGATAGTCAACTACACGCTTTCGTCCCTGATCGTCTTTAAGCGCACGATAGGTTTAGTTCGGTTTGCAAAATTTGCAGCTGGTGCACTGGTTGGAATGTTAATCAACATTTCTATTACCATATGGATTGGCCAAATGTTTCCTGAATTTGCTGTCGCAGCCAAACTGTGTGGAATTACCACCGCATTTTTTTACAATTTCATGATCAACAAGTACGTTATTTTTCGCAATTAAACTTGGTTCGGATATTATAGATCACAACATACCCATCATTCCGGCGCTCACAATCCAGCAATGAGAGACGTATCGCTCGCCTTCTCAACAATTGCACTTTCTTCAAACGCTACGTCGAATATCTGCACATCGGCGATTTCGTAGACCTGGTCCGGGTTTATCTCGAACGCCAAAGTCGTGCTGCTCATCCCGTCCTGAAAGCGCGCTTTGAGCCGGTTGTGGCAAAATCGCTTTGGGAGCCGGCGGTCGATATTCGAGCGAAGAGTGCGGCCTCAACGCGTTGTAGTGACGCCGCCGCCACTCGATTAGCACCGGCGCCTCATAATGCAGGAACCGTCGTTCCTCTCCATCTTCCTTAAGATGTTTATGGTAATGCGGCCCAATTTCTGAATCAATAAAGCGGGCTCCAGCTCAGAAAAAAAGTCTTTATCCATGATTTTTTTTAACTCGCAGTTTATTCTAATAAATAATTCAATCCTTCTTGATATCGTGATTCATTCTGCTCGGCGAATTAATCATTTCCTTAATTTACAGGGTCCGCTTCGCCGTAATACAAAGTCACCGACAATGAGGGTTGCTGCTAGGGTCGCAGCGCGCCCGCAGCCGCGATCCTACGCCGGAGATCTTCCTGCGCAGCCTCGTCGATCGGGAAACGCCAGACCATCGCCGTCGCCAGGAGTTTCAGCACAACCGGAACAGCCGCATAGAGCAGCGCCAACGCCAGCAGGGCTGTCTCGCCGCTCCCGCCTTCTTCTTGGAACCCGGAAGCGCCGAGGAGATACAGGCCCACACCCGCGGCGATCGCGCCGCCCGCCTCCGCGCCTACCTCCCACAACTCCACGCAGCGCCCCCTGCGCCGCGCGCCGCTCGCAGCTGTATCCACGCCCTCCAAATCTGCTTTGATCTCCTGCGGCAACGAGATGTCCGCGCCGAACGCAAAACCGGTCAGGACGCAGATGACGGTGAAGGCGGCGATGTCGCCTGGCCCCAGAAACGGGACGAACGCGAAGATCACGCAGGAATAGAGCATCGACACGCACCAGGCGCGGTGTTTCGACCAGCGCTTGGCGAGAAACCCCCACACAGGCGCGGCCACAACGGCGCAGACAAAGTAAAGCGCCAGCAAGTTGGCGGCCGTGGCGGTGCTCGCCTCAAGGACTTGAGCGGTGAAGAAGAAGAACAGAGCGGCGGGCAAGGCGTTCGCGGCCCCGTTGACGAAATAGGCGAACAGCAACCGCTGAAACGGCCCGTTCGACTTCAACGCCGCAAGGCCTTCGCTGTAGGAGACCCGGTTGCGCGAGCGGTCGCGTGGCTCTGGGGTCCACCAGACTGCGACGACCGCGAAGACCGGCAGCGCTACGACGACGAACAACGCGACGGCGCGCAGACCGTCGGCGCCGCCGCCATTTTGGGCATAGATCGCGGCGGAGGCGAGCGTTCCGATAAGGAAAGCGCTCTCGCGCCAGACGGTCACTTTCGAACGACCTCCGTAGTCTGTCGCGATCTCGCCGCCCCAGGCGAGATACGGCGTGAGCGCCATGGTCCAAGACAAGGTCAAGGCCGACAACCAGAACGCAACGTAGAGGACGTCGACTTCCGCCGGCGGGACCATGGCTTGCCAGACTGTGAAACAAACGAGCGGCGTCGACAGAACCAGCCAGAGCTTTCGGCGCCCGAACCGCGTCGTCCATCTGTCCGACAAGATCCCCATCAAGGGATCGGAAATGGCGTCGAGAAGCCGCGCCGAGACCAAAATAAGCCCGAGCGCCTCCAGCGATAGTCCGCGTTCGCTGGCGTAGAACGGCGCCAGGTAGACGAATATCGGAAAATTGAGCGCCGCCAGCGCCAAATTCGGCGCGGCGTAGGCCGCCGCAGTCCCGGTGGAGACCGGCTTGGGATCGCTCGTCAAAGTCATACCGGGGTTACGCGGTCGCGCCGCTTGATGGATCACTCAACCGGACGCCCGACTTGTTCAATCACTTCAGCGTCATTGTCCGACACAAGGTCCCGCCGATCACGCCAAACGGCAGCAGCGCCGGAGCTGCGAAGATCGGGCCGATCACCATGACGCCCAACGCGATGTCCGTTGGGCTCGCGCGCGCCTGAAGATCGCCCCCAAGAACCTCCCATTGCGTGAGGCCAAGCATAATCAAGGAGAACGGAATGAACGCGAGGGCCACCGTCAGCACGCCGCCGAAGATCGCGATCGGATATCCGAACTTCGGCTGCGCCGCGAACCAATGCATGATCAGCGCCCCGACAAGCATCGTGCTGAACGCATAAGCTGGTATGATCATCGCCCGGTCCTGGCCCGGCGCGCCCATCCATTCCAGCGTGATGAACGCAGCGGCGGCGGCTGCGCAGCCCATGACAAAGCCCGCTTTCCAGCGCTTTGGTCGGAAATACTCGTCAATCACATCAGCCCCCCGGCCGTTGGCGTCCAAGATCTATAGCACAAGATCCGCGCCAGAATTAGGGGTCGAAAACCGCACCCTTTGAACGCTAAGCGCGTTTGAGAGACAGTTGGACGACGTCAGTCGTGCCAGCGCGGAAGCAGGCGGCGCAGATCGCGAGATAGAACTCCCACATTCGCCGAAATCGCTCGTCGAACGCCGCCTTGTCGGACGGCAGCGCCTGCACCTCGTCCCAGACGTCGAGAAACCGCGTCCGCCATTGCCGCAGCGTCTCGGAGTAGCCTTCGCCGAAACGCTTGATGTCGACCCATTCCAGCCCTGATCGCGCCGTCTGATCTTCGAGCGCAGCGACGCTGGGCAGCATTCCGCCGGGAAAGATGTACTTCTGAATGAAGTCAACGCGATTGCGATACCGCTCAAACAAGTCGTCCGCGATGGTGATGATCTGCAGCGAGGCCTGTGCGCCGGGCTTCAGTCGGTCATGCACCGTCTCGAAGAAAGACGGCCAATACTTCTCGCCCACCGCCTCGAACATTTCGATTGACGCGACTCCGTCATACTGACCGCGCTCATCACGGTAGTCGCGCAGCACAAGCTCGACGCGTTCGTTCAAACCCTGCTCCTGCATGCGACGCTGAGCAAACTCGAGCTGCGCGGGCGAGATCGTCAGCCCGGTCACCTTGGCGCCCCGCTCGCGCGCCGCGTATTCGGCGAAGCCGCCCCAACCGCAGCCGACCTCAAGCACATGATCGCCCTGACGCAGACCCATGCGATCGCAGATCGACCGGTACTTGTTGCGCTGCGCGTCCTCGAGGCTCTCGCCCGGTTCTTCAAACAGCCCGGCGGAGTAGGTCATCGAAGGATCGAGCCATTTGCCGTAGAACTGATTGCCGAGATCGTAATGCGCCTCGATGTTCTTGCGCGCCTGGCGTCGAGTATTCCGGTTCAGCCAATGCTGGAGGCTCTCAAACGCCGCGATCCAACGGCTCTTGGGTAAGCCGCGCGCAACCGCCTTGTTGTTTTCAATCGCCACGTCGAGCACCGCCTGCAAATCCGGAGTGCTCCAGTCGCCGTCGAGATAGGATTCCGCGAACCCGAGCTCGGCGCCAGTGGCCATTCTCCAGAACATCTTTGGACGGTGGACGATCATCCGCCCGGTCTGCCCCGGCGTCGCGCCTTGCGCCCGAAACACCCGGCCATCGGGCAGTTCGAACTCCAGCGCGCCGACCTCTATCCGCGAGATGATGTCGAATATGCGGGGGAACAGCGCGGGTAGGTCGCGCTGCCCCTCGGTTGTCGTGAATATGTTTTCACTCGGCGATTGCGCCAAGGTCATCTCCAATGCGTTGTCCGGGCTCGCGTCCGTGACCTTCATGACTGCACCTTTATGAGACAGATTTACTCGCCTGGGACAATATCTGACGCCACGTCGTCTCGACGCTTAACCACATTGCCTGCGCCCGGATGGCCGAGGAACCGAACGCCTTTCAAAAACAGCCGCAAGGCTTCCCAGTGGATGCCAACGATGACCTTGAGCGTCATCAGCGGGTGTGTCGCAAACCGCCAGGCCAGGCGGCGATCGTTCAACGGCTCCGCATCGCCATTCCATGTCGCTATCAAATACTCGCCAGCGGCGTCGCTTTCCTTGATGCGGACCGCCAGACGCGAATCCGGCGGCCGGATCGTGAAACGATAGGTCTTGTCCATGTCGATGAATGGCGAAACGAAGAACTCTTTCGCCTGATCGTGGCGCGCGGCGCCGTCCGCGTTCTCGGCCACCTTGATGACATAGGGGTGCTGGTCGCCGAACGTGTTGCTGACCTGATAAACGACGGATGTCAGCGATCCGGCTGCGTCATAACAGTAGTAGACCGAGAGCGGATTGAAGACATAGCCGAGTATCCTCGGAAAACAGAGCAGCATGATCCGGTCCGGCTTCGCCAACCCGGCTTTCGCAAGCCGCGCCTCGACCCAGGGCCGTAGATCAGAGCCGTCACGCGGCCCGTGATCTCGACGCGCGAAAGAGGCGAGCCCAAACCTGTCGATCGAGAACAGCCGGAGTTTCTTGGCCGTCTCCTCAAGCCGGTCGACGTCCAGCCAGACGCAAAACACGCCGTAGCGGAACTGATGCCGTTTGGGGCGTAACCGCAGATGCATCACGTCGCCCACGAACATCCGGGGCTCAAACGGCCCAAGAGTTTCCGGAGGATGTGTCGATGCCGACATGCTCGTCGCCTACTCCGCTGCGATCGCGACGTCGGGCCTCAAAGGCGCGCCCGTGTCGCGCGCCCAGGTCGGTCGGGCGCCAAGCGCCTCGGTGACGCGCAAGGCGCTCTTCAAACCGTCCTCGTGAAAGCCCCAGCCAAGCCATGCGCCTGCGTACCAAACGCCCCGTCGGCCTTGCAGTCGCTCGATCGACGTCTGAGCGTCGAACGCCGCCTGATCGTAGAGCGGATGCGCGTAATTGTATCGACCGAAAACCAGGTCCGGGTCAGGCTCGCGAACCGGGTTCAGCGACACGAACACATCGCGCGTCGCATCGAGGTTCTGCAGACGGTTCATCCAGTACGTGACCGACGCCGGCTGCTGCTCGGAACCCGCCTCCGAGATCACATTCCAGCTTGACCAAACCTTCCTGCGCTTGGGCATCAGGCCCGGGTCGCGGTGAAGGACGGCGACATTGTCGGAGTATCGCACGGACGATAGGACTTCGAACTCGTCGACATCCGCGTCGATCAGCAGTTTGAGCGACTGATCGGGATGCGTGGCCAACACAACCTGATCAAACAGCGCTTCGGATCCGTCGCTCAGCTTCAGCTTCACCTGACCGTTGGTCAAACGCGTCACCGCGTCGACGCCGACCCCGGCCTGGGCGCGCGGGCCGAGCTTTTGCAGGACGCGCTGCACGTATTCGCGTGAGCCCCCTGTCACCGTCCGCCACTGGATCTGAAGTCCGAACCCCGACATCAGTTCGTGGTTCTTGAAAAACTGCACGAAGGCGCGGGCGGGAAAGCTCTCGATCTTGGACGGAGACGTCGACCAAATCGCGCCGCCCATCGCCAACAGGAAATTTTCTCGGAACTTCCGGCTGAACCCGCGATCCTTCATCCAATCGCCAAGGGTCCAACCGTTGATCTCGCCCGTTGCAAGTTCTTTGGGTGCGATCTGGTTGAAGCGCATCACATCTCGGAACGCGCGCAAATGGCCTGGATCGACGACCCGCCATCTCTGAGCAAACACCTGATCGAGGCTGCCGCACCCGTACTCCAAAGCGCCATTCCGCAAGCTGACGGCGAAAGACATGTTGGAGTTCTCCGACGGGACGTCGAGGTGGTCGAACAGTCCGCATAGGTTGGGGTAGTTCTTGTCGTTGAAAACAATAAACCCGGTGTCCACCGCGATGCGCGCGCCCGTATGGTCGATATCGACCGTGTTGGCGTGCCCTCCGAAACGCGCGTCTTTCTCAAAAAGCTGGACGTCATGGGTTTCCGAGAGCGCAAGCGCCGCCCCCAGGCCGGAAACACCCGACCCAACTAATGCAATTTTCACGATATGATTTCCTTAGAAACGATAGGTTTGGAGGGGCTTTGCTTCGCAATATCGGCATACGCGTTTAGCGCGCGCTGACGGCCGCTGGCGAGCGAAATGATTAGATCCGGGTAGGCGTCTTGGGACGACATCGACCAGCTGCGCGGACATGCGTCAAAGAACTTCAAGCCGTCGTGATGCGCTGAACGCGACAGGTCCGACGCGGCGTATTCGGGCAGCCAACGGTTTACATAGTCTCCCGCGGGGTCGAACTTCGCGCTCTGCGTCTCGGGGTTGAAGATCCGGAAAAAAGGGGCGGCGTCAGGACCGGACCCGGCGGCCCATTGCCAGCCCATGGCGTTCGACGCGGGATCCCAATCGATCAGACAGTCGCGAAACCAGGCCTCGCCGACGCGCCAGTCCGTCATCAGATGTTTGGTGAGAAAGCTCGCTGTCAGCATGCGGGTCCGGTTGTGCATTGTTCCGGTGACGTAGAGCTCGCGCATGGCGGCGTCGATAAAAGGCTGGCCAGTGCGGCCTCGCCGCCACGCCTCGGCGTCATCATTGTCGGCGCGCCACGGAAAAGCGTCCCACTGATCCCGCCAGTTTTGCGTTGCGATGTGGGGCGTGTGGTAAAGGAGGTGCCAGGCGAAATCGCGCCACACGAGTTCTTTGCGGAAGACCTCTGCGCCGGCTGCAGCTTTGGGATCGCGAGCGGCCGCCGCTTCAGCCGCATGCCAGGCCGCGCGAGGAGAAAGCTCGCCAAGAGCAAGGTTCTCCGAGAGCTTCGAAGTGCCATCACGATCGGTGCGGTCCCGATCGTCGTGATAGCTGGCCACCGACGCGTCGATGAAGGCGTCCAAGCGGTCCCGCGCCGCGGTCTCGCCGACACGCGCAAAGTCCTTAACGACGGCGGCGCCTCGGTTCATCGCACGCTCTAACCCAAGGCTTTCGACCGTATCGGAAGCGGGCCACGTCTCAGGCGCGGGGATCTTTGCCGGAGCCGGCAGGGGTTGCTCCGGCGCGTTCGCCGCAAGACACGCTCGCCAGAACGGCGTGTAAACCTTGAAGTACCCACCGGTTTTGGTCTTCAGCTTGAACGGCTCATGAAGCAGATGCCCCTCGAAGCTTTCCGCCTCGAGACCCGCCGCCTTCAATCCGGATTTGACCGCCGTGTCCCGTTCGATCGACTCCGGATCATAGAGCCGAGACCAGTGGATCCTGCGCGCTCCCGTCTCGGCTGCGAGTTTCTTGAGCGTTTCGAGCGCCTCACCCCGACGGATAATCAGTCGAGAACCTGCGGCTCGCAACGACAGCGAAAGCCGGTCAAGCCCAATGGACCAGCGCCACTGCGCAGCGGCGCCGCCCATATCTTCGAGCACAGGATCAAGCACGAACACCGGGATCACCGGCTCTCGTCGCGCGCAAGCCGCTGACAGAGCCTCGTGATCGCCCAGCCGGAGATCGCGGCGGAACCACACGAGGGTTCCATTTGGCTCGGCCATACGCACCACCCTGCCCAGTTTCGTGAACCGCCCGACTGTTTTGGCGCGCGATGAAACAAACGAATTCTCCACGCGCGACGGAAGAAACGAGCCGCGCGATTACAAAGTTCAATACCTATACGTCTTTGTTTGCAGCGTAGATCATTTCCGAGGAACCGCTCGCAGGCCAACGCTTCCGGAAACTGCGATCCGTTGAGCCTGACCCGCCAACGGGACTTGTCTCAGCCCCCCCCCTAAGGACCTTGGGCCAGCCGCGACCGCTGCGATACGGACGCCCGGAAACCGCGCGCGCGTCGAGGCAGGACCTCCCGGAGCGCAAAATGACGTGTTCTCGCAACGATCCCGACTTTGAAGCCCAACTCGGCGGCGTCAGCCTCACCACCGCAGAAGTTTGTTGTCACATGCCGGACGCCCGCGCCGTACGGCCGATATTGGTCGGGCAGGCCCAAGACCTGCCGCCGCGGTTCACTAAGCTCGACAAACTCCTCGATTTTTGAGGCGCCGAACTCGATGGACCTATCCATTCCGTGCGTGTGACGCATGCCCAGTTGCTCGGGCCGTTGGAAGCGCGCGGCCGCAAAGCTGCGCCTGCAACAAGCGATGCTGAGAAGCGTGCGACATCGCGACCACATGCCAATATAAGACAAATGTTGCACCGCAATATCACTTTCAGCCATGATTGAGACATCGTTGTGTGTGACCTAACGACTGCCGGTTCGATCGATCGCGGCCTGACCTTTGCAGACAGGTCGGAGCAGAGCTGGGGAGGACGCGCCGATTGGCTGACATCGTAAATCACTCGCTCGCGTCGCATTCTGAAACGACCGGGCGACGCAGATCTGAAGCGAGTGCAGATGCTTCGGCCCGACTGAGCCCGATCGTCTATTTGTTTCTGTTCGCCCTGATCGTGCCCGTGGTTTTCATGCTCGGCCCGGTGAAACTCAACCCGTATCGGCTGGTTCTCGTTCTGGCGTTCATCCCGCTCGTCTTCGCATGGCTGAGCGGCAAGGCTGGCCGCATCATCGCCGCAGATCTTTTCATCGCGCTCTACTGCGCGTGGGCGGCTCTCGCCTTGACTGTCAATCATGGCGTGGCGGAAAGCGTCGAGCCCGCAGGCATTCTGACGATCGAAGCCTTCGGGTCTTACTTGCTCGCGCGGGTCTTCATCCGCAACCAGCAACAATTCCGAGTGATGGTGTCGACGATTGTGGCGGCGACGGCGATTTTACTGCCCTTCGCCATTCTCGAAGCCTTCACTTCGAAAAACTACATCGTTGTTCTCTTCGACATCCCGTTCGAAACGATTAACGACATTCTCTCCGAGCCCCGCTTTGGCCTTCAGCGCGCGCAAGGACCGTTCGAACATCCGATCCTGCTGGGCGTCTTCGCCGCCAGCGTCTTCATGCTGGCGCTTTTGGTTGGCGGGAACGGCGCGGGGCTCTTTCGGCGTCAGGTTAGCGCCGGCATTGCCGGGCTTGTCACCTTCTTTTCCCTGTCGGTCGGCGCCTATATCGTCATCGCGTTCCAGATAGGTTTGCTAGCGTGGGAGCGCCTTACGAAAGGTATCCCCTCGCGTTGGAAGCTGCTTGTGGGCGGGGTCACGGCTGTCTACGTGACGCTGGACATCATCGCAAACCGCTCGCCGGTCCAGATCTTCATCGGCTATCTGACGTTCAACTCCCACAATGCGTGGACCCGCCTCCACATCTGGACTTACGGCACCGCTGAGGTCGAGCGACACCCGGTTTTCGGGATCGGTCGGAATGACTGGGTTCGGCCGGAATGGTTGCTGTCGTCGGTGGACAATTTCTGGCTCGTGACGGCGATGCGATACGGTCTGCCAGCCCTGATCGCCCTCGTTGTCGCGATGGCGCTGATCGCATGGGGCGTCGCGAAGTCGAAGAGCGATGAGCCAGGTTTCGTCAATTGCCAACGCGCGCTGCTCTTTACTCTTGCCGGCATTTCGCTGGCTATCTGCACCGTCCATCTTTGGAAGGCCAGTTTCGTGGTCCTGTTGTTTCTGATCGGTTCGGGCGCCTGGATGATCGGCCGGGATGACGCGGCCGCTGCGGCACGACCGAGCCAGAGATCAAATCAACCACGGCGGACCATCCCGACACGTCACGGCGCAACGCGCCCGTTGGAGCCGGCGTCGCCACCTAAAACGGCCGCCGACGACACGCAGCGGAAGACGAAGCGCAAAAAAGGTATTCGCCACAAATTGCGATGAGAACTGCGCTTGGCGCGCCGAACGGAATTGCGCCGCCGACGGGGGGGGGGGCGCCGGAGATGCATAACACCAGGCGGAATTTCTTTCGATAGTGGGGCAACAGGATGAAAGTTGCGATACTCGCAGGCGGGAAAGGCACGCGCCTAGCCGAAGAAACAAGCGTCCGGCCAAAACCGATGGTCGAAATCGGCGGTCGTCCGATCCTTTGGCACATCATGATGATTTATTCGCAGTATGGCCTGAACGACTTCGCGGTCGCGCTGGGGTATAAGGGCGAGCAGATCAAGAAATACTTTGCCGATTACAGCACGCTGACTGGCGACCTGACGGTCAAGGTCGGCAACGGCGATCACCCCCAGGTTGTCCAGCATCTGCGGCAACCGCATCCAAACTGGAACATCGACCTGGTCGAAACTGGGATGGAGACATTGACGGGCGGGCGCGTCAAACGTCTTCAGCCGGCTATCGGGAACGAAACATTCATGCTGACCTGGGGCGACGGCGTCTCTGACATCGACATCGACGCCCTGCTGAAGTTCCACCGGAGTCACGGAAAGCTCGCCACCGTAACGGCTGTTCGTCCACCGGCGCGCTATGGTCACATGAGGTTCGACGGCGACATGGTCACGGCTTTTGAAGAGAAGCCGCAGACCGCAGAGGGATGGATCAACGGCGCGTTCTTCGTCTTGGAGCCAGGCGTCTTCGACTACATCGACGGCGACATGGTGATGTTCGAGCACGCGCCAATGACGCGCCTCGCGGAGGACGGCCAGCTAATGGCGTACCGGCACGAGGGCTTCTGGGCCGCGATGGATACGCTGCGCGACAAACACAACCTGGAAAAACTTTGGGATAGCGGCGAACGCCCTTGGGCGTCTTGGGAGAAGTAGACTAATGCGCGTTTTGCTGACTGGCCATCGTGGCTATATCGGCCCGGTTCTCACCCCGATGCTCCAGGCGGCGGGACATGAGGTCACCGGCCTGGATAGCGACATCTTTGAGCGCTGCACCTTCGCCCCTGGAGGGGATGTCCCCGAGATCCCGACCATCCTGAAGGATATTCGGGACGTCGAGGTTTCCGATCTGCTCGGCTTTGACGCGGTGCTGCACCTCGCGGGCCTTTCGAACGACCCGTTGGGCAATTTCCGGCCCGAGACGACCTTCTCGATCAACACCGAGGGCACGGTGCATCTTGCCAAAATGGCTCGCACGGCCGGTGTTGAACGCTTTATCTTCTCTTCCTCCTGTTCGAACTACGGCTCTGCCGGCGACGATTTCATCGATGAAACCGGCGCGTTGAACCCGGTCACGCCTTATGGCGAGTCCAAAGTCAAATCAGAGCAGGAACTGGCGAAACTTGCGACGGACGAGTTCTGCCCAACGTTCCTGCGCTCGGCCACCGCCTACGGTCTCAGCCCTCGGGTTCGTTTCGATCTGGTGCTTAACAATCTGGTCGCATGGGCCGTGACGACCGGTCAGATCCACATGAAGTCCGATGGCACGCCTTGGCGTCCAATCGTGCATATCGAAGACATTTCTCGTGCTTTCCTGGCCGCTCTAGAGGCGCCAGTCGACTTCATCAGGAATGAAGCGTTCAACGTTGGTCAGACTGAACACAACTACCAGATCAAGGAACTCGCTGAGATCGTGGCCGAAGTCGTGCCCGACTGCCGCATCACATATGCTGACGACGCGGGCCCCGATCTGCGCTGCTATCGGGTGAACTGCGACAAGATCAAGCGCGTGTTGCCCAACTTCAAACCGGTTTGGGACGCGCGGAAGGGCGCTCAGCAGCTCTACGACGCTTACCTCGAGCAGAAGCTCACTCTGGAAGAGTTCGAAGGCCCGCGCTACCAACGCATCGGCCACCTGATGAAGCTGATCGACGAAGAGATCATCGACGTCGAACTGCGTCACTCCCAGAAAGGCCAGGCTGCGCGCCCAAAGCCTGAGGCGGAAGGCGCGTCCGCTCAATTCGCCGCCGACGCAGCCCAGGTAAAATGCATCGCGACAGATCGCCAGGGACTGTTGCCGATCCTCGATCTCGGACTGATGCCGCGTTCGGACGGTCTTATCGACCCAGCCAACGTGGTGCCCGAGCGCTTCGTGCCGCTGCGCGTCGGGTACTCGCCCGCGTCCAGCATGGTGCAGTTGCTCGAAACCCGTCCAGCCGAAGAAATGTTCGGCGACGACTATGTTTACTTCTCCTCCTTCTCGGAGGATCTGCTCAAGCACAGCCGTGAGAATGCGCTGGAGCTGATCGAGCGCCGCAATCTCGGCCCCGATAGTCTCGTTGTCGAGATCGCGTCGAACGACGGCTACATGCTGCAGAACTACAAGGAAAAGGGCATCCCGGTGCTCGGCGTCGACCCGGCCTCGCAGCCAGCAAAGGCCGCGCAGGAGAAGGGGATCGACACCGTCGTCGACTTTTTCGGGACCCGCGTCGCCAAGGAGCTGCGCAGCGAAGGTAAGCGGGCGGATCTGATCCACGCGAACAACGTCGTGGCCCATGTCGCCGATCAGAACGACCTGGTCGCCGGTTTCGCGGAATTGTTGGCCGATGATGGCATGCTGGTCGTTGAGTTCCCCTATGTGCGCGACGTCGTCGACCACATCGAGTTCGACACGATCTATCACGAGCATCTGTGTTATTTCTCGGTGACCAGCGCAGAAGCGCTGTTCCGCCCACACGGCCTCTACCTGAATGACATTCGTCGCTTGTCGATCCATGGCGGGTCGTTGCGGATGTTCTTCACCAAAACCGACACACCCAACGAGGCGGTAGCGGCCATCCGGGCCGAAGAGACAGCGGTCGGGCTCGATACATTCGAGTACTATCGCGACTTCGGCGCCCGCGTCCGGGCTTTCCGCGACGACGCGCGCAAGCTCTTGGGCGACCTGAAAGCCCAGGGCAAGCGCATCGCGGCTTACGGGGCCGCGGCCAAGGGCACGATCATGCTCAACTATCTGGGTGTGAACAGCAAAGTGGTCGAGTATGCCGTCGATCGAAATGTTCACAAGCAGGGCAAGCTCATGCCTGGGGTTCGCGTACCGATCAAAGATCCCTCCGTGTTGATGGAGGACAGGCCGGACTATGTGATCATCCTGCCGTGGAACTTCCGCGAAGAGATCATCCGCCAGCAGCAATCGTTCCTGG
>CALDSD010000062.1 GCA_937911325.1 uncultured Neomegalonema sp.
GAGCAGATCGTCCACGAAGAACAACAACGCGCGGGCGCTTTGCCGTTGTTGATGCCGACGATCCAACCGGCGGATCTGTGGCGCGAGTCTGGCCGGTATGACGACTACGGGCAGGAAATGCTCCGCATACGGGATCGGCACGATCGCGACATGCTTTACGGTCCGACCAACGAGGAGATGATCACAGACATCTTCCGCAAGGGCGTGACGTCGTACAAGGAGCTGCCGCTCAATCTCTATCACATCCAATGGAAGTTCCGCGATGAGATCCGGCCGCGTTTTGGCGTCATGCGCGCGCGCGAATTCCTGATGAAGGATGCGTACTCGTTCGCGCTGAACAGCGAGGACGCGATTTTTTGCTATAACCAGATGCTTGTGGCGTATCTCCGGACGTTCGAGCGGATGGGTTTAAAGGCGGTTCCGATGAAGGCGGACACCGGTCCGATCGGCGGAGATCACAGTCACGAGTTTCTCATTCTCGCCGACACCGGGGAGTCTGAGGTCTTTCTGGATCGCGACGTCGTCGATCTTTCCCTGGGCGACATGCAGATCGACTTCGACGACCGTGCGCAACTGGAGGAGATCGTCACCCGGTGGACGAGCCCGTACGCACGGACTGACGAGACCCATGACGAGGCCGCTTTTCAAGCCGCAGTGCCCGAGGAGCGTCGCGTGACCGCCCGGGGGATCGAGGTTGGTCATATCTTCTATTTCGGCACTAAGTACTCCTAACCGATGGGCGCGGGCGTGAAAACGCCGGATGGCGTACAAGTTCCGGTCGAAATGGGGTCTTACGGCGTTGGGATCTCGCGGCTGGCTGCGGCGGCGATCGAAGCCAATCACGACGAGAACGGGATTATCTGGCCGGAGTCTTTAGCGCCGTTCGAAGCGGCGATCGTCAATCTCAAACAGGGAGACGCCGGCACCGATGCAGTCTGCGAGACGGTATTCGCGTCGCTCAGAAAGGCCGGGCGGGATCCGCTTTACGATGATCGCGACGAACGGGCAGGCGCAAAGTTCGCCACGATGGATTTGATCGGCGCGCCGTGGCGCGTCACGGTGGGGCCGCGAGGTTTGAAAACAGGGGTTGTCGAGTTGACAAAGCGCCGGACGGGCGAGAGCGCTGAAGTCAGCCCCGAAGACGCGGTGGCGCGGATTGTCGAGGCCTATGCGGGCGTGAAGTGACGTCGGTTTCTTGGGTCTCAACGGTCAGCAAGTGTTTGGCGCGCGGTTGAGGAACCGTGCGAACGTCCTGAGCGGGGCGGATAGGAGCTAACGAGTGTCCAATCGAGACGACTGGTCTGGATCTGGAAACCGACCGCAAAGACCGGGCGGCGATCCTTTTGATCCCGGAGAACCTGACGACACGTCGGCACGCCTTGAAAAGCTGCGTGACGACCTGCAACGCGGCCTGACCGAGCCGCACGCCGCAGACGCGCCACAGCGCGATGGCGGGGACAAGCGTGTGACGCTCCCCTCGGGCCGCACCTCGACGCGCATCAAGGTCGATGCGAGTCGGACAAAACGTCCAGGAGATCCGGGCTCGAAGCTCGAAGCGCCCGGCGACGCATCGCTTGTGCGTTCGATGCTGCGCCATATGGAGAGCCGGAAACTCAAGGAGGACCAGGCCCCGCCGGCTCCGGCAACGGCGAGCGGCGCCCAGCCGAGCCTGCGAGATCCGAACCCGCAGCAACAACAAGCGCCAAACCCACCGGCGCCGACCCGCGTCGTGCATCGGCGCCCGCCCGAGCCGCCGCGGCCGACGCGACCGTTTTCGCGTCTGGAGCGTATGCTGGCGGGGCGGTATCTGCGCGCCCGTCGCAAAGAAGGGTTTATTTCAGTCATCGCCGGTTTCTCGCTCGTCGGCATTGCGCTGGGCGTTGCGACGCTGATCATCGTGATGTCGGTCATGAACGGTTTCCGGGCCGAGCTGGTCAGCAAGATCGTTGGGGCCAACAGCCATCTGACCATCCTGCCGGCAGCGCCCGACTTCGACGACTACGAAGAGGTTTCGTCGCGCGTCCGCGCTGTGCCAGGGGTCACCCGCGCAGCCCCTCTGGTCGAAGGTCAGGCGCTCGCCGCAGGTCCTCGCGGCAGCGTCGGCGTGATCGTCCGAGGGCTGAGCCAGTCTGATCTTCTCACCGTCGAGAATGTTGCGGTCACGCCTGAGGAAAGCCTGGGCTCCCTGACCGCTTACGGGCAGACAGACGGCATCGCGATCGGTTCGCGGCTGGCGCGAAAACTTGGTGTGACCGTGGGCGATAGCGTCACGTTGTTGAGCCCGCGAGGAGCGTCGACGCCGTTCGGCGTGGCGCCCCGGAAGAAGGACTACGAGGTCCTCTACATCTTCAAAGTCGGCATGGCGCAGTATGACGAAGCCGTCATGTTCATGCCGCTCGACGAGGCGCAGGCGTATTTCAACAAGCCCGGAACCGTCGACGCGGTCGAGGTTATGGTGGCGACGCCGAACGAGCTGGAAGGATATCGCGAGGATATCGAAGCCGCAGTCGGACGGCCGATGTTGATCGGCGATTGGCAACAGGCCAACCGAAGTTTCCTTGGCGCGCTGAAGACCGAGCGCACGGTGATGTTCCTCATCCTGACGCTCATCATTCTAGTGGCGGCGCTGAACATCATCTCGGGCTTGATCATGCTGGTCAAAGACAAGGGCGCCGACATCGCGATCCTGCGGACGATGGGGTTGAGCCGAGGCGCGGTGATGCGCGTGTTTTTCATGTGCGGCGCGTCGATCGGCTTTGTCGGAACCTTGGCCGGCGTGGTTTTGGGCGTGGTCTTTTGCCTGAACATCGACGTGATCCAGGACTGGGCGTCGTATCTGGCCAATGGCGACGTGTTCCCAGAAAACGTCTACATCCTCAGCAAATTGCCTGCGAAACTGCACACAGAGGACGTGATCATGACCGTCTCGATCGCGCTGGGCTTGTCGTTCCTGGCGACGCTCTATCCAGCCTGGCGCGCGGCGCGGCTCGATCCGGTGGAGGCGTTGCGCTATGAGTGACGCCAGCTACAGCGACGCCGCCTACAGCCAAGCCGCGGTCGCGGCCGGCGCGCCTTTGCAGCCAGCGTTGATCCTGCGCGGGGTGACCCGTCGATACGAGCAGGCCGGGGGGTGGCTCAACGTCCTGCGCGGCGTCGATCTGGACATCTACCCGGGCGAAGTGGTCGCCCTTGTCGGACCGTCGGGCGCGGGCAAGTCGACGCTTCTGCACATTTGCGGCCTGCTCGATCGCCCAACCAAGGGCGCGGTGGGCATCGGCGGCAAGGACGTCAGCAAACTCGACGACAAGCAACGCACCGGAATGCGGCGCAGCGAGGTCGGCTTTGTCTATCAGTTTCATCATTTGTTGCCGGAGTTCTCGGCGCTGGAGAATGTGGTCATCCCGCAGCTGATCGCGGGACGTCGCCGGCGGGATGCGGAGGCGCACGCTGAAAAGCTCCTGGGCAAGCTTGGCCTTTCAGAGCGCGTCAAGCACCGCCCGTCCGAGATGTCCGGAGGCGAGCAGCAACGCGTCGCGATCGCGCGCTCGGTGGCGAACAACCCACGGCTTTTGTTGGCCGACGAGCCCACCGGGAACCTTGACCCGGAAACCTCTGACATCGTCTTCGAGGAGCTGATCGACTTCGCCCGCAACGAAGGGCTCGCGGCGCTGATTGCGACGCATAACATCACGCTGGCGCAGCGCATGGACCGGATCGTCGAAATGAGCCGTGGCCGGCTGATTTATCTGTAGACCGTAGCTCTGCGTGTTTTCCTACCCGCCTGAGATCATCGCACTCGCGCTTGCCGCGTTCCTGATCGGAGGGTTCGCCAAGGGCGTGATCGGTCTTGGCTTGCCGGTCGTCGTTCTGGCGATCATCGCAGCCCCGATGGGCGTCGCGAATGCGTTGGCGGTGTTCGTGATCCCAGCCGTTCTGGCGAACCTGTGGCAGGCGCTCGATGGGACGGCCCTTCGACAGATCCTCGCACGGCTCTGGCCGTTCTATCTCGCCGCCGCCGTCGGGGTGATGCTCGGCGGTCAGTTGGTGGTGTTCGTCGCCGAGGCGGTGCTGCTGACGGTTCTTGGAACGGTGCTGATCACCTATTCCGTACTGGCTCTGGCCTCTCCCGACTTGCCTCAACCCGGCCGTCACGAGCCGTGGATGGCGCCGGCTGCGGCCCTCAGCGGCGGGATCATGTTTGGTCTGGTCGGGAACTTCATCGTACCGGGCATCCTGTATCTCCAAGCCTTGCGTTTGCCGCGAGACGTCTTCGTACAGGCGCTGGGCGTAACCTACATCGTGATCTCGAGCAGTCTCGGACTGAGCCTGAGTTCTGCGGCGGTCATGACGACCGACTTGGCCCTTCTGAGCGCTGCGTGCGCCCCGCTGGCGTTTCTGGGCATGGCGCTGGGCCGACGCTTGCGAAAGCACGTCTCGGAGGATGTCTTCCTAAAGGTGTTTCTGACCGCTCTGATCCTCACCGGCGTCTACATGATCTGGCAGTCGGTGGGAAAACTGTAGCCATGCCGCGTCGACAGGAGCGGGCGGGCCGCCTAGGCTTCGCGTGAAGCTTCGGAGGCGTTCATGCGGTTTGTCTCGTCACTCGTCGGTTCCTTTTGTCTGGCGCTCGTTGCTCTTTCAGGGTCGCTCCGGGCTGAACCGGTGGAGCTGGAGTTGGTGCTGATGGCGGACGCGTCGGGCTCGATCGATGCGGGCGAGATCGCATTCCAGCGGCAGGGATACGCGCAAGCGATCACGGACCCGAGCGTCATCGACGCCATTCAGAACGCGGGCATGGGGCGCATCGCAATCACCTATGTGGAATGGGCGGATGAGACCTCGCAGGACGTCGTCGTCGACTGGATGGTCATCGATGGGCTCACCTCGGCCGAGGCCTTCGCTGAGGCGCTGGTCGCCCAACCCCGCCGAGCCTATGGGCGCAACGCCATCGGCGCGGCGCTGCTGTTCGGCCAGGATCAGATCGAGAGCAACGCCTATGAGGGACGGCGGCGGGTGATCGATTTCTCGGCCGACAGCGCCAATAACTGGTTCGGCCCGCCGATCGATGTCGCGCGCGAGCAGGTCCTGGCCGCCGACATCACGATAAACGGGCTGGCGGTGCTGTGTCGGAGCTGTTCAGGCCGGCCCATAGCTTACGACCTCGAGCAGGCGTTCATGGATCAGATCGTCGGTGGTCCGGGCTCGTTCGTGATCACCGCCGACAGCCCCGAGACATTCGCCGACGCCGTGCGCTACAAGCTGATCCTTGAGATCGCGGGCGGCGAGCCGCGCTTTGCTTCAGGAGACTAAAAGATGCCCCGTTTCAATCGTTTGCTCATCACCGGCGCGGCTGGTTCTCTTGGGGGCGTGCTTCGCAAAGGTCTTGCGCCGCTGGCCTCGACGGTTCGGTTGACCGACCGCGCCGAAATGGGCGAGGCAGGGCCGCACGAAGAGATGATGGTGGCCGAGCTTGGCGACTTCGACGCGATGATGAGGGTGGTCGAAGGCTGCGATGCGGTTGTCCATTTCGGCGCCGCCCCGCATGAAAAACCGTGGGAGGAGATCCTCGAGAGTTCGATCAAGGGCGGCTACAACATTTACGAGGCCGCGCGCCGGCATGGCGTGAAGCGGATTATCTACGCCAGCTCGATCCATGCGGTGGGCTATGTGCGCCGGGAAGAGGGCGCTGACACGGATACCGATCACCGCCCGGACAGCCTGTAAGGCGTGTCCAAGTGCTTCGTGGAGGATCTGGCGAAGCTCTATTTTCACAAGTTCGGAATCGAGAGCGCGTGTCTGCGGATCAACTCCTGTTTCCCTGAGCCAACCGACCGGCGTCACCTCGCGACCTGGGTGAGTTTTGACGATCTCACGCGGCTCGTGACGCGCTGCCTCATCTCCGAGCGGATCGGGTTCACTGTCGCCTACGGGATCTCGAACAACCCGGAGCGCTTCTTCTCGAACGAGAAGGTCCGGCATCTCGGCTTCATTCCGGAAGACAGCTCCGAGCCGTACCGCGAACAGGTCGAGGCGGCGACGCCGCCAGGCGATCCTCATGCGCCAGAGGTCGAGTATGTGGGCGGCGTGTTCTGCAAATGGGGCCACCCCGACGACGAAGGGTGGAACGCTTAGGCGTCAGGCCCGGCGCGAGCCCCCTTTCACCGCCATGGCGACGCCGCCCAGAATGAGGAGCGCGGCGAGGCCCATGCGCAAAGTCGCTTCCTCGCCCAGCAGCAAGATCGACAGCACGATGGCGATCAGCGGCGCGAGAAGCTGCAAGACGGCGGCGACGCTTGCTTCGAGATGCTTCAGCGCGGCGTACCAGACCGCGTAGCCGAGCCCGCTCGCAAGCGCGCCGGAGGCGATGGCGAGCAGCACGCCGGCCATCGTCATCGGCGCGCCGAAGTCGATCAGCGCCAGCAGGGGCAAGACAAGCGGCGTCGCGATCAGGAAGTTGCCGGCCGTCGCCTCCAGCGGCGGCTTGCCGCCGGCTCCCCGCAGCGAGTAGACGCCCCAGGCGGCGCCTGCGACCGTCATCAGAACAGCGCCGAAGGGGTCTGGCGCGGCGTCGCCCGGCGCGACGAGGGCGACAAAGCCCGCACAGGCGGCGGCAATGCCGGCCCAGCGCAACGGCTTTGGCCGCTCGCCACGGGCGACCCCGACAGAAATCATGGTGATCTGAACTGCTCCGAACAGCAGCAGCGCGCCCAGCCCGGCTTCAAGGCTAAGATAGGCGTAGGAGAAAAACACCGCGTAGGCCAAAAGGGACAGCGCTGAGAGCAGCGAGCCTGAAGGCGCCAGCCGCGACGCCCCGCCGCTCAACGCGACCAGCGCCGCCAGCATCACGGCCCCAGAGACGATGCGGATGACGGTGAAGGCGCCTGGGTCGATCTCCCCGGTCGCCAGCGCCGCCCGGTTGAGCAACGAGTTCGCCGCAAACGCCGTCAACGCCAACAGCGTGAGCGCCGTAATCTTAATCGGCGACACTAGAACGCCACCTGATCACCGCCTTTGAGCTCCAGCATCGCGCGCGCCTCGTCAGGCGTCGCGACCTCGATCGACAGTCCTTCAAGAACCTGCCGGATCTTGCGCACCTGTTGGGCGTTCGACTCCGCCAGCAGACCGGGCGAGAGCCACAGGCTGTCCTCAAGGCCGACGCGCACGTTGGCGCCTTGCGCCGCGCCGATCGAGGCCAGCGGGATCTGATGCCGGCCCGCGCCAAGGATCGACCAGCGCCACTGATCGCCGAACAGCCGGTCGGCCGTGCGTTTCATATGCGCGAGATCTTCCGGGTGCGGGCCGATGCCGCCGAGCAACCCAAAGACCGTCTGCACAAAGAGCGGTGGTTTCGCCAGGCCGCGTTCCAGGAAATGCGCCAGCGTGTAGAGATGCGAGGTGTCGTAGCACTCGTATTCGAACCGCGTGCCGTTCGAGTTCCCGATCGTCAGGATCGTTTCGATGTCCTGGAAGGTGTTCTTGAACACCAGATCGCGGCTCTTCTCGAGATGCTCAACTTCCCAGTCGTGCTTGAACTCCCTGAACCGGTTCAGCATCGGGTAGAGGCCAAAATTCATTGAGCCCATGTTGAGCGAAGCGACTTCGGGCTTGAAGGTCGCGGCTGGCTTCATCCGCTCTTCGACTGTCATGTGCGGGCTGCCGCCGGAGGTCAGATTCAAGACGGCGTCGGTCGACTGCTTCACCCTTGGCAGGAAGAGGCGAAAGGCCTCCGGGTCCTGCGTCGGGCGGCCGTCCTCGGGATCCCTGGCGTGCAGATGCAGGATCGCG
Organism: uncultured Neomegalonema sp.; assembly: GCA_937911325.1. GTDB lineage: Bacteria > Pseudomonadota > Alphaproteobacteria > Rhodobacterales > Rhodobacteraceae > CALDSD01. Next base: position 7,786 of record CALDSD010000062.1, read on the forward strand.
GCGCCAGCCTCCGCCGCCTCGATCGCTTGAGCCGCGATTTCGTCGGGCGTCGCGGGCAGATGCGGCGACATGGAGGGCGTATGAATAGCGCCCGTGACGGCGCAGGTGATGATCGCTTTGCGTTGTTTCGGCATCTTGCGGGCTCGCGCTACGTTTTGAAGGCGATCACAGTTGGACCGGTTACCGGGTCCGAGGGAAGGCCTCTTCACAGCCCATCGGCGTCTCGTTCTCGCGCGCGAAAAGAAGGCTTACGACGCGCTGACCGCCGCTGTCGGCCTTGGTTGAGAACAGATACGCATTGTAGCTCGCCGCATAGAGCGTGCGTTCCGCGATGTTGGACCGGGCGACATTTGTGACCGAGGACTGTTGGATCTTCGGGGTCCGCGACAAACTCCGCGTCGCCTTCAGTTCGCATTGAAACGCCTGTCTGCCGGGGGATCGCTTGATTGCGCTGACCCAGTCTCCCAACTTCGATTGGGTCAGGATCTGCCCAACGCTGGCGATCGTCGTGGGTTTGACCACGATCGCCGCGTCGCCCCGTTGGAAAGCCGAAAAAACGCTCGCGTCGGCCTGACTCTCATTGAGCAGGTCGTAGGTGATCGTCGCAGCGTGCGCAGCGGGCGAGCCCAAGAGCAGGGCCAGCAGAAAAAGTGTGATCGTACGCATTATCTTCTCCCCTCCGGCTCAGCTTGCGCGAAACCCGTCAAATGCTACCGTGACCCTATCGTTTTTTGAGGGGGAGTGAAACGATGCGGCGTCTCGCAATTCTCGCGGTGTTGTTCCTCCTGTCCGCTTGCTCGCAGCAAGGGGCGAATAACTCCGACGCGCAGACGCCGAACGCGCTTATCGCCACTCAAGCGCCGCGTCTGGCGCTGGTGATCGGAAACGGCGAGTATGAAAACGTGTGGGCGCTTCCAAACCCCGCGAACGACGCCAGGGCTGTCGCCAGCGCTTTGTCCGCCGCAGGTTACGAGGTCTTTAGCGGCGGCGCGTTGACCGACCTGACCGCCGACGAGATGCGCACGAGTATTTCGACTTTCGGTCGCGCGGCCGCTGAGCGCGGCGGGATCGCTTTTGTCTATTACGCCGGCCACGGGGTGCAGCTGAACGGCGTCAACTACCTCATCCCGACCGATGCGGAGATCGCCTCGACGGACGACATCCAGACGAACGCGGTGAGCGCTCAAGACTTCCTGAGCGCGCTCTCGGACGATCAGATCGAAGTCAAGGTGATCGTGCTGGACGCGTGTCGCGACCTCCCTTTTGAAGCGGCGGACGAGGTCAGCGGCGTGTACGCCACGGGGGCGGCGGTCGACGGCGGGCCTCCGCTCAGATCGCTTACGCCCGGCCTCTCGCAGTTGCGGGCGCCTCCCGGAGCGCTGATCGCGTTTTCCACCGGGCCGGGCGCCGTTGCGAAAGACGGCCCGATCGGCGGCAATTCGCCTTACGCCGAGGCGATGGTCGAGGCGATGCGGCGGCCCGGCTTGCGCTTTGAGGACCTGTTCATCGCGGTACGCAACATCGTTCGCGCCAAAACCCAAGGCGAGCAAACGCCTTGGGAGACCAGCTCGCTGACCCGGGTGGCCACTTTCCAGGGGGAGGCCGGGCAGTTGGGCGGCGGCGGCGTGACCGGACTGAGCGCGCTCACATCCGATTGGGACGGCCGGTATGAAGGATTTCTCAATTGCGAGCGCTCGGAGGGTTCTCCCGGCTACGAAGAGGGATATTGGATCGATATCATTGGCGGTCGCGGCGAATTCGGCCTCGACCTTGGCGCCGATCGTTGGAGCCGTAACGAGCTAACGATTGTTCGGGGCGGCGGCGTCAGCGTGTACGGAACCTACAAGTCGAGCGTTCGACGCTCGGCGCTCGACGCCTACGGCGAAAAGAAATCGCAATTTCAAGGAAGCATGCGGCGCGGAACGACAACCATGTCGGGGCGTCGGGGGGATCGCCGCTGCAAACTGAGCTTGCGCTATATCTCGTCTCTCGACGCGCCGCGACCGACCCGCGCTGCGGGCTTGCCGGCGGATGCCGTGCAGCTCAGCGGAGAAGAGCTTCGACCGCTCTTTCTCAACAAGACCTATGCTCACGCAAATGGTCTCGATCTGATCTATTTTGAGGATGACAACACTGGGATCTGGCGCACGTTCAACGGCGGCGCCGGCGAGAAGTTCGCGTGGAGCATCGATGGCGATGTAATCTGCAACTCGGCGGTAGAGACGTGCGCGAAGCTGTACCGGTCGGCGGACAAGTATTACTTCGTGACGCCGGACAACGTCCTGATCGGGCGTTACAGCCTGAAGGACGGCAAACAGCTGATCTTCTTCGCGCTTTAGTTCGCTCGCCCTGGCGGTCTGCGGCTGAGGCCCCTAACGGTTCCCTTTTGCGGCGAAGCGCCCGGCCTCTTCCGCCGCTCGGATCAGAGCCTTGGATTTGTTGATCGTTTCCTGCAGCTCGGCCTCTGGGTCGCTGTCATAGACGACGCCGCCTCCCGCTTGCACGTAGACTTTGCCGTCCTTCAAGACGGCGGTGCGCAAGGCGATGCAGGTGTCCATATCGCCCGAGGCGGAAAAGAACCCGACGCCGCCGGCGTAGACGCCGCGTTTGTCGGCCTCCAGCTCGTCGATGATCTCCATCGCCCGGATCTTGGGCGCGCCCGACACGGTGCCCGCCGGCATCCCGGCGAGAAGGGCCGAGAGCGCGTCATGATCGTCGGAGAGCTCTCCTTCGACATTCGAGACGATGTGCATGACATGGCTGTAGCGCTCGATGGTGAACTGCTCGTTTGGGTCGACGGTGCCGATCTTGGCGACGCGACCGACGTCGTTTCGGCCGAGGTCCAGCAGCATGAGGTGCTCGGCGAGCTCTTTCGGATCCGCGAGAAGGTCGGCCTCGAGCGCAGCGTCCTCGTCCGGCGTCCCGCCCCGCATACGCGTGCCTGCAATGGGGCGTAGGGTGACTTTCTGGATCGGCGCGCCGCCATCGGGGTTTGGTTCCTTGCGAACGCGCACGAGGATCTCAGGGCTGGCCCCGGCGATCTGGAACGACCCACACCCCTCGCCGTCCTCTGGTTCGGCGAGGTTGAAGAAGAACATGTAAGGAGAGGGGTTGGTCCGCCGCAGAGCGCGGTAGAGCGCGAACGGGGGCAGATCGAAGTCGAAGCTCCAGCGCTGCGACGGCACAACCTGGAAGATGTCCCCGGCGCGAATGTACTCCTTCGCGCGTTCGACCTTGTCGCGATAGTCGTCCGGGTCGGTGTTCGATACCGGCGCGACCGTCGGCGCGGCGCCGCCCAGACTGTGGGCGCCTGGCAGCGGACGATCGAGATTGGCGATCGCGTCGGACAGCCTTTCGGCGGCGCGTCCATATGCTTCGCGCGCGGAAAGGTCCGCGGTCGGGCGGGCCGGGGCGACGAGGGTGACTGTGTCGAACGCATTGTCGACAACGGCCACGACCGACGGGCGCATCAGAATCGCATCGGGCAATCCCAGGCGATCTGGATTGGGTTCGGGCAGCTTCTCCACGAGACGCACCATGTCGTAGCCCAGATACCCGAACAGCCCAGCGGCGCTGGGCGGAAGGTCTGCCGGCAACTCGATCGCGCTTTCTGCGATAATCTCGCGCAGCGAGGCGAGGGCGCCGTCGCCATGGGGTTCGAACGCGCTGCGATCATAGGAGGCGGAGCGGTTGACCTCCGCTGTTCCGCCGTCGCGTCCGTTTCCGGCCTGGCAACGCCAGATCAGGTCGGGTTTCCATCCGATGATCGAGAATCGACCGCGCGCCTCGCCGCCGGTGACGGACTCCAGCAAAAAGCTGTCGCCGCCCGCCTGGGTCAGCTTGAGCATGAGTGAGACGGGGGTCTCCAGATCCGCTGGCGCTCTGGTCCAAAGAACTTGCGGCTCTCCGGCGTCGAAGGCGGTCTTGAACGCCTGAAAGTCCGGAAAGATCTCCATTTTCATTCCTTTCGCAGACCTTCTCGGGACGGGCTGCATCTCGCTGCCCGCCGAACCTTATGCGCCGGCGGATCTCTTAGCGGGTGGGAGGCGAACTCGAAACGATCTTTACCGCCTCCGCCCTGACGCTGCGACGCCGTCGCCTCGGAGCTGGACGCTAGAAGTTAGAAACCGCCCATTCCGCTATGCGGTTGACCATCCGTGGTCAAACCAAGCGAATAGGAGACTGCGGTCTGGTTGGTCTCGACCTCGCGCTGTTCGAGAGCCGCGCGGCGAAAGATCTCCAGCAGGTCCAGCGCAATGGCTCCGCTCGCCTGTTCTTGCAGCAACTCGATCTCGGCGGCGCCTGCGCTCAGGTCGGCCTCGATGACGTCTGTCACGACGGCGATGACGCGTTGACGGCCGCCGTCGGTTGGGCGCTCGAACGCCTGCCCCTCTTGAACGTCGAACGCAGCCTCGACGGCAGGCGCTGGAAACTCAGGTCGAGCGTCGTTTCGGCCTAAGCTCTCGATGGTCGCCAGGTCCGCGCCGAACTCATCCGCCAGGGTCGCAAGATCCCCGCCTGTCGCCAGCGCCTCGACAGCGTCTTGCGCGGTCCGCCCCAGGGCGTCGCGCCGGGCTTGGGCGGCGTAGGCGGCTTCAACCCGGTCTCGGACGGTGTCGATTGGGCGCAGGGCCGTCGGGATCACTTCTTCGACGATCATCGCGAAGAACCCGCCATCCGCTGCGTCAGCCAGATCCATCTCGTCGCCGATCTCCGTTGAGAAGACCCGGTCGAGAAAGCCGGGATCCGGGGGCAGGTTCTGAACGCGGGCGCCCGATTGGTCGTAACCGTCGCGATCCACGATCACGATGCCTGAGGTGGCGTTTTCCTTCTCGCCGACCTCGACCAACGTCGCGCCGGCGGCTCTGAGATCCTCCACGGCGTTGGCGAGGTCCGGCAGCGCGTCTCGGGCCCGGTCCAACGCGACTTCGCGCTTGAGCTCTTCGAGCGCCTCCTCAAACGGGGTCACTTCGGCCTCGATCAAGCCTCTGAGATTTACGAGCGTCCATCCAAACGCCGTCTCGACCGGACCCACCACGCCGTCGGTCTTCAGACCAAAGGCCGCGTCGACCAGATCCGCCGGAGCGTTCTCTCTCGCCACGTAGCCCAACGCGATGTCGGCCGCCGACAGTCCGCGTTCCGACGCGATCTTCTCGAAGCTCTCGCCCGCCTCTATGCGGGACAGGGCCGCTTGAGCGCTGGCTTCATCGTCAAAGACGATTTGCTCGAGGTTGCGGCGTTCGGGGCTTTGGTAAAGGTCCGCGCGCTCTTCATACATCGCGCGCGCGTCGTCGTCGGTCACCGTCTCACCGCTGGCGAGATCCTCGGGGCGGAGCCAAAGATACGAGATCTGCCGATATTCAGGAGACGAGAAACGCGCCGCATTGTCTTGATGGAACGCAGTCAGTTCCGCCTCTGTCGGCGCGGCCGGCTCGGACAGCGCGCCCTCGTCGATAACCAGATACTGCAGATTGCGGCGTTCATTCAGACGCTTCCAGATCGCCTCTTGGGCGCTGCGCGGGGCGGAAGCGCCGGCGGCGACCGCTTGCTGAAGCTCGCCGCGGGCGATCTCGCCGCGGATCTGCTCCTCAAAGTCCGCGGGCCGCATGCCGTTGAAACGCAAGGCGGCGCGATACGCGTCCTCGTCAAACTGGCCCGCGACGTTCAGAAACGCCGGCTGATCGCGGATTGCGTCGAACACCTGTTGATCAGAGGCCGCGACGCCCAAAGACCGGGCTTCCTGGTCGAGCGCTTTATCCAGCGCGAGCTGGGTCAAAACGATCTGCGGAAGCCCCATCGCGCTGGCCTGCATGACATCCAACCCTTGGAGCTGACGAAGCGTCTCGTCGAATTCGCGTCGGAACTCGACCGTCGTGATGTCTTCACCGTCGACCGTGGCCGCGACGGACGAGACCCGACCGCTGAACATGTCGCCGACGCCCCACGCGGCGAAACTGAGAACCAGCAGGCCCAGCAGGAGTTTCGCCACCCATGATTTCACCGCAGAGCGTAACAGCTCGAGCATTTCAGGCTCCGTGCGTTCAATATTCCGAGAGTTTCCAATAGGGCTGCGCGGGCGGACCTGCAAGTCGGTGAACGTAAAGAGATTGTGCTTCTCGACGATGTGCGTCGGATCGAAACACGCGGAGTCACTGGAAAATAGCTGCATTGCGCGATAACTCGGCATACTTGCGGGCGGCGTCGCCGCGTCAACGGTCTCAACAGGAGTAGTCAATGACCCTTTCCACGCGTTCCCTGGAAGTGCGCTTCGATGCATCGCCGATTGACGACCTTGTCGAGCGCGAGGGCACGATCGTCGCATTTTGGCGTGGTGCGGACGATACGGGCGAGATCTTGTTGGGCGCCGCCGCCGAGAAAGCGGATCAGGCGACCGAAGGCCAGGTGCGTCGAGCGTTGAACACCGCGAAAAGCGAGCGCGGCGAGATGGTCGAACTCGTCGCCCCGCACGGGATGAAAGCGGACAGGCTCTTGCTGGTCTGCCGCGGGCGCGACAAGCTCGAAGCCGTTGAAGCGCGTCCAATGGGCGGACGCATCGCCGCCAAGCTGATGGGCTCGAAAGCCGGCGCCGCGCATCTGTGCGCTGAAGCGTTTCCAGCCGAGCTCGCGGCTGAGTTTGCGATGGGCGCCGCCCTTCGCGCTTATGGTTTTCAGCGGCACAAGTCGAAGGAGACGCCGTCCGGCTTGAGCTCGTTGAGCGTCGGCGCCGGCGATCTGGCCGCGGCCGAGGCCGCGTATGCGCCGCTGGCGGCGGTCGTCGAGGGCGTTTCGACGACGCGCGACCTTGTGAATGAGCCCGCCAACGTCTTGACCCCGGAAACCTTCGCTGCCCGAGCGGCCGAGCTCTCGGATCTGGGCGTCGAGATCGAGGTGATGGACGAAGACAAGCTCGCCGAGCTGAAGATGAACGCGCTGCTCGCCGTCGGTCGCGGCAGCCGCAAGCACAGCCGCGTCGTCGTGATGCGCTGGTCGGGCGCATCCGACGCCGCCGCCTCTCCGGTCGCGTTGATCGGCAAGGGCGTCACCTTCGACACGGGCGGCGTGTCCTTGAAACCGCCCGCCGGCATGGAAGAGATGACCATGGACATGGGCGGCGCCGGCGTGGTCGTCGGCGCGATGAAGGCGATCGCGCTGCGAAAGTCGAAAGCCAACGTCGTCGGCGTGATCGGGCTGGTCGAGAACATGCCCGACGGCGACGCGCAGCGGCCGGGCGACATCGTGACCTCCATGTCCGGAAAGACGATCGAGGTGATCAACACCGATGCCGAGGGGCGCCTTGTCCTTGCTGATTTGCTGACCTGGACGCAAGCGAACGCAAAACCGAGAGCGATGGTGGACTTGGCGACGCTGACGGGCGCGATGATCATCGCTTTGGGCCACGAGAAGGCCGGCTTCTTCGCAAACGACGACGCTTGGGCCGCGAAGCTCGCGGCGGCATCCGACGCCGAAGGAGAGGGGACGTGGCGCCTTCCTCTGGGGGACGCTTACGACAAGATGTTGAAGTCTCGTCTTGCGGACATGAAGAACGTCGGCGGACGCGCCGCTGGCTCGATCACCGCAGCGCAGTTTCTACAGCGCTTTGTCGAGGACGGCGACGATGGTCCGACGCCGTGGGCGCATATCGATATTGCCGGCGTGTGTTTGCCGAAGGAGAGCGGCGCCCTGTTCCCCAAAGGTCCGTCTGGCTGGGGCGTCGCGACGTTGGTTCGTCTGGTTGAGAGCGAGTTCGAGGGATGATGCTCGGATAACGTTTCGTGTTCGGGAGTTCGCCTCCGAGAGGCGGCTCCGATGAGTCTGCTGGCAGGAGTCTGCTCTCATGAGTTCCCTCGACGTCACTGTCGAACACCTGCGCGATCTGATCGCGTTTCCGACGGTGTCGCGGGACGGAAACCTTGAAATCATCGCGTATCTCGAGGCCGCTCTCGCCAAGCTCGGCGCGAAAACGCTGGTCTGGCGGAACGACGCCGGCGACAAGGCGAATCTCTTCGCTACTCTGGGACCAGAGATCGACGGCGGGATCGTTCTGTCAGGGCACACGGACGTGGTGCCGGTGGACGATCAGGACTGGTCGAGCGATCCGTTCACCTTGGTCGAGCGACACGAGCGCCTTTATGGACGCGGCAGTTGCGACATGAAGGGCTTCGTCGCGGCGACCTTGGCGGCGGCCCATGACTACGCCGCGGCGGACCTTCAGCGACCAGTGCATTTCGCGTTCACCCATGATGAGGAAACCGGCTGCCTTGGCGCCCGGGACATGATGCCGAAAATCGACGCGCTCCCGTTCCGTCCTTCGGTTTGCATCGTGGGAGAGCCGACCGAGATGCGCGTCATCGACGGTCATAAGGGATGCTACGAGTACACCGTTCGTTTCAAAGGTTTGGAGGGACACGGCTCGCTTCCGGCGCTGGGCGTCAACGCCGTCGAGCACGCGGTCCGCTATGTGGCGCGCTTGATGGAGATCCGGGAGGACCTCAAGGCCCGTGCGCCGGCGGACTCGCGGTTCGATCCTCCCTGGACGACGCTGCAGGTCGGTCGTCTGTCGGGTGGGGTGGCGCACAACGTCATACCTGGCGAAGCGGAGCTGCGGTGGGAGATGCGCCCAGTCCAGGACGGCGACGCCGACTTCGTAAAAGATGAAATCAACGCTTATGCGGAGAAGGTCTTGCTCCCGGCGATGCGCGCCGTTTTTCCGGACGCGGACATCGAAACCGAGATCATTGGCGAAGTGGTTGGTCTTGCGCCGGCGCCGTCTTCGGAGGCTCAGGAGATCGTTGCGAAGCTGACCGGCGCGAACGGGTCCGACGTGGTTTCCTTTGGAACAGAAGCGGGTCTTTTCGATCAGCTTGGGATCTCGACCGTCGTGTGTGGACCTGGGTCGATCGAACAGGCGCATAAAGCCGACGAGTATGTCTCGCGCGATCAACTGGCGACGGCGCTTCATATGTTGAAAGGCCTGACGGCGACGCTGTCCCGGCCGCCGGCCGTCGCCGTGGGCTCAGGCAAGGGATCGCCATGACCCGCGATCTGAAGACCGATCCGCGCGAGCTGGCCGAAGAGCTTGATAGACTGCGGGCGGCGAAGCCGCTGGTTCACAACATCACGAATACGGTGGCCGCGACCCCGAGCGCCAACGCGTTGCTGGCGATCGGCGCTGTGCCCGTCATGTCGAGCGCGGAGCTTGAAGCGCGCGAGTTTGCGATGGCGGCCCAGGCGCTGGTGATCAATCTTGGCACCCTGCAGCCAGCGACTGTTCCGGCAATGCGGATCGCGATCGCCGCGGCGCAAGAGAACGGGCGACCGTGGGTCTTGGATCCGGTGGCGCATTTCGCCACCTCCTTTCGGACCGAGATCGCGCAAGAAATGCTTGCGCTGCGCCCCACGCTGGTCCGCGGGAACGCGTCAGAGATCCTGGCGTTTGGCGGGGCGGGGTCTGGGCGCGGAACCCAGGCCGGAGATCCGGTTTCCGCGGCGGAGGCCACCGCGCGCGATCTGGCGCGGCGAACCGGCGGGACCGTCGCCGTCTCCGGGGCGGTGGATTTCCTCACCGACGGCGTCGCTGCCGCGCGCGTTTCCAACGGGCATCCTCTGATGTCCAAGGTGACCGCATTGGGGTGTGCGCTTTCGGCGATATGCGGCGCTTTTTTGGGAGCGGGCGTTGATCCATTTCGGGCGTCGGTCGCTGCATTCGCAACGTTTGGGCTTGCCGGTGAACGCGCCGCCGAGACAGCGGCCGGCCCGGGATCGCTGGCGATCCATGTTCTGGATGAACTGCACCTGATGACGTCGGCGGGCTTGGCGCAAGGCGCTCGGATTGAGAGCGGCGGATGAAACCGTCGTTCGACCTAAGCCTCTATCTGGTGACAGATCCGGCGCAGTGCGCGGCCCGCGGCGTTGTCGAGACCGTGCTCGACGCTGTGGCGGGCGGGGTGACGCTGGTTCAACTGAGAGACAAGAACGCCTCCGGCGAGGAGCTGACCGCTCAGGCGCGGGCTCTGAAGAACGTCTTGGCGCCTTTGGGCGTGCCGTTGATCGTGAATGACGACATCGAGGCGGCGATCGCCGCCGACGCGGATGGCGCCCATGTCGGGCAGGGCGACCTCGACCCGCGCCGCGCCCGCGATTTGCTTGGGCCCGATCGGATTTTGGGTCTGTCCATCGACGCGCCTGACCAGGCGCGCACTGTTCCGCGCGACATCGTCGATTACATCGGCGCCGGTCCGGTGTTCGCAACCACAACGAAGACCGACCACAAGGCCCCGATCGGGGTTTTTGGCGCCGCGGCTTACAAAGGGTTCTCGGCGCTGCCGACCGTCGCGATCGGCGGCCTCGGCGCGGGCGATGCACGCCAGCTCATTCGAGCGGGACTTGACGGGGTCGCGGTCGTGTCCGCGATATGCGCGGCGGAGGATCCGCGCGCCGCCGCGGCTGCGCTGCGCAAAGAGATCGAAGGAGAACGTCGTTGATCAAGAATGTGCTGAGCATCGCGGGGTCCGACCCCTCGGCGGGAGCCGGCGTTCAAACGGACCTCAAGGCGATCGCCGCCAACGGCGCTTATGGGATGGCGGCTTTGACGGCGCTGACCGCGCAAAACACGCGCGGAGTAAAGGGCGTCCACTTGGCGCCGCCGGATTTTGTGCGCGACCAGATCCTGACCGTGTTCGAAGACGTGCGGGTCGACGCCGTCAAGATCGGAATGATCGCAACCGCCGATATCGCCGTCGCGGTCGCTCAGGCGCTGCGCGACGTGCGCGCACCGAACATTGTCGTCGATCCGGTGATGGTCGCCAGTTCGGGAGATCGTCTGTTGGCCGAGGATGCGGTTGACGCGGTGAGAGCCGAGTTGCTGCCTCTGGCGGCGGCGATCACGCCCAATCTGCCGGAAGGCGCCGTTTTGTTGGAAGCGGCCGAGCCTTCCAATCGAGCCGAGATGTCGGCGATGGCGACGGAGCTTCTTGCGCTTGGTCCTGCGGCTGTGCTGCTGAAGGGCGGGCATCTGACCGGCGCCGAAAGCCCCGACGTCCTGGCGACCCCGAATGGGCAGACTTGGTTCGAGGGGGCGCGCTCGCCTGGCCGACCGATTCACGGCGGCGGCTGCACGCTGAGCTCGACCCTGGCGACGCAGCTCGCGTTGAAAGGAGAGATCGTTGCGGCGACGGAGGCGGCGAAGGCCTATGTCGCCGGTGCGATCGCCGCAGCTGACGACCTCGAAGTCGGCTCAGGCGCGCGCCCCTTGCACCATTTTCATGCCCTCTGGGCTCAGGGGTGAGGCTGGGTGAATGGGCGAAGCGATTTTCTACCATCTCACGATGCGTCCCTTAGAGGCCGCGCTGCCAGAGCTTCTGGAGAAGACGCTGGAGCGCGGATGGCGCGCCGTTGTCCGGTGCGGCTCCGTCGAGCGGGTCGGCGCCCTCGACAAACTCCTTTGGACCTATCGGGACGAGAGTTTTCTTCCGCATGGCGTCGCGGGCGACGGACCCGCGGAGCGCCAGCCGATTTACTTGACCGCTGGTCCCGAGCTTCCCAATGCGCCGCAGCTGCTTTTTCTGGTCGACGGGGCGGATGCGTCGCCGAAAGAAATGGCGTCCTTTGAACGGTGTTGCCTGATGTTCGACGGGAACGACCCTGCCATGGTCGCCAAGGCGCGCGAGGCATGGAAGTCGGCGACGGGCGGTGGGTTGCCGGCTGTTTATTGGGCGCAAGACGATCGTGGCCGCTGGGTCAAGAAGACCGAGGCCAAGCCGGCTTGATCACCGAAAACTGAGTGTCCAGATGGGACGGCTTCAAGTTTGGGTCAGCTCAAGCAGCCGTGTTCGTCCGTGGGGCTAAAATCCCGAAATCACTTCGCATCTAAGTCGCAAGAAGCGCCGGGCGCTCCCGCTCGGGCTGTCTTGAGTGAAGATACGGAGGATGACTTATGCGGACGATCCTGATCGCTGCGACCGCCGCCTTGCTCGCCGGGCCGGTCCTTGCTGGAAGCGCAAAGAGCTTCGAACGAGCCGACTTGAACAACGATGGCTTTGTTTCCCAAGCAGAGTTCTCGCGCACACATTCTGGCGGCCGGGCCTTTCACTTCGTCTTTGTCGACCGGGACAATGACGGGCGTCTGGACCGTGCCGAGTATGCGCAGGTCAAGAACTACGTGGACCGGCGCCGCGGGCGCGACTGAGGCCTTGCGCTGAGTGAGAGGGGGCCGGCGTGACGCCGCCCCCTCTTGACGATCAGCGGTTTGCGACGAACCCGAAGTCTGCAAGCCCGTCGAGGACAAACTGAACGGCCAAAGCGCCGAGAAGAACGCCCAGAAGTCTTGTAACGACATTGATGCCGGTGGGGCCCAAGAGGCGTTCAAACAGTCCCGCCGCCAGGAACAACACCAAACACAGCAACAGAACCGCGAACATGCAGCCGAAGACGACAGCCTCTTCCGCGGTGGTTTCCGCGCCTGCCGTCAAAAGGATCATCGACGCCATCGACCCAGGCCCCGCGATCAAAGGGGTGGCCAAGGGAAAGACCGTCGGATCCCGCTCCAGCGCGCCGCCCATGCTGTCTTCGGCTGTTTTCGTTCTGCGCGGATTGCGCTTCTCGAACAGCATCTCCAACGCGATCAAGAACAGCATGATCCCGCCAGAGATGCGAAAAGCGGGCAGACCAATGCCGATCTTTTCGAGGATGGTCTCGCCAGCCAGACCAAACACGGTCAGGATGACGGCGGCGATCGCCAACGAGCTCAGAGCAATACGCCGACGCTCTCGATCCGTCGCGCCGGACGTCGTCGCGACGAAGATCGGCGCCAAACCGATGGGATCGACGACCACGAACAGGGTGATGAAGGCGGCGAGGGCCGGATCGAGAAGGGCAGGGTCTAACATGAAGTCCGCTCGTTAGGCGATTGATGCGGCGCCAAGCGTCGTTTTGGTGCGTCTAACCCGTTTAGAACGCGGCTTCCAACAACTCTCTCGCTCGTTCTCGCGTCAACTCGACGGGGTTTCCACCCGCGGTTGGATCAACCTCCGCCATCGCCGCCAATGTGTCCAAAGCGTCCTTTTGAACGCCAAGCTCGCGCAGGGTTTTCGGGATCGACAGATCGTCGCACATCCTCAGAACCCATTCTAGGAACCCATCAAATCCGCCCGTGACGCCAAGATATGCGCCGGCTTGTGTGATCTTTTCCTCGATCGCAGGGCGGTTGAAGCGCAAGACCGCAGGCATCACGACCGCATTGGTGGTTCCGTGATGCGTACCGTAGAGGGCCCCTATCGGATGGGACAGCGCGTGGATCGCGCCCAAACCCTTTTGGAAGGCGACCGCCCCCATCGCCGCAGCGCTCATCATGTTCGCCCGAGCCTCGATGTTGTCGGGCTCCCGATATGCGCGCAGCAGGTTTTCCTTCACCAATCGCATCCCCTCAAGCGCGATGCCTTGGCTCATAGGGTGATAGTAGGGGCTGCAATACGCCTCGAGGCAATGGGCCAAGGCGTCCATCCCCGTGCCCGCCGTCGTCGCAGGCGGCATGCTGATCGTCAGGTTAGGGTCGGCGATCACCACCGTTGGCAGGATCTTCGGATGGAAGATGATCTTCTTTTCACGGGTCTCGGTATTGGTCAGGACCGAAGCGCGTCCGACTTCTGATCCGGTGCCGGCCGTCGTCGGGATCGCGACGCTCGGCGCGATTGCGGCGGCGTCCGCTTGAGACCAGTTGTTCTGCGCGTCTTCGAACCGCCAGACCGGGAGGGTCTGCCCCGCTTGAAATGCGATCAGCTTCCCAAGATCCAGTCCCGAGCCGCCCCCAAGCGCGACCACCCCGTCATGATCCCCGGCTTTGAACGCTTCAACGCCTTCCGCGAGGTTAGCGTCCGTTGGGTTCGGGTCGACACTGGCGAAAAGAGCCCGGCCAAGCCCTGCAGCATCGAGCAAGTCAAGCGTTTCCGTTGTGATCGCCAATTGGGCGAGGCCCCGATCTGTGACCAGCAACGGCCGAGAGATCCCTGCCGAGGCGCAGGCGCGCGCGAGTTCGCGAATGCGGCCCGGGCCAAATCGGATCTGGGTTGGATATGACCAATTCGCAGTCCATTCCATCAGTCGTTTCCATCCTGGGTTGAGGGCCGCGCCATTGAGAGGGGCTATGAGCCGCCCCCGCCGAACGACATCGGGTCTTGCTTCGCTGGGTTGTGGTCCCGCCCGCTAAATCAGCCTGTAAAACGGTGGTCAAGTCACCGCTTCGACGAGCCCGAATACTCCTCCCGCAGGCTCTCCAGCTCCAACCATTCCTCTTCGGCGGCGGCGATTTTCTCCTGCCGGTCGGTCAGCAACGCGGTGGCTTGCTCGAACTTTTTTGGCTCTCTGGTGTAAAGCTCGGGATCGGCCAAAAACGCCTCGAGTTTGCCAAGCTCGGCGGTGAGACGGTCGATCTCTGTCGGCAGCGCCTCCAGACGCTTGAGTTGATGTGGTGAAAGCCGCCGCGGAGCCGCTTTTGTTCGCGCTGCCGGCGACGTTTCGGATTTCTTTGCGGCTTTCTTGTCGAGGGCCGCCGCGGGGCTTTCGACCTCGCCGCGTTGGGCGCGGTAGTCGCTCCAGCCTCCCGCGTATTCCACGGCCTCGCCATCCCCCTCCATGGCGATCGTGGAGGTGGCGACCCGATCGATAAAGTCCCGGTCGTGGCTGACCAGCAGCAACGTGCCCTCGTAGTCGCCCAGGATCTCCTGAAGCAGATCAAGCGTTTCGATGTCGAGGTCGTTGGTGGGTTCGTCAAGCACCAGGAGATTGCTCGGCCGCGCCATGATCCGCGCGAGCAGGAGCCGCGCCTTTTCGCCGCCCGACAAGGCTGAAACCGGCCCGCGCGCCTGACGCTCGTCGAACAGGAACTCCTTGAGGTAGCCGACCACGTGCTTTGGCTTGCCCCGAACAAGGATCTGGTCGTTCGAGCCTTTGAGACCGAGAAGCTTGTCCTCGGTCAGGCTCTCCCAAAGCGTCTTGTCCGGGTCCAGCGCCGCCCGCGTCTGATCGAAGACGGCCATCTCGAGGTTGGCGCCGAGCCGTATGGTTCCGGCGTCTGGGGAAATCTCACCGGTCAGCAGCTTCAGCAATGTCGTCTTGCCGACCCCGTTTGGCCCGACGAATGCGACGCGATCGCCGCGTTGGATACGGGTTGAGAACCCGGAGACGATTGTCTGCTCGTCGAAACTTTTTGCGATGTCCTTCGCTTCGACGACGAGTTTGCCCGAGGTTCCGCCGGTCTCCAGCGCCATCGCCGCCGGGCCTTTTCGCGCGATCAGGGTTTTGCGGGTGTCGCGCAGGGCCGCCAGCTCCGCCACCCGGCGGACGTTGCGTTTGCGGCGGCCCGAGACGCCGTGAATGATCCAGTGCTCTTCGCGTTTGATTTTTCGGTCGAGCTTGTGTCGCGCGACGTCTTCCTCCTCGAAGGCCTTATCCCGCCAGTCTTCAAAGGCGGCGAAGCCTTGCTCGAGCCGCCGGGTTTCTCCGCGGTCGATCCAGAGCGTGGCGCGGGTCAACGACGTCAGAAACGCGCGATCATGCGAGATCAGCACGAAGCCGAACTTCGCATCACGGAGATACGCCTCCAGCCAGGAGATCGCGCGAATGTCGAGGTGGTTCGTCGGCTCGTCGAGCAGAAGAAGATCGGGATCGCCGGCCAGCGCCCGCGCCAGGGCCGCTCTGCGTCTTTCGCCGCCCGACGCGTCGTTCGGTGGCGCGTGTTCGCGAACCTCAAGCGCCTCCATCGGGATCTCGACCTTGTAGCGTTCTTCCGGGGGAAGATCCGCGGCGGCGTAGTCGCCAAGCGTTTCGGAGCCGCTCAGGTCCGGATCCTGCGGAAGATAGACGATCTTTGCGCCCGGTTGGGCAAAGCGTTCACCGGCGTCCGGCGCGATCAGACCCGCCATCACTTTGAGCAGCGTCGACTTGCCGGACCCGTTTCGACCCACCAACGCAACCCGGTCGCCGCGTCCGACGGCGCAGTTTACGCCGTCAAAAAGCGGAGTTCCGCCCCATGTGAGCGCGATGTCGGTCAGAGTCAGCAGCGGTGGGGCGGCCATGGCGGTTGTCGAGCTTTTCAGTAGAGCGGATGTCCGAAGGCGGATTTCCAAGCCTTCATCTAGAGGGATGTCGGGGCATGAGAAAGGGAATTTGGTCAGCGCCTTGGCAAGATCGCATCGACTTGGGCTTGCCCGGCCGTGTGAGGTCTTCGTGTCGAAACCTTTGCTGACCATTCCGTTCCTGCTTGCCCTCCGCGATCGCGACGCCAGCAGACAGCTCCGACCAAGGGCGGTTTCTGTTTGAAACGTCTATGGCGATTTTCTCTCGGATGTGCTCTATTTTTGCAATGCTCGGGCTGTTTTGGGGTGGAGCATGTTTCATTCTGGACTTTTGGGCGGTGTTTGCGTCTGTTCCAATGCGGTGGCGCGCAGGCTGGTCGTGGCGACCATCGCGCCTGCTGTGTTGGCCGGATGCGCCACGCGCGGCGTTGAAACAGCTCCGATCAGCGTC
Source organism: uncultured Neomegalonema sp. (assembly GCA_937911325.1). Classification (GTDB taxonomy): domain Bacteria; phylum Pseudomonadota; class Alphaproteobacteria; order Rhodobacterales; family Rhodobacteraceae; genus CALDSD01. The sequence goes on from CALDSD010000062.1 coordinate 24,304, forward strand.
GAACCGCCAAAGACAGAGCAGGCCGTCATTACAGCGCCGGTTCTCAAGATCCCCACCTCCGCCCAGTTTACCCCCAATGGCGCCTTCTACCTTTGCGAGGGCTATCTCGTGCGCAACGCGCCTCCAACGGATATCGATCGCCGCGTGCGGGACTTCACGCCCTTCGCGCTCGTCAATGGAAAGGCCGTAGTGGCGCGCTCGCCCGTTCGGGACGGGTGTCTGACGTCTGGATTTGGCCTTCGGCATGGGCGCATGCATCGCGGCATCGACATTCAGGCTGTCAAACCGGCGACCATTCGCGCGGCCGCCGAAGGGCGCGTCGTCGACGCCAAGTACATGCGCGGGTATGGTTTGATGGTCTTGCTGGAACACGGCGACGGCGCGTACAGCCGGTACGCCCATTTGCGGAGCTTTGCGAAAGGTGTGAAAAAGGGCGCGAAGCTCGCATTCGGAGCGCCGCTGGGCCAGATGGGCCGCACCGGCCGGGCGACCGGGACGCATCTGCATTACGAGATCTTGGTCGGTCAGTACGATCCCGCGCTCAAGTCCTTTGGGCTTGAGGCCCTCGATCCGCTCAAATTGCCCTCGCCGGATGATGTGCCGCCCGGCGGCCCGGGCGCGGCGCTGTTGGCGATGGCGCCAGGGCAACCGCAGCACCGCCGCGAGACGGGCTAAGGCTCGGGTTTATGCGGCGGCCTGAGACAGCCGTTCGCGACCATGCGGCTTTGTGAGGTCTTCGACGCCGCCGACTGGCACAATCCCCGTCGGATTGATCATCAGGTGGCTCTCGTAATAGTGGCGCTTGATGTGGTCCATGTTCACGGTCTCGGCGACGCCCCCGTGCTGATAGAGGTCTCGCAGATATCCTGAGAGCGCCGGGTAATCGGCGATGCGCCGCAGGTTGCATTTGAAGTGGCCGACATAAACCGGATCGAACCGCACCAGCGTGGTGAACAACCGCCAATCCGCCTCGGTCAGGCGGCTTCCCATCAGATACCGCTGCGAGGTCAGACGCTCTTCCAGCCAGTCGAGCGTCTCAAACAGCGGGGTCACCGCCTCTTCATAGGCGTCTTGCGACGTCGCGAAGCCTGACTTGTAAACGCCGTTATTGACAGCGTGGTAGACGCGCTCGTTCACGGCGTCGATCTCGCCCTGCAGCTCTGAGGGATAGTAGTCGCCTGCGGTC
>CALDSD010000063.1 GCA_937911325.1 uncultured Neomegalonema sp.
GGGACAGCGCCCGGACGTTCCGCGGCTCCGACAAACGCGGCGGCGCCAACGGCGCGCGCATTCGCCTCGCGCCGCAGAAGGACTGGGAAGGCAACGAGCCGGCGCGCCTGGCCAAGGTGCTCGGCGTTCTTGAGCCGATCGCAGCGGAAATGGGCGCTTCCATCGCCGATGTGATCGTCCTGGCCGGTAATGTCGGCGTGGAGCAGGCGATCAAGGCCGCGGGCCACTCGATCGAGGTTCCTTTCGCGCCAGGTCGCGGCGACGCGTCGGACGCACAGACCGACGCCGACAGTTTCTCGGTGCTCGAGCCGCTCGCCGATGGGTTCCGCAACTGGCAGAAAGAACCCTACGCCGTCACCCCGGAAGAGCTGATGCTCGATCGCGCGCAGCTGATGGGTCTCACCGGAGCGGAGATGACTGTGCTTCTCGGCGGCCTCCGGGTCGCCGGCGCCAACCATGGCGGCGGGAAGCATGGCGTCTTCACGGATCGCGAGGGTCAGTTGACGAACGACTTCTTCGTCAACCTGACGGACATGGCCTACAGCTGGCACCCCGTCGCCGACGGCAGCTACGAGATCCGTGATCGCAAATCGGGTGCGGTGAAGTGGACGGCGACCAGCGCAGACCTCGTGTTCGGCTCGAACTCGATCCTGCGGGCGTACGCAGAGGTTTACGCTCAGGACGACAACGCCGAAAAGTTCGTGAAGGACTTTGTCGCGGCTTGGGTCAAGGTCATGAACGCGGATCGGTTCGATCTGCTCTGATCAGGCGCTCGAGACCTGAATTCCTGAGAGGGCGGCGCTGTCGCCCTCTCTCTTTTTGTTTTGGTTCGAATCTCCGACACAAACACCTACCTAGTCGAATGTCCCGGCAAGAGGCGAAACATGGCGCTGCAAGATCAATCCGCTGACGATCCTTCGGCGAACCGGCGCGGTCGTGTCTTCTGGCGCTGGATCGGCGCTGGGCTGTTCAGCCTTGGACTGATCGGAACAGTGGTGCCTGTATTGCCCACCGCGCTCTTCTGGATCCTCGCGTTGCTCGCGCTTCAAAAATCAGATCCGGTTCTGTCCAATCGCATCCGCGGGTGGCCGGCGATTGGGCAGGTGGTCGCAGACTTCGTCGATCACGGGATCATCGGTCCAAAAGCGAAATTCGCGGCATTCATGGGCATGTCGCTGTCGGCGATGCTCCTTGCGATCGTCGTCGGTCCCGGTTGGATCCTGTACGCCGCGCTTTTCGGAATCGGCCTCGGCGCCGTTTACGTTTTGACCCGCCCGTCACGCCCGCCGCATTGACACGAGCCGCTCGCGAAAATGTGCGGATTCCCGCTCATTGTGGCCACCCTTCACCTTACCCACTTGCTAACGCATGGACGTGTCGCAGTCCCGCGACCGGTAAGGGAACAAGACAATGCAACGGATGCCCAAGAATGTTTGGATGCCCGCAACTTTGCTCACTTGGATCGGCTCCCTTGGCCTGATTGTGTTCATGGCGGCGGCGGCGCGCGAGAAGGCGGCCGAGGCGGCGGACACCAGGGACAGCGCGCGGGAGCGCACCGTCATCGAAGCGCCTCTCTAAGGTCTTCCCACAACCTTTTCAGAGCTGCGCAGCGTTTCTTTTGACGCCTCCTTTAAAGCGACTGTAGGCTAGACCCCGCGACGCCTTAGAATGCGGCGCGGCGGGAGGAAAGCCGATGCACCGCAGACCGATCTTGCGCCTGTGGCTCGAAACTCCAGCGATCCTCGCGCTGGCCTTGACCGCCATGTCGCTGGGATGGGCTTCGCCGTCCTTTCTGCAAGCGCAAACGCAGACAAGCGAAGAGACGAATACCGCAAACGAACGCCACGTGTCGTTTCTCGAAGACTGTTTGGCGGCGGCGACGAGCACAGGCGACACGCCCAACCGTTGCCTTGGGACGCTTGCAGAGCCCTGCATGAAACGCCCCGAGAACCAGTCCAACGCCGGCGTTGTGGGATGCTACAGAAATGAGAACGCCGCCTGGAGCGCGTTGCGGGCCAGGTTCAGCGCCCGTCTGCAGGATGGGTTGTCGACTGACGAAGCCTTAGCGGCGTTGGAGGCTGCTGAAGACGCTTGGCGACACTATCGAGATGAAAGCTGTGCGCTGCCATTCTCGGTTATTGACGGCGACGCTGCGTCCGTTTGGTCGGCGACCTGCGCCAACAACAAGACTGCAGAACGCGCCATCGACCTTTATCGCATGTTGCCGATGGTCGGTTTTTGAGCTGCGCAAGACAGACACCTTCGCCAGACGCCTTCGCCGAGATACAGCTTGTCCAGCTACTGCTGATCGCCTTGGCGCCCGACAGCTTTTCCGTCCGCGGTTACGCTCGCGGCGCCGCCGCCGCCGGTCCCGTCTTCGTTCGGCAGCAGGCGCACCGCCGGCTGGCCATTGATCCGGACGCCGGGAATGATCTCATACCGCAGCCCCGGGCATCCCGCGACATCGCCTAGCCGCAACATGCCCATCCCTTCGACGCGAACATTCGAACTGCTTTTGACGGCGCAGTTCTCCGGCGCCGCCGCCTGAGACTGCGCATGCGCCGCATCCGTCAGAGCGCCGTTGAAGACCATCCCGCCGAGCAGAACGACGCCAAGCCGTCGCGCCAGTGATCGTCGTTGCGACTTCCTCTCGACTGCTGTGCAGATCTGCAATGTCCCCTCCTGCGACCGCGTCATCGTTGATCGTTACCTTCAAGATGTGGCCGCGCTTTGGCGACGGGGGCGCTGACGCAGCTTGACGCTTCTCCCCAAAACAATACATTCATGAAAACGAATATATCAAAGGATAGCCTCATGAACGCCTTGGCGACCGAGTTCACACCTGCCGCCTCGCTTGCCGGAGGCGTTCTGATCGGCGCCGCCGCGGTGTTCCTGATGTGGACGCATGGCAGGATCGCCGGGGCGACCGGGATCCTGACCAGGTTCTTCGCGCCTAAGGACCGCGAAGACTGGCTATGGCGGGCCGCTGTATTGGCGGGGATGGCGACGGCGCCGGCGATGTACTTGACCGCAACCGGGGCCTGGCCGGAGATCCACGTTCCCGCGCAGCCCGCCATGCTGATCGTCGGCGGGTTACTGGTCGGAGCGGGCGTTTCTTTGGCCGGAGGCTGCACCTCGGGTCACGGAGTATGCGGGATCGCGCGACTCTCGGTCCGTTCAATCGCCGCGACGCTCGCGTTCATGGCGGCGACCTTTGCGACGGTGTTCGTCATTCGCCATCTGATCGGAGCGTAGTCTGATGCGTGCTCTCTCTGCTTATCTGATCGGCCTGCTCTTCGGCGCAGGGAGCTTGATCTCCGGCATGGGCAACCCGGCCAAGGTCATCAATTTCTTCGACATCGCCGGCGCCTGGGATCCAAGCCTCGTCTTTGTGATGGGCGGCGCGCTGGTCACGACGCTCCTGGGATACAGGTTCGTACTGGCGCAACCGGCGCCGCTGTTCGACGGAGGCTTCAACCTGCCGACAAAAGATAACATCGATGAAAGGCTGCTCGGCGGGGCCGCCGTCTTTGGCGTTGGGTGGGGCATCGCCGGATTTTGCCCCGGAGGCGCGCTGCCGATGCTCGGCGCAGGCGACCTTCGCGTCCTTCTCTTCGTTTCCGCCTGTGTGAGCGGTATATTCCTGTCACGTGCTCTGACAGCTGCGCTGAAACCCACTGCGACGAAGGAAACCCGCGCATGACACCCGATCTGATCGACATGGCGGTAAAGCCAGACGTTACGGGTTTTTTCGATCCCGCCACCAATACGATCAGCTACCTCGTGAAGGACCCAGGTTCCCACGCATGCGCTGTCATCGATACGGTGATGGACATTGATTACGCCGCGGGTCGGATCACGCATCAGAGCGCAGATGAGATCATCGCCGAAATCGACCGCCGCGGATTGTCGCTCGAATGGGTGATCGAAACCCATGTGCATGCGGACCACCTCTCGGCGGCGCCCTACATCCAGGAGAAACTCGGCGGAAAGATCGGCGTCGGCAGCCAGATCACCGTGATTCAAGAAACCTTCGGCAAGATCTTCAACGAAGGGACCGAGTTCGAACGTGACGGAAGTCAGTTTGATAAGCTCTTCGAGGATGGCGACATCTACCAGATCGGCGGGATGAGGGCGTCCGTCATCCACACGCCCGGCCATACCCCCGCCTGCATGACCCATGTGATCGGGAACGCCGCCTTTGTCGGCGACACGCTGTTCATGCCGGACGGCGGCAGCGCGCGCGCCGACTTCCCTGGCGGCGATGCCGGCGAGCTCTACGACTCGATCCAGAAGGTCCTCGCCCTGCCGGATGAGATGCGCCTTTTCATGTGTCACGACTACGGTCCCGGCGGTCGAGAGATTCAATGGGAGACCACCGTCGCCGAGGAAAAAGCCAACAACATTCATGTCGGAGGCGGCAAGACGCGCGAAGAGTTCATCGAATTCCGCACGAAACGCGACGCTCAACTGGCGATGCCGAAACTGATCATTCCGTCGTTGCAAGTGAACATGCGCGCTGGACGGTTGCCCGAGGCGGACGAGGAAGGCAAAACGTTCCTGAAAGTGCCGGTCAACGGCCTTTGAACTTCACGCAAGGGGCCACGCGACATGGATATTCGACGCATCACCGAAGACGTTTCGGTCAGCCCGCAGATCTTGCCAGAGCACTTGCCGGATATTGCGACGAGCGGGTTTAAATCCGTGATCTGCAATCGACCGGATGAGGAAGACCCGGGTCAACCTCGTTTCGCTGATGTGGCGGAAGCGGCGAAAGCCGTCGGGGTAGAGGCCCGCCTTATGCCCGTTGTTTCGCGCGATGATTGCGCCGAAGGCGCAGCCGGCTTCGCCAGATTGCTGGACGAACTGCCCAAACCTGTCTTGGCTTATTGCCGGAGCGGCACCCGCTGCGCCGTTCTGTGGGCGCTGTCGCAGCAGGGATCGAAACCCGTTCCAGAGATCGTCGAGGCTGCTGGCGCAGCCGGTTATGACCTCCGCGGCATGTTTGCCGCCGGCTAGAACCTCCCCTACCCACGACAACGAGCGTGCTTTGCGCATCGGGTCGGCGGCGGCGCAGAAGTCGACGCAGCTCAAAGGGCTCACTTTTCGCCGCACGGCGCGCTGACTAAAGTGCGGCGACCGAAATGGGATTCGCTGAATCGCGGACGACGGCGCAGGCCGGCGGCGGTTCAGCGAAGGGGATACGAGGGGAACGCACATGATCACCCGTTTGTCGGAGTGGTGGACACGCAGCTGTTGGGGCTGGCTCGTCGTCCTTGGCCCGGTCTCTTGCTACTTCTTTCTCTGGATCGCTCTCGACGTGCTGGGCTTGGGAGGGGGAAACCCGATCACCCTCGAGATGGCCGATCCGCAAACGGCCTTCCGCGAAGGGGACGAGTTGATCTTGTTCGACGTCGCCGGCAAGCTCGAATACGCGATCTCCGGCGCCATGCTGCTTCTGGTCGCGCTTTTCTCGCTCCTTTGGTCGCTGCCTCGGTACGCGTTCGCATTCCGAAACCCGTTCGGCGGGGCGACGGGGCTGTTCTTCGCTGTCGGCTTGAGCGGCGGGCTCTATTGGCTTTACATCGTCTCGCCTTACGAGCTGCGACAGATCTTCGCCGACGATGTGCTGGTGCGCGGCGAAGAGGCCGGCCTGCTGGAGCCCTGGCGGCTCTCGGCGTTCGGTTTCACGATGATGGAGGCCGGGTTGTTGCCGAGCGAGGCGATGGCGCGCACACGCGACGTCATCTATCTGGTCGGAAACGCCGCGACCTGGAGCCTGATCATTCTCGCGGCGCGAATGACCTCTTACGAACCGAAACGGTACAAGGAAGAGCCGCCGGAAGATCTGCGCAAACGGCTGATCATCATGCAGATCGCGGTGCTGCTTGCCGCCGGGGTCATCGTTCTAACCGTCGCCTACACCCGATCGATGACGCACTGGCCGCCAAAGCTGCTCGTCGATGAAGCGGCGGAACCTTACGTCCTCGCCGCGACGCGTTACACCGCGCTGTGGGGCGTCCTTGGCACCGTCTTGCTGCTGACCGCGGTGGCTCCGGCCTACATGGGCCTCATCCGCCAGTTTGATCGGATCGCAAACCGCGAGTTGTCAGAGCAGCTCGGGCGTGTGCCCTCCTTCGCCGAACGCATGGCCTGGCGCACCAAACACGGACTGCTGATCTCGGCTCAGCAGGCGATGACGACAGGGGCCGCCGTAATCGCGCCGGTGATGACGTCGCCAACCCTTGACGCGACGCAGAGCAACCAGCCAGGACTGCAGCCGAACCCGCCGGGCCAAAGCCAGTCCATAGACCAACGGTGATCTGACGACAGACGCGACGTGCTCGCGCTGGCGCGTTCGGCGCGCAACTGGGAGAGAGTATGAGCGACACGATCAAGTTTGAGACGCTTCAAGTCTCGCGCGACGGCGTGGCTGCGCTTGTCCAACTGGAGCGGCCAGACGTCCACAACGCCTTCAATCAGGTGCTCATCGCCGAGCTGATCGACGTGTTCAACAGTCTGGGCGCGGACCCCACGGTCAGAGTGGTCATCCTCAGCGGCGCCGGAAAGAACTTCTGCGCCGGCGCGGACCTCGATTGGATGCGCGCAGCGCGTGACTGGACCGAGGAGCAGAACCGAGCCGACGCCGCCAATCTCGCGCAGATGCTGCGAACCATCGCGGAATGCCCCAAACCCGTCGTCGCGCGGGTCCAGGGCGCAGCCTTCGGCGGCGGGGTGGGACTGGCGGCCGCCGCAGACATCTGCCTGGCCAGCCCAAACGCGAAGTTCTGTTTGTCCGAGGTGAAACTGGGCCTGACGCCGTCGACGATCTCCCCGCATGTCATGCAGGCGATGGGGGCCCGTGAGGCGCGCCGCTACTGGTTGACCGCCGAGGTGATGGACGCGAATACCGCGCGCGAGGTCGGCCTTGTCCACGAGACCCTCGCCAGCGAAGAGGCGATGGACATCCGCATCCAAGAGCTTGTCAGTCTTTTCGCGGGCAATGCGCCCGGCGCCGTGAGCGAGACCAAAGAGCTGATCCGCATGGTCGCCGCCAGCGAGAACGACCAGGACCTCGATCAGGAGACAGCTGCGCGGATCGCGCGGCGCAGGGTCGGCGCGGAAGCGCAAGAAGGTCTTGCCGCATTCTTTGACAAGCGCCGCCCGAATTGGGCGGCCGAGGCCAACGAAGATTGACTTGGCGTTTTGCCGAGATCTTGGCTCGCGACAGTTCCACCGAAGGCGACGGCTGACAGGCTTGCGCTTGACGCGAGACGGAACGGACCGACACTTGCTGCCTGCCTGCCGCACTGGCGACGCTGGTCCTGAGGACCACCCTTTCCGGGGCCGGTCCCCGGACAGGGAAAGAGGCGACGCGGCAGCGGCCGTTCGATCAAGAGTTCACCGAGAGGGCTGTGAAGATGTCTCAACCCGCCGCTGTCACGCTGGTCGAAGTCGGACCTCGCGATGGTCTGCAAAACGAGCCGAGCGCGGTTTCGACCGATGTGAAGCTCACCTTGATCGACAGTCTCGCCGACGCGGGGCTTAAAGTCATCGAGGCGGGCGCGTTCGTGTCGCCGAAATGGGTGCCGCAAATGGCGGACACGCCGGAGATCTATCGCCGCCTCGAAGAAGAAGGGCGCAAACGCGAAGGCGTGTCCTATCCGGCTCTTACACCGAACATGAAAGGGTTTGAGGCGGCGGTGGCCGCAGGGGTCGAGGAGATCGCGGTGTTCGGCGCGGCGTCCGAGACGTTCTCGCAGAAGAACATCAACTGCTCGATCTCCGAAAGCCTGGCCCGCTTCGAACCTGTCATCGAAGCCGCACGCGGCCGGTTTATCCAGGTGCGCGGGTACGTCTCCTGCGCTCTGGGGTGCCCGTATGAGGGGGACATCGATCCCAACGCCGTCGCCGCCGTCTCAGAAGGTCTCGCGCGTATGGGATGCTACGAGATCTCGCTTGGCGACACGATCGGCGTCGGCACGCCCGCCAGCACCCGTCGCCTCCTCGACGCGGTCAAACAGCGCGTGCCCGTCGACATGCTCGCCGGGCATTTCCACGACACTTACGGTATGGCGATCAGCAACATCGCCACGGCGCTGGACTTTGGGATCACCACCTTCGACAGCTCCGTCGGCGGGTTGGGCGGCTGTCCCTACGCCAAGGGCGCGTCCGGAAACGTCGCGACAGAAGACGTCGTCTATCTGCTTCGGGGGATGGGCGTTGAAACCGGCGTGGACCTCGACAAGCTGGTCGACGTCTCCGCGTTCATTTCCAGCGCGCTCAACAGGCCGCCCGCTTCGAAAGTGGCGCAGGCCGTCTTAGCCCAGAGACCGAAGCACTGATTGCGCAGATCAGCCGCGCTTGCGCCGCCATTCTCGCAACAGGCCCTCGAGGCGCTCCACGACGCCTTCGGCGAACTCGGGATCCGTCGCACCATTGGCGACTCGTGCGACCGCCATTGTGGCGACAAGACCAGAGACGCGTCGTTCTTCGTCCGGCGATAGGGTGTCGAGCCCCCGGAGGGCTTCGACCACCAGACGCAGCGCTGCCTGCGCGTCTTCGGTAAGTTCTGCTTCAATGCCGGTGCCAAGGGCTGTTTGAGCGGCTGCGATGCGACCCATTTTTCCACTCTCAGTTTCATGCGAGCGGGGTCGTTACCATAAATCGTTAACAACACCGCTCCCGAAGGTGGGGCGTTTTCCCACCAGGGCCGGAAGCACTTCCCTCACAGATGAGATTTCGCGCGAGTGGCGGCAGCTCGTTCCAGAAATTCTCGAACGCGACAATGCGTTGCTCGACGCCAAGTCGCGTGAAAGCCCAGCCGTCTTCCCCGCGGATGACAAACCCGTCGGTTTCAAATCGCGCCAGTGTTGCGCGAACCGACTTGCGGTCGAGACCTGTCGCCTCGGCGAGGGCGGATACGCTCCATCCCCCGTCGTCATGCGCCAGCGCCAACCAGACAAGCGATCGCGTCATGTTGCCGCCGGTGCGCCGCAACCCGACCAGGAGCGCGAAAAGCAGCTTCTTTGTGACCAGTCTTAAGTCCTCGCGCCCATCTCGGGCAGGCGCGTCGGTCTCCGGGCGACCGCTCCGTCTTGGAATGACCCTCGGTGCTGGATACCCGCTCGTGGGCAAGGGCGCCTCGACTAAGGCGCCCATTGGCTGTGATGCGCCCAACTTGCTAGGGGCGCTGACGCTCCGATCCGCCATGACGGCGCTCCAGAAAAAGAAGGACAGGTATCGTGACCTAAAGACTGCACCAGAGAAACACAACCGCATGCGACGAGACAGCGCGATTTGCGCATATTGGCTATGCGGTCAAACCGGTCGGCTCAGGCAAATCGTTCGCGCGACAGTACGCCGTCAAGGTGTTCGCCAAGAGACACGCGATCGTCATCGGACCCACCCCGCCGGGAACGGGAGTGATCGCTCCGGCGACCTTCGCCACCTCGTCATAAGCGACGTCGCCGACGATGCGGGTTTTCGGCGAACCGTCCTCTTTCGTTCCCAGCTCAGGCGCGTCAACCCGATTGATGCCGACGTCGATCACCGTGGCGCCTGGCTTGATCCAATTGGCTTTGACCATCTCGGGGCGACCAACAGCTGCGACGACGATATCAGCGGCGGCGCTGACGGCCTCGATGTCCTTCGTGCGGCTGTGGGCGATCGTCACCGTACAGCTGTCTCTCAGCAGCAGCTGCGCCATGGGCTTGCCGACGATGTTTGAACGCCCCAGCACCACGGCGTTCAACCCGGAGAGAGAGCCCAACTCCTCCCTGAGCATCATCAAGCAGCCGAGCGGCGTGCAAGGCGCCATCGACTTCTGCCCTGTGCCCAGCAGACCGACATTCGAAATATGGAAGCCGTCGACGTCTTTCTCGGGCGCGATCGTGTTGATCACGAGGTCGCTGTCGAGATGCGACGGAAGCGGCAACTGTACGAGAATGCCGTGAACGTCCGGGCTCTCATTTAGCTGGCGCACCAATCCAATCAACGTCTCCTCGGACGTATCCGCCGGCAGACGGTGCTCAAAGGAGTTCATGCCGACTTCGACGGTCTGCTTTCCCTTGTTCCGGACGTAGACTTGGCTGGCGGGATCCTCGCCGACCAGAACCACCGCAAGACCTGGCTTCACGCCATGTTTTGAGGTCAACGTCTGAACGTGCTCTGCGACTTGTTCTCTTACTTTCGCCGCGAAGGCTTTCCCGTCGATAACTTTAGCGCTCATCCCAGCGTGCCTCTCCTAGAGCGCCTCCAGACCTCTGGAGGACGTTGAATTTTCCGCGGTTATGGGTGCTCCCGGCGGACCACGTCTTCTTGCGCGCGACAATCAGATCGCCGTCCGCGACAGACGGTCCTGGGAGCTACTGCTGAAAGTCCACTCGATGCGCCCAGTTCTCGCCATCCGAGATCGTCAGCGTCTCGAAGCCGAGGATGACGAGCAGATCGTAAAACGTCGCGAAGGTCTGCAGATCATTCTCCCGGAAGAAGGCCGTGCCACGAGAATTGGACGTCAGACGCGCCAACACGGCGCGCGCTCGGAACAAGGTCTTGAACATCTGATCGTCCAGCCCAACGATCATGAGCTTTTGCGCTTCTTGCCCCTTGGCGAAGATCACGTATGGCGGCGTGTCCGGAGCGGCGAGCTGCGCTTTTGTGAGCGCCGTGACGAATGCGATGCGCGTCGCGCGATCCGCCCGAGCGCCGGTGACGATGCGGCGCTTGAACACCTCTTGTGAGGTGACGGTCGGGTAATAGTAGCCCTCATGGACGCTCTCGGTGGTTTGCGCCGCCGCGCCGCTCAAGCCAGGCGCCGCCAATGGGATCGCGACAAACAGACCGGCGACCAGCATCAGTCCGAGCAACGATTGAAATCCTAAACGCATTCTTGAACTCCCAAATACTACCCTTGGCGCAAATCCTTGCGAGCGTGGCGGCGCTTGCGATCACGCGCAAATCAAAATCCTAAGCGTCGGGCGAGCTCTCGCCGCGCAGAGCCGGCAAGCCGACGCCTGAGCAATCAAATCCGCCGTCAGCCGCGAGAACCTGCCCGGTCACATAGCTGGCTTTGTCCGAACAAAGAAACAGGATCGCCTCCGCAATCTCGTTCTCGACGCCGTATCGGTTCAACGGGATCGCGCCATGATATGCGGCGATGATCTCGGGCGTGTGGACCGCCATCGCAAGTTTCGTCGCCACGGGCCCTGGAGCGACGCAATTGGCGCGAACGCCATGTTCTCCGAGTTCGATCGCTTGCTGCTTGGTCAACTGAATGACCGCGGCCTTGCTGGTCCCATAGGCGACGCGTAAGGTGCTTGCCCGCAAGCCGGAGATCGACGCGATGTTGACGATCGCGCCTTTGCTTTTGATCAGCGCCGGCGTCGCCGCCTGCGAGCAGAGAAAGACGCCGTCCAGATTGGTGCCCATCACTTCACGCCACGTGGCGAAATCCATATCGTGAATCGGGCCGAACAGCGCGACGCCAGCGTTGTTGACCAAAGCATCGACCCGACCAAACGCCGTTTCGACCTGTCCGGCCATTTGAGCGACCTGCTCCGGGTCAGAGACGTCGCAGGTGATCGCCAGCGCGTGTTCCACCTCGACCGCGGCGCTTGCCAACGCCGCTTCATCGCGATCGATCATCGCGACGCGGCGCCCCTCCAGGGCGAAGAGTTTTGCAGTCGCTAACCCGATGCCGCGCGCGGCGCCGGTGACGATGGCCGTCTTTTCAGTCATCTCCGCTCCCCACATTCAGCGCTGTGATGTCTGACGCTCACATCTCTCTGAAGCAACCCCTAGATGCTCGCCTTCATCTAAGCTTCGCGCTATTGTGCGGTGCAACACTCTTGGCGCAGGAGCAGCATATTGATCGATGGCGGTCCCCTCAAAGGAGACTTCATGCAGGAGGCTTCGGACTCAGACCCGACGCCTGCTGTGACGCGCCTACGCGAACAACCGGACTGGGGTTACCTGTTTCGAGAGTTCTACGAGATGTACCGCCATTCCAGCGCCGGCGGCAGCACCAAGATCCGCAGCCATCAGCGGACCGTTCGGGAGACCTTGTCGAAAGTGCTCGACAGCGATCCTCCGCTACAGTTCGAGAAGCCGGATCACAAACCGGTCTGCGCGCATCTCAAACGCGCGCTTGACGAAGGGCGTCTTGAGCGTACGGCGACGGTGATCCGCGCCATCGAGAGCGTCCAGCACCAGCTGAGTTGGCGATTTGGGTACGAGAAACTGCCGCGCGGGCTTTCTCAGAAATATGCGTATGCCGAGCTCATGGGACCAACGGGGCCGGCGGTCTCGGACGGGTTGATCCTGGGCCTTGTGCTGTTCGCGCCGAAATGCACGTATCCGGCGCATTCGCACGATGGGATCACGGAGAGCTATTTCTGCTTGTCAGGATCGGTGTCCGAGAACGACGACGGCGTCTTTGCGCCCGGTTCGTTGATCTTCAACCCACCGGGCCGCAATCATCGCATCACCACAGGCGAGCACGAACCCAGCCTTTTGGCCTATGCGTGGACCGGCTCGAAGGAGCGCCTGGCCGAACCGGGCATGAAGTTCAGCCGTCTGAAGAAGCCGAAGACCTAGAGGCCGAAGAGCTAGAGTTCCAGGGCGATGATCTTCTCGAGCAGGACGATCACGTCTTTGCGGACTGGATACCCAGCGACGACCTCGGCAACGCCGCGCGCGTCCCTGAGCCGCTTGCCGCTTTGCGTGTAGATGCGGCCGTTCGCTCGGGCTTTGATCTTCAGATAATAGGGGTCTTCCCCGGCAGACGGATCGCGGATCACGATCGCGTTCGCGTCGTTGCGCCCATCTGGCCCGACGCCATAGCCGACCATGGTGACCATGTGGCCATTGATCGGCTTCAGGCCCCCCAAACCGTCATCGCGGTAAAAGCGCAAGCCAACCCACATCGCGTCGCCGCGTTCAAACCTGCGCGCCGCCCAGCGCAAATCGACCGGTCCGGTCCGCTTCGCGTATTTGCGGGGCATTGGCCAGATCCCCTGATAGCGGATGCGGCCCCTATAGCCGGCGTCGTCAAGATAGCGCTCGAGGCCGGACAGAAAGCGATGCGTCTGTGTGCCGCCCGGTTCGCCAAAACCGGGGTCGGTCGCCATGTACTTCTCCGAGGACAAGCTTTGAACCACACTGGAGACGCGGTCCATAACGGTGACGCCTCGCACGGGAAGTAGGCGCTTAAAGCCCTTGCGGTCCGCCAGCCAGACCAGAGCGTTCGCCGCCGCCACGACGGCACAATGATACTTGCCCCCGTTCGGCAGGCCGAGCGCGGGGTCGTACTGGGTGAAGTCCGGGATGTCGTCGATACGCTTGGTGTTGTAGGGGGCCGCGTATGACGCGCCCGCCGCCAAGCCGACGACGGCCGCGACCAGAAAAGTGGATGTCAGTTTTCGCCACATGCCGGCGAGTTTAGAGCCCGGCGGTAAAGGCGCCGTTGCAAAGCGCGGTTAACGTCTCTTGCCGACAGGCGACCGTCACTGCCCCTCGACCGCCGCCTTCAGATTAGCGAGCCCTTCTTCATAATCCGCGCCGATCATGTCCGGCAGAATGAGGCCGAACCATCGCTGCATTGGGCCCTCAAGGTCGCTTTCGAACCCCCATGTCACGCTCGAGCCGCCAGCGCTGGGCGCGATCTCGAAACGGGCTGTGGCGGCGCCTTCCGGGCCGAAATCGAGATCGGTCACCACATAGTTTGGCTCTTGCAACTCGATCAGAGTGAGCGTGCCGTCGCCTTGAACCTCGGACGACCAGCTCATCCCATGTCCAACTGTCGCCGGCGGCCCCGTGATCGTCAGCGTCATTCCAGGATCCCGACGCGACCAAGGCGACCAGAGGTTGAACTGGTTCAGATCGGCGATAAAGGGCCAGACGGCCTCAGGTTGAGCCGCAATCTCGATCGACCGACTGGCGGCGACCCGCTCCGGCAAGAACAGCGCCCCTATGTAAAACACAGCAGCGAGCGCCGCCGCGACGCCTATGACGACCTTGAAGACTTGTTTCATTGAGACCCTCCCTAGTCGATCGAGATGCTTCGCCTCTGGGACGAAGGCCGACCTCGATCAGGAAACAGCCGCCGCTTTTCGTCGCTTCACGGCGGGTTCATAGATCCGTTGGGGCGGCACGTGCAGCACGCAGACGTCGCCAAGCCTGATCTCGCCTTCTCGCTCGATCCAGGCCGTGATCCCCCGCTTGCCCATCGCGTGTTTTGGAAACGCGAGCCCCTTGCCCGGATGATGCTGCTCGATGATCTCCGCCGGGAACTTGCAGGGACCGTTCTCCATATCGACGGCGATCGATGTGCCGTTTTCGAAGATCAACCGAGATCCCGGCGGCAACTGCGTCAGCTGTGGCACGCCTTGCAAGATCATGTTTGCGCCGATCCACTCCGGACGGATTGGGCTCGGCAACCCCATATCCTCTGAGATCTCGCCGATCTCCTCGGTGGACAGGATCGTGATCTGACGCGCGTTCTTGATCTCCGTCCCCTTGGGATATTGCAGTTTCACACGACTGCAAGAGGGGCGCGTGAGACCGCCATGGCTCTCGCCGACAAAGCCGCCGTAGTCGACGGTCACCTGTTCGACGGCCTCGCTTTCGAGACTGGCGGCCCGGTCTCTGTTCAGACCAAGCCAGCGTACCGTTCCCTCAAGCTCCGTCGGTGTGAGAATTGGCATTTGAGACTCCGTGAAACGACATTCGCCCATCCTACGACGATGCGCGATATCTCAAACCCGTTTCCTGTGATGAATGCGATCGGCGCAGGTTACACGGCGGGCAACGCGATCTCGTTCAGGATCGCCGCGTAGAAGCAGAACGTCGCGACCAGCACAAAGAAGTGCCAGATCGCATTGCTGAACGGCAGTCTCTCCCACAGGTGGAAAACGACCCCAACCGTGTACAGGAGCCCCCCGGTGATCACGAGAACGCCCGCAGTCGCCGAGACGACCTCGGTCAGCGGACTGATCGCGAACACTACCAACCAGCCTTGTCCCAGATAGAGCCAAACGCCGATCCGCGCGAGCAGCGCTGGCGCAAACAGCTGCAAAGGCGCTCCGATCAGCGCAATCGCCCAAACCCCGCTCATCAAACCTGCGGCCAGCCCCCCGCCAAGCTTCACCAGCATGAAGGGCGTGTAGGTTCCGGCGATCTTCAGGAAAATCGCGGCATGGTCCCAACGACGATAGCGGGTTTTGAGCTTTGGACGGTGAGTCAGGTGATAAAGCGCTGAACAGGTGAACATCGCCAACATGCCGATGGCGTAAACAGTCAAGCTCGTGATAGTCCAAGCATCGCCATGCGGCGCCGCAACAATAAACAAAGCAACGACGGCGATCAGGCCAGAAACGACGCCGATCACGTGAATGGTCGCGTCGGCGAGCCGCTCCCATTTTGAATACTCGGGGAAACGAGGGTAAAAATCGTGCTCTTCCGGTTCGGTCCAATACGTGGCCGTTTCAGGAGTTCTGTAGACTGGCTCGGTCTCGGTCATAGTGACGCACCTATCCTTACAACCAGCCTGAGCAAGAAACGTGAAACTTTCGTGTATCGAAATTGATGATAAGGGCGCGATTAACGCTAAATGTATGTAACGGCCATCTCGCGGAGACGTGAGCGCCCGCTATTATGACGCTCACACAAACCACGTATATCCAAGAAGCTGGTAGGTTTGGAGACGGCATGACGCCTTGGTCTGATCGCACTGGACGGTTTTCGCCGTTACGCCTGACGACATTCGTGTTGGTCGCGGCGCCCGGGCTTTTGCTCGTCGCTGCGCTCGGAACAGGCGCGCTTGGCGGCAACGCGCTCAAGACGGCGACGCACGAAACAGGGCTTTGGGCGATCTATTTCCTGTTGGGGTCGCTTGCTGTGACGCCGATGATGCGGATCGCACGCTGGCCGCGGCTGGTCATTGTTCGACGCATGCTTGGTCTCGCGGCGTTTGTCTATGTCGCAGCGCATTTCGGTCTCTATATCGCCGACCTATCGGGCAACCTGGTGAAGGTGGCCAGCGAGATCATTCTGAGATTCTATCTGCTGATCGGCTTCATCGCCGTTCTTGGGCTGAGCGTTCTCGCCGTAACCTCGACGGATCGGATGATCCGGAGGCTTGGGCCGAACTGGCGCCGATTGCATCAAGCCAGCTATGCTTTGACCGCGTTAGGCATCTGGCACTTCTTCATTCAGTCGAAACTTGACGTGTCCGAGCCCACACTGATGGCTGGCGTCTTTCTGTTTCTCATGGGGTTCCGCCTTCTGCCGACGCTCGGTCTGAGCGCAGGCCCGCTCACCTTGGTCTGTCTGACGATGGCGACCGCCGTGGCGACGGTCTTGCTCGAGATCGGCTGGTTCGCTGCGACGAGCACCATCTCGCTGCATCAGGTGTGGCTCTCGAACTTCGACTTCACCTTCATGATCCGGCCGGTCTGGTGGGTGCTTGGGTCCGGGCTGGCTCTGGCCGCCGTCGCCGCCTTGCGCGGCGCTCCGCAGCGCAGCCGCCGCGCCGAAGTCGCCGCCTAGCGTCTCTCGCGTTGCGCGCGCGTTCCAGCGCCCTCGCTTTCAGACCGTCCGCTCCCGCCCAGGCCCACCGCGGGGAACGACGCCCGAGAACCCTATGCGGATCGGCTCACGGTTTCCGAAGCGCCAAATGTGTCGACGCCGGGGACGGCGGCTCAAGCCCGTGTCAACTCGGCGAGGCCCGGGAAGAAATCAAGGAGCGCGCATCGTAAGCGTTCGCCTCGCCGCTCGGCTGCGGCGCCGCGTACATTTCGATTTGAGCTTTGACGAAGGTTGGATCCTTGGCGATGGGCAAGCCGATTGACAGACCGCCGCCGACGCCGGAACTGGACCCGCCGACCACGCCGACGCCCACGCCAAGCCCGCCGAGGTCGAGACCGGTCGCGCCGCCTTGACGCGCCTTTCGATTGACCACGCGGAACCAGTCAAACCCATTCGAGAGCGTCAATTCCGCAGCCCGATAGAGCATAAGCCTCTCAACAGCGGCCCGATCGCTTTCAGGCGCGTCGCGGAACTGAACCTCGAACGTGTTGGCGTCCAACCGCCGTTCAGAAAAGCCGTAGTCCCGGGGACCCGTGCTCTTCTTGTACACCGGTTCAGGGCTCGCACAGGCGGCGACAAAAACAGCCAGAACCAGACCACTGGCCCAATTGAAAAAGCTCTTCCGCATCAGCGTCTCTCGCTCCGTTCAAGACATGCTGACAGGAGCAGGAGACTGCGGCGGCAATTGGATGGAGATCACTCCACTTCCAGCAATTCGATCTCGAAGATCAAAGTGGCCCCGCCAGGGATCGCGCCCGGGAACCCTCGTTCGCCGTATCCCAGATCGGAAGGAATGGTTAGCTCGTATTGCGCGCCTTCCCGCATCAACTGCAGTCCTTCGGTCCAGCCCGAGATCACTCGATTGAGGGGAAAGCGCGCCGGCTCGCCACGCTCATAGGAGCTGTCAAAGCGGGTCCCGTCGGTCAGCATGCCCTTGTAATGCACCACAACAGTATCCGTCGCGCTGGGTTGCTTTCCGGTCCCTTCTCGCAAGACGCGATACTGCAGGCCGCTTTGCGTCGTCGTCACGTCTGGTTTCTGGGCGTTTTCCACAAGGTACTCCTTTTCCGGGTCCGCCTGAGCGAAAGCACCCATCGGCATCGACATCAACAGCAAAGCTGCGCAACAGATCCGAATGATGAGAGAGGGCATTGGAACACAGCGGCTCGCCATACACTCCTCCGACATGATTTCAAACTCTGCGAGATTGCAGGTTTAACGAAGGTTTGAAAGCCTCAATCTGTCACCAAAGCGCCATCCTCGCTCCGACTGCGTCGACGTTTGATGCGATGTTTGTTTCCAAAATAGAGCCTTATCCGCGGAAAATGGTTTGAATATCTTCCGTAGAAGATCAATCGATCCAACAGGAGTGCCTCATGCTGCCCGTTTCCTCCGCGCCAAAGCCGACCAGCCCGGGACTGCGTATCGGACATGTGCACCTGCGCGTCAGCGATCTCGACCGATCGATCGCCCGCTCCAGCGGCGTCCCCGGCCTCGTCGTCCTGCAGCGAATGCCGTCCGGCGCCGCGTTCTTGCGCGCCGGCGGTTATCATCATCACCTCGGCCTGAACACGTGGGACTCGCTCGGCGCCGCCCCCCCGCCCGCGGGCCATACGGGCCTCTACCACTCGGCGTTCCTTTATCCCACGCGGGCGGACCTGGCCGACGCGTACCGGCGGGTTTTAGAGGCGGGGTTGAAACTGGACGGTCATGCCGATCATGGAGTTTCCGAAGCTCTGTACCTGCGCGACCCCGATCAAAACGGCGTTGAGCTTTACTGGGACAAGCCGAAGGACGCGTGGCCTGTCGATGACAATGGGACGCTCGCGATGTTCAACCGGCCCATTGATTTGCAAGCCCTGTTGGCGGAGGCCCCCGCCGCAGCTTAGTCTCGATCCGAATGGCGAGGGGGGCTCATGGACGACACGGTGATACGGGACATCGACGGCGAGGAACTCGACGCCCGCTTGGACGCTTTCGGACAACTGCTGTTCGACGCGGTGCATGCCGGCGCGAGCATCAACTTCGTCGCGCCGTTCACTCTGGAAGAAGCCTCGGATTTCTGGCGAGAGAAGACCCTTCCGGGCTTGCTCGCCGGCAAGCGCGTCATGTTGATCGCCGAGACGGAGGGCCGGCTTGCGGGCACCGTTCAGATCGACATAGACACGCCGCCCAACCAGCCTCATCGGGCGGAAGTGACAAAGCTGATGGTGCATCCAGACATGCGCCGCCGCGGGATCGCCCGCGCGTTGATGGTTGCGCTCGAAGACTGCGCGCTCAAACACCAGCGGAGCCTGTTGACGCTGGACACCCGAACAGGCGACGCGGCAGAGCCGCTCTACAACTCGCTTGGCTACGTCACCGTGGGGATGATCCCGGGCTATTGCATCGATCCCTTAGTCGATCGCCTGGATCCGACGACGATCATGTACAAAACGCTTTAGGAGATTTCATCCCGCCGCCGTCGCCGGTGGCGCAAGGAGGTCAACATGAGCGAACCAGACGAAACAGGATCCAACCGTCCGAGCCTCGACGGCGCATACAACCTGCAGACGCCCGAAGACAATCTGCGGCTCTATAGCGACTGGGCGGACACCTACGATCAGGGCTTCGCTCACAGGACCGGCTACCGATCACCCAAGGTGATCGCAGACGCCTATCTTGCCGCGGGGGGCGGCTGGCCTCTTCTCGATGCCGGCTGCGGCACCGGCCTCGTCGCCGAACACCTGCCCGCGCATGCGACGATCGACGGCTTGGATCTTTCACCCGAAATGCTCGAGACCGCTCGCGCCAAGGGCCGTTACCGCAATCTCATCGAGGCGGACCTGACGGGCGAGCTCCCGCTGCAGGACGCTCAGTACTTCGGCCTTGTCAGCGCTGGCACTTTCACCCACGGCCATGTCGGACCCGAAGCCTTGCACGAGTTGATGCGCGTGCTGAAACCCGGCGCTGCTTGCGCGCTCAGCGGCAATGCCGCGTTTTTCGCGAAGGCGAACTTCAAGGCGACATTTGACGCGCTCGCCGCCGCGGGAGTGATATCAACGCCGGACTTCACCAAGGAGAGGATTTACGACGCCAGCGGAGAGCCTCCTCCCGGTCATGCCGACGACATTGGGTTGGTCGTCGTCTTCACGCGTCTCTAAGGCGCGCAGCCTATTTCGACGCGCGGACGATGATATTGACGAGCTGCGTCTTGTTCTTTTTCGACAGAGGGCCTGAGGCCAGACCGCGCTCCTTCACGAAAGCGCGCAGCACAGCGTTGGAGTGCGTCGAGAACCGCTCTCCCAACTCGATATGTCCGATCTCGGCGCGCATCTCCTTGAGGTCCACATCCGCCAGTTCCGGCGGCACGGAGGCGGGGCCCTTCTTCGCCGGCTTGTAGATGAGCTCGACACGATCACCGAGACGACTGGAGAGCCGCGCCGCAAACTCCGGATTGCGGTCGATCTCCTCCAGGACCGTCTCGAAGACGGCCGCGAAATATTCACGCGGCGTTGGCGAGCCCATCCTCTAACAATCCCCTGATTTCCGATGCGAATTCAATTAGGTCCTCTCGGACATTTCCGTACTTGTCCTTGAAGCTTTCGCCAAGATGTTCGTCGTCGAGCGCGCGCGCAATATCAGCGCTCTGGGCGATCATGCTGTCGAGAAACGCCGCCTCGATCTCGCCCGTGCGCACCATGGCGTCGAGTTTCTTGAGATACGCGGTATGCGTCGCGTCGCCTCTTCGCACCTTGGTGGGCAGGATCGCCGTGCGGCCGCTCAGGTTGCCGTCCCGGCGCAACTGGCGAAGGAACTTCCGGTTCAGCTCTTTCAGACCGAGGGTCGACAGATAATCGGGGATCGTCGGCAAGACGATCAAGTCGGAGCACGCGACGCCCGCTTCAGCGAACAGCGAGATCCCCGGCGGGCAGTCGATCACGATCAGGTCATAGATCTCCCGCAGGCCGCCAAGCCCCTCGCGCATGATGCGGCGCGTCTGGCCCTCCGGCGCTGACGCCGTCACCACCCGCTTCATCCGCAAACGGTAATAGCGCTCGATCAAAGCGCGTTCGGTGTAGCGCAAGCCCGGCTCCGCGCAGATGACGTCAATGGGCGCGCCGGCGCCGCCGTCATAGTCGACATGGGCGACATAGCCGGCCAGCGGGCGCTGCGGTTGACCAGTCTCAGCGACCGCATCGAAGAAATGCGCAAGGGTCCTCTCGGCCGCGACTTCTTCTTCATAACGCTCGGGTCCAAGGACGGCGTACGACGCACTCGCTTGCGCATCCAGATCAACAACAAGGACCTTCCAGCCGTATTCGGACGCGGAGGTCTCCGCCAGGGTGATCGAGGACGTCGTTTTCCCCACCCCGCCCTTCATATTGATAAATGAAACGATGCGGCCTTCGGTCATACCGGCCATTTGTCCAACCCTCCCGTGCCTGATCTTCGAGACAATCCCGCGTCTCGAGCAGGCCTCCTATGGAAAGGAGAGATGGTTAACCGACCGTTGACTCCCAGCGCAACGATTTTGTCGCGAACCAAGCGCGCCAAAGGCGTTATCCCAATGATTGCAATGACCTACGGGTCCGAACGCCTTCAAACCAGCCAACCAGTTTCGGCCGATTTTCACGCCAGTTCCTCAGTGGGAAGCGCATGTCTAGATACATGAGAGCCGACGCCCAGGCGCAGTCGCCGAGATCAAATCGCCAGCTCGGCGGCGTCGCGGCCTCCATCGCATCGAGCGAGGCCGTGATCTTGCGCCATTGCCCCTCGACCCAATCCTGCCACTGCTTGTCCTCCGGCCGCAGACGGGTCTCGTAGACGGCGAGAACCGCAGCGTCGCAGATGCCGTCCGCCAGCGCTTCGCGGGTCAAGGCGTCGATCCGGCCCCATCCGGAAAGCGGCAGCAGAGACTGGCCCGGCGCGCTCATCGCCAGGTATTGGCAGATGACGGAGCTGTCGTAGACGAGCTTTCCGTCCACCGTCTCGAGGAACGGGATCTTGCGAAGCGGCGCCTTTCCCCGAACGCCAGGGTCAACATCGGTCGCCGCGCCAGACGTCATCACGATCTCGACCTGATCAACGACCCCCAGCTCAGCGATGACGATCCGCACTTTGCGCGCGAAAGGCGAAGTCTCGGATCCGTATACTCTCATCGCGCCGCTCTCCTGAGGCGGCGATCGCACGACGCCGCTGTCGGACGATACGCCGCCAAAACAACTTCGTCATCCGAAACTCAAGACGCGCGGTCGATGATCTCGAAGCCTAGTCGTCTCGACGCACTTTGCCGCGCATGTTCTTCACAGCGCCGCGCTGTTTTTTCGCGTCGACGCGCCGGCGTTGGGCGGCGCGGCTGGGTTTGGTCGCGATCCGTTTCGGCGGCGGCGGCGCCGCGGCTTCTCGCAGCAGGTCGACGAGACGGTCGCGGGCTTCGTCTCTGTTTCGAGATTGCAGACGATGCCGCTCAGCCTGGATCACCAGGACGCCGTCCTGGGTCAACTTGCGGCCAGCGATGCGGCGAAGTCGCGCCTTCACCCGGTCGGGAAGGTTCGGCGAGCCAATCGCGTCAAAACGCAACTCGACAGCGGTGGAGACCTTGTTGACGTTCTGGCCGCCAGGCCCCGACGCGCGCACGAACCGTTCGACCAGTTCGTCGTCCTCGATGGAGATCTGTGGCGTGATGCGAATACTCATGCGCCGCAAAATAGCCTCTGTGGCGCTGGGTCTCCAGCCCGCGAGGCGCGGCCTGGAGACAGTTGCGGCTCAGGTGTGCTTACTCGAGCGAGATCGCCGTCCGGCGGTTGCGATATTCCTCGACGCCGTCGTCGGTCTGAACCTCAAGCGCGGTCTCGCCCAGCGCCTCGGCCGTGATCAGGTTCTCGGGAACGCCTTTCGACGCCATCAGACCCTTGATCCAGTCGGCGCGACACTGCGAGAGCTTGGCGTTGCGGCCCTCCGACCCCGTGGTCGAGGTGTGGCCCGCGACGCGGATCTGCGCCGCGATCGCCGAGAGCAGACCGCTTTTCCCAGCCGCGCCGAGCTCGGTCGCAATCCGGATCGCCTCAGAGCGCTCTTTGCGGCCTTTGGTCGGCTCGTCCGGAATGCGCGCGTCGCGATCCGTCGGCTGACAAGCGGTCACCGCATAACCGTAAATCGCACGGACGCCGATGCAGTCCGCGTAGGCGCCTTTCCATCCGGCCACCATCACACTGGGTTCGGTGATCGAATGGCGTTCCTCGCGCACCTCTTCAATGAAGTGATCGTAGAAGGCGACCATCTGGGCGCAGCCGCGCGGGTTCACGTACTTGTACTTCTCCGCCATCGCCACGGTCGTCTGACGCGCCAGAAGCAGCTCGCGCGCGCCAAGGTCGAGCTCCACCGGCTCCCAAGGCTGAACTTCTTCGCCATTGGCCGCCGCCCGACCCTTTGCGGCGAACGCGGTCGCATCATACCAGTTGTTGTCGCCATCGACGCCGTAAGACGCCTCATAGGCCGCGCGTTCTTGGTAAGCGCGCGCCAGCTCCTCGGTGTAGGACCCCCCGCCGAAGTCGGCGTCCAGGAATTCCTGGATCGTAAACGTGTCGTTGTAGTTTGCGCCCGGCAACCCTCCGGCCACGGCGGGACCAGCGATCGCGGCGGCGACGACCGCAGCCGACGCGCAGAACAGATTTCTCATGAATCTCACCCCTTCTTCGATTAGCGGCTCTCTCCTGAACACGAACCTTTGCCAGCTTGAACCAATTTGGAGCCAATCAGCAGATTTCTACAATTCTGAGGCGCGAAATGAAACAACAAGAACATGATGTTGCGAGAACGCACACATTGAGACTCCGTATCGACCACCGAGCCGGATAGAGAAACATACTTGGAACATCTGCCGTTAACGGTCTGGCGAATCCCCGCCGCCAGCGCTAGGTTTCGGGCATGAGCAGCTCAATACCCCAGCATATGGATAGCGACCCGTTTGAGGAGGTCGACGCCGACATCCCCCTGTCGCAACGCGCGATGGCGGCGCGCCCCCAGTCGACGCCCTATCTTGACGGCTTGAACGAGGCGCAACGTCAGGCCGTCGAAGCCCTCGACGGGCCCGTTCTGGTGCTTGCCGGCGCCGGGACCGGCAAGACCAAGGCGCTGACGACTCGGCTGGCGCATCTGTTGACGTTGCGCAAATGCCGGCCCGGCGAGATCCTCGCGGTCACCTTCACCAACAAGGCCGCCCGCGAAATGAAGGAGCGCGTAGGCCACCTGATCGGCGGCGCCGTGGAAGGCATGCCCTGGCTCGGCACATTTCACTCGGTCTCGGCCAAGATCCTGCGCCGACATGCAGAGTTGGTGGATCTGAAGTCGAACTTCACGATCCTCGACACCGACGACCAACTGCGGCTCCTGAAGCAATTGATCATCGCCGCCGGCGTCGATGAAAAGCGCTGGCCGCCGCGGCTGCTGGCCGGGATGATCGACCACTGGAAGAACCGCGGCTGGTCCCCAGATCACTTGCCCGACAGCGAGGGCGCTGGGTTCGCCGGCGGCATGGGAGCCGCGCTGTATCGCGAGTATCAAGAGCGGCTCAAGGTTCTGAACGCGTGCGACTTCGGCGACCTGCTGCTGCACTGCCTGACGATCTTCCAGAAGAACCCGGACGTGCTAGAGAGGTACCATGAGCGGTTCCGCTACGTCCTCGTGGACGAGTATCAGGACACGAACGCGGCTCAGTACCTCTGGCTGCGGCTGCTGGCGCAGGCGCGCAAGAACATCTGCTGCGTCGGCGACGATGATCAGTCCATCTATGGCTGGCGCGGGGCCGAGGTCGGCAACATCCTTCGGTTCGAGAAGGATTTCCCCGGCGCGCAAGTCATCCGTCTGGAACAGAACTACCGCTCGACCAAACACATCCTCGCCGCCGCCTCGGGCGTGATCTCGGCCAACAAGGACCGCCTGGGCAAAGAGCTTTGGACGCAAGCCGAAGACGGCGAAAAGGTCCGGCTGATGGGCCTGTGGGACGGCGAGGAAGAGGCCCGTTGGGTCGGTGAAGAGATCGAGGCGATGCAATCGGGCTTGCGCGGAGGCGACAAGCTTTCCCTCGACAGCATGGCGGTGCTGGTGCGCGCTTCGCACCAGATGCGGGCGTTTGAAGATCGGTTTCTGACCATCGGCCTGCCCTACCGCGTCATCGGCGGCCCGCGCTTTTACGAGCGGCAGGAGATCCGCGATGCGCTGGCGTATTTCCGTGTGGTCGCACAGCCCGATGACGGACTCGCTTTCGAGCGCATTCTCAACACTCCGAAACGCGGTCTCGGCGACAAAGCGCTGCAGACGATCCAGGTCTACGCGCGGGAACGCGGCCTGCCGTTGTTGGAAGCCGCTCGCAGGGTCGCCGAGGGCGAAGGGCTGCGCGGCAAGGCGAACAAGGAGCTGATGCGGCTGGTCGAGAGTTTCGATCGCTGGACCGGCTGGCTTACGCCAGACGCGGCGACCAACGCCTCCGGCCTCAATCTGACCTCGGATCTCACGCCCAAAGACCATGTGGAGCTCGCCGAGCGCATCCTCGACGAGTCCGGCTACACCGAGATGTGGAAGACCGAGAAATCGCCGGACGCGCCCGGCCGGCTGGAGAACCTCAAGGAACTGATCACCCAGGTCAGCCAGTTCGACGATCTCGTCGCCTTCCTCGAACATATCAGCCTGGTCATGGAGGCCGAGCAGGATGGCGGCGGCGAGCAGGTGACGATCATGACGCTCCATGCCGCCAAGGGTCTGGAGTTTCCGGTCGTGTTCCTGCCCGGGTGGGAGGACGGCCTGTTCCCCTCCCAGCGCGCGATGGACGAAAGCGGCGTCAAAGGGCTCGAGGAGGAACGCCGCCTCGCTTATGTCGGCTGCACCCGCGCACGGGAGAAGCTGTTCATCAGTTTCGCCGCGAACCGTCGGGTCTATAACCAATGGCAGTCTTCCCTTCCCTCACGCTTTGTGGACGAATTGCCGTCGAAGAATGTCGAGGTGCTGACCCCGCCCGGGCTGTATGGCGGCAACTATGGCGCCGCAGGCGGGCTTGGGGGCGGGCTTGGGGGCGGGGCCTCCGCTGGGCTCGCGGAAACAGCCGGCGTGTTCCGCGGGTCAGAACTCGAAGAACGCGCGTCCCAGACCAATGTCTACAACTCCCCCGGCTGGAAGCGCATGCAGGCCAACTCAGGTCGGCGGGGACTGGGCTCGCCACGCGAGGCGCGCAATCTGGTGATCGACGCCGAAGCGCTCCCCGCCTTTGAGATCGGTCAGCGCGTCTTCCACCAAAAGTTTGGATATGGCGCGATCAGCGCAATGGAGGGCGACAAGCTGACCGTTGATTTCGAGAAAGCCGGCAAGAAGAAAGTCGTCGCCGCCTATGTGACCGCCGAAGACGACGTGCCGTTCTAGTAATCGGCGGCCCAGACGACAAAATCCGGAATTCCCGTTGCGCTTGAGGCTGCGACCTTTGAACCTGTGCGCATTCGAGACACAGGAAGGACGCCGTCGATGCTCCGAACCATCCTAATCGCCATAGCTCTGTTCGTCGCGCCAGCGGCCGCCGGCGCGCAATCCGTCCCTGACGACCAGTTCGACCCCAAGAAGGTCGAGCAGTTCAGGTTCTGCCACGCGGCGCTGGTCTTTCACCGACAGACCGAAAACTGGGAGAACGCGCGCTTCGGCCAGGACATCACCGCCACCCTGTCCGAAATGTCGCTCTTTGTGATGTCCGAGGCGCTGTTCGGCGAGCCGTCGGCCAATGTCGGCTCCTCGGCCAAACGCGTACAGTTCGCCGAAGGCTTCTTCTTCAGCGTCGCCGACATCATCGCCAAGCGCGGCTCAGAGCTGGCCGACTTGAAAACCCGCGAAGCGTATATCGCCGAGTGCGTCCCGCTCATCTGGCTGGGCGTCCGCACCGAGATCAACCATTTGCTCGGCGCGCGCCGCGCTCGAGCCGGCGAGCCCCCGAAGCTGCAGCTGTTTGAATAGCGATCCAGCGCACGTCTCGCGGCGCTTTTACTTGTCTTTCCGCGCCGGGTCGCCGACATGGAGGCTTCCCGACCGCGAACCCCGGAGCCGTTGATGTCCGCCGAGAAACTGGCCGCCTTGCGTGAAGAAATGCTCCGCCGAGGCCTCGACGTTTTCCTCGTGCCTCGTGCTGACAAGCATCAGGGCGAGTACGTGCCAGCCTGCGACGAGCGCCTCTCTTGGCTGACCGGGTTCACAGGCTCCGCCGGGATCGCCGCCGTAATGGCGGAACAGGCCGCCGTTTTCGTTGACGGACGCTACGAGATCCAGGCGCAAGGGCAGGTCGATACGGACGCGTTCGATATCGTGCCGATCCGCGAGACAAAGCTTGAGGACTGGCTTGGCAAAACCGTGCAACCCGGAATGAAGCTCGGGTTTGACGCCTGGCTGCACACGCCGGGCGACGCCGAGAAACTGGCGACGACGGCGCTCACGGTCGGAGCCTTGCGCGCGCCGCAGAGCACAAACCCGATCGATGCGGCGTGGGCCGAGCGTCCCGCAGCGCCAAAAACTCCGATCATGCCGCATCCGTTGGAACGCGCCGGAAAAAGCGCCGCGGACAAACGCGCGGAACTCGTGTCGGGGTTGCGCCGCGACGCGCTCGACGTCGCGGTTCTGACCTTGCCGGACTCGATCGCCTGGCTCTTCAACATTCGCGGCGACGACGTCCCGAAAGCGCCCCTGGCTCTCGCGTTCGCGCTGATTGAGAGCGACGGCGACCCCCGCGGCGGAGCGACGATCTATACCGACCTTGAGAAGTTTGGCCCGTCGGCCGTCGCGCATCTCGATACCGACGTGAAGCTGGCCAGATGGGAAGCATTTGATCCGGCGCTGCGGCGTCTGAAAGTCAAGCGCGTCTCGCTGGACAAAGGCAGCGCCCCTTACGCGGTCGCCGAGGTCCTGCGCGAAAGCGGCGCGGAAACGGTTTTTCGGCGCGACCCGTGCGCTCTGCCGAAAGCCCGCAAGAACGCCGCGGAAATCGCCG
Source organism: uncultured Neomegalonema sp. (assembly GCA_937911325.1). GTDB lineage: Bacteria > Pseudomonadota > Alphaproteobacteria > Rhodobacterales > Rhodobacteraceae > CALDSD01. The sequence goes on from CALDSD010000063.1 coordinate 27,584, forward strand.
GGGCCCGCGCGGCGCATCTTCGGGACGGCGCGGCGATGGCGACGGCGCTTTGCGAAATCGATCGCGATGCGTCGGCCGGCGCGGCGCTGAGCGAGTGGGCGATTTCCCGTCGACTGTCAGAGATCCGGGCGCAGACTGCGCAGCGGCTCGGCGCGGAGTATCGCGGCGAAAGCTTCGATGCGATTGTGGGGTTTGGCCCGAACGCCGCCTTACCGCATTATCGGGTGAGCGAGGCCTCAAGTCTGACGATTGAGGGCGACGGGCTGCTGCTTCTAGACAGCGGCGCGCAATACCCCGACGGCACCACCGACATCACCCGCACGATCGCAATCGGGACGCCCACAGACGATCAACGTGAGGCGTTCACGCGCGTGCTCAAAGGCATGATCGCAATCTCGCAGCTCCGCTTTCCCCCCAAGACGGCCGGGCGAGAACTCGACGCCGTGGCGCGCCTGGCGCTTTGGGAAGCCGGTCTCGACTTCGACCATGGCACCGGGCACGGCATCGGCTCTTATCTCAGCGTCCACGAAGGGCCGCAGCGGCTGTCGAAGGTGAGCGGGGTTCCGTTCGAGGCCGGTATGATCGTGTCGAACGAACCGGGTTACTATCGGCCGGGCGGGTTCGGCATTCGGATCGAGAACCTTGTTCTCGTGACCGAGGCCGAACTCCCACCGCAAGCCGGAGCGCTCGCGCCGGAGCGACCGATGCACGGGTTTGAGACGTTGAACTTCACGCCGATCGATCAGCGTCTGATCGCGCTTGACTTGCTGGATCCGGACGAGCGCGCCTGGATTGACGCCTACCATGCGGAAACGCTGGCGAAGATCGGACCTCTGGTGGCGGACGACGTCCGGACGTGGTTGCGGTCCACCTGCGCGCCTTTGATCTAGCGCGCACTTCCGTCATCCACGCCGCCCTGCGCCCGAGACGTCGGGGTGGGAGGGCGGGCGACGGCTCGGGCGCGGTCTTACAGCGGCCAGGCGATCAGGATCATCGGCACCGACACCGCCACGATCACAACCTCCAGCGGCAGCCCCATGCGCCAATAGTCGCCGAACTTATAGCCTCCAGGCCCCATCACGAGCGTGTTGCACTGGTGTCCGATCGGCGTGAGGAACGCGCAAGAAGCGCCCACCGCAACCGCCATCAGGAACGCGTCCGCGCTCGCCTCCAACGCGCCGGCGATCTGCACCGCCAATGGCGCCATCAGAAGCGCGGTCGCGGCATTGTTGATGATGTCGGACAAGAACATCGTCACCACCAAGACAAGCGTCAGCACCGCCCAGGCAGGCAGCCCCGCCGCATCCGACCCCGAGACCACGCTGGTCGCGATCAAACTGGTCACGCCCGTGCTCTCCAACGCGATGCCGAGAGGAAACATCGCCCCCAACAGCACGATCACCGACCAATCCACCCCGTCATAGAGCTCGCGCAACGGCAGAATGCCCAACAGCAGATAGACGACGACCGCGAGGATGAAGGCGACGCCCAATGAGACGACGCCAACCATCCCAAGCGCGATCGCAACCGCGAAAACGGCGAGCGCTAGCAGAGGCCGGTCGCCGCCGCCGAGCTGCAGTCCCCGCTCGGCCAACGGCCAAAGGCCAAACCGCTCCGGCAGCGCGCGAAGCGCATCGGCCTCGCCTTGCAGCAAGGCGACGTCCCCGGCTTCGAAAGCTTGCTCGCGCAACCGCCCGCGAATGGGCGCGCCCTGCCGCGCCAGCGCAAGCAACGACACGTTCCGCCCAAAGATCCGGTCGACAACGCGCGCATTGCGACCCACCAAAGTCGAGGATGGGCTGACCACCACCTCGAGCAGACTTGCGTCCTTCCACTCAAGCTCCTGGTCGACGGCGATCGCCCGCTCGGAACGCTCCGACACGACCTCGAGCTTGTAGGTTTCTATCAGCTTCGCCAGATGCTCTGGCGTCGCCTGGATGATCAACACGTCGCCTTTGCCCAAGAGACGAAATCCCACTGCGGGAAGACGTTGCGGCTCGCCGTCGGGGGCGGATCGGATCAGACCAAAAACGCGCGTGCCGTCTTCAAACAGCAGATCGGCCGCGCGCAGAGATCCGCCGACGATCGGGCTTTCCTCAGTGACGCGAAGTTCAGCCAAGTACTCGCCGACATTGAAGATCGCGCGCTGCGCATCGGCGGACTGTCGCTCTTTCGGCAGGAGGCGCCAGCCGATGAGCGCGACGAACAGCACGCCCAAGACCGCCACCGGCAGGCCAACGGGCGCGAAATCGAAAAGACCGAAAGGCTCTCCCGCGGTTCCGGCCATGTCCGCGCGCAAGTTGGCGATGATGATATTGGGGGGCGTGCCGATCAACGTGGTCATCCCGCCGAGGATTGACGCAAACGCCAACGGCATCAGCAGAATAGAGGGGTTGCGTCCATGCTCCGCCGCGGTGGCGAGCGCCACCGGCATCATCAGCGCCAGAGCCCCCACATTGTTCATGAAAGCGGACAAGGCGGCCACGACGCCCGTCAGCAGCAACATGTGTTGCAACTGATGCTCGGTGTAAGGCGCGAGCTGTTGCGCGATCATGTCGACGACGCCGGCGCGGTTGAGCGCCTGAGAGATCATGAGCACCGCCATTACGGTGATCACCGCCGGGTGTCCGAACCCGTCGAAAATGCGATCTGCCGGCGCGAGATCCGCCAACGCGACCGCGCCCAGCGTCGCCAGCGCGATCACGTCGTGACGAAGGCGGCCAGAAGCGAACAACACCAATGCGCCGAGAAGGATCGCAACGGCGAGAAGCTGGCTATTGTCCATCAACGGCGATCCGCAGTCGGCTGACCATTAGTTCTCGCACGGCGGTCACAGCGCCATGAGGCGCGAACAAGAGGCCTTGCCGTCGCACCGCCTGCGCGCCTAAACCCAGCACCGCCCTTCCCCGTATGGGTCGCCACCTGTGCATTGTCGCCGCCTCGCTCTTTCTTGTTCACCAATTGGGAAACGCTTTCGTTGATGACCGATCCCGTTTCAACGCCGCTGTCCATTCAGTATCAATCGACTGCCCGCGATCTGCAAATGCAGGAGCGTATTCGTCGGTCGCTTTATCCTGGGGAGATGCCCGAACTGCAGCGACGGCTGGCGGTGATATCCGTGATCTCCGTTTATCTGCTGGGATTGATGCTGCTCATCGGCGCTTTCGAAATCACGTTGCTGGCGGCGATCCCGTTCGCCGCATGGGGCCTGCTTTGCGCCGGGTTCGCGGTGTTCTTGCAAAAGCGGATCGACGCGCGGTTCGACCGCAGCTCCACGAGCGGCGCCTGGATGGTGCGCCGCAAGTCGATGGCGCTGACCCCAGAAGGCCTCGAACTGCGGACGGACGACGCGTGCGAGATCATTCCATGGCGCGAAGTCGATCAGGTCGTCGAAAGGGAGGGCCAGATCCTGTTTATCCTGGATCCGCGCACCCATCGAGGCGTTCCGTCGTCCGCCTTTCCAGACGCGACCGATCGAGACAGGTTCATTGCGTCGGCCGAGACTCAAGGAGGCGCTGACATGCGGGTCGTACTCGTTCACCCAAATTATCACTCCGGAGGCGCGGAGATCGCAGGGAACTGGCCGCCGGCATGGGTGGCGTATCTGGCCGGTTCTCTCAAGGCGATCGGCTATGAAGATGTCCACTTCATCGACGCGATGACCAATCACCTCTCAGACGACGATCTTGGCGCGCGGCTGGAAGAGCTGCAGCCCGACGTGGTCGGTTGCACTGCGATCACCCCGTCGATCTACACGGCCGAGCGCGTCCTCGAGATCGCAAAGGAGCGCTGCCCGAACGCTGTCAGAGTTCTCGGCGGGGTGCACGCCACCTTCATGTACAAGCAAGTGCTCTCGGAGGCGCCTTGGATCGACGTGATCGTCCGCGGCGAAGGCGAAGAGATCTTCCAGGAGCTGATCCGCGCAATCGACGACGACCAGTGGCCGCAGGATCGCCGGCGCATTCACGGGCTCGCCTTCCGCGACGGAGACGAGATCGTCGCCACCCAGGCGGCCTCGCCCGTCAAGAACCTCGAAGCGATCCAGCCGGACTGGTCGCTGCTGGAATGGAGCAAATACATCTACGTGCCGCTCGGCGTGCGCGTGGCGATCCCGAACATGGCGCGCGGCTGTCCGTTCACTTGTTCATTCTGCAGTCAATGGAAGTTCTGGCGAGACTACCGGATCCGCGACCCAAAAGCCGTGGTCGACGAGATTGAAACTCTGGTGAACGACCATCAGGTCGGGTTCTTCATCCTCGCCGACGAAGAACCGACCATCAACAAACGCAAGTTCACCGAGTTTTGCGAAGAACTCATCGCGCGCGGACTTCCCGACAAGGTGAAGTGGGGCATCAATACGCGCGTCACCGATATCATGCGCGACAAGGACCTCCTCTGGCTCTGGCGGAAAGCCGGGTTGGTGCACGTTTCGCTTGGCACCGAAGCCGCGGCGCAAATGAAGCTCGATCGCTTCAACAAGGAGACGAAAGTCGCGCAGAACAAAGAGGCGATCCGCCTCCTGCGTGAAGCCGACATCTTCACTGAGGCGCAGTTCATCGTCGGGCTCGACAATGAAACGGCGGAAACGCTTGAAGAAACCTATCAGATGGCGTGGGACTGGCAGCCGGATCTGGCCAACTGGTCGATGTACACGCCTTGGCCGTTCTCGCCGCTGTTCCAGGAGCTCGGCGACAAGGTCGAGGTCTTCGACTTCTCGAAGTACAACTTCGTCACACCGATCATGAAACCCGAAGCGATGGACCGGGCCGAGTTGCTCGACCGGGTGATGAACAACTATCGCCGTTTCTACATGAAGAAGGCGTTGTTTCACTATCCCTGGCGGGGCACCGGCTTCCGGCGGCGCTACTTGCTGGGGTGCCTGAAAGCGTTCTTGCGCGCCGGTTTTCAGAGGACCTTCTACGACCTCGGCAAGGTCGGGTACTGGGGCCCCCAGAGCAAGAAGTCGGTCGACTTCCATTTCGACGAAACCCGCGAGATCGCGCCGGCGCAAATGGCCGACTGGGAGGGCATGGCGGACCGCAAGCGCAAGGCGGCCGAACGCAAGGCGGCGGTGCGAGACCAGGTGAAAGCCGCCAAAACCGAAGCTGCGGCGCTAAAGAAGGCCATGGACGAAGCCAAGGCGTGCGGCGGCGGCGACCAGCAGATGGAAGATCAGTCGACGGACGTTTGAACCATGGAAGCCACGTCACATAGTGGACAATCCTTCGGCCGCGTCGGACCAAATGCGATCATTCAACTCGCCGCTGCGCTTAGTGAAGCGCTGGGCTCCGCCCCTCGATCGCAGCTCTTCGAGACGGAGGGTCTGGGCGGCTATCTGCGCAACCCGCCGCAGAGCATGGTCGATGAAACAGAGGCCGCCAGGCTGTTTGACGCCGTCTGCGTCGAGCTGTCGCCTGCATTATCGCAGGAGGTTCTGACGCGGGCGGGCCAGCGAACGGCGGCTTACGTCGCCGCGAACCGGATCCCAAAGCCGCTTCGGCGCGCCCTGCGTGCTGCGCCAGCGTTCATTGCCGCGCCCATTTTGCTCTGGGCGATCCGCAAGAACGCATGGACCTTCGCCGGCAGCGGGTCCGTGGCGACGGGGCTGAGCCCGGTCTACTGGATAGAGATCGCAGACAATCCGCTCGCAACCCCAGGATGCCCCTGGCACACAGCGGTCTTCGAAACGCTGTTCAAGGACATGGCCAGCCCAATGGCGACGGTTCGGCATACGGCGTGCCGCCGTTTGTCAAACGGTCCCTGCCGCTTTGAGATCAAGATCGAAGCGCGCTAGCGGCGCCCCTTCCCGCGACGGCCCGACTTTCCGGACGCTCTCGATTTTCCTCGAGACCCCTGGTTCGGCTTCACAACCGCAGCGACAGCCTCGCGTTCCGGATCCCCGTCGGCCACAGGCGCAGAGTCCTGTGGCAGTCCAGCCTCCTCTGCGAGCAGGCCCAGATCCAGTCCAAACGAACCAGCGGCTTGCGGGGCGGCAGGCGCAGCCGGTTTACGGGCGTCGTCGCGCTGCGGCGCCAATTGCACATTCATCAGCTGACCGACCACATCGCCGCGCAGACGCGTCAGCAGCGATTCAAAAAGCTGGAAGGCTTCAGACTTGTACTCGTTCAGCGGATCGCGCTGACCGTACCCGCGGAATCCAATCACCGACCGAAGGTGATCGAGATTGCTCAAATGCTCGCGCCAATGATGATCGATGGTCTGCAAGACGACCGCCTTCTCGACGTCGCGCATCAGGTCGCGGCCGATATCGATCGTCTTCTTGGCCGCGATCTTGTCGGTCTCAGCAAAGAGTTTTTCGCGGATCGTCTCATCGTCCACGCCTTCTTCGTCGGCCCACTCCTTCACTGGCAGCGCCTTCCCGAACATCTGAGAGACGTCCTTCTCCAGACCCTCGGTATCCCACTGTTCGGCATAGGCCTTTTCTGGAATGGCGCGAGACACCATCGCCTCGATCACCTCGTGCCGCATGTCGCGAACCGTCTCTGCGATGTCCTCCGACTCCATGATCTCACGGCGCTGTTCAAAGCTCGCCCGGCGCTGATCGTTCGTGACGTCGTCGTATTTGAGCAGGTTCTTACGGATATCGAAGTTGCGCGCCTCGACCTTGCCTTGCGCGCGCTCGATCGCCTTGTTGACCCAAGGATGAACGATCGCCTCCCCTTCCTCAAGCCCGAGCCGACGCAGCATCCCGTCCATTTTCTCCGAGCCGAAGATCCGCATCAGATCGTCTTGAAGCGACAGGTAGAAAGTGGAGCGCCCGGGATCGCCCTGGCGGCCGGATCGACCGCGCAGCTGGTTATCGATCCGCCGGCTCTCGTGCCGCTCGGTGGCGATCACCCAAAGACCGCCCGCGTCGAGCGCCTTTTGCTTGCCCTCGGCGACCTCGGCCTCGACCTCAGCGCGCATTTTCTCGCGTTTGCCCGCATCCGTCTCATCGCCGGCGCGTTCGCCCAGCAGCAAGTCGACGTTGCCGCCCAGCTGAATATCGGTGCCGCGGCCGGCCATGTTCGTCGCGATCGTCACAGCGCCCGGCCGGCCAGCCTGCGCGACGATCATCGCCTCTTGCTCGTGGTAGCGCGCGTTGAGAACGTTGTGCGGGATCTTTTTCTTCTTGAGCATGTCCGCGAGAAACTCGGACTTTTCGATCGAGGTGGTGCCGACGAGCATCGGTTGTCCGCGCTCCCGCCCTTCCTCGATCGCGTCGACAATCGCCTCGAACTTTTCCTTGGCGGTGCGGAAGACCTGGTCATCCTCGTCTTCGCGTTGAACGTCCCGGTTCGTTGGGACCTCGACGACGTCGAGCTTGTAGATCTCCATAAACTCGTCGGCCTCGGTCATCGCCGTGCCGGTCATTCCTGCGAGTTTATCGTAGAGACGGAAATAGTTCTGGAAGGTGACGCTTGCGAGGGTGACGTTTTCGGGCTGGATCGTCGCGCCCTCTTTCGCCTCGAGCGCCTGGTGCAGACCATCCGAATATCGGCGGCCCGCCATCATCCGACCCGTGAACTCGTCGATGATCACGACTTCCTTGTTGCGAACGATGTAATCCTTGTCGCGCTGAAACAGCTTGTGCGCGCGCAGGGCCTGTTGGACGTGGTGGACCAGACCGACATTCTCGGGATCGTAGAGCGTCGTTTCGCCTTGCAGAAGACCGATTTGGCGCAGTTCGCCTTCGACGAATTCGTTGCCGTCGTCTGTCAGGCTGACGGACCTTTGCTTTTCGTCCATCTCGAAGTGTTCGTCGATGAGTTTCGGGATCAGCTTGTCGATGCCGAGGTAAAGCTCGCTCTGATCCTGGGTCGGACCCGAGATAATCAGCGGGGTTCGAGCCTCGTCGATCAGGATCGAGTCCACCTCGTCGACGATCGCGAAACTGTGCGGGCGCTGAACCATCGCCTGCAAAGAGTACTTCATGTTGTCGCGGAGGTAGTCGAAGCCCAGTTCGTTGTTCGTCGCGTAAGTGACGTCGGCTTGATAGGCGGCGCGCCTATCGGCGTCTTCGACGCCGGGAACAACCACCCCGACGCTCAAGCCGAGAAACTGATAGACCTGCCCCATCCATTCAGCGTCGCGCTTGGCGAGGTAGTCGTTCACTGTGACGACATGCACGCCTTTCCCTTCGAGCGCGTTGAGATAAACCGCCAGGGTGGCGACGAGGGTCTTGCCTTCGCCGGTCTTCATCTCGGCGATCTTGCCGTCGTGCAGGATCATGCCGCCAACGAGCTGAACGTCGAAATGGCGCATTCCCAGCGTCCGCTTGGCGGCTTCGCGTGTTACGGCGAACGCTTCTGGCAACAGATCATCCAGCGTCTCGCCTTTGCTCAGACGCTCTTGGAACTCCTCGGTCTTCGCGCGCAGCTCGACGTCGCTGAGAGCCTCCATCTCGGGCTCTAGATCGTTGATCCTGGCGACATTCCCTTGAGCGCGCTTGATTTTTCGCTCGTTCTCGCTCCCGAAGAAGCGCTGGGCGATTTTGCCGAGACCAAACATTCAGACCGGTCCTTTCATAACTCGTCCCGTCGCGCCCGGAAGACCCTGGGCGCCGACGCCGTCGTCGCATCGTCTCTGCGGGCTCCGCCGCCGGGCGCAACGTCAAACTGCGCCCGACATATCACAGGCGCTCGATCCAGGCCGGAAAAGGAGTTCACCAAACCGACTGGATGCGTTAACCACTCGGCCGATACGCGTCGCGCGCCACAAGTAAGAGGCGTCCATTTACCTGTCAACGAGCGCTGACTGCGCCATATTACGGCGCCGCACTTGTTTGAGATTTCAACTTTTCCAACCCGCCCGGAGGCGATCCATGAAACTCGACACTTTGTTTGGGCGCGCCGGCGTCGTGGCCACGGTCCTTTTTGCGAGCGTTGTCGCCCACGCGCCAGCCGCGTTGGCGCAGACGTCGACCGAGACGCCGGCCGAGGATCAGGCGGCGGCGTTGACCGAGTACGACGCAGGCACTGTCGTCGCGACGGTCGGCGAGCGGCAGATCACTCTCGGAGAATTGATCGCCGCGCGCGGCGCCTTGCCTGCGCAGTTGCAGTCGCAGTTGCCGGACAACGTGATCTTCGAGGGGTTGTTGGCGCAGCTGATCGATGAAGAGGTCCTCGCCAACGCCGCCGAGGCGGCAGGCACGGCCGACGACAGCGCCGTCGCCCAGCGTCTGGCCGCCGCGCGTCGCACGATCCTGGCGGAAGCCTACATGGCGTCGATTGTCGAGCCGCAACTGACGGAAGAAGCGCTCCAGACGCGCTACGACGAGCAGGTCGCCTCCAATCCGCAAGGAGAAGAGGTCCGCGCTCGTCACATTCTCGTTGCGACAGAAGATGAAGCGAAAGACGTGATCGCGCGTCTTGAAGACGGCGCGACGTTCGAAGACCTCGCGAGAGAAGTCTCGACCGGCCCATCCGGCGCGAATGGCGGCGATCTCGGGTTCTTCCGTCAGGGGCAGATGGTGCCAGCTTTCGAAGAAGCCGCTTTTGCTCTTGAAGCCGGCGGCGTTTCGGCTCCGGTCCAGACCCAGTTCGGTTGGCACGTGATCAAGCTCGAAGAGCGACGCGAGCTGGCCCCACCCGCCTTCAATCAAGTTCAAAACGAGCTGCGCGACGAACTTGCGCGCGAGCTGGCGCAAGCTCAGCTGGAGACCCTGAAAGAAACCATTGCGGTCGCGTCCCCGGACGCCCTGCCTCCCGCCTCGTCGATCCGTGAGGACGAGCTGCTGCAGACGACCCAGTAGCTGCAGCCAGGACAGCCGGAAACAAGACCGGCCCGCGCGCCGGCCTGAAGGGGCGGCGCGTTAATCTTGAACGGAACCGCCGGATCGCTCTTCTTTGACGATGACGAATGCGCTGCCGCCAGGACGTCTCGGCGACGGACCGGCGACGTTGGGCTGGGTGGTTCTGCGGGGAAGACAAAATGGCGAAGAAAGCCAAGAGCGTGAAAAACGGCGGTCGCGAAACCGACCCTCAACTTGAAAAGCTCGAAAGCAAACTTGAGAAAAGCCGCTCGAAACTCGCCAAAGCCAGAGCGAAGGTGAAAGACTTGGAGGTTGCGCTGAAAGACGACGAGGCTCCCGCTCGATCCCCATTCGCTCCGGACCGGTTCCCGGATCTCCCTGAGATCGACGGCGTCCGGATCGCGACATCGGCGGCTGGTGTGAAGTACAAAAAGCGTCTCGACGTCATGTTGGCGGAGGTCGCTAAAGGCTCGGCGATCGCAGGCGTCTTCACGAAATCGCGGACGCGCGCAGCCCCTGTCCTGTGGTGCGAAGAGAAGCTCGCGGCGCTAAAAACGAAGACCATCTCGGGGCCTGCCGCGATCTTGGTCAACGCCGGCAACGCCAACGCGTTCACCGGCGACAATGGCCGCAAAGCCGTTGAAGAGACAGCGCTTTCCCTCACTAGCGCCTTGGGCGTCAAAACAAATCACGTCTTCTTCGCCTCGACCGGCGTCATCGGAGAGCCGCTGCCCTACGAGCGGATCACGAAGCGTCTTGAAACGATGTCGAAGAAGCTCGCGCCAGGGGGGTGGGAGCCCGCCGCCCAGGCGATCATGACGACCGATACTTTTCCCAAAGGGTCCTCAACCGTCGTCGAGGTCGACGGCGCGCCAGTCACAATCGCGGGCATCGCCAAGGGGTCCGGGATGATCGCGCCTGACATGGCGACGATGCTGGTTTTCCTGTTCACAGACGTCGCGATCGACCCGGCGCTTTTGCAGAAGACCCTGAGCGATCTGACGGGACCGACGTTCAATTCGATCACGGTGGATGGGGACACGTCGACGTCGGACACGCTGCTGCTGGCCGCTACCGGCAAAGCGGGAAATGCGAAGCTTTCGACGGCGCGCTCGGCGGGCTATCCGGCGTTCCGGCGCGGCTTGGAAAGCGTCATGCGCGACTTGGCGCAGCAAGTGGTGAAAGATGGCGAAGGCGCCACCAAATTTGTCGAGGTGACGGTTCAAGGCGCAAAGACCGTGCGTGCGGCGCGCCGGATCGCGCTCGCCATCGCGAACTCGCCGCTCGTCAAGACAGCCTGGGCCGGCGAAGACCCGAACTGGGGCCGCTTGATCATGGCTATCGGCAAAGCTGGCGAAGAAGCCAACCGAGATATGCTGAGCATCCGATACGGCCCACACCCGGTGGCGGAGACGGGTTGGCGGTCTCCGGACTATGACGAGGCGATCCTCGCCAAATACATGCGTCAGTCCGAATTGCAGATCACCGTCGATGTCGGCGTCGGCCGCAGCAGCGCAACCGTGTGGACATGCGATCTGACCCACCAGTACATCTCGATCAACGCTGATTACCGAAGCTGACGCCAGGACGCGGAGAGCCCTTTCATGAAAATGGTGTTGGTCGTCGCCTGCGCTCTGGTCGATCCTGATGGGCGCATCCTGCTGGCGCAGCGCCCTGAAGGGAAATCCATGGCCGGGCTATGGGAGTTCCCTGGCGGCAAAGTCGAACCAGGCGAAACGCCCGAGGCGGCCTTGATCCGCGAACTCGAGGAAGAGTTGGCGATTTCAACGCATGAGAGCTGCCTCGCCCCGCTGACGTTCGCAAGCCACAGTTACGATGCGTTTCACCTGCTGATGCCCCTTTACGTATGCCGCAAATGGGACGGCTCCGCGGTGTCAAAGGAAGGTCAGAAACTCGCCTGGGCGCGCCCGAACGAGCTGCGCGACTACCCGATGCCAGCCGCCGATATCCCCTTGATCCCGATCCTGCGTGATTGGCTGTAGCGGCCAGATCCGCTCTCAGCGCGGATCTTGCAGGACGCTCAACCTGCAGATGAGCACCGAAGCAAAACGCGCCACTAGCCGCCGACCTATCAGTCGCGCTAGGCTTCTGGCATGGCCTGTCGCAGAACGGGCGCTAAAACAGGATCCTTCGGGAGGGGTCGCCCATGTCAAAGTCCGTACTCGTCGTCGATGACGAGGCGAGCATCACCCTGTCCTTGCAGCACCTTATGCGCCGGGAAGGCTATGAGGTGCGGGTCGCGACGGATGGTGATCAGGCGCTCTCGGAAGTGTCGGCCGCGCCGCCTGATCTGGTGCTTCTCGACGTGATGATCCCGAAACAGGACGGCTATCAGGTCTGCCAAGCCATTCGGGCGAACCCGGATTGGGAGGCGGTGAAAATTCTGATGGTCACCGCCAGAGGCCGGGACGTGGAGCTGGAGAAAGGGATCGCGGTCGGCGCCGACGCCTATGTGACAAAACCCTTCTCCACGCGAGAACTGGCGCAAACAGTCCGTAGTCTTCTGGCCGACTGACGGCGTTCGGCCGAGGAACTGGCAAGGAAAGGGCGCGAAAAATGTCGACACCCTCTCGCAGCGCCGAACAGGCTTTCGCCATCACGCTCATGGGCGGGATCGCCTTTAATCGTCCCTTGATAGACGTTTTCGACGTCGCCTCCGAGCAGATCAGCGGCACGCCCCCGATCTTTGTCTATATGTTTGGCGTGTGGGGGCTTTTCGTCGTCTTGCTGGCCTTTGCGATGCGGCGACGCTCGAAGCGGCCCCAACAGCGGTAGGCGCCATGTTTTCGGCTTGGCAGCTTCTCTTCATCTCGCTTGGCTACGTGCTGGTGCTGTTCGCGATCGCGCACTGGGGCGACCAGCGCAACTCCGCCGGCCAGCGGGTCGTGCGACACCCGGCGATCTATTCGCTGTCGATCGCCGTCTACTGCACCAGCTGGACATTCTACGGCAGCGTCGGCCGCGCGACGGAAAGCGGGCTCGGGTTCTTGCCGATCTATCTCGGGCCGACGCTTGCGTTCGGGCTCGGCTGGGTCTTCTTGCGCAAGATCCTTGTGATCGCCAAAACGCAGCGGATCACCTCGATCGCCGACTTCATCGCGGCGCGTTACGGTAAAAGCCCCATGGTGGCCGGCATCGCCGCATTGATCGCGCTTGTGGGCGTCATCCCATACATCGCGCTTCAGTTGCAGGCGGTCTCCACCAGCATCGACGTGATGATCGACGCTCCGATCGCCAGCGCCAGCGGCTTGGGCGCCGCCTTCGCCGTCAGCGTATTCCTCGCCGCGTTTGCGATGCTGTTCGGCGCGCGTCAGATCGATGCGACCGAGCACCATGCCGGGGTCGTGTTGGCGGTCGCCTTCGAGTCGCTGTTGAAGCTCCTCGCCTTCCTCGCAGTCGGCATTTTCGCGGTCTATGGGCTCTATGACGGATTCGACGACCTGTTCTCTCATGCGGCCGAACGGCCGGATCTGCAGCGACTTCTCACCTTTGACGCCGCGGCGACGAACTGGGTGACGCTGACATTGCTTTCCGCGGCTGCGATCGTCTGTTTGCCGCGACAGTTTCAGGTCACGATCGTCGAGAACACAGACGAGAACCATCTGCGCACCGCGGCTTGGGCGTTTCCGCTCTACTTGCTCGCCATCAACGTCTTTGTCCTGCCCGTCGCTCTCGCCGGGGCGCTGCGTTTTCCTGACGGTTCCGTAGACCCTGACGCGTTTGTCCTCGCCCTGCCTTTGGCGGAAGGGTCGGCGAGCCTCGCGCTTTTGGTGTTCATCGGCGGTTTGTCAGCGGCCACCGCGATGGTGATCATGACGACAGTCGCGATCAGCATTATGGTTTCAAACGATCTGGTTCTGCCGATCTGGCTGCGCGCGCGGGGCGCAGGATCTCTGCAAAGCAACGATATCAGCGGAACGGTGTTGTGGATCCGCCGGCTTTCGATCGCCGGTGTGATGCTGTTGAGCTACCTTTACTTTGGCCGTCTTGATCAGTCTTACGGCCTTGTGTCGATTGGTCTTGTTTCATTCGCCGCAGTCGCTCAGTTCGCGCCGGTGCTGCTTGCGGCGCTCTATTGGCGCGGCGGCACGCGGCGCGGGGCGATCGCCGGTCTGACCGCAGGGGCTGCGGTCTGGGCCCATACGCTATTCATCCCCTCCTTCAATGGCGGCGAAGGTCTCTTCGAGGCCGCCTGGCTGGCGCCCAACGCGCTCTTCGGACTGACGGGGCTGGATCCGATCAGCCATGCGCTCTTCTGGAGCATGCTGGCCAATATCGGCGCGTTTGTCCTGGTTTCGCTGTTCGATCGCCAAGACGCCGTGGAACGCAATCAGGCCACGCTTTTCGTCGAAGCCTTCAGCAACACCGGCGAAGCGCCAGACGATTGGGTTTCGGCGGATGCGCCGAGCACAGGCGCGCTTCGTCGGTTGGCGGAACGGTTCCTTGGCAAGGACGCCGCCACAAGAGCCTTCGCCGAACATGAACTGCGGCGCGGCGGCTCTGTCCCCTCCGCCGACGTGCGTGCGGACGGCGAGACGGTGCGCATGGTGGAACGCCGCATCGCAGGCGTCATTGGCGCGGCCTCGGCGCGCGTCGCGCTCGCGTCGATGATCGGTTCGGGTCAGCAAACGCGCGATGAGATCCTTCGGGTTCTCGACGAGGCGACCGGCGCCATCGCCTACGGACGCCGGCTTGAACAAAAGTCCCAAGAGCTTGAGCTCGCCACCAATGAGCTTCAACGCGCGAACGAGCGTCTGCGCGAACTCGACAAAATGAAGGACGAGTTCTTGTCGACCGTTACGCATGAATTGCGGACGCCGCTTACTGCGATCCGGGCCTTCGCCGAGCTCATCCATGACGAGCCTGATATGGCCGCAGATACGCGGACGGAGTATCTCAGCGTGATAACCCGGGAAACGGAACGCCTCACGCGTCTGATCAATCAGGTGCTGGACATTGCGAAGATCGAGGCTGGCCGGATGGACTGGGACATCGAACCGCTCGATCTTCGGGATGTGGCCAACGACGCTGCGCAAAGCATGACCGGATTGTTCGACGCCAAAGGCGTGCCTCTACGCATCGAAACAAACGGACCGGCGCCCGTCGACGGCGACAAGGACAAACTCGCGCAAGCGGTTCTCAACCTCCTTTCGAACGCCTTGAAGTTCACGCCTGAGGGTGCGGGCGAGGTCCGATTGACGGTCGACACGGTCGCGACAGGGGTTGAGTTGCGTGTCGCCGACTCCGGCCCAGGCGTGCCGCCAGAAAGCCGCGAGGAGATCTTCGACCGCTTCCAGCAAGCGCGATCCGAGGAAGGCGGCAATCCCACCGGCACCGGCTTGGGTTTGGCCATCACCAAACTGATCATCGAACATCTCGGCGGCGCGATCCGCATCGACCGTTCCGACGCGACAGGATCAGACTTCGTTTTCACGCTTCCTGCGCGGACCGCCTAGCGCGCCTATCGTTGTGACAAAACCAGCTGCGTCACGGCCGATGATACGGCATAGTCGCGGACGATCGCACTTGGGGGGCTTCGATGAACGGCGGGTTTAGTCTTGCGATGTCGATCGGCGCAGTGATCGCGTCGGGGATGACGACGTATCTTTCATTTTTCGACGCGCGCTACACGTTGACTGCGACGATAGCGAGCGTCGCCGGACAGGTTCAGACCTCGAGTTCGCGCTCGGGCGATGGTCCGTTAGACGTCACGTATCGAACTTTTTTCACACCGACCTTTATCCTGTCCAACCGAGGCACGCGCCCACTTGTTATGACGAATGTCGCGCTGACAAAGTCGTCCGACACGGCGGCCTGCGTCGCGACCGAGGAGGTTCGACAGCCTTTTGGAGAGCAACAGCCGCTCATTCTCGAGCCGGGAACCGTCAGCGATTTTCGCTTTGAGTTCGGGACTGGGCCGATGACCAACGACTTCGAGAAGCGAAGCGAATTGTGGTGCTTGCAATTCACGCTGATCGATCACCGCGGCGAGCGGATTGAACCGTTGCTGAAAGCGGTCGATGTCGACTTCACACTGACGCCAGTTGTCGAAGACGGCGTCGAGCAGGCGCCCAATCTGACTGCGGAGGTCGACTTCTCAAGACGACCTGAAACGGTCGCCCAGTCGGGACTGCTGTCAATTTTCTAAGCTTCGGGCCAGCCCGCGCCATCCATAGCGAGGGCGCGGGGTCCTTTCACGAAGACGCGCTTTGCTGCGGGCGCTTGTAGTTCGGCCCAAAGACCATCCGTTGTGGGTCAAAGGCCGCGATGACGCCAGCGATGACCAGCAAAAACAGCGTGATAAAGACGATTTCTACGGACATTGCTCTCTCTCTCAAAGTCTTGTTGCCGTGCACTTACAGCGTTGCAAGACCGAGTGAACAAAAACGTATCATTCTCGGAAAACAACTTCCAAATCCGAAGCAAAAAACGTCCAATTTTTCACAAATACTACGAAACACATCACTGCGCGAAAAGTGATCTTTCAAGTACAAATGAGGGTACGGCGGCGCTGCCGCCAAGCGGCCCGCAGGCAAGAAACTGCGCCGACGCAACCCTTTCGTACGAGATGTGAAAACACGTTCGATGGCGATCGAACGTCAGCGCCGCGCAATGACGAGATGACCAGGCACAGCGCTGCCTTCATCGTAGCGGACGATGATCCCGGTGATATCGATTTGAGTGAAACCCGCACGCTTCAGCAGCTCGTGCACATAGGCTTCATCGTGCGCGTAACGTTGCTTTGGGCCGACCATGTACGGTCGACCCGCCATTACGTCCGCCGGCAGGGTCTCGGTTGAAAATGCGAACAGACCACCGGGCGCGAGACGCTTGACGACCGCTTCGATGAGCGAGGCGAGGTCGCCGAGATACGGCGCCATGTCCGTGGCTGCGATCAAGTCCCAGCCATTCCAATCCGGTTCGACTTCCGCAAGGAAAAGGGTCGCGTCGCCGGTGTAAAGAGCGTCATAAACCTCTTTCTCGCCTGCGATCTCAACCATGCCCTCCGATAGATCGACGCCGGTCAAGTGCACCGCTTGATCCGCAAGGGCTTCGCCCAACAGGCCCGTGCCGCATCCAAGGTCGAGCACCCGCCCAAGGTCCCCTCTGGGCAACAGGGCCTCGCGCAGTTGCATCGGGACATCGTAGCCAAGTTGCTCGACCAGCAGATTGTCAAAGACTTCAGCCGTTTGGTCGAACAGCAGCGTCACATAGGCGGGCGGCGCAGTCTCCGGCGCAGGGGCTTCCCCCATCGCGGCCAGTCGGATAGACGCGCCGGTTGGGTCCGCCGGGTCCATGTTCAGGATTTCCCGGTATTGCTCGGCCGCAGCGCGTGACTCGCCTGATTTTTCAAGCTCCAACCCACGCTCATAGGCTTCGGCCAGAGCCTCATCGTCATCTCTCTCGCTCATCTGGCTTTGCTACAAGCTTGCCGCGGCGCGCGCCAGAGCCGCGAAAACGTAAGATCCGCTCTAGCGCGCGACAAATACGCCCCTTACAGCTGTCGCGCTGGGTGAGTCCGGCCGGCAAACAAAAGGACGGGGTATGAAGACGCGGATTGAGACGGGTCGACTGAGCGGGGTCATCGCCGCGGCGCCCACACCTTTTGACGCAAGCGGCGCTCCAAATCTGACGGGATTTCTCGAGCACGCGACCTGGGCGCTCGAGAACGGCTGCGACGGTTTAAATGTTCTCGGAACAACCGGCGAGGCGACGTCGCAATCGTTGGAGAGCCGAACACGCGTCATGCGGACGGCCGCGGACAGTCTCGCTCCATCGCGGCTGATGGTGGGAACAGGCGCCGCTGACTTCGACAGCGCTTTGCGGTTGACGAAAACAGCGGCCGAATGCGGCTTTGCCGGCGCGTTGATCTTGCCGCCATTCTATTACAAAGGGGTCAGCGACGAGGGGCTCTTGGCTTGGTTCGCCGGACTTATTGAAGGCACGGCGTCAGAACCCGTGCCCATCTATCTTTATAACTTTCCCCAGATGACCGGGATCGTTTTCTCTCCGGACTTCGCCGCCCGTTTGAAAGCCGCGTTTCCCGAACGCGTGCAGGGAGCCAAAGATAGTTCCGGCGACCTGGCCTATGCGACCGCGCTGACCGGCATCGACGACTTTGACGTGTTTCCGAGCAACGAGGCGGTGCTCCACCAAGGTCGCGCCAAAGGGTTCGCCGGGTGCATCTCTGCGACCATCAACATCGCCGTCAGAACCTCGGCGCAGCTCTGGCGCGAGCAGTCGGACGACGCGGCGTTGGAGCAAGCGGTGCGTGTGCGTGCGATGGTTTCGGCGCAACCGCTGGTGCCGGCGGTCAAGCATCTGGTCGGACGCCGCCTCCGAGACAGTGCGTGGGACCGGGTGCTGCCGCCTCTCTGCGCTCTGAGCCCGGATCAGGCCGCGCAACTGGTCGACATCGACCTCGACGTCGTGTGAGCACAGCGTCGAAACCTTTTTTAAGAGCCCGCAAAGAGAAAGTCCGAGGCTTCGAGGATCGACGCGTCTCGCCCGACAAGCCGCACGACATCGCCCGCGACATCGATCAACGCATCCTCGTTATCCTGCGAAATCGCGATGTCGGCGAAACCCAGATCGGAGTGGGCGAAACGGATCTTGTCGACGCCGTTCTCGAAGTCGGTGATCCGATCTTCGCTGCTGGCCTGCTTGAACTCGAAAACATCAGCGCCAGCCCCGCCGAAAAAGACGTCTGAGCCTGTTGTCCCGACCAGAGCATCGTCGCCAGACGTTCCCGCATGCGTCACAGAGGTTTCCAGCCCCTCGAAACGATCGGCAATCGTCGAGATGCTCCACTTCGCCCCGCTTTCGAAAGCGATTTCCTCGATCTGATCGCGTCTGTCCCCATCAAGGGTGTTTTCCACTCGGATCGCATCGTCGGCGCCCGCAAACGCCAACAAAAGCGCATCTCCGTCACGACCGACGCTGACCTCGGACATCGAGTAGCCGCGCAGTTCGATCACGTCAGCGTCCTTGTATCCATCGTCCTCAATCGTGTCGCGACCGTCGCCCCGGTTGAAGACATAGACGCCGGGGCGCAGCACAGGCTGCATGCCAGCGATCAGACGGTCGAGATCCGTTTCGCCGGTGCTCATGTCGCTGCTTCAACCCCTGCGACGACGCGCTTAATCCGCATCCGCCGAAGCAGACATCTTGGGCGCGTCGTAACGCACCTGAACGTACGCGCCCGGCGCATCGGCGATGGCGTTGAACCGGCGTCCCGGCTGGCGCGCCTCGACCACTTCGCCTCCATTGAGCTCCTTCATCCACGCGTCCCAGTCCGTCCACCACGAGCCGGGGTGTTCGACGGCGCTTTGACGCCAATGCTCAACGGTCCCTGGAAACGCGCCGTCGTCCCGCACCCAGTGCTGATACTTGCCGGACTCCGGCGGGTTCACGACGCCAGCGATGTGGCCGGAGCCTGCGAGAACAAACCGCCGATCCCCGCCCAGCAGCCGCACGCCGCGATACACCGAGTCCGGCGGGGCGATATGGTCTTCCTTGGTGGCGACATGATACGTCGGGATGGAGATCTGCCCGAGATCCAGCGGAACGCCGCCCAAGCGGAGCTCGCCGCTCGCCAAAGCGTCGTCGCGGTAGAAGCGCTTGAGGTAATACGTGTGGACCCGCGCCGGCATGCGCGTGCTGTCGGAGTTCCAGTACAGCAGATCGAACGGGAACGGCTCGCGACCCAACATGTAATTGTTGATCACAAAGCCCCAAATCAGATCCGAAGAACGCAACATGTTGAACGCGCTGGCCATTTTGTCAGCGCCCAGCGTGCCGCCGATCATCTCGTCTTCGAGCATTTCGAGCTGCTCGTCGTCGACGAACAGTTGCAACTCGCCGGCGTTTGAGAACTCCGCCTGACTGGTGAAGAATGTGCAACTGGCCACGCGGTCCGCCAACGGATGGTCGGGCTTGCCCGCCAGGTACGCCAGCGCCGCCATCGTCATGGTGCCGCCAATGCAATAGGCGGCCAGATGAAGATCCTCTGATCCGGTCTCTTCCAAAACCTTCACGATCGCCTCAAACAATCCTTCAGCGACATAATCGGCGAACATTTTCTCGCCGTGCCGCTCGTCCGGGTTCACCCAAGAGATCATGAAAACCGTATGACCTTGATCCACGAGCCACTTCACCATCGACTTCTTGGGATTGAGATCGAGGATGTAGTACTTGTTGATCCAAGGCGGACAAATGAGAACCGGCCGCTGCTGGACCGTTTCAGTGCTCGGAGCATATTGGATCAGCTCGATCAGGTCGTTGCGGTAGATCACCTTGCCAGGGGTGATCGCCATGTTCTCTCCAACCTTGAACTTTTCCAGATCGGTCTGGCGGATCTGCAATTGGCCTTTGCCACGTTCGAGATCGGTCATCATGTTATTGAGACCGCGCACAAGATTGGCGCCCTTTTCCTCATACGTGACGCGGAGCGCTTCGGGGTTCATCGCGAAGAAATTCGTAGGCGACAGCGCCTCGACGAACTGACGCGTGAAGAACTCGACCTTTCGGCGGTCCCGGTCTTCGATGTCTCCCATCTCGTGCGCAGCGTCGGCCAGGTAGCCAGACGCCAGGAGGTAGGACTGCTTCAAGGCGTCAAAAACGGCGTTCTGGCTCCATTCGTCATCCTTGAAACGCTTGTCGCCCTTTGCGGGCTGGACAACGGGCTCCACCTCTTGCCCGGCGGCCTTCAGCATTGCCCGACGCCAGATCTCAGCCTGATCCGTCCAGAACTGCGTCGTCTTGCTGGCGAGCTCCTCTGGGTTCTCGAGAATAGACTCCCACAACCCCTGGAAGGATCCCGCCGCGTTATAGGGATCGAAATGCATCGGGCGTTTGCCGTCGAGTTGCGCGTTCGCCAATTGCGCCCAGAACAACTGGCTCTTCTCGAACACCTGCGCCATGTTGCCCGCCAGAGCCGCGACTTCGGACGGCTCCAGCGGCGAGGCGCCGGACAGCATCGTCATTGGATCCAGCGGGCCAGCTGTCTGGCCTCCGGTCGAGGCGTCTGACTTGGCGGCGGGTTTGGTCGTTTCTTCGCGGGCCATCACATATCCATTTCCTGCGCAGTCTGGGCGCTTAACACCTTACCTTCCGACCCGTGGCGCGAATTGGAACAGCTGCGCTGAGCCTAAATATCACGCTTCAAAGGCATTTTCTGTGAGATTTCGCCTCGGCGCTAGCGTCGCCAACCTATGATCGCTAACACTGGGATACGTTGGCTTGGATCAAGTTAGGACGCTCCACATGGCCGTATCCATCAAGATCGTCACGACGACGCGCGCAGCGATGGCGGCGTTCTTGGCAGTTGCTCCTCTGAGCGCCTGCGCCGCTGATCAGATCATTTCGCCGCTCGATTTGCCCGAGAGCGCGGATGTCGCGGACGCTCCCTGGCCAAAACTGATCGACGCGCCGCAACCTGTCTCTCAAACAGGTGAGAACAGCGTCGAAGTCTACAGCCTGAGGGGTGCGGCGATCGTCGAGAGCGCCCAGCTTGAGGCGGAAGAGATGCGTCGGAAAGCGGAGGAGATTCAGAACCGGCCGGTCCTTCGAGACAACCTTGCGGCCGTCGCCCGGCAAATGCGCGCGCGGGCGGCCCGAGCCGACACGCTCGAGTAGCTGGCCCTCTTCAAACAAGTTGTCGTGACCGCTCCCGCCGCAACGAGTACGAAAACTATTTGAAACAAAGCAGTTGAGAAGCATGACCAACGCCCCCTTGAGGATCGGCGTCGCGGGTCTTGGCACCGTCGGCGCCGGTGTCTTGAAGATCTTTGCGGCGCATCAAGACCAGCTGAACGCCCGGTCGGGACGGCCTCTGGAAGTCGTCGCGGTTTCAGCCCGCAACAAGAACAAAGATCGGGGAGTGGATGTCTCCGGCTTCTCGTGGGAGGACGATCCCGTCGCTTTGGCGCGACGCGGCGACGTCGATCTTGTGATCGAAGTCATCGGCGGATCGGACGGCCCGGCGAAAGCGGCGACAGAGGCCGCCCTCGCCCGAGGGGCGCATGTCGTCACCGCCAACAAGGCGATGATGGCGGTCCACGGCGGACATCTCGCACAACTTGCGGAAACGCACGGCGCCTCCCTGCGGTTCGAAGCGGCCGTGGCCGGCGGCGTGCCGATCATAAAGGCGCTGGGAGAGGGGCTGGCGGCGAACAAGATGCGCCGCGTCTACGGCGTCCTGAACGGCACCTGCAACTACATCCTCACGGAGATGCAGAAATCAGGGCGCGATTATCTCGACATTCTCGCGGACGCGCAGGAGCTCGGATACGCGGAGGCCGACCCGACCGCGGATGTCGGAGGGTGGGACGCCGCTCACAAGCTGGCTTTGCTGGCGGCTCTCGGCTTTGGATGCAAGGTCGATTTCGCAGGTGTCTCCGTTGAAGGCATCGAGCGCATTTCTCTCCCGGATATTCAGTTCGCAGCCGAGCTTGGCTACCGCGTGAAACTCGTCGGCGTGGCCGAGATGTCGGAGCAGGGACTGTCGCAGCGGGTCGCCCCATGCCTGTTGCCGGCCGACAGCGCGATCGGCGCGCTCGACGGCGTGACGAACGCTGTCGTTTGTGAGGGGGACTTCATCGGGCAAACGGTCTATGAAGGCCCCGGCGCCGGCGAGGGGCCGACAGCGTCGGCGATCGTCGGCGATGTGATCGACATTGGGCGCGGCGGGGTTCGCCCGACGTTTGGCGTGCCCGCGTCAGACCTGTCGAGCGCCGCTCAGCGGCCCGAAGACTCTCTGGCGAGCGCGTACTATCTCCGACTTACCGTGATCGACAAACCGGGCGTTCTCGCCCAAGTCACGAAAGTTCTGGGCGATGCGGCGGTGTCGATCGATCAGATGCGTCAGATCGGTCGCCAGCCTGACGCCGCAACTGTGTTGGTCGTCACCCATGAGGCGGCGCATGGCCAGGTCCGCGACGCTGTCGACCAGATCTCGCGCCTAGACGTGTCTCTAGCGGAGCCGATCGCGCTCACAATCGAACGCGCGTAGCGAAACTGTCGCCAAAACGGAAACTATAAGTCGCCATTCTGCCGAATTGTCTCCGGCGCGGATATCCACGATCTCTTTCTCGTCGAACGGCGCGTCTGCGTCGAAGCGATTGCTAAGACGAAGAAGGAGAGTTCCGATGATTAACAGTGCAAACGCTCGGGCCGACCTGGCCGCCCTTATCCTCCGCCTGAGCTTTGGCGGCGTCATCCTGGCGCATGGCCTGATCAAGTACTTTGTCTTCACTCCCGCTGGAACCGCCGGCTTTTTCGAGAGCATCGGCTTTCCCGGAGTTCTCGGCTATGCGGTCATGTTTGGCGAAATCGCCGCCGGCGTCGCATTAATCGCGGGCGTCCTGGTGCGCGCCGCCTCGATCGCGCTGATCCCGATCCTGCTGGGCGCCTGGTACGTTCATGCCGGCGCAGGCTTCCTGTTCTCGAATGAAGGCGGCGGTTGGGAGTTTCCAGCGCTGCTGGTCGCGCTCGCGGTGGTTCAAGCGCTCCTCGGCGCCGGAGCCTACGCTCTGAAAATCCCCGGCGTCAGCCAACCGCGCGGCGTTCTCGCCTAATCGAGCGCTGTGATAGAAAACCGGCGCGCCCGACGGTTAACGCCGATCGGGCGCGTCTTTTGCTTGCAGACCTCCGGGATCGTTGTTCGCGACGGCGCGCTGCGCTATGCGACGTGGACGAAGCCGCCATTTCCGGGCGGCGCACAAGATACCCACATGAAACTTGGGGGAGGCGAAGCGAGCGCATGGAAAGATCAGATATCGTCGACAACGCGATGGAGTTTCAGGACCGCATGCTGTCACTGGGCCTTGCTCGTGTGAGCGAAGCCGCCGCGATCGCGGCCTTCCTGCAGATCGGCCGGGGCGATCAGAAGGCGGCCGACCAAGTCGCCGTCGACGCGATGCGCACTCAGCTGAACATGCTCGACATCAAGGGCGTCGTCGTCATCGGCGAAGGCGAGCGCGACGAAGCCCCGATGCTGTATATCGGGGAAGAGGTCGGACAAGGATGGAAGGGCGACGGCGCGGCCCCGGAAGTGGACATTGCGCTTGATCCGCTCGAAGGAACCACGCTCACCGCGAAAGGCATGCCGAACGCTCTGGCCGTCATCGCGATGGGGCCTCGCAATTCGATGCTGCACGCGCCGGATGTCTACATGGACAAGCTGGCGATCGGACCCGGCGTTGAACGCGGCGTGGTCGACCTGGATCAGGACCCCGCGGACAACGTGCGCGAGTTTGCAAAGGCGAAGGGCCTGACGTCGCGCGACATCACCGTTTGTATTCTTGAGCGCCCGCGGCACGAAGACATGATCGAAAAGGTGCGCGGCACTGACGCGTCGATCCGTCTGATTTCCGATGGCGACGTCGCAGGCGTCATTCATACCGCCGATCGCGCCCACACCGGCATCGACATGTACATGGGTTCGGGCGGCGCCCCGGAAGGCGTGCTCGCCGCGGCTGCTCTGCGTTCGATGGGCGGTCAGATCCAAGGACGCCTCTTGTTCCGGAACGATGATGAACGCGGCCGCGCGTACAAAGCCGGCATCGAAGATCTCGACCGGAAATACGAAATGGAAGACATGGTCCGCGACGACGTCATCTTCGCTGCGACTGGCGTCACCGACGGATCGATCGTACGCGGCGCACGGCGGATCGGAGACCGGCTCGAGACCGAGACGATCCTTATGCGTTCTGCGACCGGATCGGTCCGCCGCATCCACTACAGCCGCACGATCGGCTGATCCAGATCGGAGGGCTGGCATGGCGCGTCGGGTTGGCTTTGGCGACAAAGACCGTAACGAGACCCGGCGCGACGCCGCCCGTTGGGAGCGTCCGACTGTCGAGGGCCGCGATGCGCGGGCGGCCCGCAACTCTTCGCCTAAGACGCTGAACGGCTCCGCCCCCCGTCGATCGAGCGAAAGCGCGCCCTGGGGCAAGGCGCTCATCCGTTTCATCGGGATGGGCCTTTTGGCGGCATGGGCTGTCGGCAACCTCGGCGGCCTGGAATTGGCGCGTCAGCGCCTTGAAGCCCTGCTCCAGGGGCAAGGCGACCTGGAAGCGCTGTTTCTCGCGCTGATCGGTCCGGCCATCTTCATGGTCGCATTGTTTCTGATCACGGGACGCCGCGGGCCAAGACGCGCTGAAGTCGCTCCCCGACAAAAGACTGAGCGACGAACGACTGCGAGAGAAGACGCCGGAGCAAACGCATTGCGCCCGACGCCTCGCCGCGAGAGCGCAGCCGAACGCGAGGTTGAAGACGTCCGCTCACCGCAGGTGCGATCGCACCCCGCTAACGCGGAAGCGTTCGGATCGAACAGCGCCCGAAGTTCGGATGTCCCCTCCAACTCGAGAGCAGGACCGACCGTGATCGCCGTGATCATCGGTCTTTTCGTGGCGTCCATGACGAACTTTGTCTTTGGGATCATCGCCGGCCTGGTGCTCTATCAATTCCTCTCAAAAGCGCAGCGAGGGGCGGCGGAGCAGACCAACAGTAATGGACCTCAGTTCGAGGGATTTGAGGGCGCCAAAGCCCGCCGCGCAGCCGAAAGACACCACCGCGAACACCCGGAGGCCGCTGAAGCGATCGAAAGCGTATCGACAGCAGGTCGCATCGCCGGGATCGTTTTCCTGTCGCTTTGGTTGATTGGTTGGACGTTCGGGATCATCATGGTCAGCGGGCTCTTCTTCGCGGATGACGGTCCGCAACGTTGGTTCGCCCTGGTCTGGCTCGCAGCCGCCGTCTTCGGCTGGTTTTTCGCCGTCTACGCTCTGTGGAGGTTGATCCTGGGCAAGCCTTTGCCGACGCGAAACGGCGACAAGAGCTCAAACAGCGCTTAAAGTTCACAAACCATTACACCTGATGTAGCGTCTTCGGCGCGTTTGGGGCATACATCTCGTATGTTGGATGCGACTCACTCCCCGCTCTTTCTCGATGTCGCCGACTCGGTCGAGGGGCGGCGTTGGGTTGTTCGAGATCCCGCCGCCGAGAGGTTGGGGATGGCGATCAGTCAGCGACACGGATTGCCTGACATCGTCGGCCGGGTCCTGGCGGCGCGCGGCGTTCCGACAGAGGAAGCTGCGGCCTACTTGGAGCCGACGCTGCGCGACTTGCTGCCGGACCCCGCGACCCTTCGCGACATGGAGACGGCAGCGGATCGTCTGGCGCAAGCCGTGCGCAAGGACGAGCGGATCGCCGTATTTGGCGACTACGATGTCGACGGAGCCGCGTCAGCTGCGCTTCTGATCCGCTGGCTGCGGATGATGGGCAAGGACGCGACGCTCTACATTCCGGACAGGATCGACGAGGGGTATGGCCCCAACGTGCCGGCGATGGAGAAACTGGCCGAGGCGCACGACCTCCTGATCGCTGTTGACTGCGGCACCCTCGCGTTTGAACCGATCGCAGCCGCTCGCTCCAAAGGCGCCGACGTCATCGTCGCAGACCACCACCTTGCAGCCGAAACCCTTCCCGAGTGCACAGCGGTGGTCAATCCGAACCGGCCAGACGACGAAAGCGGCCAGGGGCACCTCTGCGCAGCCGGGGTTGTTTTTCTGTTGTTGATCGCGACCAACAAGACGCTGCGCGAGGCGGGTCAGTTCGCGGCGTCCCGGCAACCGGATCTCATGTCGCTTCTGGATATGGTGGCGCTCGCGACGGTCGCCGACGTTGCTCCGCTGATCGGCGTCAATCGGGCGCTGGTTCGGCAAGGGCTCAAGGTGATGGCCAAGCGGCAGAACGCCGGCTTGGCCGCTCTGTCGGACGTCGGGCGGTTGAGCACCGCGCCGGCGGCCTATCATCTTGGGTATGTCTTGGGCCCACGGGTGAATGCGGGTGGTCGGGTCGGCCAGGCGGATCTGGGCGCCCGCCTGTTGGTGTCGGACGACCCGGTAGAGGCGCAGGCCCTCGCAGAACGGCTGGATGGCCACAACGAAGAGCGCCGCGCGATCGAGGCGGCGGTCCTCGACGCGGCGCAGCTGCAAGTCGAGGAGCGTGGAACAGAAGGTCCGCTGGTCTGGGCGGCCGCGCCAGATTGGCATCCCGGCGTGGTGGGCATCGTCGCCTCGCGCCTGAAAGAGAAGTACAACCGCCCCGCCTTGGTGATCGGCTTTGAAAACGGCGTCGGCAAGGGCTCTGGCCGTTCGGTTGAAGGGATCGATCTGGGCCGTTCGGTCGCGACCTGCGCGCGCGAAGAGTTGTTCTTGAAGGGCGGCGGCCACAAGATGGCCGCGGGGGTCACGGTCGAACAGGCGAAGCTCGAGTCTGCGATCGAACGCCTTTCCGAACTGCTGGACAAGCAGGGCGCGGCGGCTGTCGGGCCTCGCGATCTGCGGATCGACGGGGCAGTGGCGCCAGGCGGCGCCACCCTCGAGCTGGTCGAGACGCTTGAAGCCGCTGGACCTTTCGGACCCGCCAACCCAGCGCCGCGCTTCGCGATCCCGTCGGCGCGCATTTCCTGGGCGAAGCGCGCTGGAGAAGCGCATCTGCGGTTCACCGCCACGGACGGGAGTTCGGGCAAGCTCGAAGCGATCGCTTTTCGCGCCTTTGAAGGGCCGCTCGGCGAATTCCTAATGAATCGCAACGGAAAGCCCGTCCATTTGGCCGGCCGGATAGAGGTCGATGACTGGGGTGGACGCCGAAAGGCGAAGCTCCGTGTCGAAGACGCGGCCGAACCAACATGAGCTGCGGCGTTTTTCCATCAATCAGGGCTTGATCGGCGCTCGTTTGCGCCATATTACCCGGTCTCCCGCTGCGCGCCCTTCGTCTAGCGGTCTAGGACGCCGCCCTTTCACGGCGGAAACACGGGTTCGAGTCCCGT
>CALDSD010000064.1 GCA_937911325.1 uncultured Neomegalonema sp.
CCGGCCTCCAGCTCGACGAATGCGCCGTTGTCGGTGATGGTGGTGACGCGGCCAGTGAAGCGCGCCTCCAACGGGAACTTGGCGGCGATGTTGTCCCAAGGGTCGGTCATCAGCTGCTTCATGCCGAGGCTGATGCGCTGGGTGTCTTTATTGACTTTGACAACCTGGACTTTGACGGTTTCGCCGATGTTGAGAACCTCGGACGGATGGTTCACACGGCGCCAGGCCATATCGGTGACGTGCAACAACCCATCGACGCCGCCCAGATCGACGAACGCGCCGTAATCGGTGATGTTCTTGACCACGCCTTCGATGACGTCGCCTTCCTGCAGACGGCCGACGATCTCCGCGCGTTGTTCGGCGCGGCTCTCTTCGAGCACTGCGCGGCGAGACACGACGATGTTGCCGCGGCGGCGATCCATTTTCAGGATCTGGAAGGGCTGCGGAATGTTCATCAGCGGAGAGACGTCGCGGATCGGGCGAACGTCGACCTGGCTGCCCGGCAAGAACGCCACCGCGCCGCCAAGATCCACGGTAAAGCCGCCTTTCACACGACCGCAGCTCGCGCCTTCAACGCGCTCGCCGGCTTCATTTGCGGTTTCAAGACGATCCCAAGCCTCTTCCCGCTTGGCTTTGTCGCGGGACAACACCGCTTCGCCCCGGGCGTTTTCGACCCGATCGAAGAACACCTCGACGGTGTCGCCAACCTGGATCTCCGCCGGGCGTCCGGGCGCTGCGAATTCTTTGAGTTCGACGCGGCCTTCCATTTTGAAGCCAATGTCGATGATTGCTTGACCGTTCTCGATCGCCAGGACTTCGCCTTTGACAACCGCGCCTTCGGCCGGGGCGTTCTCACCTTCGAGGCTTTCATTCAGAAGCGCTTCGAAGTCTTCCATAGAGGGCTGCATGGCAGTCTGCGCCATTAAGTAAGTCTCCTAAACTGTTATCCGGGCCAGCCGGTTGTCTCCGGCGGTCTTTCAATGCGTTTGCTCGTAGTCAGTCTGGCGACCGCGCAACTTCAGCGTTTTAAAGCGATTAAGGCCCGACGCAGCGTCGAGCCCGTCTAGCCTTCAGAAAAGGCCTGGCGCTGAATGATTGCGGCCGCCTGAGCGACGGCCTGCTCTATACCGAGTTCCGAGGTATCGAGCAAGTGTGCGTCGTCTGCTTGCTCGAGCGGCGCCGTCGCGCGCTCGGAATCGCGCCGGTCGCGGGCGATCATCGCCTCCAACACCTCGTCGTACGTCGCCTTATCCCCGCGCTCGACAAGCTCTTTGTGACGCCGCAGCGCGCGCGTCTCCTTGCTGGCGGTGACAAACAGCTTCACGTCGGCGTCCGGGCAGACCACCGTGCCAATGTCGCGACCATCGAGCACAGCGCCGACGACGCCGCCGGGAGCGCGCGCAGCGAACCTCCGTTGGTAGTCGAGCAGCGCCGCGCGCACCTTCGCCTGCCCCGCCACGATGCTGGACGCTTGCGCCGTCTCCGGCGTGCGAAGGTCGGACCGCTGTAAATCGGAGCTCTGAAGCCCCCGCGCCGCCGCCTCAGCGGCGATCGGGTCTTTCGGGTCTTGCCCAGCCGCCAGAACTTTCGCAGCAACCGCGCGGTAAAGCGAGCCGGTGTCGAGATGCGCGAGATTGAACCGCGCCGCCAGCTCGCGCGAGAGCGTGCCTTTGCCCGACGCCGCGGGCCCGTCGATCGCAACGACAACCGCTTTCCTGTCGCCCGTCATGACGGCGCAGACAGTCCGAGCCCGGCGCCGAGGCTTCGCATGAGCGGAATGAAGTTCGGGAAGCTGGTCGCGATCGGGCCGGCGTCGTCGATCGTCACTGGCTGTTGAGCGGCCAGCCCGAGAACCGCGAAAGACATCGCAATGCGGTGATCGAGTTCTGATGCGACCGTTCCGCCGCCCGGAACCCCGTCCGCGCCGCGCCCGTGAACGGTCAGCACGTCAAGTTCTTCCTCGACGGCGACGCCGCAGGCTTCAAGGCCCCGAGCCGTCGCCGCGATCCGGTCAGTCTCCTTGACGCGGAGCTCGTGAACGCCGCGCATGATCGTAACGCCTTCAGCGAAAGCTGCGGCGACGGATAGGATCGGGTATTCGTCGATCATCGACGGCGCGCGCTCCGGCGGAACTTCGATCCCTTTCAGAGTAGAAGATCTTGCAACCAGGTCGGCGACAGGCTCGCCGGCTTCTTCGCGGGCGTTCTCGATGCTCAGATCGGCGCCCATTTCCTGCAGCGTCGCGAACAGACCGGCGCGCGTGGGGTTCATGCCGATGCTGGGAACGCGAACCTCCGAACCGGGCGTAACCAGCCCTGCGACAACCAGAAACGCCGCCGAGGAGGGGTCGCGTGGAACCGCGACATGGGTCGGGCGCAGCTCCGGCTGACCGGCGACGCGGATGATCCTCCCGCCCTCGGCTCGATCCTCAACCGACACCTGCGCCCCAAACCCACGGAGCATCCGCTCCGTATGGTCGCGTGTCGCCTCCGCCTCGATGACAGTCGTTTCACCCGGCGCATTGAGGCCCGCGATCAGCACCGCGGATTTGACCTGCGCCGACGCCACCGGCAATTCGTACTCGATCGGAGCAGGGTTGGCGGCGCCTTGGAGCGTTAGAGGAAGGCGACCGCCGGTTCGTCCAATCGAAACAGCGCCAAACTCCGCCAGTGGCGTCAGGACGCGGCCCATCGGTCGCTTCCGCAGCGACGCGTCGCCGGTGAACGTCGTCGAGAAGCCATGCGTCGCCACGGCCCCCATCAGCAGGCGCACACCCGTCCCGGAGTTGCCGCAGTCGATGACATCCTCCGGCTCCGCAAAGCCGCCGACGCCAACCCCGTTCACTGTCCAGGATCCATCTCCGATGCGCTCGACCTGAGCCCCGAGCGCCCTCATCGCTTCAGCCGTGTCGAGAACGTCCTGACCTTCGAGCAGCCCCTCGATCGTGGTCTTGCCCACCGCCATGGCTCCAAAGATCAGAGATCGGTGCGAAACCGACTTGTCGCCAGGCGCATGCGCTTCGCCCCTGAGGGGCCCGCCCGCTTTGGATGTCAAAGGTTGCGCAGGTCCGCTGCCAGCCATTGAGGAAACTCCACGCTCACGTCCGCCAGACAGCGAGACTTCTTGCGACAGCGATTAATCGGGCCGCCCGGGGCAGGCAACTCAAACCCGCCGAAACGTCAGATAGCACGGCGTTCGGCCTTCTCGGATCGCCTTCGCCTCGTAGCGAGTGCTCGACCAATCCGGCCACGCTTCACGCCAGTCGGCGGAGGTGCGCGCCATCCACTCGAAGTCGTCGCGATCCCGCGTCAGCTGCAGAGTATGGCGGATGTAGTCGGGAATGTCGCTCGCCACGCGCAGCTCGGCCCCTGGGCGAAGTATGCGCGCAAACGCATCGAGGTTTTCGGGCGAAACAAAGCGGCGTTTGTGATGCCGCGTCTTTGGCCAGGGATCCGGGTACAGAAGAAACGCCTTAGAGACCGAACCGTCTGGCAAAACATCCATCAAGTCGCGCGCGTCGTAAGGATGGACCCGAACATTCTCGACCCCCTCGCACTTCATCGCCGCCAGCAGTTTCGCCACGCCGTCCACGTAGTGTTCGCAACCGATCAACCCGACGCTCGGATTGGCCAAAGCCTGGTGGATCAGGTGCTCGCCGCCCCCAAAGCCAATCTCCAACCAGATCTCTCGTTGACCGCCAAAGAGAGCCTGAAGATCTATCTGTCGACGATCCGGATTGCGCCTGAGATCCGCCTCGGGAACCGACACGGAGCTCAGATAGGCGTCCATCAAAGCCTGGCGACCTCCGCGCAGCTTGTGGCTGCGGCGCCGACCATACAGATTTCGCGGCGCATCCAAGGATTTGGGATCTTTCGACATAAGGTGACTGGGGGCGCGCAAGCGCCCGCCGTCGTTAGATCGACGCTTTCACTGCGGCGCGCAGTTCGTCGGTCAGATCAAGCTTCTCCCAGGTGAAGCCCCCCTCCGGATCCGGCTGCCGACCAAAGTGCCCGTAGGCGGCCGTGCGCTTGTAAATCGGCGCATTGAGCTTGAGATGCGTTCGGATGCCGCGCGGGCTGAGGTCCATCACTTTCGGAATGGCGCGCTCCAGCAGCGCACCCTCGACTTCGCCGGTGCCGTAGGTGTCGACCAGAATGGAGAGCGGCTGCGCAACGCCAATCGCGTAGGCGACCTGAATGCAGCAGCGCTTGGCGAGTTTCGCGCCGACGATGTTCTTGGCGAGATACCGCGCTGCGTAGGCGGCCGAGCGATCGACTTTCGTCGGATCCTTGCCCGAGAACGCCCCACCGCCATGCGGGGCCGCGCCGCCATAGGTGTCGACGATGATCTTGCGGCCAGTCAGCCCAGCATCGCCGTCAGGTCCGCCGATAACGAACTTGCCGGTCGGGTTCACATGCCACTCGGTGCGTTCCGAGACCCACTCGGACGGGAGAACGGAATTGATGTAAGGCTCGACGATGTGACGCACATCCTGGGAGTCAAGCGTCGGATCCAGGTGCTGGCTGGAGAGAACGATAGAGGTGACCTCCACCGGCATGTAGTTCTCGTATCGCACGGTCAGCTGGCTCTTCGCGTCAGGTCCGAGCTGCGGGGTTTCGCCTGACTTCCGCGCAGACGCCAGACGACGCAGGATCTCATGCGAGTAGTAGATCGGCGCTGGCATGAACTCAGGCGTCTCGTCGACCGCATAGCCGAACATCAGACCCTGGTCTCCGGCGCCTTCGTCTTTGCTGTCGTTCGAGTCGACGCCTTGCGCGATTTCGGAAGACTGCGCGTGAAGATGCACCGCCACATCCATGTTGCGCCAATGAAAGCCGTCTTGCTCGTAACCGATCTCTTTGACCGTTTCGCGCGCCATTTCCTCAACACGGCCCAGAACCGCCTCAGGACCACGCACCTCCCCCGCGATCACGACGCGATTTGTCGTGGCGAGCGTTTCACAGGCGACGCGCGCCTGGGGTTCTTCCGAGAGGTAGGCGTCGAGCACCGTGTCCGATATCTGATCGCAAACCTTGTCGGGGTGACCTTCCGACACGGACTCTGAAGTGAAAATATAGTCTTGGCGCGCCAACGCAGCCTCCTAATTCGGAACATCCAGACGGGTTTCCCGCGATCCTTCGCAAGGCCTACGCCATCAAAACAGCGTTCCGGTACGCCTAGTTCGACGCACGGGTCAAGGCGTCACCCAAGATTTCTACGGGTTTTGGGTCGTTTCCGCCCCCGCAAGCGTCTTCACAAGATCAAGAATTCGCTTTCTTTGATCGGCGCTTGTGATCTGAGCAAAGGCGGAGTTGAGCTGAAGTCCCTCAGGCGTCGCCAAGAACCCCATGAGATAAGGCGTCCCATCGGGCTCTGAGAGGCCAGACGGGACCGTCTCCATGAGTTCCTGCGAAAGCCCCTCGAAGAAAAACGAGACATCGACGCCAAGAACGGTCGCCATCCGATAGAGACGCCCGGCCCCTATGCGATTTACGCCTTTCTCGTATTTCTGAATTTGTTGAAACGTCAGATTGAGGTGCTCGCCAAGTTTCTCCTGGCTCATACCGACGACCATCCTGCGCAACCGCATTCGGCCGCCTACGTGAACGTCAATCGGATCCGGAACTCTCGGCAAAGTCCACCTTTTGTACTTCGCGACGGAACGACTTTTTCATTCGTTCACTTACGCAACATGATCAGGCGGACCACTACACATACAGCTGTAATAGTTGCAAGAGTTTCTCTCTCAAATTGAGACATAAAATGGTTTACAACCGAGAGGTGAATCGGGAAAAACCCGCAGTTACGGCAAAAAGTGACAAAATTACAACGAAAGAAGTGTCCCGATATGACACATAGGCTGTTTCCAAAATGGGAGCTGGGACCGCAACGTCGATGAATCCTCGATGGTTAATCGGCAACAACTTCAAAACACGTCCGTATGGATCAATCGCAGCGGACACCCCGGTATTCGCAGATCGGATGAATGGCAGCCCCTGCTCGATCGCCCGAAACTGTGCCTGGATCAGATGCTGCCAGGGACCGCCGCTGTCGCCAAACCACGCGTCATTGGTGATCTGCAAAAGCATCGAAGGTCGCGCGTCGCCGCGAGGCATTTCTCCTGGGAATACCGCCTCATAACAAATCAACGCGCCAAAACTTGGCACGCCTGGCGCGGAAACGACCTGCGGCCCGGGTCCCGAAGCGAACCCGCCGGAGCGCCCGGCGAGCTGATTGACGCCGATCGACTCCAGCCACCCCTGGAGCGGCAGGTATTCTCCGAATGGAACAAGATGATGCTTGTCGTAGATCGCGTCTATCGATCCGGCCCCGTTCACGACAAACAGGCTGTTGTACCAGTCCTCGCCTCCGTTTCGCCCCTGCTCAGGACGTTGCGTGCCAACGACCAACGGCGCGTCTCCCGGCAAGAACCCCATGATTTCAGCCAAGATGCTCGGGTCTTGTAAGACCTGCGGCACCACGGAAGTTTCTGGCCAGACCACGAATGTCGGAGAAAGCGTCGGTTCAACCGGAGACGCGCTGAGATCGACAAGCCATCGCATGTTTCGTCGAATGAGGTCGCTGCGCCATTTCTCCGTCTGAGGAACATTCGGCTGAACGATCCGGGCCACCGCTGACGTGGCCGGCGCCGGCTCGGACGGCAGCCTCGCCCACCCAACCACGGCCATTGCGATCAGGATGGCCGCAGCAGAGCCGCTCAACGCCCACCGCTCACGCCCTTGCGCCCAAACGCCGGCCCCAAAACCCAAAAATACGAAGATCAGCAGAGCCGTTAAGCCGTATGGCCCCACATAGGCCGCGATCTGTGCGATCGGCGTATCGACCCAACCATATGCGAACAAGCCCCAGGGAAACCCTGTGAAGAGATGCCCGCGAAGATACTCGGCGATCGACCAAAACGCGGCAAGAAGGCACATGTTGGACAGCAAACCGGAGCCGCCAAGGCGTTTCGCGAGGCCAAAGGCCAAACCCCAGTAGATCGACAGAACGGCAGGCAGCAGCGTCACCGCAAACGGCGTCATCCATGCGAACTTGTCCGCTTCGACGAAGAATGCAGAGCCGATCCAGATCAGGCCCGGCGTGAAGTACCCAAAGCCCAACAGCCACCCGTCATAGGCGGCGCGCCGCGGCGTTTCCGCGCCCATGAACAGCACAAACGCCGCGGGTATCGCGATGAAGATCGCCGGAAGCAAGTTCACCGGCGGGTGAATCAGCGAGAGCGTGGCGCCCAGAAGCAGCACGACGACTGCGCGTCGCCATCCGGTCAACCGAGCGAAGCCTCGCACCAATCAGCCCCCGGCCGATGCGAGCTTCACGACGTTGTCGTCCGAGTTTCCCTTATCTTCCGATGGATCCGCCGCGCTACGCGCATTCAACCGCACGCGCACCCGCTTAATCCGGCGCGGATCTGCGTCGATAATTTCAAATTCATGGCCATTCGGATGGGGGATGACCTCGCCCCGCTCCGGCACGCGGCCCAACAGCATGAACACCAGGCCGCCCAGGGTGTCGACCTCTTCCTCCCCGTCATCGCTCAGGAGTTTAACGCTCACCGCTTCTTCAAAGTCCCCGACCATGGCCCGAGCGTCCGCGACAAAGCACCCATCCGCCTGTTTGCGCCAAAGCGGACGGTCCGCCACGTCATGCTCGTCTTCGATCTCACCGACGATTTGTTCGATCACGTCCTCGATCGTGAGCAACCCGTCGACGCCGCCGTACTCATCGACGACGAGCGCCATATGCCGTCGCGTCGCTTGCATCCGCTGCAGGAGCGGCTGGATGCGCATCGACGGCGGAACGACAAGCACGCTCCGCAGATGCTCCCCCAGCGAAAAATCGTTCTGACGCGCGCCAAACCCGTGGCTCAGCGCGAGGTCTTTCAGGTGGACGACGCCAACCGGGTCGTCGAGCGTCTCCCGATAGACCGGAAGGCGAGAATGCGAGCAGGAGCGAAACGACTCGAGCGTCTCGTCTAGAGAAGCGTCTCGATCAATCGCGACGATATCGGCTCTGGGAACCATGACGTCGTCGACCCGAACGTCGCGCAAACGCAGAATATTCAGAAGCATTTCGCGTTCTTCCTGGGAACGCGCTTCGCCATTCTCGTGCTCGTGCGAAAGAAACTCCTCGAGGCGTTCTTCCGCGCCCGAAGTTTTAGACAAGCTTAACGCCGCCAATGCTCGTCGCATCCTGCGGCGGAGACTAGATCGCCCGACCTCTTCTTCCGACGACGTCTGGTCGCCTGCAGGGTCGGGCTTGATTATATCGCCGTCCATTAATCCGTTCCGTCAACGCGTCTGTTGTCAGGATCGCACCTGATAGGGATCAGGCCAGCCCAAACGCTTCAGCGCCTCAATTTCACAGCGCTCCATCGCAACTGCGTCCTCATCGATTTGGTGATCATACCCCAAAAGATGAAGAACTCCGTGAACGATAAGGTGCATCGCGTGTTGTTCAATAGACTTAGCTTGATCTTTCGCTTCGACGCGCACCGTCTGAAACCCCAAGGCCACGTCCCCCAAGAGATGACGACCCGTCGGATCGTCGCGGTGCAGAGCCGTTACGAGATCCGACTCAACCGTAAACGGACGCTCCAGCGCCTGAGACGGCCAAGAGAGCACATTTGTCGCGCGGTCCTTTGCTCGAAAGTCGCGATTAAGCTGCCGCATTTGCGCGTCGTTCGTTAACAAAATGCTCACGATCACAGCGTCGACAGGGATGTCGGCGACCTCAAGCGCGGCGCGAACGGATGTCGCCGCCAGCTGTTCGATCCCGCCATCGACGTCGTCTGACCCGGGCTTTCGCCCAAGCTCCGCCCATGTGTCGTCAGCGATCGAAAGTTCGAGGAAATCCAGCTCGGTCATTTGCCAGAATCGTGATGGGCGTACGCGCGGATGATCCTGCCGACCAGGGGGTGCCGTACGACGTCGCTGTCCGTCAGCTGGATCGTGGCGACCCCGTCAACCCCATTCAGCACTTTCATTGCTTCGCGCAGCCCCGACCGAACGCCTCTGGGCAAATCGGTCTGAGTAGGATCGCCGGTGACCACCATGCGTGAATTCTCGCCAAGGCGCGTCAGGAACATGCGCATCTGCATCTCGGTGGTATTCTGCGCTTCGTCGAGAACGACGAACGCATTGGTGAGGGTCCGGCCGCGCATGAACGCGAGGGGCGCCACCTCGACGCGGCCTTCCTCGATCAGCTTTTCGATCTTTGCGCCGCCCCAAAGGTCGTTCAGGGCGTCATAGAGCGGCCGCAGATACGGATCGATCTTCTCTTTCATGTCGCCGGGAAGAAAGCCGAGACGCTCTCCCGCTTCCACAGCGGGGCGCGACAGGATGATCTTCTCGATCTTGCCTTCGAGATACATTGAGATCCCCGCCGCCACGGCAAGATAGGTCTTCCCGGTGCCCGCGGGTCCAACGCCCAGAACCAGCTCGTGCTCATAAAGCGCGCGGACATAGTCTTTCTGGCCGGGAGAGCGCGGCTCGACCTTGCGTTTGCGGGTTCGGATCTCAACCCGCTCGCCTTTGAACAGCTCAAGCTGATTGTCCGACGTGACCATGCGAATCGCCGCGTCGACATCGCCGGCCTCGACGCTCATGCCTTCTTCAAGACGCGTGTAGAGCGCCCTGAGAGCCGCGGCCGCCAAGGCGCGACTCTGAGCATCGCCATGCACTGACAGAACGTTTCCGCGCCGCACAATCTGGACTTTGAAGCCGTCTTCTATGGCGGTGAGGTGCCGGTCATGCGCACCGCAAAGCTCGATCAGATGTCGATTATCGTCGAACTCCAGAATGGTCTCGTCCATGCGTCCTTCGCAAACGGAAGCGTCTTTTTTGGCAACCTGACCGAGAAAGCCCGCTTCAGCAAGTCGGCCCCCTCACAATCCGAGCCTGCGGCGCCGATCCGCAACGCGCGCTTCGTCAAGCGACCAGACGGCCTGCGAGACTGTTCTTGGTTGCGCCGACGATTTCCGCGGCGACGATCCGTCCAACCTGCTCGGCCGACGCCTGAACGTGAGTTGGCTGCAAAAACGGGCTGCGGCCGACAAGTTGACCGGCTTCCTTACCGGGCTTCTCCAACAGAACCGGCAGCGTCTGGCCAATGCAACTCTGGTTGAAGGCTATCTGCTGCGCCGAGAGCAGGTCTTGCAGTTCGGCCAATCTCGCCGCCTTGGCCTCTTCGGGGACCTGCGCGCCTTCCGCCGCTGGCGTTCCAGGTCGCGGGCTGTACTTGAAAGAAAACGCCTGAGCGTAGCCGATGTCCCGAACCAGGCTCATGGTCTCTTGGAAATCTGCGTCGGTTTCGCCCGGGAACCCGACAATGAAGTCGCCTGACAGCGCGAGATCGGGTTGCGCGTTTCTGATCCGCTCGATCAACCGGTGGTAGTCGTCCCGCGTATGCTTGCGGTTCATCGCCTTCAAGACGCGATCCGACCCCGCCTGAACCGGAAGATGCAAATACGGCATGAGCTCCGGAACATCTCCGTGCGCCGAGATCAGCTCGGCGTCCATGTCGTTGGGATGGCTGGTCGTATACCGGAGCCTTTGGAGCCCCTCGATCTCGGATAGAGCCCGGATCAGGCGGCCCAGACCCCATTCCGAGCCATCCGGACCGACGCCGTGATACGCATTGACGTTCTGTCCGAGCAATGTGATCTCGACGACGCCGTTGGCGACCATAGACCGCGCCTCCGCAACCAGTTTCTCAACGGGTCGAGAAACTTCCGCGCCGCGGGTGTAGGGCACAACGCAGAATGCGCAGAACTTGTCGCAGCCCTCTTGGACGGTGAGAAAGGCGGCTGGGGCTCTGCGCCCTTTTGGCGCTGGGATGTGGTCAAACTTGTCTTCGGCCGGGAACTCAGTCTCGATCTGCTTCGCGCCGCTTCGCGCGTCTCGCGCCAGCGCCGGCAGTCTATGATACGCTTGCGGCCCCACCACGACGTCAACCAAAGGCGCGCGCTTTACGATCTCGGCGCCTTCCGCTTGAGCGACGCAGCCAGCGACGCCGACAACCATCTGTCCGCCCGCCTTCTTCTTGGCCTCCGCCAATGGGCGCAGACGTCCAAGCTCTGAATAGACCTTCTCCGCCGCTTTTTCGCGAATGTGACAGGTATTCAGAATCACCAGATCCGCGTCTTCAGGCGTATCGACCGCGACATAGCCGTCCGCCGCCATAGCATCGGTCATCCGTTCGCTGTCGTAGACGTTCATCTGACAGCCATAGGTCTTTACATAGAGCTTCTTGGTTTCGGTCATCTCAGCTCGCAGCGAACACGGTCTTGGCAAAACAAAACGCCCGCCGAAGCGGGCGTTTCGGATCACACATAGAGCGTACAGCCTGCCGTGAATAGTCCGGCTGACCGAATGAACTGGGCCTACCGGTTACGGTTGCGGCCCAGACCAATTTTCTTCGCCAGCTCCTGGCGCTTCGCCGCATAGCTTGGCGCGACCATCGGATAGTCCGATGGCAAGCCCCACTTCGCCCGATACTCTTCCGGCGTCATGTTGTACGCCGACTTTAAATGGCGCTTGAGCATTTTGAGCTTCTTGCCGTCTTCCAAACACACGATGTAATCGTTGTGGATCGACTTCTTGATCGGAACAGCCGGTTTCAGTTCCTCTTCAGGTTCTTGCGGCTCCTGTACCGAAAGATCATGCAAAGTCGAATAGACGGTGCGGATCAGGTCCTGAAGCTGGTCCTGCTGAACCTGATTGTTTGAGACATGCGAAGAAACAATCTCCGAGGTCAACTGGAGCAGTTCGCTTGTGTCTGCATCGGTTTCGATTTTTGACATCTCGTTCATGTCCTGCCCTGTTTCCTTTCCTTCTGGCTATGCAGGGGTTGGCATCCCCACCAGAAAACCTCACTTCCGCCGATGATGACGGGCTCGTTTTTCTAGTCTACTGCCCATGTAAGCCTGCACATACTACCGAGGATTAGGAATGAAAAGTTTATTTTTTATTATCAAAGAAAGATCACGTGCTACTTACGGTAAAATCGGACGAAACTGCCTAGAATTCACACTTATTCAGCGTTCGTCGGCACGCATCTTGTCATCATGATTGCATCTACTCTGTTGTTTTTATGAGAGGGGAAATACCCCTTTCGAACACCCGTTCGCTGAAAGTCGAACTTTTGATAGAGAAGTTGCGCTCGATTGTTTGTTGCAGCAACTTCCAGAAAGATCGCAGCAACTTGCCGTTCGGCGCAGATCTTCAGGATATGATCCAGGATGGCGGAGCCGACGCCGCATCCAGCTGACCCAGTCGCCCGAAATATCGTAAGGAGCTCCGCCTCGGCATCGGCGACTTCAGAGTTTGGATCGCCGGGAACGATTTGAACAACCGCGCCGCCACACACGTTTCCCGCCGAGCGCGCGACCACCACGGTCGATGTCGAAGCGGCCGCATAGGAGGCGAAGTCGGCCGCGCGCCAAACCGACGCCGACGGAGGAAACACTTGTCCGCAGATCTCCGCCAAGGCATCTGAATCTGACATTGCCAGTGGGTTTGGCGCATCGACAACAAGGAGGTCCGAGACGCTCCGCCGATCGGGCTGGGCGCTCTGGCCGTTCAAGCACCCACCGGACGCACCTCAAGAACCTCAGGAATATAGTGTTTTAAGAGGTTTTCGATGCCCATTTTCAGGGTCATTGTCGAACTGGGGCAACCGGCGCAGGCGCCGCGCATCGTCAGATAGACGACGCCCTGTTCAAACCCATGAAAGGTGATGTCTCCGCCATCCTGGGCGACGGCGGGTCGGACCCTCGTATCGAGCAGCTCCTTGATCTGCTGAACAATCGCCGCATCCGGCCCATCATGCGCCGCATGGCCGCCTGTCTCTTGCGCGCTGTCGTGTTCGATAACGGGCTGGCCCGACTGGTAGTGCTCCATCACGGCGCCCAGCACGGCTGGTTTGATATGAGGCCACTCGACCTCTTCAACTTTCGTCACGGAGATAAAATCCGGACCGAGAAACACGTTCTGGACGCCCCCAACCGAAAAAAGCCTTTGCGCCAGCGGCGACTTCTCAGCCTCGCCCGCGTCGCCGAATTCAGCCGAGCCAGATCCCATAACGACCTGCCCGGGAAGAAATTTCAACGTCGCCGGGTTCGGCGTCGCTTCAGTTTGGATGAACATGATTTCGCCTCTAGAGCCGTCTGTCTTGGCCGTCTGTTCAGGAGGATATGTGGATTTTAACAGAGCGCGTCAATTTCTTCGACCGACATATCGCCAGGAACGATTGTGACCGGGAGGGGAAATCGCGAGCCCGGACGGGTTATCGCAGCCACAAGCGGTCCGGGCCCATCGCTCTCGGTGCTCGCGCCAAGCACGAGAATACTGATGTCCTGGTCTGCTTGGATATGTTCTGCGACCTGATCACGCTTCACGCCCTCGCGGATCGCGTAATCCGGAGAAACGCCTGAGAGCGCCTTTACTTCCTCGACAAGCGCTTGTAGCCGAGCCTCCGCGTTCTGGATTGCTTCGGCGCGCATGGCGTCCTGCACAGACTGCCAATGCTGGAACTCTTCGGGCTCGATCACCGATAGCATCGAGACAGCGCCGCTCGTCCGTTGCGCCCGTCGCGCGGCGAAGCGAAGCGCCTTGAGCGATTCAGGAGTTTGGTCGACGACGACCAAAAACTTGCGAAGCCGCTGTTGGCTATCCGGATGTTCAGACTCAGTCATACTCAAATTGGTGAAGCCCCGGCGACGAGAATGCAAGACCGTCGCTCGTTTCTAAACGAAACCTTTAATCGCCTTCTACTGTCCGCGCGTCCTCAACAGACCGACGATTTCATAGACTTCGCGCAGGATCGGTTCGGCGATCGCATCAGCGCGCTCCGCCCCATCCGCGAGAACGCTGTCGATATACCCGGGATCTTCGCGGAGCCGGCGAAGCTCGCCCGCGATCGGTGACAGCTTCTCGACCGCCAGATCCGCCAGAACCGGTTTGAACTGACCGAACTGCGCGCCTGAAAACTCCTTCATCACCTCCGCGGTCGCTTTCCCCGACAACGCCGCGTAGATCCCAACCAAGTTCCGGGCTTCGGGCCGTGCGTCCAGGCCTTCGACGCTGTCGGGCAGGGGTTCTGGATCCGTTTTCGCTTTCTTGAACTTCTTGGCGATCGTCTCGGGATCGTCGGTCAGGTTGATCCGCGACATGTCTGACGGATCCGATTTCGACATCTTTTTCGACCCATCGCGCAGGCTCATCACCCGCGCCGCCTCTTGACGGATCAACGGCTCCGGCAACGGAAAGAAGTTCTCGACACCGAAGTCGTTGTTGAACTTCTGCGCGATGTCTCGGCTGAGCTCGAGATGCTGCTTCTGGTCCTCTCCGATGGGGACATGCGTGGCTTTGTAAGCGAGGATGTCAGCTGCCTGGAGAACGGGATAATCGTATAGGCCAATCGACGCTTTCTCCCGATCCTTTCCAGCTTTGTCCTTGAACTGCGTCATTCGGTTCAGCCAACCCAGCCGCGCGACACAGTTGAACACCCAGCCAAGCTGGGCGTGCGCCGGGACTTGGCTTTGGTTGAAGATGATCGACTTTTTCGGGTCGAGGCCACAGGCGATGAATGCAGCGGTCAGCTCGCGGATCCCGTCGCGCAGCGCCTGAGGATCTTGCCACACCGTGATCGCGTGCAGGTCGACGACGCAGTAGATGCACTCGTAGTCGTCCTGCATCCGAACGAACTCGCGCACCGCGCCGAGATAGTTGCCCAGGTGAAGATTGCCTGTGGGCTGTACGCCCGAAAACACGCGCTGAGCGTGGGTCATCATGATCCTCGTAAGCTGATACGCCGCGCGGTATGGCCGGCCAAAGCGCTCTGGGTCAAGCGGCGGGCGGTGTTTGCGCGCGTCGTCCGCGCAACTCGCTGAGATCCGAGCGTCGGAACGCGCCCAATGCAAGCGCCGCGATCGCGTAGCTCGCCAACCCCGCAAGGATCAGCGCAACGCCGTATGGGTACTTGAGAAACGGCTCTGTAAGGGCGCCGGCGTATAGCAGCTTTCCAGTGTAGAGAACCAAGCCCATAAACAGCGCTGCGGCGATCGCTCGCGAACACCGGCGTTTAAGGCGTTCATCGGGTTTGTAAACACCGGTCTCACCGATGCCGCGCCAAAGCAGCCAGACGTTCACCCATGCGGCCACGGCCGTACCGATGGGGATGGCGCTCCACGAAATCACCGGTGCCAGACCGACGCTGATGACAACGTTCACAAT
The DNA here is from genome assembly GCA_937911325.1 of uncultured Neomegalonema sp. Taxonomy (GTDB): domain Bacteria; phylum Pseudomonadota; class Alphaproteobacteria; order Rhodobacterales; family Rhodobacteraceae; genus CALDSD01. Next base: position 15,255 of record CALDSD010000064.1, read on the forward strand.
CATGGAGACGACCGAATACCGAAGCGGCGTCCGCGTGTCTTCGTCCGCGAAAAACGCCGGCGACAGAGCTTTGATCAACACATACGCAGGAAGACCCAACGCGAAGAGCGCAAGCGCATGCGACGTCGCCATGACATCCGTTTCGCCAAATGCCCCGCGAGCAAACAGCAGGCGTACGACCGTGTCCGGGATCAGGAGCAAAGCGACTGCGGCCGGCACGGTCAGCACCAAAGAAAACTCGATCGCGCGATTGATCGAGTTGACGGCGCCGGCGGCGTCCTCGGCGCGAACACGGCGCGAAAGCTCCGGCAGCAGCGCCACTCCGATCGCGACGCCGACGACCCCAAGCGGCAATTGATAGACGCGATCCGCATAGGTCAGCCAAGCAACCGCGCCGTCAAAGAAGGTCGCGATGGTCGTTCCAATCAGGATGTTGATCTGCGTGACGCCGCCGGCGACGGCGCCCGGCGCGCCGAGCGTCACAAGGCGCTTCATATCAGCCGTCCAACGGGCCGCCCGAAGCTTAAGCCGAATTCCCGCGCGCCGCGCCGCGCCGGCCACCAGCAGAAACTGAAGAACGCCAGCGGTAAACACCGACCAGGAAAGCCAATGGCCAACCGGCTCTTCCAACGCCCAGGCCGCGGCCATGGCGCCGATCATCGACAGGTTGAGCAGGATCGGGGCTCCTGCGGCCACAGCGAATTTGCCAAGAGAGTTCAGCACGCCGCTGAACAGCGCGGTCAGCGACATGAACAGCAGATACGGAAACTGGATCTGCGCGAACAGAACCGCCATGGAGAGCTTGTCTGGATCGTCTGCGAACCCGGCGGCAATCACATAGATCAGCCAGGGCATGGCCAGCTGCGCGGCCAAAACCAGCACAAACAGAACTGAAAGCAGCCCGGAGAGCGCCTCTTCACCGAAACGCCGAGCGGCGTCGGCGCCGTCGCCTTCCAACCGTTTGGCGAAGAGCGGCACAAACGCCATGTTGAAGGCGCCTTCCGCAAAAAAACGTCTGAAAAGGTTCGGGAACCGAAACGCCACAAAGAACGCTTCGGCGATTGGTCCAGCGCCCAGGATCGCAGCGATCATGATCTCGCGGGCCAGACCCAGCACGCGGGAGATCATCGTCATGCCGCTGACCGTCAGAAACGACCGCGCGAGGCTCATGGCCATGCGTCCCTCTATCTCAATCCGTCGGTGGTTCCCGACGCGCCGGCGGCTGCTCAAGGCAAAGACGCCAAGAGCGATCAGGCGTCGATCGTTTCATCGCCTGTGCGGAGCGCCGTCAACAGCGTATCCTTGATCGCCGCGCGTTTCGTTTCGCCGGTGATTTTCATGCCGAAATTGTCTTTCACGTAGAAGACGTCGACCGCCTGCTCGCCGTAGGTCGCGATGATCGCGGAAAAAATGTTCACATTCGCATTGGCCAAGGTCTTCGCAAGATCGTGGAGCAAGCCCAGGCGGTCACGGCCTTCGACTTCGATAACCGAAAAGATGTCAGAGGCCGTGTTGTCGATGGTGACGCTCGGCGCAACGGTGAAGGACCGCTCGCGCTTCTTCAGCTTACCTCGAATCCGCAACTCGTCGCCGGCGATGACTTCGCCTCTCAGGGTTCTTTCAACCTCGACCTGTAAGCGTTCGATCCTCACCAGATCATCGTAGGCGGCCCCTTCGTTGTCCTGCACCCAGAAGGTGTTGATCGCCATGCCGTCCTTCGTGGTGTAGACGCGCGCGCCGACAACCGACGCGCCATTCAGGGCGAAGGCGCCCGCCAGCCGCGCGAAGAGACCGGGGTGATCTTGCATGAAGAACACAACCTTCGTGCAATCGTGCTCGGGGTTTTGGTCGATCCGCATCTGTAGCGGCGACCGTGACGGCTCCGCCATCAGGCGCGCGTGGATCGCGTGCGTCTCTGTCGACAGCCCAAGCCAATACGTTGGAAAAAAACGCGCCTCATGCGACGCCCACTGCTCGTCGCTCCAATCCGCGAGCTGCCCCCGCAGAGCCTGCTTCGCATCGTCGACCCGCGTCGCCTGAGTTCTGCCTGTCGCTTGATCGGCCAGAACCGCGAGGGTTTCTTCGTAGAGCTCTTGCAACAGCTGCGCTTTCCAGCCGTTCCAGACGCCTGGCCCAACGGCGCGGATATCGCAGACGGTCAGGACGTAGAGCCGCTTCAAGCGCGCCGGACTCCGCACAATTTCCGCAAAGTCCTTCACCGTGGCCGGGTCGGCGATATCTCGCTTCTGCGCGAAATCGGACATCAACAAGTGCCACAGCACCAACCAGGCGACCTGCTCGGTCTCCGCTTCAGAAAGCCCAAGCTGCGGACAGACTTCTTGAGCGATCTCCATACCCGTTACTGAGTGATCGCCAGGCAGACCTTTGCCGATGTCATGAAGAAGCAACGCAACGCTGAGTATGTCGACGTCCTGCATGTCTTCGGCGAGTTGCGTCACGAACGGATGATCGCTCCGCAAAAGACCACGCCTGAGGTCCGAGAAATTCTCGATGGCCCGGATCGTATGCTCATCCACGGTAAAGTGATGATACATGTTGAACTGCATCTGCCCGATGATGCGGCCGAACTCCGGTAGAAACCTGCCCAGAACGCCTGTCTCGGACATGCGGCGAAGCGCGCGGCCCGGGTCTTTGGACTCGCTCAGCATCGATACGAAAAGGCGACCCGCCTCGGGCGAGCCTCGCAAGACGTCTATCGAGCGACGTTTCTGATCGATCAGCCTTTGCGTAACCGGATGAAGCAGGATGCCGCTTCGAACCGCGACATCGAACAGCCGCAGGAAATTGAGCGGGTCACGATCGAGCGCTTCTGGATCCGCGACGCTGAGCCGGCCTTCCGTCGTCGTGACCCAGTCGAGGCCGGTTTGCTGGTTTGGACGGCCGCCAAACAGGCGAAAGATGCCGCCGAGCAGCGGCGGCGCCTTCTGATGCTGCTCCTCAAGCGCGGCGCAGAAGATCCGAGTGAGATCGCCGACAGATTTCGCCGCCAGGAAATAGCGTTTCATGAACCGTTCGACTTCGCGCTGGCCCCCGCGGCTCTGATAGCCGAAGCGCTTTGCGAGTTCGAGCTGCGCGTCGAATGTCAGCTTCTCCTGCGCCCGCCCCGCAAGCAAGTGGAGCCCCGTCCGCACAGACCAAAGATGGTTCTCCGAGGCGTGGAACCGGGCGACCTCATCCGTTGTGAAGACGCCCTTGCCGACAAGATCGGCGACCGTGTCCGATCGATAGAGATACTTCGCAATCCAAAACAGCGTCTGCAGATCGCGCAAACCGCCTTTGCTCTCTTTCACATTCGGCTCGAGAAGATATCGAGAGCCGCCGTTCCGCCGGTGGCGCGCATCGCGTTCGTCCAGCTTCGCCGCGACGAAATCCGGACCTGTTTTCAGAAACAGCTTATCCCAAAGGCGCTGGTCGAGCTCCGCCAGCAACTCCGCTGATCCCGCGACGAACCGCTTCTCCAGAAGCGACGTCCGGATGGTCAGATCTTGCGCGCCCAGCCGCAGACAATCGTCCGGCGTTCGCGTCGCGTGACCAACTTTCAGGCTCAGGTCCCAGAGCAAGTAGAGCGTCGCCTCGATCACGCTCTCGCCCCACGCCGTCTGCTTGTATGGCGTCAGGAACAGCAGATCGACGTCCGAGAACGGAGCCATCTCTCCACGCCCGTAACCTCCTACGGCGGCGACGGCGATCTGCTCCGCCTTCGTCGGATTGGCGAGTGGAAACTGCCGCTCGACCACGAATGTGAAGGCGGTTCTCACGATGTTGTCGATCAAAAACGCGTAGGAGCGGGCGACCATCAGGCCGCCGGCGCGACTGCCCCAAAAGGCGGCTTCGATCGTTTCACGGCCCGACTTCAGCGCGTCCCGCAGCACTTTCGCCGCTTCCAATCGCTGAGCGCCGCGGTCCTTTTGAGCGTCCGCAAGCGCGGCGAGCGCCGTCTCGACCGCCTCATGATCAAAGATCTCGCGCGGCTGGGTGATCAGGGGGCCAAGACGTCCACCTAGGGTCTGAGAGTTTGGTTGGTCGAGCACGGCATCAATAGCCGGCGAAGCTGGTCGCCGCCGGATCGACGACTTCGAACCCGGTCGGCGTGACTTCGAGAATGGCCAGTTCGCGCTCGTTCAGACCGCTCGGCAGAAAACGGAAAACACCGTTGACGCCGACATATCCAGCAGGCGCGGTGATCGCCTCGACGCTGAACGGGTACGGCGATCCCGCGCTGCGCGCCTCCGCCGTCATCGCCCCGATGGCCGCCATTGCGTCATAGCCCAATGCTCCGAGCGGATGTGGACGACGACCAAACGCAGTCTCGAAACGGGTGTAAAAGCGCTCTTGGATCAACGGATCAGGCGACGCGAAGACCCCGCCGCGCAACGACGGCTCCTTCAGCGTCACCGGGTTGTTCCAACCACCTGTGCCCAGGAACTGCGTATTGCGCCGGTTCACGTCATAATAGGCGAGATAGGCGCCGAGCGTTTGAAGCTCTTGCCCCTGCGACGGCAGCAGCACGGCTTGAATCGGGTCCGTGCTGTCGGCGTAGAGCTGATGGGTCTCGACATAGGTCTTCACCCCCGACTCGACGCCTTGAAACGTCGGTTCGTAAGGCTGCAAAGCGGAAACACGCGCCCCCGCCAACGCAGCGCTCTGCTGCACGGCGCCCGCCGCGAGTCGTCCAAAGTCTGTCTGGGGCGTCAGCGCGGCGACGTTCGTGACGCCTTGCGCTGCGGCGTAGGTGATGACCCGTTCAATCTCTTGCTGCGGCAGGAACCCGATCAAGAAGACATTCCCGCCGGCGACCGACGCATCCGTCGAGAATGAGATCATCGGCAGGCCTGCCTGCGCGGCCACAGGGCCCGCAGCGGTGATCGACGTTGCGAACAACGGCCCGATCATAATCGACGCGCCGTCCTGAACCGCTCGCGTCGCTGCTTGAGCGGCTCCGGGCTGGGTTCCGCCGGTGTCATAGATCCGAAGATCGATGAGCGGGTCGCCCATGTCGCGCAGGGCCAACTGCGCCGAGTCTGTCAGCGATTGGGCGATTTCGCGAATTGGGGCGCGGTTGTCCCCGAGCGGCGCCAACAACGCCACCCGAGCCGCCGAACCTGGCTCGACAAAGGCGCCTGCGCCCGGAGCGCCGCGCCGCGCTTCGCCGCCATCTATGCCCGAGATCCGCGGAGGTTGCTTCTGACTCGAGCCTTGCCCACCGCCGGAACTGCCCGATGAGGTTGCGCAGGCCGCGACGCTTGCGCAAAGCAGCGCCGCGCCAGCCATGCGCCCCAACGCGCGCCAGGCCGCAGGCAGCGACCAGAGGTTGCGGCTTTGTGAAATCTGCATGATCTTCCGCCCGAAACTGATTTGTGCGGCTTCTAGCCGAGAGTTGGGCGGAGATTATGGCCGACAAGGCGCGAAGTAAACGACGCCACGGAGCTGCCGGCGCGGCGGATTCGCCAGATGATGTATCCGAGCCACTGGCCCCGGGTCTATATCTGCTATCGACGCCGATCGGAGCGGCCGACGATATCACCATCCGAGGTTTGGAGGCGCTGCGCCGCGCCGACATCCTCGCCTGCGAGGACACCCGTGTCCTACGACGCCTGATGGACCTGCATGGCGTTCCGGTGGGCGGACGCCCGATGATCGCCTATCACGACCATAGCTCCGAAGACGTGCGCCGCCGCCTGTTGGAGGACGCCGCCACCGCGTCCGTCGTCTATGCGAGCGACGCCGGAACGCCCTTGATCGCAGATCCAGGTTACAGGCTGGTCGTCGAAGCTCGGTCCAGAAACCTGGCCGTCGTCGCGTTGCCGGGGCCGTCGGCGGTTCTCGCGGCGCTGACCGTTTCGGGCCTCCCCACGGATCGCTTTTGCTTTGGGGGATTCCCGCCGCCGAAGAAGTCCGCGCGCCAAAAATGGCTGCGGGAGTGGTCCGCCGCGCCAGGGGCGCTGATCTTTTACGAGAGCCCGCGGCGGCTTGCGGAAACGCTGGAGGACGTTGTGGACGTCTTAGGCGATCGCGAAGCCGTCGTTGCGCGCGAACTGACCAAGAAATTCGAGGAAACGCGGCGAGACAGCGCAAGCGCTCTCGCGAGCGCGTACCGCAAGGAGGGCCCGCCGAAGGGCGAAGCGGTGGTGCTTTTGGCGCCCTCAAAGAGCCCCGCGCCCCCGCAGGAGGAAGACATTGAAGCCGCATTGCGACTTGCTTTGAAAGAGATGTCTGTCAAAGACGCGGCGCGCAGCGTCGCGGATCAGCTTTCGATCCCTCGCAAGATCGTTTACCATTCTGCTTTGCGGATTGCGGAGGAGGACGCGCCGTGAAAACGCAGGCTGCGCGTCAGCGCACTGAGAAAGAGACTTTGGCTGGGCGCCGAACAGATGCTTTCAGAGCGGATGCCTGGGGCCGTTCGGCTGAAGAGGCTGTCGTCGAAGTCTACCAGCGCAGAGGCGCGCGTTTGAAAGAACAGCGCGTCCGGCGCGGCCGAGGCGAGATTGACCTCGTGTTCGAGTGCGCAGGGACGATGGTGTTCGTCGAGGTCAAGGCGCGGAAAAACCTCCGCGACGCTCTTCACGCGATCACCGCTCAGAAGTGGCGACGACTGCAATCCGCCGCGCTCGGGTACATCGCGGACCACCCGGAGATCACTGATATGGACTGCCGCTTCGACCTCGCGGCCGTTTCAGCCGCAGGCGAGATCGAAATTGTCGAAAACATTCAGGGTCCAGATGAAACGTAGTCGTCATCGCATACTCGCGCCCGCCATTTGCGCGGTCGTCACGCTCAGCGGTTGCGCCGAAGCGATCGTCGGCGTGGCCGCGCGTGGAGCCAACGCGGCGCTTGAAGAAAGAACCGTGGGCGCCGCCATCGACGACGCGACGATCAAACTCGAGCTCAACGCGGCCCTGCTCGATTACTCAGGCGACGTGTTCCGTGGATTGGATTCACAGGTCATCGAGGGGCGCGTCCTGCTGACCGGAACGGTCGAGCAAACCGACGATGCGATCGCCGCGGTCCGCATCGCTTGGAGCATTACTGGCGTCCGAGAGGTCATCGACGAGATCCAAACCAGCAACAGCAGCGGCGTCGGCGGGCTCGCCAAGGACGCCTGGATCTCCGCTCAGCTGCGCACGCGGCTCTTGTCGGACGCCGATGTCTGGCATCTGAATTACACCATCAAGACCAACAGTCGGGTCATCTACCTGATGGGGATCGCCAGCAGCCCCGAAGAACTTTTGCGCGTCGTCGACCACGCGCGCTCGGTTCCAGACGTCGAACGCGTCGTGAGCCACGTTCTGTATCGACAGGATCCGCGGCGCACCGCCCCCATTCCGGCGACGGGCGGTTGATCTTGTCCAAAAGCCATTCATGAAAGATCACGGCTTGACGTCGAACGAAACTGAGCCGATGTCGCGGCGACAGGCTCGTACGACGTACAGTCGAGAGACAGAGCCGTTGCAAGGGACTTAAGACCGATGACCGGCACTTCGCCTCTCGCCGTCGCGATTCAGATGGATCCGATCGACAATGTCGACATCCTCGCAGACAGCACGTTCCGGATCGCCTTGGAGGCGCAGGCCCGCGGGCATTCGCTGTTCTATTACCTGCCGGACAAACTGAGTTGGCGCGACGGCGCCCTGACCGCCGTAGGTCAGGATATCGAAGTGAAAAGCCAGAAAGGCGATCACGTGCGATATGGCGAGAGCCGCATGGTCGATCTGTCGACGATGGACGTGGTGCTGCTCCGGCAGGATCCGCCCTTTGACATGGGGTATGTGACCACAACCCACCTGCTTGAGAGCATCCATCCGAAAACGCTGGTTGTGAACGACCCGTTCTGGGTTCGGAACTCGCCCGAAAAGATCCTCGTCACCGAGTTTGGCGAGCTCACGGCGCCCACATTGATGACCCGGGATCTCGACGCGTTGAATGCGTTTCGCGCCGAGCACGGCGAGATTATCGTCAAACCGCTCTACGGCAATGGCGGGGCCGGCGTGTTCTTCGTCGGCGACGGCGACAAGAACCTGAACTCGCTGCACGAGATGTTCACGGGTATGTGGCGAGAGCCCTTCATCGCGCAGAAGTTTCTCCCGGCTGTCAGCGACGGCGACAAGCGGGTCATCCTGATCGACGGTGAAGCGGTCGGCGCGATCAATCGCATCCCGGCCGCAGGCGAAGCCCGCTCGAACCTCCATGTCGGCGGGCGCGCCGCACAGGTCGAGATGACCACGCGCGACCGGGAGATCTGCGAGGCGATCGGGCCCATGCTGCGCGAAAAGGGTCTGATCTTCGTCGGGATCGACGTCATCGGCGGCGTTCTGACGGAAATCAACGTTACGTCGCCGACCGGCATTCAAGAGCTGGAGCGCTTTGACGGCGTGAACGCCGCAGCCTTGATTTGGGAGGCGATCGAAGCGCGCCGAGCGAATGGGTAGCCAGCCGAACCGTAAGCCGCACGAACCAAAGGCGGGGAAATGAGTTTCCGCCTGGAACTGCTCAAGCTCTACTTGAAACACGTCGTTCGGCGGCGTCTCGAACGCTACAAGACGCCGGACGAGATGCGGCGCGGTCTTGAAAAGTCGGCCAAACGTCTGCCGCGCCCACCTGAGCAAGCGGTCTTCGAGCCAGAGACGCTGAACGTCGGCGATCAGAGTGTAGAGGTCGAGTGGTGCTGGTGGAGAGACGGCGGCGACGGCGCGACGGACTCAGAAGACGATCGCACCGTTCTGTACTTTCACGGCGGCGCGTTCATCGCAGGGTCTCCTAAAACGCATCGCAGCATCGCGTGGAGTCTCGCGCGCGCCGCCGACGCCGCGATCGCCTCGGTCGACTATCGCCTGGCGCCGGAGCACCCGTTTCCAGCAGCTCTCGAAGATGCAGTCGCGGCTTATGACGCATTGCTGGAAACGGGCGTCAGCCCAAGCGCCATCGTTCTGGCCGGCGATAGCGCCGGGGGTGGGCTGGCTTTCGCTCTGGCGGGCGAGATAGACAGGTCGGATCGTCCGCAGCCAGCCGGCGTCGTCGGGTTCTCCGCCTTTCTTGATCAAACGTTGTCCGGCGGCAGTTTGCATCGCAACGCGCGTCGCGAGACCCTCCTTCCGATCGCTCGCATCCCCGAAGCCGTCCAGCAAAACCTCCAAGGCGCCGATGCTGAAGACCCGCGCGCCTCGCCGGTTTTCTCGACCTTGCAAAGGCCCTGGCGCGCCCTGCTGCAGGTCGGCTCGACAGAGGCGCTGCGCGACGACTCGATCCGAATGGCCGACGTCGTCCGCGGCGCCGGCGGCGATGTGCGCCTTGAGCTGTGGAAGGGCGCGCCGCATGTCTGGCAGTTCTTCTCCCCTCACATTCGCGAGGCGAGAGACGCAATAGACGCCGCCGGCGCATTCATTCGCACAGTCACTCGGGACGCGGCGCGACAGACGCCGAAAACATCCTGTGTGGACAAGTCCACGCCTTTGCCGTCAGAGTAGCGCCTCTTTCCCAGCCAACGGGATCTGATTGGTCCGAGGGGATCAGATTGGTCGCGCACGCCTATTCGGTCGCATTTCAGGGATTAGAGGCGCGCACTGTCGACGTGCAGTGCCATCTTTCTTCCGGGCTTCCCGCATTCAACATCGTTGGACTGGCGGACAAAGCCGTCGCTGAATCGAAAGAGCGTGTTCGCGCCGCCCTCAACGCCATGGGGTTGGCGCTTCCCGCGAAGCGGATCACGGTCAATCTCGCTCCGGCCGACATGCCGAAGGAAGGCAGTCACTATGATTTGCCGATCGCGCTTGCGCTGCTCGCCGCGATGGAGACGATCCCCGCGGACGAGACGCTGACGAGCGCGTCGATGGGCGAGCTCTCGCTCGACGGCTCCTTGAACCCGATCGCCGGAGCGTTGCCGGGCGCGCTCCATGCCGCACAGCTGGATCTCACATTCATATGCCCCTTCGTCTGCGGGCCGGAGGCGGCGCTGGTCGGCGCAGTCGAAGTCTTGGCGCCTGAGACGTTGCTCGCCCTGATCAATCATCTCAATGGTCGCCAGGCGTTGACGCCCCCCGCGCCAGCGAAGGCGCAGCCCGCCGCTTCGGTTCCCGATCTCAGAGACGTCAAAGGACAGGAGACGGCGAAACGCGCGTTGGAGGTCGCCGCCGCAGGCGGTCACAACCTCCTGATGATCGGTCCTCCGGGCGCGGGGAAATCCATGCTGGCGTCGCGGCTCCCTGGCATTCTACCGCCTCTTTCGGCGCGGGAAGCGCTCGAAGTCAGCATGGTGCAATCCCTGGCGGGCTTGATCGAGAACGGTCAGATCTCCCGCGCTCGGCCCTATCGCAGTCCTCATCACTCGGCGTCGATGGCTGCGATGGTCGGAGGCGGGCGCGTCGCCAAGCCCGGCGAAGTCTCCCTCGCGCATCGCGGCGTCCTTTTCCTCGACGAACTGCCGGAGTTTGCGCGTCCGGTTCTGGAATCCTTGCGGCAACCGCTCGAAACAGGAGAGGCCGTCGTCGCCCGCGTCAACGCGCATGCGCGCTATCCAGCCCGCGTTCAACTCATCGCCGCAATGAACCCCTGTCGATGCGGCTATCTCGCCGACCCGTCCCAAGCGTGTTCGCGCGCTCCGAACTGCGGCCTGGAGTATCAAGCACGGCTCTCCGGACCTTTGCTTGACCGGATCGACATCCAGCTCGAGATGCCGGCGGTTTCAGCGCTCGATCTTGCGTTGCCGCCGCCGGAAGAAGGCACCACTGAAGTTGCGCTACGGGTTTTGAACGCCCGTGATCGCCAAGCCGCGCGAAACCCGGCGCCGTCGCCCGAGGCGCCGCCGCCGCTCAACGCCGAGATTGACGGCGAAGCGCTTGACGAAATCACCGAAACCGAGACAAGCGCGCTGGATCTGCTGCGCGAAGCCGCTGAGAAACTGCGTCTGACGGCTCGCGGTTATCGACGGATTTTGCGGGTGGCGCGCACGATCGCCGACCTGGAAGGCGCACAGCGGGTCTCCCGCACTCATGTCGCCGAAGCCGCCTCTTACCGCCGTGCTCCCATCAGCAGATAGCCGCAGCCTTAACCGCGATTAACGCCGCCGATTAAGTCGCCGTTAGCGCGAGATCGATAAAAACGCTGAGAGCTGAATTCCAAGGCGATCGAATGACACCCCGCGGACGCATCCTTCTGGCTGAAGACACGCTGGCCAACGTCAAACTTTACCAGACGATCCTGGAGCGCGCCGGCTATCACGTCGCTGTTGCGAGCCATGGGCTCGATGCGGTGGATAAGGCGCTCGAGGAGAGATTCGATCTGATCCTGATGGATGTCGGCCTGCCGCGGATCGACGGCGTTGAGGCGGCGACCCGCATCCGTGCGGGCGACGGACCGATGGCGCAAGCGCCGATCATCGCCCTTACGGCCGACGACGATCTGAAAGTGCGTCGTTCTTGCGAGGGCGCTGGCATGAACGGCTATCTCACCAAGCCTGTCAGCCCTGGCGAGCTGTTGCAGCGCATCGCCAATACGATCGCCGGATAGTCAGCCCCCCTTTCTAAACCGCGTCAGCGTCGCTATCGACGTCGGATGCCCAAGTCCGCCGTCACAGACACAGATGCCCAAGACCCCTCGGTGAACCGCCATCCGCCGGGCACGACGCCGGTCATGGCGCAGTTTCTCGATATGAAGGCGGCGCATCCGGACTACTTGCTGTTTTTCCGGATGGGCGACTTCTACGAGCTGTTTTTCGACGACGCCGTCGTCGCAGCCGAAGCGTTGGGGATCGCGCTGACAAAGCGCGGCAAGCACGCGGGCGAGGACATCCCGATGTGCGGCGTCCCGATCCACAACGCCGAACGCTACCTTCACGAGTTGATCCGCAAGAGCTTTCGCGTCGCTGTCGCCGAACAGGTTGAGAACCCAGCCGAAGCGCGCAAGCGAGGCTACAAGGCGGTGGTTAAGCGCGAAGTCGTTCGACTGGTCACGCCGGGCACGCTGACCGAAGACACTTTGCTGGAGCAACGAAGCCACAACTTCCTCGCCGCTTTCGCCGAGGTTCGCGGCGCCGGAGCGGTCGCTTGGTGCGATATCTCGACAGGCGACCTTTCAGTCGCCGATTGCCCGCGCTCGGCGCTGCCCAGCGTTCTCGCGCGACTGTCTCCCTCAGAACTCCTCCTGAAGTCTCCAATGCCGCAAGACGCGATGGACCTCGCCGAAGAGATGGGCGCCACGCCAAGCGAGCTGTCCGCCGCCAGCTTTGACCCAAAACGCGCCGAAGTCCGCATCGGCGCGTTGTTCGGCGCCAAAACGCTCGACGCATTTGATCAGTTCCAGCCCGTCGACCTCGCCACCTTGGGAGCCCTGGTCGACTACATGGAGATCACGCAGCGCGGGCAGCTGCCGCTTCTAAAGCCGCCGTCCAAAGAGAGGCCCGGCGGCATCATGCGCATCGACGCCGCCACCCGCGCCAACCTGGAGTTGACGCGCAATCTCTCCGGCGGTCGCGACAGCACATTGCTGTCGGTCCTTGACGGGACGGTCACTGGCGCAGGAGCCCGCATGTTGGAAGGACGGGTGGCCGCCCCGCTGACGGAGCTGTCGCCGATCAAGGATCGGCAGGACAAGGTCGAGTTTTTCCTTCAGCGCCCCGATCTCCGTCTGAGGGTCCGCGATCAACTGCGCCGCGCGCCAGACCTTGAACGCGCGCTTTCGCGGCTCAGCCTGCAGCGGGGCGGTCCTCGAGATCTCGCGTGCTTGCGCGATGGGCTCAAATCCGCCGAACGGATCAGGCTTGAGTTGTTCGATGCGAACCGCTCGGACGCGTTGACGCCGGATCCAATCCTCGACGCCGGCGAGGCGCTCGCAGGGCACACGGAGATGGCTGACCATTTCTCGAACGCGCTGATCGAAGAGCCGCCGTTGCGCCTTTCGGACGGGGGATCGATCGCCGCGGGCTTCGACCCCACCCTCGATGAAACACGCGCTCTGCGCGACCAGTCGCGTCAGGTGATCGCCAATCTTCAAAAGCAGTATCAGGATGAAACCGCGATACCGTCTTTGAAAGTCAAACATAACAATGTGTTAGGCTACTTTATCGAGACGCCGGCCACGCATGCTCAGCGGATGATGTCGGCCCCGCATGACGAGCTGTTCATCCACCGCCAAACGACAGCCAACGCAGTTCGTTTCACCACCGTGGAGTTGTCTGAACTCGAGGGCAAGATCGGACGCGCCAAGGATCGCGCGACAGAGTTGGAGAAGGCGATCTTCGAGCAGCTGGCGGCGATGGCGCTCGAACAGGCCGCGCCGATCGGAAGAACCGCCTCGGCGCTTGCGGCGCTCGACGTGGCCGCCGGACTGGCCGAGATCGCCGAACGCGAAAACTGGACCCGGCCAACCGTGGAAGACTCTCGCCGGTTCGAGATTGAGCAAGGTCGACACCCTGTGGTCGAGCATGCTCTGCGACGGGCGAATGAGCCGGCCTTTGTTTCGAACGACTGCGACCTGTCCGCCGACGTCGACGATGGGGCTCCGATCTGGCTTTTGACCGGCCCCAACATGGCGGGAAAGTCGACCTTTCTCCGTCAGAACGCGCTGATCGCGGTACTCGCTCAGATGGGGGCCTATGTCCCGGCCGCCCGCGCGCGCATCGGGGTCGTCGATCAATTGTTTTCCCGCGTCGGCGCGTCGGACGATCTCGCCCGCGGACGATCTACTTTCATGGTCGAGATGGTCGAAACCGCCGCCATTCTCAATCAGTCGGGGGACCGAGCGCTGGTCATCCTCGACGAGATCGGCCGCGGTACGGCCACCTATGACGGCCTTTCCATCGCGTGGGCGACCCTGGAACACCTGCATGAGGTCAACCGCTGCAGGGCCCTCTTCGCCACGCATTACCATGAGCTCACCGCGCTGGCCGCCAAGCTGACGGGCGTGCGCAACGCCACCGTCGCCGTGCGCGAATGGAAGGGCGATATCGTCTTTCTCCGCGAGATCATCGCCGGGGCGGCGGACCGCTCCTACGGCGTGCAAGTCGCACGGCTCGCCGGTCTGCCGAAAAGCGTCGTCGCCCGCGCGAAAGAGCTGCTCGCGACCTTGGAGCGCGGAGAGGACTCCGCAATGACGCGCGCGCAGAAGCTTGTCGACGACCTGCCCCTTTTCGCCGCCACTCCGACGCCGAGCGAGCCGGACCCTTCCGAGGTCGAAGAGCGCCTGAAGGCGCTTGATCCCGATGCGATGTCTCCGCGAGAGGCGCTCGACGCCCTTTACTCGCTCAAAGGCCTTCTCGAGGACTAAGCGAGCAGCGCCCGCAAAACCGCGTTCAGGACAGGGCGGCCGGCGTCGGTCACCCGCAACTGGCCGCTGTCGATCTCAATAAAGCCGTCTTCGGCGAGCGGGTGAAGACGCTTCTGGGAAATCTCTTCACCCGAAAGCCGCGCATACCGGTCGAGACGAACGCCTTCGGTCAGTCGAAGCCCCATCATCAGCATCTCCGCCGCTTGTTCTTGAGAGGTGACGGGCGCGACGGAGGCCAGCCCGTCGCCTTGACCCTCGACCTGGATCATCCAGGCTGAGGGGTCCCGGATGGTCTCGGTCGCAAAGCGCCCGCTTGGACGAGTAAGCCGGCCATGCGCGCCGGGCCCTACCCCCGCGTAGTCGCCATACCGCCAGTACAGCCGGTTGTGCTGGCTCTCCGCGCTGGGGCGCGCATGGTTCGAGACTTCATAGGCGGGCATACCCGCAGCCTCGCAGATCTCCTGCGTCGCCTCGTACAACGTCGCGGCGGCGTCGTCCTCGGGCACGCTCAGTTTGCCCAGGTCATACAAATCCGCGAAGCGCGTTCCCGGCTCGATGGTCAGCTGATAAAGGGACAGATGGTCGATCGCCATATCGATCGCCTCCCGCAGCTCGTCCCTCCACGCGTCTTCAGTTTGTCCCGAGCGGGCGTAGATCAGATCGAAACTGACCCGATCGAAGACGCTGCGCGCGACGTCGAACGCGGCGCGGGCCTCCGCGGCGGAATGCGTTCGCCCGAGCGCTTTCAGATCGCGGTCATTGAGCGCCTGAACCCCCATCGACACGCGGTTCACTCCGGCCTCGGAGTAACCGCGGAATCGCTCCGCTTCGACGCTGGTCGGATTCGCCTCAAGCGTGATTTCAACTGTGGATGACAGCCCCCAAAGACGATCCGCCTCGCGTATCAGGGCCGCGACAGTCTCCGCCGGCATCAGGGATGGCGTGCCGCCGCCAAAGAAAACGGTATCGACAGGGCGACCCGGCGCCCGAGCGTGCATCACGCGCATTTCGGCCAAAAGAGCCTCGCGCCACCGCTTTTGATCAACCTCGCGCCAGACATGGCTGTTGAAATCGCAATAGGGGCACTTCGCCAGACAGAACGGCCAATGGACGTAAAGCCCGAACCCGCCTTCCCGCCAGTCCTCGACAGACCCGTTCATGCGCCGCGATAGGCGTCGACCTGGATCTCGACTTTCATCTCTGGGGTCATCAACTCGCAGATGAGCATGGTCGCCGCCGGGCGAATGTCGCCAAACGCTGCGTGAAGCTCCGGGATCACCGCCTCGACGTCAGAGCGATCCGTGAGGATGTAGGTGACCCGGACGACATCCGTCATCGCAAAGCCCGCTTCTGCGAGCCATTTCGCAATTGTCGACAGCGTATTGCGCGCCTGCGCGGCGGGGTCTTCCGGCATCTCCATCCGGTCATAGTCATAGCCGGTGGTTCCGGCGATGAAGCACCAGTCGCCCTGCACGACGGCGCGCGAGTATCCGACGCGCTCTTCAAAGGGCGAACCGCTAGAGATCAGCTTTCGGGTCATACCGGTTTGTCCTTGAAACAGGTTTTCACGAGGTCGGCGAAAGCGCGCGATCTGTGGCTGTCCGCGTGCTTCTCTTCCGACGTGATCTCCCCAAACGTGCGGTCTTCGCCCTGCCGCGCAAACATCGGGTCATACCCAAAGCCTTTTTCGCCCCGGGGCGGCCAAACCAGACGGCCGCACACCTCCCCGCGAAACAGCTCGTCGTGGCCGTCGGGCCAAGCGAGGCACAAGACGCACACAAACCGAGCGGCGCGAGGCTCGGAAGCGTTCTTCGCTTCGACCAGGTCCCATACTTTCTTCATCGCCAGGCCGAAATCACGTCCCGAGGGCGTTTCGGCCCAGTCCGCGGCGTAAACGCCGGGTTGTCCGTCGAGGGCGTCGACCGAGAACCCGGAATCGTCCGACAAGGCGGGAATGCCCGCCGTCGCTGCCGCGGCATGCGCCTTGATCCGCGCGTTGCCTTCGAAAGTGGCCTCGGTTTCATCGGGCACGGCGAAGTCCAATTCCGCAGCTGAGAGCGCCTCAACGCCAAACGGCCCCAGCAGCTCCCGGATCTCCCGAACCTTGCCCTCGTTATGGCTCGCCACGACCAGCTGTCTGTGCTCGAAGATCCGCACCATTATTCGATCCCGAGCACGTCTTTCTGTTTCGCCACCAGCTCGCCGATGCCTTTCTTGGCGAGCCGCATCAGCTCGGCGAACTCGTCCTCGGAAAACGGTGCGCCTTCAGCCGTGCCCTGGATCTCGACAATGCCGCCGTCGCCGCGGATGACGAAGTTGGCGTCCGTTTCCGCGTCGGAATCTTCAGCGTAATCGAGATCGAGGACCGGCTTGCCCTTGTAGATGCCGCAGGAGATCGCCGCGACTTCGCCGTCGATCGGCAAGTGCGACACGCTTCCAGCCTTCAACATCGCCTGCGCCGCCTGATAAAGGGCGACGTATCCCCCTGTAATCGCGGCCGTTCTCGTTCCACCATCCGCTTGGAGCACGTCGCAATCGACGACGATCTGCTTTTCACCCATCGCGGGTCGGTCGACGACACAGCGCAGAGCGCGCCCAATCAGACGTTGGATCTCGACGGTGCGTCCGGACTGTTTGCCGGCGCTCGCCTCGCGCCGGTTCCGTGTGTTGGTGGCTCGCGGCAGCATGCCGTACTCCGCCGTCACCCAACCAAGCCCAGAGCCCCGAAGCCAAGGCGGGCCCTTCTCCTCCACAGAGGCCGTGCACAAAACATGGGTTCCGCCGAACTTCACCAGACAAGAGCCTTCCGCATGCCGCGACACGCCAAGCTCAAAACTCACGTCGCGCAGCGCGTCACACTCGCGGCCAGAAGGGCGCATGAAACTCTCCATCTTGATTTGGGGGTGATGTAACCGCCAGCCTGCCGGGCGTCCAGCCGGCGCGCCCTCTTGTAATCACAGGTTTGACGGCTTTCCTATGCAGCCGTATCAACGATGGTCGCTCAGAACTTTCTCGTAGTGGCGCAGACGGGCGCAAATGGACGATCGACAGCCTTCTCTGGACGAACTGAACGAGCGGAGCCGAGATATCTTCCGGACGCTGGTCGAGACCTATTTGGCTACGGGGGAGCCGGTTGGCTCTCGCACATTGTCGAAACGGCTTTCTAACCAGCTGTCCGCAGCTTCGGTTCGCAACGTCATGCAGGACCTCGAAGAATACGGTCTGCTCGACGCGCCGCATGTCAGCGCCGGCCGACGCCCGACACATGCGGGTTTACGCCTGTTCGTCGATGGCATGCTGGAGGTCGGCGGCCTCTCGACCGAAGAGCGACGGACGATCGAGGACGGCTTCGGTACGCAGTCTGACGCCGTGCAGAACATTCTCGATCAAGCCGGGGCGACGCTGTCAGGCCTCGCCCGCGCCGCCAGCCTGGTGGTGGCGCCGAAGGAAGACGCCCCGGTCAAACACATCGATTTCGTCGCCCTATCCGATGGTCAGGCTTTGGTTGTGCTCGTCAAGGAAGACGGCGTGATCGAGAATCGACTGATAGAAGCCCCCGTGGGACTGACGCCGTCGATGATGCGGTCTGCCGCGAACTTCCTGAATGCTCAACTTCGTGGTCGAACCCTCGCCGAGGCGCGCCGCGTCATCGGCATGCAGATCGAGGAACGTCGTCGCGAACTTGGAGAGATCGCCAGTCGCCTCGTCGACGCGGGTATCGCAAACTGGGACCAGGATCCAAACGCGGCCGTCACTCCGGATCGCTTGTTTGTGCGAGGGCGAGCGCACTTGCTGGATGACGTGGAGCTCGCGACGGACGTCGAACGCATGCGGCGATTGTTTGAGGATCTCGAGCGGAAAGAGGATCTCACTCAGCTGATCGACCTGGCGGATGACGGCGAGGGGGTGCGCATTTTTATCGGCGCAGAGAACAAGCTGTTCTCGATGGCGGGTTCCTCCCTCGTGATCTCGCCATATATGAACGCCGACAGCGAGGTCATCGGGGCGATCGGCGTGATCGGACCCACCAGAATGAATTACGGGCGTATCGTGCCGATCGTGGATTATACGGCGCGCCTGATCGGACGGCTCATGGCCGAACGCAATACGGGCGGAGGATAGAGTGAACGAGATGTCGAGCAAAGCGAAGGCGGCCGAGCCAAAACCTGACGAAGCGAAAGACAGCGTAGACGCCAAACCGTCCAATGACGCTGGCGCGGCCGCTGAGACGGCGCAGGAAGCCGCCGCTCTTGAAGGCGTCGGGGGTCCCTCGGACATATCGAACGAGACCCTCGCGTTTAAGGACGATGCGTCCTCCGAAACGCATGTCGCCGCTCTGGAGATCGAACTGGCCGAGACCAAGGATCGTCTGATGCGCGCGGCGGCAGATCTTCAGAACCTGCGCAAGCGCGCCGAGCGAGATCGACGCGACGCCGAGGTTTACGGCGGCACAAAGCTCGCCCGCGACATCTTGCCGGTCTACGACAACCTCAAACAGGCGATCGCTTTGGCTTCCGACGACCTCCGCGAGAAAGAGGCTGGTTTCTTCAACGGGATCGATCTGACGCTGAAGGAGCTGGTGAACGGTTTCGCCAAGCACAAGATTACGCCCATTCACCCGGACAAGGGCGAGCGTTTCGATCCTCACCAACACCAGGCGATGTTTGAGGCGCCGGTTCCCGGCGCGCCGGCGGGCACGGTGATCGAGGTCATGGCCACCGGTTTCATGATCGCCGACAAACTATTGCGGCCGGCGATGGTCGGCGTCGCCAAAGGCGGCGCCCCGGCGGAGCCGACGTCAGGAAAAGACGCAGAAGACACGGCCGCCGAAGAGGGCAAGTCGGGTTAGACCGGCGCCCTATGGGCGACGGCGGGCCTAGCCGAGGGAGAAAGTTCAATGACCGGCTTTCGTTCAATGCCAGTTCTGGGCGTCAAGGACGTCTCACGCAGCATCGCCTACTATCGCGACAAGCTCGGCTTTGAGGTGGCTGGGGAGTGGGGCCCAGAGGCGGGGCCTCTAGAGTTCGCCATCGTTTCCTTTGGCGACATCACCCTGGCTCTCGATCTCGATGAGGCGGTGCTGCCTCGCAGCCACGGTTGGGCGGCGTATCTCTATGTCGACGACGTGGATCGGCTACAGCGCGCGCTGACGGAACGCGGCGTCGAGATCGTCAGGCCGCCAGCGAATGCGTTCTATGGCTGTCGGGACATGGATGTCCGCGATCTCGATGGTCATCTTCTGGCGTTTGGACAGGATCTCAATCCTGGCGAGCGGGGCCCGGGGCTCTAGACCCCCGCCGGCGCCACGCGCCGCAAGGTGAGGTTGATGCGCCCGCCGTCGGGCAGAAGCGTAGACCCGCCGAATTTGATGCGGTCGATCCCGTGAAACGCGAGACGAGCCTCCCCTCCCATCAGGAGCACATCGCCCGACTCGAGCGTCACCGACTGCGTCGGGTCTTTCCGATTTGATCCGCCAATCCGGAACGTCGCTGGATCGCCCAACGAGATCGACACGACGGGAAAACCGAAATCGGCCTCGTCCTTGTCCTGATGCAAACCCATTCGAGCCTTCTCCGAATAATAGTTCACAAGGCAGCAGTCAGGCGGCGTCGGCGTCTCGGCGACGGCCTTCCATACGGTCAAGATGCTCGGCGGGATCTCGGGCCAGGGTTGGCCTGTTTTCGGATGAGCCTCTTCGTAGCGATACCCTCGGCGGTCGGTGACCCAGCCGAAGCGTCCCGCGCTCGTCATCCGCACCGTCATGGGCTTACCCCATGGCGTCATCGGTTGCAGAAAGGGCGCGCGCTTTGCGATCGACCGAATGTCCTCGGTCATCTCGCGCTGTGCGGCGCGATCGAGGAACGACTTCCATATCTTTGCGCCATTCAGATCAAATGACGGCCTAGAAGCGCCTATCGAAGACAAAGCGGTCACATCTCGTATTGTGTTCTCGACGCCCGGTCCTCGCGACCAGCGCCATTTGCGAACCCACTATGGCTCGCAAATCCTTGCGAGTGTCAAAAGTGGTCCATATATCTCGGCTCGACATGGAGAAACTCTCCGATCCTGACCAGCCATCTAAAACTGGGGGAGCGGCGCAACGCCTTTTGGGTTCACCGCTCACCGCCGCAATGAGGAAGATAAATGGCGAAAGTTATTGGTATTGACCTGGGCACGACGAACTCTTGCGTGGCGATTATGGACGGCGCGCAGCCCAGAGTGATTGAAAACGCCGAAGGCGCCCGCACCACGCCATCCATGGTCGCGTTCACCAGCGACGGCGAACGCCTGACCGGACAACCCGCGAAGCGCCAAGCGGTCACCAACCCCGAGAACACGCTTTTCGCCGTGAAGCGTCTCATCGGCCGTCGGTATGGCGATCCGACGGTTGAGAAAGACAAGAAGATGGTGCCGTACCACATTGTGGAGGGCGCAAACGGCGACGCGTGGGTCGAAGTCAGCGGCGAGAAGTACTCTCCAAGTCAGATCTCCGCCTTCGTATTGCAGAAGATGAAGGAAACCGCCGAGTCGTATCTCGGCGAGACCGTCAATCAGGCCGTCATCACCGTCCCCGCATATTTCGACGACGCGCAGCGCCAGGCGACCAAAGACGCCGGCCGGATCGCAGGTCTCGAAGTGCTCCGCATCATCAACGAGCCGACCGCGGCCGCGCTCGCCTATGGTCTCGACAAAGAAGCCGATCGCACGATCGCCGTATTCGACCTCGGCGGCGGCACCTTCGACATTTCGGTTCTTGATATCTCTGACGGCGTTTTTGAAGTCCGCGCGACGAACGGCGACACGTTCCTCGGCGGTGAAGACTTCGACATGACCATCCTCGAGTATCTAGCGGATGAGTTCAAAAAAGAGAACGGCATCGATCTTCGGAACGACAAGCTCGCTTTGCAGCGCCTGAAAGAGGCGGCCGAGAAAGCGAAGATCGAACTGAGCTCGGCGCAGCAGACCGAGATCAACCTGCCGTTCATCACCGCCGATCAGTCGGGCCCGAAACACCTGACGCTGAAACTGACGCGCTCAAAGCTCGAGTCGCTTGTCGAGGAGCTGATCAAACGCACTCTTGAGCCGTGCAAGAAAGCGCTCAAGGACGCTGGCATCTCCGCGGCCGAGATCGACGAGGTCGTCCTTGTCGGCGGCATGACCCGCATGCCGAAAGTCATCGAGACGGTGAAGACGTTCTTCGGCAAAGAGCCTCACAAGGGCGTCAACCCGGACGAGGTCGTCGCGATGGGCGCCGCGATCCAGGCGGGCGTGCTGCAGGGCGACGTTCAGGATGTGGTTCTGCTCGACGTCACTCCGCTGTCGCTGGGCATTGAAACCTTGGGCGGCGTCTTCACTCGCCTCATCGATCGCAACACGACCATTCCGACGATGAAAAGCCAGGTGTTCTCGACCGCTGACGACAATCAGACGGCCGTGACCATCCGCGTCTTCCAAGGCGAGCGCGAAATGGCCAACGACAACAAGCTGCTTGGCCAGTTCAACCTGGAGAACATACCTCCGGCGCCGCGTGGCGTGCCTCAGATCGAGGTGACGTTCGACATCGACGCAAACGGCATCGTCAACGTGTCGGCCAAGGATCGGGCGACCGGCAAAGAGCAGAAGATCACGATCCAGGCCTCCGGCGGTCTGTCGGATGACGAGATCGACAAGATGGTCAAGGACGCCGAGGCGCACGCCGAGGAAGACAAGGTCCGCCGCGACCTCGTCGAGAGCCGCAACCAAGCGGAATCGCTGATCCACAGCACCGAAAAGAGCCTGGAAGAGTATGGCGACAAGGTCGACGCATCGGACAAAGATGCGATCGAGAAAGCCGTCATCGCTCTGCGGGACGCTCTCGAAGCCGACAAGCTCGACGACATCAAGACCAAAACCCAAGAGCTTGCGGCCGCCGCTATGAAACTTGGCGAGGCGATGTACGCCGAAGCCGAGGATGGCGAGGAGCAAGAGCCTTCGGTGGACGACGTGGTCGACGCCGACTTCGAAGAAGTCGACGGCAAGGACAAGAAGTCCTAAGTCTGATCCCACGTAATCATCGGCGGAGCTTGCCTGCGAAGGTCCAGCTCCGCCGATCGTCAAGGTAGGAACTCGCGATGTCGAAACGCGATTATTACGACGTTCTCGGCGTGTCGCGCGGCGCTTCAGACGATGAACTGAAAAAAGCCTATCGCGGCCGCGCCAAAGAACTTCATCCCGATAGAAACAAGGACAATCCAGACGCCGAGGCTCAGTTCAAGGAAGTGAACGAAGCCTATGACGTGCTGAAGGATTCCCAGAAACGCGCCGCCTACGATCAGTTTGGTCACGCTGCGTTTGAAGACGGCGCCGGCATGGGCGGCGGATTCCGTGGCGGCGGCCAGGGACCGGATTTCGCCTCCGCCTTCGCCGATGTGTTCGACGATCTGTTCGGAGACTTCGTCAGCGGCCGCCGCGGCGGCGGCGGCGGACGTTCGCGCGGATCTGATCTGCGCTATAATCTGACCATCGATCTCGAAGACGCGTTCGAAGGCAAGCAGGTTACGATCAAGGCCCCAGGATCGGTGACCTGCGAAGCATGTTCTGGCACTGGCGCGGCGGGGGGCGCTCAACCCACCACCTGTCCGACCTGTTCGGGGATGGGCAAAGTCCGCGCGCAACAGGGCTTCTTCACGATTGAACGCACCTGTCCGACATGCGGAGGACGCGGCACAATCATCAAGAACCCGTGCGCCGTCTGCAACGGCGCCGGCACCGTGCAACGCGAACGCAGCTTGAACGTTCAGATCCCGAAAGGCGTTGAAGACGGCACCCGCATCCGCCTCGCCGGAGAAGGCGAGCCAGGCGCGCGCGGGGGCACGCCCGGCGACCTCTACATTTTCGTCAGCATCAAACAGCACCCGCTCTTCAAACGCGATAGCTCCGATTTGCTCTGCGAGATCCCGGTGCCGTTCACGACCGCAGCGCTTGGCGGGTCGATCGAAGTTCCCACGATCGACGGCGGACGCACGCGTGTCGCTGTGCCTGCGGGTTCGCAATCCGGCAAGCAACTGCGCCTGCGAAACAAGGGCATGCCGACCTTGCGCGGCGCACGCACCGGAGACCTCTATCTCGAGATCCTGGTCGAGACCCCTCAGAACCTGACCAGCAAACAAAAGGATCTGCTCAAGCAGTTCGAGGCCGAAGGCAGCGGCAAACAACACCCGGAGACCGAAGCGTTCAATAAGCGCGCTGAAGGCTTCTGGGAGGATGCGACGAGCTCATGAAGCTCGCGGTGATGGGCGCGTCGGGCCGTATGGGTCAGATGCTGGTGCAAACCATTCTGGCGACGGACGGCGTCGAGCTTGGCGGCGCCACGGAACGTTCAGGCTCGGATTGGGTGGGACGCGACGTCGGCGAAGCGATGGGCGGCGCGGCGCTGGGCGTTTCGGTCGTCGATGATCCTTTGCCGATCTTTGCAGATGTCGATGGCGTGATCGACTTCACAACGCCGGACGCGACCTGCGCGCATGCGGAACTCGCGGCGCAGGCGCGCATCGTTCATGTGATTGGAACCACCGGGTTCGGCGAAGCGCATCTGGAGAAGCTTCGAATGGCGGGGCATCACGCCACAATCGTCCGCGCAGGCAACATGTCGCTCGGTGTGAATCTGCTCACCGTCTTGGTGAAGCAGGTCGCCAAGGCGCTCGATGAGGATTTCGATGTCGAGATCCTCGAGATGCATCACAATCAGAAAGTCGATGCGCCGTCCGGCACCGCCCTGATGCTTGGCGAAGCCGCCGCCGAGGGTCGCGGCGTCGACTTGCAAACCCATGCCGACCGCGTACGCGACGGCATCACCGGAGTGCGCGAGAAAGGGCATATCGGATTTGCCAACCTGCGTGGCGGGACAGTCGTCGGCGAGCATTCCGCCATCTTCGCTGGGCCGGACGAGCGGATCGTGCTGTCGCACATCGCCGGCGATCGCCATCTCTTCGCCCGAGGCGCGGTCAAGGCCGCGATCTGGGGCCGCGGCAAGGCCCCAGGCGAGTATTCGATGCTGGACGTATTAGGCCTCGACCAAAACTGATGAGGCGACAGCGTTAGGTCGTACCTGCAATCTCTTTGTGTTTGTCCTCGAGCGCCCGCTGGCGCTCGACCGCTTCGGGTTCGAGATCGCCTTTCGCAGGGGTGTCATACTCGTAATACCGATACCGGTCCTCTCCCCGCACCAGCATCGCTGTGTCGAGGTCATGCTTGGTCTGTTTCGTCGAAGTCGACACGTACTGCACGTTCAGCCCGATGCGCCGGTCCGCGCTATTGTTTGGCATCGACGCGTGCAGGGTCCAACCGTGATGGAACGACGCCTGGCCCGGCGCCAGCGGGCACATCACGGACTCGTCTTCAGGGACGCCGAGAACGGTCTGCGACTGAAGCAGGACGTTGGTCGGGTCGTCTTTGGTTTCGTGCTGGAAGACGCCTTTGGTGTGACTGCCGGGGATCATCCTCATGCAACCGCTCTCCGTGGTGGCCGGCGACAGCGCAAGCCACATCGAGACTTGCTCATCATTGCTCAGGCCCCAATAGGTCAGGTCCTGATGCCAACTCACATGGCTCGGCGTATGAGGCTCCTTGATGATGTATGTGACGTTGTAGAGGAGAATATCGGGGCCGATCATGCTCTCCACGACGTCCAGGACATCCTTGCGCGTCACCAGCTCCAAAGGGGATGTCAAAATCGTATGAGCCTTGGAGCGATAGTGCAGAGAGCCGAAAGACGCCTCGGCCTCCTCCAGGCGGCGACGATGATCGGCCGCCTCGTCAGGCGTAAGTATGTCGACCGCCGACACATACCCATCACGGCGGTAAGTATCAGCCAGACTTGAGATATCGAGCGCCATCCGGGAACCCTCCTGTGTTTTTTCTCTCGTCAGGCTCGCCAGGATTCGACCGCGATGACTGTTCTGCGCGCGTCCGATTATGTCGCTTTCA
This sequence comes from uncultured Neomegalonema sp., assembly GCA_937911325.1. Taxonomy (GTDB): domain Bacteria; phylum Pseudomonadota; class Alphaproteobacteria; order Rhodobacterales; family Rhodobacteraceae; genus CALDSD01. The sequence continues at coordinate 40,494 of CALDSD010000064.1, forward strand.
TTCCTTATGCAGCGGCGACCTCATTCGCCTCCAGCCGCGCGCTTTCATACGCCAGCATGGCCCGTTTTACCGGCAACCCCCAATGGTAGCCGCCGAGCTCGCCCGATTTCCGCAGCGCCCGATGACACGGGATCAGCCAAGAGACCGGATTGCGCCCGACGGCGGTGCCGACAGCGCGCACCGCCTTGGGCCGATCGATCGTCTCTGCGATGTCCGAGTAGGTCGTCACATGGCCGGACGGGATCTGTAGCAACGCCTCCCAGACCTTGATCTGAAACGGCGCGCCGATGAGCGCGAGCTTGGCTTCGCCTCGCCCAGAGAACGCCGCGTCGACCCAGCTCCGCAGCGCCTCTGCGTCTTCGACGAACTTCCCATTTGGCCACCGATCCGCCATGTCCGCGAAGGCCGCATCCCTGCCGCAGTCATGCGAGAACGCCATACCGCACATACCCAGTTCGGTTCCCATCGCCAGCGTTTCGCCGAAGGGCCCTTCGAACCAGCCGTAGCGGATCGTCAAACCCTCGCCCTTGCTCGCATAATACCCAGGGCTCATCGCCTCCCAGGTGACGAACAGATCGTGTAGCCGCCCCGGCGAGGAAAGTCCGGCGCCGTATGTCGCATCGAGAACGGTGTGCCGCTCGGCCAGCAGACGTTTCGCATGCCCAAGGGTCAGATAGCTGAGGTATTTCTTTGGGCTGACGCCTGTCCAACGCGTGAAGATCTTCTGAAAATGCGCCGGGCTGAAACCAATGTGCGCAGCGACGTCGTCGAGGCTCGGCTGGTCAGCCTGATGCGCATCGAGATACCGGATCGCCGCATCCACATAGTGGTAGTGCTCGTGCGATTGATTGCGTTCAGTGGCCATCGGTCGGTCTCCATCTGATCATTTCACCACAATAAAGAGGGGGCGCCGTTTCCGCGCCACCCAGTTCTTGCGTCGACCTCGCGCCCCGGGCAAAAGGCCCTCATGCACTACCTTCAGATCCGAGAAATCTTCCGGCGTTTCCGAGACCAGGAGGCCGAACCGAAAGGCGAGTTGGACCACACCAACGCCTACACGCTTGTCGTCGCGGTCGCACTCTCGGCACAGGCGACCGATAAGGGCGTCAACGCCGCAACCCGCGCCTTATTCAAGGTTGCCGACACGCCGCAAAAGATGCTTGAGCTCGGCGAAGAGAAACTGATTCAGCACATCAAAACGATCGGGCTCTTCCGCAACAAGGCAAAGAACGTCCTGAAGCTGAGCCAACGACTTATCGAAGACTACGAAGGCGAAGTCCCAACCTCTCGTGCCGCGCTTGAAAGCCTGCCCGGTGTCGGTCGAAAGACCGCGAATGTCGTCCTCAACATGTGGTTCCGCTATCCCGCGCAGGCGGTCGACACGCACATCTTCCGTGTCGGCAACCGGTCAGGGATCGCGCCCGGCAAGGACGTGGTGGCTGTCGAAAGGGCCGTAGAGGACAATGTCCCGGTCGAGTTCGCGCAACACGCTCACCACTGGCTGATCTTGCACGGGCGCTATGTTTGCAAAGCGCGCAAACCCGACTGTCCAAACTGCATTATCGCCGATCTGTGCGAGTACGAACAAAAGACGCCCGCAGGTAAAGCCGCGTCGAAATCCCCTTCGGAGACGAAAACAAAATGACCAAATCAATCGACGTGGTCGGCATTGGCGCCGCTATCGTGGACATCCTCGCCCGCGTGGACGACGCCTTCCTCGCTCAGCACGCCGTGCCAACGGGCGGGATGCTCCTCGTCGACAGCGAGAAAGCCGAGGCGGTCTACAACGACATGGGGCCCGCCCGCGAAATCTCCGGCGGCTCTGCCGGGAACACCATCGCCGGCCTCGCTGCGCTTGGGGCTGAGGTCGTCTTCGTCGGCAAGACGCGGGACGACCAGCTCGGCCAGATCTTCGCGCATGACATTCGTGCGGCCGGGGCCGGGTTCGAAACGCCGCCGTTCGACAAGTCGCACCCGACCGCGACCGCTCGCAGCATGATCCTCGTCACGCCGGACGCGCAGCGCAGCATGTGCACCGATCTGGGGGTCTCGGGTTTGCTCACCGACGCCGACCTGCCCTTCGAGGCGATCAAGAACAGCAAGGTCCTCTACCTCGAAGGCTATATGTGGGACCGGGACGACACGAAGGCCGCTTTCCGCTCCGCAATGGCGGAAGCCAAATCCGTCGATGGCGAAGTCGCGTTGAGCCTGTCAGACCCATTTTGCGTCGACAGACATCGCAACTCCTTCCGCGAGATCGTCGAAGGACCGGTGGACATGCTCTTCGCCAATGAAGTCGAGATCCTTTCGCTCTTCGAGACCGAGGATTTCGAGGACGCCGTACGCCAGCTGCAAGGCCATGTACCGATCGCCGCGCTCACCCGCAGCGAGAAAGGCGTCGTGGTTCTGAGAAACGGCGAGCGCGTCGACGTGCCTGCGGCGCCGATCGAAGAGCTGGTCGACACAACCGGAGCCGGCGATCTCTTCGCCGCGGGCTTCCTCTATGGTCACGTCACGGGCCGAGACCTCGAAACCTGCGGGCGCATGGGGTGTCTGGCCGCCTCCGAGATCATCCAGCATATCGGCGCTCGGCCCGAACAGGACCTCAAGACGCTCTTCCAACAGAATGGGCTGATCGGTTAGCCGTCCCGCTTGATCATCGGGCCGCAATGCGCGCCGCCGAAGACATGGAAGTGGAGATGCGGGACTTCCTGGAATCCGTCAGGACCACAGTTCGAGAGCACCCGGAAACCGTTGCCGCCTGCGGCTTCCGCCACCCGGGTTTCCCGAGCAACCTTGCCGACCGTACGGAAGAAGTCTGTGATCTCTTCGTCAGAGGCCTCGGCGACGAAATGGTCGTAGTTGACATACGGCCCTTTCGGTATGACCAGGACATGCACCGGCTTGGCTGGATGAATGTCTTCGAAGGCCAGCGAGTGCTCGGTCTCCAGAACCTTCTTTGAGGGGATTTCCCCGCGCAGGATCTTCGCGAAGATGTTCCGGTCGTCATACACGTAATACATGATCCCTCTCAGTCGGTGCGGTTGGCTTTCTCTTCAACGCCGGAGACGCCCTCGCGGCGCTCCAGCTCGGCCAGGACGTCATTCAGCGCGATATCCTGCGCGGCAAGCATGACAAGCAGGTGAAACAAGACGTCCGCGCTTTCCGAGATCAACGCATCGCGGTCGCGCTCGGCCGCAGCCACGATGGCCTCAACCGCCTCCTCGCCGAATTTCTCGGCGCATTTCGACGGACCCTTCGCCAGCAGTCGCGCGGTATGGGAGGATGTCGGGTCGGCCGCCGTTTTACGCTCGACGATGACGGCGTCCAGCCGTTGCAGAATATCGGTCATACCGCCTCAACCGGTCGGATCGGCAAACCGGCGGCCGCCATGTGGGCCTTCGCTTCGCCGATCGAGAATTGCCCGAAGTGAAAGATCGACGCCGCAAGAACCGCGCTCGCATGGCCTTCGGTCACTCCTTCGATCAGGTGGTCGAGATCGCCAACGCCGCCGGAGGCGATCACCGGCACCGACACCGCATCCGCGATCTTGCGTGTCAGCTCAAGGTCGAACCCATCCCGAGTGCCGTCGCGATCCATCGACGTCAGCAGGATCTCCCCCGCGCCCTTCTCAACCACCAGCTCGGCAAACTCGATGGCGTCGATGCCCGTCGGCTCCCGGCCGCCATGGGTGAAAATCTCCCACTTGCCGGGTGAGACGCTGCGCGCATCAATCGCCACCACAATGCATTGAGACCCGAACTTGTCGGCGCCCTCCGCCACGAAGTCGGGCCGTTTCACAGCGGCCGTATTGATCGACACCTTGTCGGCGCCGGCCAACAGCAACGCCCGAATATCCTCAACCGTGCGGACGCCGCCCCCGATGGTCAGCGGCATGAAGCACTGCTCGGCTGTTTGGGTCGCGACGTCGAGGATGGTGCCCCGCTTTTCGACGCTCGCAGAAATATCAAGAAAGCAGAGCTCATCCGCGCCGGCGGCGTCGTAGGCTTTTGCGGACTCCACCGGGTCGCCTGCGTCGATGAGGTCGACAAAATTGACCCCTTTGACGACGCGCCCGTCCTTCACATCGAGGCAAGGGATCACGCGAACGCTCAGCATCAGTCGCTGCCCCGAAGATAAGCGGCGGCTTCGGCAGGGTCGATGCGGCCATCGTAGAGCGCCCGACCTGAAATCACGCCGTCCAGCGGCGCACCGCAGGCTTTCAGCGCCCTGAGGTCCTCCATCGAGCTTACCCCGCCGGACGCAATGATCGGGATGACCGTGGCGTGCGCCAGGACTGCCGTCTCGCCCACGTTTGGGCCGCGCATGGCGCCATCGCGCTCTATGTCCGTGTAGATGATGGCCGCGACGCCTGCGTCTTCGAAACGCTTCGCCAAATCGGTGGATGTGATCTCTGTGGTTTGCGCCCACCCTTCGATGGCGACCCTCCCTTTCCGCGCATCAATGCCGACGGCGATCCGGCCCGGGAACGCTTTGCACGCCGCTCGCACGAAATCGGGGTCCTTGACGGCTGCTGTGCCGAGGATCAGCCGGCGCACGCCTTTGTCAAACCAGGCTTCGACAGTGGCCATATCGCGGATGCCGCCGCCCAATTGCACCGGGATCTCCACTGCTTGCAGGATCGCATCGACCACCGGACCGTTGACGGGTTTGCCCTCGAAAGCGCCGTTCAGATCCACGAGATGCAGCCAATCGCAGCCGGCGTCCGCGAACGCGCGCGCAGGCACCGTGGGATCGTCATGGAAAACCGTCGACTGCTCCATCTCGCCGCGCACCAATCGAACGCAAGCGCCGTCCTTCAAGTCGATCGCCGGGTACAGGATCACGGCCGCCACTCCAACCAATTGGCGATCAGGCGCAATCCCACGCGCTGGCTCTTCTCCGGATGAAACTGCGTGCCAAACATGTTGTCGCGGCCAACGATGGCGGTGACCGCCCCCCCGTAGTCACAAGTCCCCAGCGCATGCTGCGAATCGCTAGGGATCATATGATAGGAATGGACGTAGTAGGCAAAATCCCCATTCGACAGACCGTCGAGAACGGGGTGCTCGGCCAAGGATCGGAACGCATTCCACCCCATATGCGGAATCTTGAGCGCTGGGTCATCTGGAGAAAGAGCGCGGACGTCGCCCTTGATCCAGCCTAATCCCTTGTGGTCGCCGCGTTCTCTACCGGTTTCGGCCATAAGCTGCATGCCGACGCAGATGCCAAAAAACGGCTTCGCTTTTGTCACCACATGCTCGTGCAGCGCCTCGGTCATTCCTTTCACAGCGGCCAACCCGTCGGCACAGTCGCCAAAGGCGCCGACACCCGGCAAGACGACGTAGTCTGACGCTCGGACCGCCTCTGGATCGGAAGAGACCACGACGCTCATGCCCCGCTCCGCGGCGGTGCGCGCAAACGCTTTCTCCGCCGAGTGAAGGTTGCCGGAGCCGTAGTCGACGATAACGACCGACATTAACCGAGCGTTCCCTTGGTGGATGGCGACACGTCAGACTTCCGCGGATCGGTTTCCAGCGCTTCCCGAAGCGACCGCGCCACCGACTTGAAGCAACTCTCTGCGATATGGTGGCTGTTCACGCCGTGAAGCGTCTCAACATGAAGCGTCAGACCGCCGTTCATCGCGAGCGCTGTAAAGAACTCGCGCACCAGTTCGGTGTCGAAGGCGCCGATCTTCTGCGTCGGAAACTCGACGTTCCACACCAGGTATGGCCGTTTGGAGATGTCCAGGGCGCAGCGGGTCAGCGCGTCATCCATAGGCAGCAGGCATGAGCCATAGCGTCTGACGCCGGTCCCGTCGCCGAATGCGTCCAACATCGCCCGCCCGATCGCGATGCCCACATCTTCCACGGTGTGATGGTCGTCGATATGAAGATCGCCGTCAGCCTGTACCGTGAGATCAATCAGAGAGTGTCGGCTCAGCTGCTCGAGCATATGATCGAAGAAACCAACGCCTGTCTTGACGTCGTAGACGCCGGTTCCGTCGAGGTTCAGCTCGACCGAGATGCTGGTTTCGGTGGTCTTGCGTTCCACGCGCGCTTTGCGCATGCCACTCTCCTATGAGTTCGAGCCGAGCTCTCCGCGCAGCTTATAGAGACCGAATTCCCGCCAAGCCACTGCTTTTCATGGACGCGTCCTAGGCCTATATCGGCTCCGAAGAGCTTGGAGACGACATGACCGAACAGAGCCCGGGCTGGCGTGGCACAACGATCCTCGCCGTGCGCAAAGGCGGCGCCACCGTGATCGCCGGAGATGGCCAGGTCAGCCTTGGACCGACCGTGGTCAAGGGCAATGCTCGGAAGGTGCGTCGTCTCTCAACCGGCGGACATGAGGTGATCTCCGGGTTCGCCGGCGCTACGGCCGACGCTTTCACGCTGTTCGAGCGCCTGGAAGCGAAACTGGAGAGCCATCCAGGTCAGCTTACGCGGGCAGCTGTAGAACTGGCGAAAGACTGGCGAACAGATCGTTACCTGCGGCGTCTCGAAGCGATGTTGCTGGTCGCAGACCGCAGCGCGGTCCTGACCCTGACTGGCGCGGGAGACGTCCTCGAGCCCGAGCACGGCGTCGCCGCAATCGGCTCGGGCGGGAATTTTGCTCTGGCCGCAGCGCGCGCCCTCATGGAAACCGACATGACCGCCGAAGAGGTCGCGCGTCGAGCAATGGCCATCGCCGCCGAGATCTGCGTGTACACGAACGAAAACCTGGTGGTGGAGACGATCGCCGAATGAGCTCTTTCTCGCCCCGTGAAATCGTATCTGAACTCGATCGCTATGTGATTGGTCAGAAGGACGCCAAACGTGCGGTCGCGATTGCCTTGCGCAACCGGTGGCGCCGCCGGCAACTCGACCCGGAGATGGCCGAAGAGGTCTTTCCAAAGAACATCCTGATGATCGGCCCGACCGGCGTTGGGAAAACCGAAATCTCGCGCCGCCTGGCGAAGTTGGCCCAGGCTCCGTTCATCAAAGTCGAGGCGACGAAGTTTACGGAAGTCGGCTATGTCGGCCGCGACGTCGACTCGATCATCCGCGACCTTGTCGAGGTTTCGATCACGCTGGTTCGGGACAAGAAACGAGAGGAAGTCCGCGCCGCTGCGCATCACGCCGCGGAAGAACGCGTGCTGACGGCCCTCGTTGGCGACCAAGCGAGCCCTGCGACGCGAGAGAGTTTTCGCAAGAAGCTCCGCGAGGGAGACCTCGATGATCGTGAAATTGAGGTCGAAGTCGCCGATGCGGGGCCAAGCATGCCGATCATGGAAATTCCGGGTCAGCAAGGCGGCGCCGGAATGATGAACATCCAGGATCTCCTGGGGAAAGCCTTCGGTGGCAGAACTCGACGCCGCAAGATGACCGTCGCGCATTCCCATGACGTTCTTCTCGTGGAAGAAGCGGACAAGCTGCTCGATGAAGAGCAGGTCAATCGCGAAGCCGTTGCCGCTGCCGAGGCGGATGGCATTGTTTTTCTGGATGAAATCGACAAGGTCTGCGCCAAAGCGGATGCGCGCGGCGCCGATGTGTCGCGAGAAGGCGTTCAGCGCGATCTTTTGCCGCTTATCGAGGGGGCGACCGTCTCGACGCGCTACGGGCCGGTCAAGACCGACCACATCCTCTTTATCGCGTCCGGCGCGTTCCACGTCGCGAAACCGTCAGACCTTCTTCCCGAGCTGCAGGGCCGACTTCCAATTCGCGTCGAGTTGCGGCCACTGACCGAGGAAGACTTTGTCCGCATTCTCGAGGAGCCACAGAACAGCCTCGTCCGCCAGTCGACGGCTCTTTTGAAGACCGAAGAGGTTGATCTGGAGTTTTCAACGGATGGCATCGCAGCGATCGCGGCAGCAGCAGCTCAGATGAATCAGGCGATCGAGAACATCGGCGCGAGACGCCTGCACACGATCATAGAGCGCGTGTTGTCCGATCTGTCGTTCGACGCGTCTGATCTTCCGACGGAACAGCGCAGCATCACGATCGACGCTGCTTACGTCGAAGACAAGCTTGCAGATATCCAGCGTGATCAGGATCTGCGACGTTACATCCTTTGAGGATCCGTTAGCGGTTCTTCCGCAGATACACATACAAAGCCCCGGCCCCGCCGTGCCGTACATGCGCTTGGTATACGCCGACCACAAGCTGAGACAGCGGAGGCGTGCTTAGCCATTGCGGCGTGAGCGTCTTCAGAACGCCTTGCCCTGGAACCGTGGGGCGCATTGCGAAATTGTCATCTTGAAATCTGCCGCCTTTGCCGGTGATCACCAGAACACATCTGCCGCCTTGCGTTTGCTCCCGGAAGATAAAGGCCCTTAAAGCGTTATGCGCCTGCTCAGCGGTCATCCCGTGAAGATCAAGCCGCGCATCCGGTTCGACCCGGCCCTGTGTCAGGCGGCGGGCCGTGTTCGGATCGAGGGCCGGGGTTTTTTGGCTAAGCCGCCCGACTGCTGTGTCGGTTCGCCAGTACTCCTCGCGCGGTCGGTCCGACTGATTGCGGGATTGCCGAGCCGTCAGAGGCGTCTTCGTCGCCTTCGGCGCGACGCGCGCGGCGTCTTCCGCTTCTTTGAGAGGGTTCTCCGAAGGCGCGTCGGTCGATGCCTGAATGTCTTTCGGTTCGCCCGGCAGCGCATGATCCGCTTTGTAAGCTTTCACCGATTGAGCGACAGTCCGCCAAAGATCCAGCTCGCCCGCGCTCGGCCGACGAGTTCGCTTGGAGCCTCTGCTCATCTCCGTCCCCGCCGGATCTCCTCAAGCACGCTGTTGGGAAGAAGCGTCACCAGGCGCACAGGCGTTTGAAACCGTCCTGCGATCCGCCCGGCTTCGGCGCCGGATCCCATATAGAAGTCTGCGCGTTGCGAACCTTTTATCGCCGAACCTGTATCCTGAGCGATGGTCAGTCTCGCGCGCGGCCCACTCGGCGTGTTCGGCGCATCGACCCACACTGGCAAGCCCAGCTCTATGAACCGGCGGTCAACCGCGATGCTTCGTCCGTTGGTCAGCTGAACCCCTTGAGCGCCTACCGGACCCGCTCTCGCATCTAAGTTCCTAATTTCTCGAAAGAAAATATACGACTTATTGACCGCCAGAAGCTCGCGCCCCCGCCGCGGATCCGCGCGGTAAAACGCCTTGATCGCCGCGGCCGAGGCGCCTCCGGACCGCGCCCAGCCTCGCTGGATCATCGCTCGGCCGACAGACTTGTAGGCGTGACCGTTCTTGGCGGCGAAACCAACGCGGATGAGTTCGCCATTCCCCAAGCGAAGACGTCCGGACCCCTGAATATGCAGGAAGAACAGATCCACAGGGTCCGCCAGCCAGGCAATCTCCAACCCGCGACCCCTCAAAGCGCCCGCATCTATCTGCGCACGCGAGTAAAAGGGACGAAGACGTCCTCCAGAGATCGCGCCATAGGCGTCGCCGCGGCGGCTGACTTCCGGCGGCTTTCGATAGATTGGATAACGAAACACCTGATCAGGTCGTCGGCGCGCCTCCAGGACGGGCTCGAAATACGCGGTCAGCAGTCCACGCTCACGAGGACCGATCGACACCGGTGTGAAATCGCGCTCGAAAAGCGTACGCAGCGAACTCGGCGCAGTGGCCAGCACCCTTTGACAGAGCGCGCGCCATTCTGCCGCCGTTAACAGCAGCCCGTCCGAAGCCCGCTGCCGTTGACAAGACCGCGTTAGCGCTGGACCCACAGCTCCGACATCATCGTCGCGCCAGCCTCGCAGATCGGAGAAACGTATCGGCGTGAGCCTGTGCCCTGACCGCGCATCCACAAGCGTACCCGACGACACCGGGGCCGTCGTTTCTGGCTGTTGCTCGGGCCCAGAGTTCGGCGGGCCGACCCGTTCGTCTGTGAGCGAGCAGCCCAGAATGCTCAAGGCGCAGATCAACCCTAAGGCATGTCTTTGGGTCCTGACTGCGCCCGCGCCCAAATGCATGTCTCGCGCGTCTGCTATTCGTCGCCGGTTGCTGTAAGCATCCAGTTCGGATCAGACGATCCAAGCTGGCGGCCGAAGGTCCACACATCCGATATGCGCTGAATGTTCGAGGGGTCGCCTTCAACGAGCTCGCCCTGCGCGTTCCGGACGGCCATTATGATCTCGGCGACAAAGCGCACCGTGATGTCGCCGCTCCGCTCATCTGCCGAGATCTGCGCTTCAACAGGTTCAGCGGTTTTGATGCCGACAAAGCGCACGTCCACGTTCAGGTTCTGTGCGCGCCGCTCGTCGATCGCCTGTGCGAAAGCGTCGTACACCTCTCGATCAAGAAACTGTTTCAACGTTTGCTTGTCGCCGGTCTCAAACGCCATGAGAAGCATCTCATAAGCGCCTTTCGCTCCTTCCATGAACGACTGCATGTTGAAGCCCGGCTCCCGCAGTTTGATCTGCTTGAGCGCCTGACCAAGTTCCGAGTTTAGCTCGGCATAGGCGAATATGTCCGAGTCGTCGTCGGAACCATCGTTGCGGCGGAGAGCGACAACATTGTCCGGCTCCTCAGACGGCGTGTCTGCGCTCCCAGAAGCGCCCGGGCGATACTTCTCTGGGTTTTCGAAACCAGACCGTTCACCAAGCACGCTTCGAAGCCGGAACAGCAGGAATCCGGCGATTGCTGCCAACAGCAGAAGCGTCACCAGATCATTTTCAAACATTCGATTTCCTCGTATCCGACCTCTGGCCGGAAATATAAGCACGTCGGCGGCGTTTCCTCACGGAAACATCAGCCACGACCATCAATGGCGCAGTTCGCCATGGATGTAAGTGACAGCGCTCCTTATGTCCAACTAGATGCATGACGGAAAGACCGTCAATTTGCTCTAGGGGCATACAATATGTGGTTGTTTCTGGTCTTGCTGGCCGTCCCAATCGTGGAAATTGCGTTGTTCATCCAAGTGGGCGATCTCATCGGCACGTGGAGGACCATCGCTATTGTCGTCGTAACAGCGCTGATTGGCGCGGCCGCGCTTCGTCTGCAGGGCCGGGCAATGATGCAACGAGCGCAAGGAGCATTTCAAACACCCGATGACATTCCTAACGTCGTCGGCGAGTCCTTAATGCTGTTTGCCGCAGGGATCCTTCTTCTGACCCCTGGCTTTCTGACCGATACGATTGGAGCCCTCTTTCTGTTCCCACCGTCGAGACGCTGGATCTGGCGGCGTATCGCCGCGAAGGCCGCGGTGCACGTGGCCGGCTCGGTCTTCAACCAGCAGAACCACGATGGCGATCCCGTCGAGCGCGAACGATCCTCAGCTCAACCGCCCTATGAGCCTCGCCAGCCTGCCGATGGCGGCCCGCGCCCTGAGCCGACGCCCGACGTCGAGGATGCGATCATCTTGGATGAGAATTCGCGGAAGCGACCCTAGGAAATATTCGATCTGGCGCGATCATAGCTTTGACCTCGACAACCGCCGTGATAACGATCGCCGAGTTTTTTGTTCTTGATCGAGACTTTTCCCGATGTCAGACCAACCCGCTGTCGAAGCTCCCAAAAGCGCTCAGTTAAGCGTCGTCTCGCAATATGTCAGCGAACTATCGTTCGACAACGCGGCTGCCAAAGAACGGAAAAACCCGGAAAGTACGCCGCAGATCACCGTGAATGTCGGCGTCGACGCATCCAATGCCGGCGAGGACCGCTTTCGGGTCAGTCTGCGCATAGAGGTGACAGCCGCCACGGACACATCAAAGGTGTTTTCGGTCACACTGGCTTATGTCGGCGTGTTCTCGCTCAAGAACGTCCCCGAGAACGCCGAACAGGCCGTGTTGCTGATTGAATGCCCACGGCTTCTGTTCCCATTCGCGCGCCGCATCGTCGCGGACACCACGCGCGACGGAGGATATCCGCCTCTGATGTTGGATCCCGTCGATTTCGCAGCGCTTTATCGGCAAAGGGCGGCTGAAGCCGCAGCAGCCTCAGACACGGTCAACTAGCCGCTATCCATCACGTTTCGGGCCTGTCCACAATGCGCCCGTTCCCATATCGGTGATGAACTCAAGATGCGCGGCGCGCTCGGCTTCCGAGAGGCGCGACGTCGATCTGCGTGGGCGCCGCTCGGACACAGCAGCCGCGTTGGCGCCCTTGCCTGCCTGGGATGATTGTTTCGCCGCCGCGAGTTCGAAGCCCGGCTGCCGTCCACCGTTCAGCTCAAGATACACTTCGGCCAGGAGTTCGGCGTCAAGCAGCGCTCCGTGCTTTTCGCGCGCGCTGTTATCGATGCCAAAACGCCGGCACAGCGCATCGAGATTTGATTGCGCGCCGGGAAATCGCTTGCGAGCCATCCCGAGCGTATCGATCACCCGGTCCATCGTAAGAAGAGGGACGCCGATCCGCTCAAACTCCGCATTCAGAAAGCCGATGTCGAAGGCGGCGTTATGGATGACGAGGTAATCGTTTGCTATGAAGTCGACGAAGCCATCTGCGATCTCGTTGAACTTTGGCTTGCCCCGGAGCATGTCGTCGGTGATCCCGGTGATCTCTGATGCTTCCGCGGACATTGGCCTCAGTGGGTCAATGTAGACGTGGAAAATATTGGAGGTCGCCACGCCATTGATCAGCTCGACGGCGCCGATCTCGACAACACGGTCGCCGTTCTGCGCTTCAAGACCCGTTGTCTCGGTGTCCAGGGATATCTCTCTCATTGCCTGACAACTCTGCTCTTATTGTTTCTAGAAGAGTCTGTACGGCCTTCCGCGCATGGTCGAGCCCTTGAGACGTGTCTATGACATAATCCGCCGCAGCCCGTTTTTCCCCATCCGGCATCTGCTGCGACAGAATGTGCTCAAAAAGCGCCACCGTCATCTTGGGACGCTCTAGCGCCCGCCGACGTTGAACCTCCAGCGGAGCAGAAACAACCACGACCCGGTCGACCTCTTTGTTTGCTCCGGTTTCAAACAGCAAAGGCACGTCGAACACGATGATGTCGTGTCCCTCTTGCTCCGCAGCGGCCTCAAAGCTCTTCCGATCGGCGAGGACCAGCGGGTGCACGATCGCCTCAATCGATCTCAGTACTTCTGGGTCTTCTGAGATCAATGCTTTGAGTTTCTCGCGAGACACCGCGCCCTCGACGACGGCGTCCGGCGCGAGCTTTCCGATCGGCTCCACCGCCGACCCGCCTATGGCGTAAAGCTTGTGAACGGTTGCGTCCGCGTCATGCACCGGTATGCCGAGCTCGCGAAAGAGCGCGGCCGTCGTTGTCTTCCCCATAGCGATCGAACCTGTCAGACCCAGTCTTATCACGGGTAAAGACCCTCGCCCGTCAAAACAGCTTGCCTAAGTTCCGCCGAGACGACTGGATCGATGCCAAACCACGCTTTGAAGCCTGGCCGAGCTTGGTGCAGCAACATGCCCAAGCCGTCTTTTGTCCGCGCGCCGGATGCCCGCGCTGCGTTTAAGAAAGGGGTCTCTAACGGCGCGTAGATGAGATCCGTCGCCACTGTATTGGGCTCAAGTCTTGGTATTGGAAGATCAAACGCAGGCTGACCGGCCATACCAAGGCTCGTTGAGTTCACGATCAGATCCGCACCCGCGAAAAACTCTTCGGTCGCGGGCCAGGGCCAGACCGACGCCACATCGCCGAGGACCGTGCACAACGCCTCGGCTTTCAATGTTGTACGATTGCATATTCGGATCTGCCGGACCCCAGCGTCTCGCAACGCGACAGCGACAGCGCGAGACGCGCCGCCAGCACCGAGAAGGGCCACGCTGGCGCCGACAAGATCGTCGCGCGAGATCAGCTCGGAAAGGTTCTCGATAAATCCAAAACCGTCGGTGTTGTCGCCAAAGAACGACCCGTCCTCGCGCCGAACAATCGTATTGATCGCTCCGCAATCCCTGGCGGCGGCGCTCAGATCGTCGACGATCGAGACCACAGTTTCTTTGTGTGGAATCGTGACGTTAAATCCTCGAAATCCGAGCTCAAGACTGTCTTTGATAAACTGCTGAAGGTCTTTCCCCTTCACCTCAAATCTCAGGTATAATCCTTTGATACTATTCTGTTTCAGCCATCGATTATGGATGAGCGGAGATTTTGAGTGTGAAATCGGGTCGCCGATCACGCCCACGATAGGAATATCAGTCATTCTCCAGATCCAATATCTCTGAGAAAACTCTTAGCATCGGCAGACCCAACGCAGCGAAGTAATCGCCGTGGATCTCTTTGATGAGCTGCGCTCCGTCGCGTTCAATCTCATAACAAGTGACAGAAGAGAATATCCGAGGCGCGTTCCTTCTTACATATGATTCAATAACGGCAGAGGAGGACTTCCGCATTGTAACTCGGACGGTTTCGTACGATTTCCGGACAAGCGTCCCATCCCGCACGATGGCGTAGCCCGAAACCAGACGGTGCTCCGATCCATTGAGGCTCTCAAGGCGATCAACCGCTTGGTCTATCGTGTCGACTTTTGTGAGGATGGACCCGCCGAACTCCAGGATCTGATCACATCCGAGGACAAGTTTGTCAGGAGATTTGGTCTTTACGGACAGTGCTTTTGCCGCAGCCAACGCACTGGCGAGTTCACCGGCATCCTCGATCCCTTCGGATCTCATATCATTGAGAACGCGTGCTTCATCGACCTCCGGATGGACAACGTCAAATCGAACGCCAGCATCGGACAAGAGCCTTCGGCGTATCGCGCTACCGGATGCGAGCACAAAATCAGGGATCATGAAACGACCAACAGTTATTCCAAGGCATAGGAAGCTGTTACTAGTTCACGCATGTCGGTTGGAAAACTCTCTGGTTATCCCCAGCGATCGCCAAAAACAGCTGAGGGGCCCACATTCATCCCCTCAAACTCGTTAATGAACTCTTTACCTAGTATACTGATTAACTTCTCATCGGCGTCTTTGTGTATGCGCGTCAACTTTTTTCAGCGCTACTACATAATGACAGCTCATTCCGACATACACGACATCAGGGAAGATATGAGCAACTTGTGGATGGCTTCGGAACATCGTGGACATGTGGAAAAACGCTTCGGCGGAATCTAAAAGCAGGTTATCCCCGTTTTCCGTGCCCCCAACAAAAAGAAACAATCTTAAAATGACTCTTATGAATGATGTTGGTCAGTCGGAAATGATGCGCGCCTTGAGAGGCGAAGCGACTGAGAAGACGCCTTGTTGGCTGATGAGGCAGGCAGGCCGTTATCTCCCTGAGTACCGAGAAACCAGGAAACACGCAGGGTCGTTTTTGGATCTATGCTTTTCTCCCGAGTTTGCGACCGAAGTGACCCTGCAACCCTTGCGACGCTTCGATCTTCAAGCTGCGATCCTGTTTTCAGATATCCTGACGATCCCTTGGGCCCTTGGGCAGCATCTGGAGTTTCAGGAAGGCGAAGGACCTGTTCTGGAGCCCATCACCAACGGGACCGAACTCGCACATTTGAAAACGGATGGGTTTCTAGAGCGGCTAGAGCCGGTCATGGAAGCGGTGCAGCGTATTCGGGGGGAGATGCCAGGCGATATGCCGCTGATCGGCTTTGTCGGCGCTCCCTGGACGTTGGCGACGTACTCGATCGCAGGCCGCGGCACTAAGGACCAGGCGACTGCGAAGAACTTGCTGGTCAATGCCCCCGAAACATTCGATCAGCTGCTCGGTAT
>CALDSD010000065.1 GCA_937911325.1 uncultured Neomegalonema sp.
CAGCTCATGCCGGGAACCGCCGAAGATCTTGGCGTCGATCCCTTTGACTGGCGGGCAAATCTTGACGGCTCCGCGCGTTACCTGGTCGCACAATTAGAGACCTTCGGCGACGCGCGGTTGGCGCTGGCGGCATACAACGCTGGCCCCGATGCCGTCAGGCAATACGGGGGCATCCCGCCTTACCGTGAAACGCAAAACCACGTTCAGCGGGTGCTGGCCGTGTTCAACAGGCTTGAAGGAGAAAACTCATGAGGCCGCTACCACTACTGCTGACCGTCCTAACGGTCTTCATCGTCATGGCCGAACCGGCGATGGCGCAATCTATCGACCTATCGCCGATCCAGAACCTCTTGCAGGGTATCGTTGACGCGCTGACTGGTCCGCTTGGTGTCGTGATCGCCACGCTGGCCGTCATCGGCGTCTTCCTGAGCTGGTTCTTCAACATCATCGACCTGCGCCAAGCCCTGTGGGTTCTGGTCGGTATCGCGGGTGTCGCCGCAGCGCCGACAATTGTTGCAGCGGTCTTCAGCTAAGGGGGTGTCGCGTGGCTGAAAGATCACCTCTCTTCCTTGGCCTCGTGCGCCCGCCCAAACTGTTCGGTCTGCCGATCATGTATGCCGTTGTTTGGCTGTTCGGCACCGTACTGCTCTTTGTCTGGATACAGAGCTTCCTCGTGCTTGGCATCGCGGCGGTTCTGTATCCGGTCCTCTGGAAGGCGGCGGATTGGGACCCCCGGTTCATCGACGTTGCGATGACCGCCCTTCAAGAGACGCCCCCTACCAGAAACAGGAAAATCCATGGCGGAGACAGCTATGCCCCGTGACGAGTTGGATGAACGCACATTGATGCCTGTGTGGTTTCAGCACGAAAAGCAACTGGCCCACATGCTGCCCTATGTGAGCCTCGTTGATGATCGTACCGTGCGGACGCGCGTTAATGAGTTGTTCCAGTGCATCCGGATCACCGGGATCAATAGCTATACGACCGATGATGATTACCTAGATGGCATCCGGGCGAGCTTCGCCCGGATCGTGGCCCAACTAGGCGAAGAATTCAGCTACTATGTCCACAAGGTCTCCAAGGGGATCGGTGTCGATGTAGAACCCATCGAAGGCGACAGCTTCGCCGCGATGGTTGATCAGCAATGGCGTGGCAAGCTCGAAAATGGCGGCTTGCGCGACAAGACGATCACTTTGACCGTGATCCATCGTCCTCCTTCTAAGAGTTTCTTGACCTTCATGCGGAAGCCTTCGCCTGCAAGATTGCGCGAGGAAACCGCGAAGCGTCTTCGCCGACTAAATGAGGCCGTTGGCATTTTCATGTCCGGCCTCGGCAATCTGAAACCGTCGATCTTGTCGGCTGAAAAAGGCGAGCTTGTCGGCTTTCTTGGTGGGCTGAACACGGGTCAAGAACTGCCGCTCTATCATACTTCGAAATTCGGCTTTCTGGCGTCATCCGTGTCAAACACGCGGACCACATTCTATGGCGATTACTTCGAGCTGAGCGAGGGCGTTGCAGGCCGTCGCTTTGGCAAGAGCTACAGCATCAAAGACTATTCAGAGCAAACGAACTGCGTCATGTTCGACCAGCTCAACCTGCCCGTCGATATGATCGTCACTCACTCGTTCACGCCCGTGAACACCAACATGACGATTTCGCGGATCAAGCGGCAGGTGAAGCAAATGCAGGCGGCAGACGACGCCGCGGTTTCCTTGCGCGAAAACCTCCTGCTACTCGCTGACGATCTGGAAGCAAAAAGGGCCAGCATGGGCGATCACCACATGGTGGTGACGGTTTTTGCTGAAACCCGCGAGGAACTTGAAAGCCTGGGCGCTGAGATTGTAAACGCCGCCGCCTCCGAAGGCGTCACAATGGTGAGTGACCGCTTCGGGGCCAACACCCACTATTTCAGCCAGCACCCAGGCAATCAGCCCAAGCGCCTCCGTGCCAGCACAGTGACGAACCGAAACTTTGCCGACTTTGCGGCCTTCCACCGAACGCAGCTTGGCAAGGCCGGTCCTGAAGTGCCGTGGGGCAAGATCATCTCGATCTTCCCGACGCCTGAGAAAAGCGCTTATCGCTTCTCCTACCATGAGGCTGGGTCGCCCGAGAAAGAGCCTACGAGCGGCCACACGCTGATTATGGGCCGTCCCGGCTCTGGTAAGTCTGTCTTCTCGGCTTTCTTGATGACACAGGCCGTGCGAGCCAATGCCCGCGTCTTCGTCTTCGACTACCGGCAAGGGATGGAAATGGCTGTCCGTGCCAATGGCGGCAGCTACACGACAATCCAGGGCGGGCGGTCCACGGGACTGAACCCACTTTGGACGGAAGTGGATGATCGCGGCATTGCGTGGCTGTCCGACTGGTTTGGCTCCCTGCTCTACCGCGAAGACAAGCCGCTGACACCCGCCCAGACCAACAGGATCGTGGAATGCGTCCGCCAGAACGCACAGGCCACCGATCCGGGTCTACGGGACTGGCAAAACTTCGCGTCGCTGTTCATGTCGATGGATGACGATGGCGACCTCAACCAGCGCGTTCTTGAATGGGCTCAAAAAGGCAGGTTCGGCTGGATTTTCGGGCATAGCCTTGAAGACACTTTCTCGCTGGACGGCGATTTGGTCGGCTTCGACCTGACCGGGATCCTCGACAGCGAAAGCGACAAGGAACGGATGGCCGTTCTTAGCTACTTGTTCCGCCGCATCGAGAGGAAGATCGAAGACCGCCGCCCAACCATCATCATCATTGATGAAGCGTGGAAGGCACTCGACAACGAGTATTTCGCTGAACGCTTGTCGCAATGGCTGGTGACAGCACGGAAACAGAACACCGTGGCTGTGATGATGACCCAATATGCGAGCCAGCTTGAACGGACCCGTACTGGTAAAACCATTGTTGAGGCCGTTCCAACGCAGGTTCTTCTCCCAAACATTCGAGCCAATGCCTCGGACTACCGGATGCTCAATCTCTACCAGAAAGAGCTGGATACGCTTCTCAGCACCGGCACGAATTCTCGCTTGGCGCTCATTCGAGATGACCAAGGATCAGTCGTCGTGGACGCAGACCTAAGCGCCCTTGGCAACAACCTGACCATCCTCGGCGGGATGGAGGCAGGTGAAAAACTCGTCGGCTCCGATTACCGGGATCGGCCAGACTTTTGGAGGCTCCAACAATGAAGAAATTGATCGGTATTCTACTGCTGTCCGTGATCGCAGGTTGCGCGGACTATCAAGAGCCACAAGCCAACTGCTTTAGCTTTGTGTCGCGTGGTCCTGCGTCGCATGACTGCTCTTTCGACGCTCTTGGTGGTCCTGATCTGCTTGATTTGGAGGACATTGCCAATGAGTAAGCTCACCGTCGCAGCGCTGTTGCTGATCGGTGTCTCAACCAGCGCACTTGCCCAGGGCGTGCCGGTTGTGGATTCCGGTCTCACGGCCCGCGACATCGTTGAGACGGCTGATCGGGAGGCTGACCTTGCAGTGCAAGGTGACACCCTTGCTGTCGAAGAGGCCATTTCAGAGATTGAACGAGAACAGCTTTCGGTTCTCGACGCCATTCTCGATGCCCAGACCAGCTTTGATGCTGGCGGCGTTGC
>CALDSD010000066.1 GCA_937911325.1 uncultured Neomegalonema sp.
ATTCTCGTCCTCGTGTGTGGTTGGTGTCTCGGTGAGGACGGTGTCGACGCTCAACGATTTCGGAATGATGACGGAGCCATCAATGTTCGCCTCGACATAGTCATTCACCGCGGCCTCGGGGTCTTCGTAGGAGCGGAAGATCTGCCCGACAGCCAGGGCGCCGCTGTCGACAGCGAACTGAAGACGCTCTTTCGCCATCTGCGCCCGCGAATAGTCGACCGCCATGCCGCCGACGATGATCAGCACGGTCAACATCAGCGCGGTGATGATCGCGAATGCGCCGCGACGATCCTCACTGAAACGGAACCAGACAGCTTTTATCGATCTAACACTCATCGAGGCCTCCGGGATGCTCGGCTCTTAGGTTTGCGCCGAGGCGTACGTATGGATCTTCGGAGTGCTGCAATTCCCGTGCATGTCGGCGCGGGCCAAAAAGAAACAGCCCGCAGCGGCGGCTGCGGGCTGTTGTGCTGTTCGAGCGTCGGTAGACGCCTAGTTGACCAGTTTCAGCGAGTCGAGACGCAGAGCGATGGCCTTGAACGTCTCTTCAAGCTGCCCGGAGCCCGGGGTCATGTAGTTCGCTTCTCGCGTCGCGCAGCCCTTCAGCAGGTTGAGCATGTTCGTGTTCCGGACCTGGAAACCAACGGTGTAGATCTGGATTCCGGCCTTTGACTTCGCTTCGTCGCAGACTTTGGTGAAGTTCCTCTGCGCCTGCGACTTGTTGTATAGACTACCGTTGGCGTAAGCCGGATCTGCAGTCGGATGGTCGTCAGTCGGGTCGTCATTGTCGTCGCCAAACGCCGCCATCAGGTCGTAGCTGTTTGCGCGACCCTGATAGGTGATCCCGCCATCGGTCATGATGACCAGCGCTTTGACCGAGTCGCCATAATCCGCCGGAGTGTCGGACGGCGCGCCGTCCAGCCGGTTGCGCCAGTGAGGCGACAGCGCCTTCAGGCCCCAGGCCGACCCAATATCCGACCCCGTGCCGTCGGAGAGGCGCGTCAGACTGTCGATGTAAGTCGTCAGTTCGGTGAGATCGTTGGAGAAGAAAATCGGCTCCGATGCGCCGGGCGGACACCATTCGTTGTTCATGTGGTTGCGGTAGCGCCAGATATGTTGCACCGGGTCATGTTGGCCGAGCGGAATGTGCGCGTCGTCCATGATCGTGCAGTCGAACTCGCGGCACCCGTTCCATTTGGTCTCGGAATAGCCCGGCTTGAGATAGCCAAAGAAATCAGAGCCCAGCTTTACCGTTCCGCCATACGGCACGATTGAAATATGGCGATACTCACGGTCCGTCTGCTCCTCCAGAAGCGTCGTCACGAAGGCTTTTGCAGCATCGCGAAGCTCGATGATCTTTGCGCCGTCCATTGACGACGAGATATCGACGACAAGGGCCACTTCGAGCTTCTGATACGCCTCGGCGGTCGCCGTGCTGGCGTTTACGTCGATCTTGTCGAGACCGTAGAAGGCCGTGAAGATGCCTTCGACCGACGCATTGGCTTCGATCACGACTTCGCGGGACGTCGGCGTTTCCGTGATGACGGTTTCGACGCTCAAGGACTCCGGAATGATGACGGAGCCGTCGACATTCGCCTCAACATAGTCTTTCACCGCTTGCTCCGGATCTTCATAGGAGCGGAAAATCTGCCCAACGGCGAGCGCGCCGCTGTCGACGGCGAATTGAAGGCGTTCCTTCGCCATCTGCGCACGCGAGTAATCCACGGCCATGCCGCCGATAACAATGAGCACCGTCAGCATCAAAGCGGTCATCAAAGCGAATGCGCCCTGACGGTCGTGCGCAAATGCGCGCAAGGACAATCGAGAATACATCGACACCGAACTCCTCCAGAACCTACTAGAGTGAGCGTCGTCGAATTTATTGAAAAACCACTAAAGCGCGGCACACGCTATTAGTTAATGAAGAGGGAATTTTACATCAAATACGCGAAAACAGAGTTAGCATCGGTTAGCTAAGGGCGCTTTTGGCGTTTTGGCGCTGCTCCCGATGCCGACTATTGTCCTCAATTCTTCTCCCATTCAAAATTCGTGCAGACTTGGTGTTTGAGCCCTTCGAGGGGTGTTCAACGATCGCATGCGAGGACTTACTTCCTCAGTTTCAATGACTCGATCCCAAGCGCTATTCGGTCAAAGGCAGCGGACAGTTCTCCGCTTTCGGCGAAAGAGTAGTGATCTTCGGTCGTCGCACAATCCTTTAAGCCTTGTCTGGGCTTATCCTTTTCGATGAGGAAGCCGACAGTATATACAACGACTCCATTTTTGTTTTTTGCCGTGTCGCACGCCTTAAGGAAATTTCTCAGGCCGTCGTCGAAAGTCGTCAAGTAGAAGTCTTCGGGGAAAACTGACGGAGCAAGAGGTGCGCGGTTCGCTGCTGGACCAGGTGTGAAATGGGTTCTTGGATCATAGCCGTACAAGCCAAGTTCGCCGGTTACTGCCCCATCGGTCATGATAGCCAGTACTTTGATTGCGTCTCCGTAGTCGGCTGGCTAATGGGCTGGTGCGCCAGGGTAGATTCCGCGCCACTTCGGTGAAACTGCTCGGAGCGCCCATGCCGTCGCCACATCGGTCCTGGTCGAGCCCCCTGTTGCCGTCATGTTGTCAATCGCTTTCTCAAGCACGTCGACATTGTTCTCTAGGAAGATTGCTTCTCTGTCCTGAGAGCATAAGAGGTGGTTTCCCCAGAAGTGAAAGTGCGGATACGGGTCGAGGCTGCCGTTGCGAAATAGGTTATCGTTCCGAAAAATGTCATCGCCGTAATTGAAGCACCCATTCCAATAAGCGTCTTCAAACTGGCCCCGAAGAAATCGGTTCAATCCTGTTGGCAGCGCCACTGCTGCGCCATACGGGATCAGCGAGATATGTCGTAACTCGCGGTCTTTCTCGCTCTTGAGAAGCTTGCCTACAAATTCCTTCGCCGCTTTGCGTAATTCTGCGATTCGTGCGTTTTTCATCGAGTTTGAGACATCGAGGGCGATCGCAATTTCGAGGTTCTGATACGCTTCGTAGGTTTCCGAACGCGCGTTCACTTGGATCTCGTCGACACCGAAGAACGCTGTGAAGATGCCATCGACTTTAGCGCTGGCTTCGATCGCGACCTGCCGCGACGCGGGCGTCTCGGAAATGTTCGTCGCAAGTTGCAGCGAACCGTCTTTGATCACCGATCCGTCGATGTTCGCCACCACGTAGTCGAGAATGGCGTCTTCCGGATCTTCGTAGCTCTCTGTGACTTTGCCAACGGCCAGCGCAGCGCTGTCCACCGCGAACTGAAGGCGCTCTTTCGCCATCTGCGCCCGAGAGAAATCGACCGCCATGCCGCCAACGGTGACGAGAACGAAGAGCATCAGCGATGTGATGACTGCGAACACGCCGCGTCGGTCTTGCGTGAAGGCTGCTAGCTCTCTTCTGAAAAACCGGGACAAATCACACCTCCAGAAATCAATGGAGGGAAATATCCGCTGCGCTTGTTAATGAACTCTGAATTCCTCAAGTGTTTTCTAAATAACCTCGAAGAAAAAGTGCATATTTTTGAGTGCAAAACCGTAAAACGAGGTAAAGCTCTAGTAATTGCAAACTGTCTTTATCGGCTCAAAAAGACTTTCTTATGGGGGGACTCATCTCGATCGCGAAATCAGCCGCCGCCAGGTTGCCCTAGGCGGCGTTGAGTTCTTCTGCGTCGGGGCCCTCGGCGGACGTCTCCGACCCTTTTTTGGCGGTTCGGCGGGAACTGCTCGGCAACGGGACCTCTCGCAGCAAAAACGCCGGCACATGGTCGCCCATTCCGACCACCGGACGATCGTCTCCGTCGCGGCGGCCGCCTCGA
Source organism: uncultured Neomegalonema sp. (assembly GCA_937911325.1). Lineage (GTDB taxonomy): Bacteria > Pseudomonadota > Alphaproteobacteria > Rhodobacterales > Rhodobacteraceae > CALDSD01. The sequence goes on from CALDSD010000066.1 coordinate 3,842, forward strand.
CGGCGCGACCGCTTGCTCTTGCCTTCGTCCGAGTCGGCCGAACGCGCCGGCGCCCGATCCTGTTCCGCGCGCGTGCCGCGCCCGCGTCCGCGGCCACGGCGAGCGTGTTTGCGCTCGTCGCTGTCTGTTTCGGCGGCGGTTTGCTCGGTTGCGTCGGTCACGCCTGCAAGCTCGATGCGCGGAATAGGTTTGCCAATCAGTTCTTCGACCTTCGCTAGGAGTTTCGTGTCTGCAGGGGCGCAGATGGTGTAGGCGACGCCGGAGCGTCCGGCGCGGCCGGTCCGGCCGATGCGGTGGACATAATCCTCAGCATGGAACGGGACGTCATAGTTGAAGACGTGGCTGACGCTTGGAATGTCGAGGCCGCGCGCGGCGACATCCGACGCCACCAGCAGCTTAATCTGGTCGTTCTTGAAGCCTGCCAACACTTGCATGCGCACGCTCTGGTCAAGATCGCCGTGGAGCGCGCCGCAGCTGAAGCCGTGACTGGTCAGCGATTTGTAGAGGATAGACACGTCTCGCTTGCGATTGCAGAAGATGATCCCGTTGGTCAGAACATCGCCTTCTTGCTTGATCAGCGCGCGAAGGGCGGCGCGTTTTTCCCGATCGGTCCGATCACGGCGCGCAGCCGGCACTTCGCAGAGCCGTTGATCAATCGTCTCGGCCGTCGTCGCGGGTTTCTCAACCTCGACCCGCACAGGGTTCGACAGGAACTCGTTGGTCAGGCGGGTGATCTCCGGCGGCATGGTCGCCGAGAAGAACAAAGTCTGACGGGTGAAGGGCGTCAGCTTGAAGATCCGTTCGAGGTCCTCGATGAACCCCATATCGAGCATCCGGTCAGCCTCGTCGACGACCATGATCTCGATGCCGGTCAGCATCAGCTTTCCGCGCTCGAAGTGGTCGATCAGCCGCCCCGGCGTCGCGATGAGGACGTCGACGCCCCGATCGATGATGCGATCTTGCTCCGCGAAGGAAACGCCGCCGATCAACAGGGCCATCGAGAGCTTGTGATACTTGCCGTAGGTCTCGAAATTCTCGGAAACCTGCGCCGCCAGTTCGCGCGTCGGGGCTAAGATCAAAGATCTGGGCAGGCGCGCGCGGGCGCGCCCGCTGGCCAGATGCGAAATCATCGGCAGGGTGAAAGACGCTGTCTTTCCGGTTCCTGTCTGCGCAATTCCCAGAACATCGCGACCTTGCAAGGCGTGGGGGATGGCCTGCGCCTGGATCGGCGTTGGGGTCTCATAGCCGGCCTCTTCGACCGCTTGTAAAACTTTCGGATCGAGCCCGAGTTCGGAGAACTTCATGAGCACCTTTGCGCTTTTTGATCAGAATTCTACTGCAGATGACGCGTTCATGGTTCGAGGATCCCCTAAATCCTCGCAACGCGCGCGGAACCTCGCAAAACTTGGGAGAATTGTCAAACGAACCGAGAGCGCGTCTCAACATCTAGGTGTCCGTGTCGTCGAAAAGCCGAGAAGGGCACGCCAGGACCCACTGTTCCCAAGCGGGTGGAAATCTTCGACGCGCCTGCTAATCAAAGTAGGGTTAGACGAGGATTGCGCATGGCGAGTTTTTTTCGACGGCGTAACGGCGGGCGCGGACGACGCGCTCGCAAAGAGCGAGCGCCCGAAGCAATCGTTGTCGCCCAACGAGAATTCGCCGCCGAGATCGGTCTCGACTTTGACCGCTTGAGGGATCACGAGCGCGGGGCCCTGTTCGAGCGTTTCGCCGCGTTCCACATCCTGCGCCGCTTTCACGAGCAAGAACTCGCCCCGACCGATTTGCGTCGGCTCGTCATCGGAGCGTCCCACGACAATCAACTCGACTGCGTCGTCTTGATGATCGACGGGCTGATCGTCGACTCAGTGGAGGAGATCGACGCGGCGCTCGACCTTGCCGATGACGGGGTCAACGCGACGCTGGTGTTTATTCAGGCGACGCGGTCAAATCGATTTGACCGGGAGAAGATCAGCGCCTTCGTAAACGGCGCGTCGAGCTTTTGCGCTGAACGGCCCGACTTCATCGAGAATGAGGATCTCCAGCGGAAGCGGCTCCTGAAGGAGCGCCTGTTCGCTGCGGCCCGCGAGAGCGAGGCGCGCCTGTCCATTTCGATCTTTGGGTACTTCGCCGCGTTGGGCGCGTGGCGGGCGGAAGATCGAGATGAGAACAAGGAAGGCGAGTTAAGGCGCGGCCGTCGCATCCTGGGAGATCTGCCATGGGCCGGAGATGTCGAATTCGAGGCGGTCGACAAGAGCCGCATTCTCGACATGCTCGCCACCAGTTTGCCGTTGCCCAGGCTCGGCGACGAGCTGGCGATCGAGATCGAAGACTATGAGGCGCATCTTCCGAAGGCAGGGCTGGTCGCGCTGCCCTCGATCCCTGGGGTCGAGGGCGGTTTCGCCGGGCATGTGCCGATCAACGCTTACCTCGCCTTGTTGGAGCGTGAGGACGGGCAGGGGCTGCGCGAAGGCATTTTCAACCTCAATGTCCGCGGTTACCAGGGCGACGAGGGGGTCAACGAGCGGATCCGTGAAACGCTCGGCGGGCCTGATCGCGCGCAGTTTCTGCTGCGCAACAACGGCGTGACGATCGTCGCGGACGCGCTCGAGACCGAGCGCGACCAAGTTCGTCTGGAAAACTTCCAGATCGTCAACGGCTTGCAGACCAGCACCGTCATCTACCGCATGCGCGATGAGCTGCGCGCGGCCCGGGACGTCCATGTGCCGGTGAAGCTGGTCGGGGCGACCGACTGGCCGTTACGGCGCGCCATCATCGACGCCACGAATCGGCAGACGCCGATCACTGGCGCGGCGTTGTTCGCCGCCAGCGACAAGGCTCTGGAGATTGAGCGCTATTTCAACATGCGTCTGGAAAACGGCGGCCCTCAGCTGCTTCTTGAACGACGTCGCGGCCAGTTCACCGCGTCGATCGAGATCGAGCGGATCTCGCTCGAAGACCTCCTCCGCGCGTTCTATGCCGTCTTTCACGAGGCGCCGAATGTCGCCGAGCGCGGTTTTGGCGCCATCGCCGGCGAACTGGACGCGCATCTGTTCGCGCCATCGCTGACGGCGGAGCCTTACTACATGGCCGCGCGTTTGCTGTCGGTCGTGCGTCGCGTCTCGGCCGAGCGCGGGGTGCCCAAACTGGATCAGCTGGAGCATCACGCAGCACTCGGTCTGCGCGTCGTCTGCGCGCCAGACACGCCGCCGATGGGCGACGCGGTGGCGATGCGGGCGATGTGCCGGCGAATCGAGCTTCAGCTCGATAGTCCCGACCGTTTCTCCGAGCTCGCCGACATTGTGACCCACATCACCCAGCGCCCCCGTGATCGCATCCGGGCGCGCAAGCAAGGGATCGCCACGCTGAAGAAGACGCGCGACGACGTGTTGCGCCGCGCGCGTGAGCGCATTCTTCCAAATCCCGCCTAGCCGACGGTGCTCAACGACGGGCGTTGCGAACCGCCTGATCCGCAACCGCCAACGCGGCGCCGGCGCGGCTCAGCGTCATCAGCTGTTCGGGAAGCCGGGACTGATTGAGCGAATAGATATGAAAGCGATCAACCCCTTCCTGCGCCAGCTGGTCGATCAGATCGAGCGTGTAGGCGATGGAGAACAGCTCCGCTTGGGAAGGATATTGGCGAAGCCGCTTGAAGCTCTGGGTCAACTGTTCGGGGACATGCGCGCCGCAACGCAGCGCGAAGCGACGGGTCTGGGCAAAATCAACGATTGGAAGCACGCCGGGGATCAGAGGCTTATCGACCCCACGCGCGGCCAATTGGTCGCGCAACCGCAAGAAACTTTCGGGTTCGAAGAAGAACTGGGTGATGGCGTCGTCGGCGCCGGCGTCGAATTTTGCGACGAGATTGTCGAGATCCGCTGTCTGGCTTTGGCTGAGAGGGTGCGGATCCGGATAGGCTGCGACCGATATCCGAAAATCACCATTTGACCGCAGCGCCGCGACCAGTTCCGCCGCGGTCTCGTAGCCGCCGGACGCGTTGTTTTCAGCGTCGCCACGCAGGGCGACGACGTGTTTTACGCCGAGCGATTTGAAGGTCTGCGCGGCGTTCAAGCTGTCTTCCTTGCTTGCGCCTGCGCAAGTGAGATGGGCTGCGATCGGTGTTTTGGTCTGGCGCCTGGTTCGCGCAATCGTCGTCGCCGACCGATCCAGCGCGCCGTCTCCACCGGTGAGCGTCACCGAAATGAAATCGGGCGCGTGGGGGTCCAGGCGTTTCAGGGTTTCGGCCAGGCGGCGCTCCGCGTCCGGGGATCTCGGCGGGAAAATCTCGATCGAAAATGAAAGTGGCGCAAATGAAGAGGCGGACATTTCTTTTCTCCGGTTCAAAGACGGTTATGCGCGATCTGTGCGACGCCGGCGGCGTCCGGAAGGCGGCTTGAGGCGGCTGGCTGGGCCGTCAAGCGGCGCGCAAGCCAGATCGAGACGGGGAGTTCTTCGCCCGACGAATCGGTCGGATCGAGGCGTCGGCGGTCTTCCAACTGCATCCCGCTCGCGTCCAGCCAGGTCTCGACATCGGCGTCCGAGAACCCCAGGCGCGCGTGGCCGCAGCGCTCGATCAGTTCGGCTCGATCATGAAGCGCGAAGTCCACGATCAGGAGCCGCCCGTTCGGCAGCAGAGCTCTCGAAGCTGCGCGTATCGCCGCGGCTGGGTCGCTCATGAACCGCAACACCTGATGCATCACAGCCAGATCTGCAGAGCGCGCGAGATCGCCAAGATTGAAAAAGTCGCCCAAACGCACGCGCAGGCGTCGCTGTCCTTGGAGGCGCGTGCGCGCGTAGGAGAGCATTTCACTTGAAACGTCGATCCCGACGCCGTCCTCGATACGGTCGGCGAACAGTTCGAGCATGCGGCCGCCGCCTGTGCCCAGATCGATCAGTGTTCCGATCGGCGCGCCGCCGACGACGTCCAGCATCGCCTGCTCGACGCCGTGCTCGTCGACGTAGAGAGCGCGCTCCGCGCTCCATCGGTCGGCGTTCTCCTGCAGATAGGCGCGCGCGCGCATTTCGCGTTCCGCTGTAATCTCATGGAGACGGTCGGCATCGCCGTATCGCGTGATCAGCTGATATTGGATCGCTGTCAGAGCCGTTTCGACGGCGCGGATCGCGGGCGATCGCCGAGCCAGACTGAATACTGTCCAAACGCCTTCACGATGGCGCTCGATCAAGTCGGCCTCGACCAGGACTTTCAGGTGCCGGCTGACCCGTGGCTGGCTTTGACCGAGGATCCGGCACAAGTCGCTGACCGTCAGCTCGCATTCCCGCAGCAGCCCGAGGATCCGCAACCGCGTCTCCTCGCCGGCCGCGCGAAACGCCTCCAGCGCGATGGCCGGATCTAACGGAGCAGAGGTGTCTGACAGCGGCGGCATGGGTGTAACTTGATCAGAGCAATTTAAGAAGAAAAGGATATAATGATTTCATTATATCTTGATGTTCCCGGTGTCAACCCGGAACCCGTCGCGTTACTCGATGCGGGGTTTGAGCGACTGGAGCAGGCCGTCAGAGGCGGTCTCAATCATGTCCAGAACCTCGTGAAAGCCATCGCGCGCGCCGTAATAGGGGTCGGGGATCTCCCGCGTTGGCGCATCGGGCACAGCGTCGAGGAGCAACGAAACGGTTGCGCGCGCGCCTTCCGGCCTGAGGCGCTCGAGCGTGCCGAGATTCGCGTGATCCATCGCGAGGATGACGTCAAAGCGCTCGAAATCCTCGGCCCTCACCTGGCGCGCGCGTAAACCCTGGATATCGACGCCGCGAGCATATGCAGCGACTTGCGCCCGGATGTCTGGCGGAGAGCCGATGTGCCAGTCGCCGGTGCCGGCGCTGTCGACCTCGATGCGCTCCGACAGGCCTGCGTTCTCCACCGCGGCTCGAAAAACTCCTTCGGCGGTGGGCGATCGACAGATATTGCCGAGACAAACGAAGAGGACGCGGAGTTTTTGGGACGTGTCAGACATGTCTCGATTATGCGCCGAATGGTCTTGCGGAACCAGTGGCCGGAACGTCGGGCGACACTCTTCTCGCGGCGCGAGGCCGTCCTGGGAGTTCGAAGTGCATTCCCATGCGCCGGGAAGCCGGCGGCGCAAGGGTTCGGCTTTGCTCTATCCGCAGAACGGATGCGTGTGACCGTCGAACGCTTGCTGGCGGAAGCCGAAGGCCAGTAGAACACGGGCGGACAAAGGCAGGCGCGGGAAGAGAATGACCGAAGAAAAGAGGTCCCTCAAAGCGATCATCCACAACGAGCGACGCAAGTTGCGCGCAACGTTTTTCAATGGCGTCGCGATTGCGTTGGTGGCGTTGGGGGTCGCTCGGCCGTTCTTTGACAGCGCCGAGGTGACAAATGACCAGTTAATCCTTATGTTATCTGCAGTGTCCGGCGCCGCGGTGCTACACCTGTTGGCGATCCGGATCTTGGGTCGAATGAAAAGTGAGGATTGACATGTTCGGATTCGATAGCGGCATCGTCGCACTCGGCGTCGTCATGGCGTTCATGCTGACATTCTATGCGGTGACCGAGATGCTCTCTTCGCGCGAAGCGAAGAAGATCGAGCAGGAGCGCGCGCGCAAGCGCTGAACGCCAAGCGAGAGTTCGGTGAATTCGCAGGGCCGCCCGGGAGACCGGCGCGGCCTTTTCGTTTGACTGATCAGCTGGCCGGCAAGGAGATCTCGCCGCCAAAGAACACCAGCGGCGCGAAAAGACAGAAGGTAAGCAAAGTGAACTTGCCAATCAAAGCCGCCGTGGCTTTGCGCGAGCGCTTGCCGTCATCGGTGTAGTTCTGTCGCATTGCGAAGTAGCGATTCCCGTAGCTTCGGCGATGATGCACGTTTCCGCCGCGCGAGAAGCTCCACAGCACATGCAGCCAGACGACGGGCCAGACGAGGGCGAGCGCAGCGCCGGCGGCTGTGACGCCCAGGCTGTCGAGATCCTTGCCCTCCCGTTCTGGGGTCTGCGCCGGATAAGCGAGCGCGCCGGCCAGAAACACCCGCGCTACCGCTGCTCCAAGCACGATGTAGGCGAGCATCGCGCTGGCGGCGCCATCAGGGATAAAGGACGCGATCGGTGCGAACACCAGCGCAGAAACCGCGCGCCACCCCGCCATCCAAGTGGTTTCCATCCACGGCCGCCAATTCACGATCAGATCCGCGAGACCCAGCAAGCCGATCACGCCGAGAAGGACGCATAATCCAAAGTGCCAAGCTGGGATTAGGCTCCAATACGATCCGCCATTCTTTTCATCGCCATGCGCCGGCGGAACGTCGGTCATCTGAGATCCCCTCGGTGGTCTTTCGCAAGTGCGAGCATACATCATTCGACAGATAGATGCGTCACTTTGGATTTCGATCTTTGACACGTGGCGGAGGGCGACGTGCTGAGGAGTTTCAAGATACGCACGGCGGCGGCGACGCTCGTCGTGACTTTCGCCAATATGGCGCCGGGAATGGCGCTGGAGCCCCCGGCGTTCGACATCCTCGGCGCGCGGAAGTTTGACGCCGAGACAGCCCCGGCCTCGGCTCTGGCGGCGCAGTCGATGGTGGTGTCGCCCGCTGGCGCGTTTCTCATTGGCAGGAAAGATGGCCCAGCCGACGAAGCGCCCGCGCACGAGGTGCGTCTCGAGACGTTCCGAATTGACCGAACCGAGGTCACGAACGCGGCCTTTGCCGAGTTTCTCAATGCTCTGGCGCTTGAGGTGGCCGTCGACTTCAGCGCTGGCGCTTTAAGGTTGCGGAATGCGAGCGCCGACGTGATCGCCCTCTTGGCCGAGGGACGTTCGGAGCACGGCCGGTACCCCTTGATCGCGCTTGACGACGCGCAGGCTCTGATCGGCTATCGGAACGGTCGTTTCGCGCCCACGCCTGGGTTTGAAGACCACCCTGTCACCGAAACGACCTGGGCCGGCGCGCGCGCTTACTGCCGTTGGCGCGGGGCAAGATTGCCGACCGAAGTCGAATGGGAAGCCGCGGCCCGAGGTGGAGACGACCGTCTTTACCCATGGGGTCAGGAGGCGCCAGACGCGACGCGAGCGCATTTTGGGGCGGGAACAGGCGACACGGCCCCTGTCGGCGATCGCATCGCCGGCGCGTCTCCAATCGGCGCATTGGATATGTCGGGTTCGATGGCCGATTGGACCGCCTCGCTCAAAGCCCCATATCCTTATCGGGATGACGATGGTCGAGAGGATCCGACGACCTCGGGAGAGCGAGTGACCCGCGGCGGCGATTACACATTTGACGACGCGCCGGAGACGCTGACGGCCACTCACCGAAACGGCTTCTCGAACAGGCCGTCGCGCGGTCATCGTCATATCGGGTTCCGCTGTGCGGCGGATGTGTTGGAAAGCTGAGCACGTTGGGAGGCGACATGACCGGAACGGGCGCTCTGATCTACATTGGGCTGAAGCTGGGCATCTTCGGATTGCTGACATGGATGTGGTTGCAAGCTCGCCGCGCCGCCAAGGAGATTGAAGCGCGCAAGGCCGAACGCGCGCAACAAGCGCAGCTGAATGCCGCGCTGACGCCGGAAGAGTGGAAAGACGCCGCCTAGTCCTTGTCCTGAGGGAATTGCTCGAGCGCTTGGCGGCCTTTCTCGGAAAGCGCGTAGACGCCGCGGTCGATGCGGGCGAACCAGCCGTAGTGGTCCCTTTGCAGGATCGCTCCGGCCGCATCCACACCTGTCGCCTGACGGATCTCGCGCGGTGAGGCTGCGCCCGTCTCGCGCGTCGCGATAAACCGCGCGCAGTCCAGCGCGCTCTGGCGATAGGCCGTCATGATCGGGCGACGGCTTGAGCCGCCAGGCGTCGGGTCGCCGCGCCGGCGTTCGAATTCCCGCAACAGCATCTGAGACCGTTTGGCGTTCTTGCGAGGTTCGTAGGGGCCTGGATCGAGCGCTGGTTCGACCAACGCCGCCGCGTCGTCGCGTTTGGGCGGATGGATGATCAGCAGCCCGAGCCCCAGACGCCGACAGAGCGCGAGCAGCTCCTTGCGGTTCTTGCGCCAGACGGCGCCCGCGCCGCCGGCGGGAAAGGCCAGATAGACGGCGTCGGTCAGCTTCAACCGCGCGACGCCTTGCAGGATCAGCGGCAGGCCAAAGGCGATCTTCAGCTCGACAATGACCGGCGGATCCTCGCCTCGGCGCGCGACAACGTCACAGCCGCGCACCTCGCCTTTCACCTCGTAACCCTGGGCCTCCAGGAACGCCTTCACGGGCGGGTAGAGGTCGGTCTCTTTCACCTAGACGACAGCTTCCTTGGTTGCGGAGAGGCTGATGCCCTCGTAATCTCGCAGCGCCTGATCGATGTCCCACTGGATGCGGGTCAGGTAGACCGGATCGCCGTCATGGTCGGTGGCCATCTGACCCTTCTTGGCGTTGACGAATTTCTCGACCGCGTCCGTCTCGCCCAGCACCCAACGTGCGGAGGTGTACTGCGTCGGCTCGAAACGGACGGGGATGCCGTACTCGACCTCGATGCGGCTTGCGAGCACATCAAATTGCAGCGCGCCGACGACGCCCACGATCCAACCAGAACCGATATTGGGTTTGAAGAGCTTCGCCGCGCCTTCCTCGGCGAACTGCGTCAGCGCCTTGTCGAGATGCTTCGCCTTCATCGGGTCCGTCGCCCGCACCGATTGCAGCAGCTCGGGCGCGAAGGAGGGGATGCCGGTGAAGCGCAGATCCTCGCCCTCGGTCAGCGCATCGCCGATCCGCAACTGGCCGTGGTTGGGCACGCCGATGATGTCGCCGCCCCAGGCATCCTCTGCGGTCTCCCGCTCGGAGGCCAGAAACAGCACCGGGTTCGAGATCGCCATCGGCTTGCCCGAGCGCACGTGCTTGAGCTTCATGCCGCGTTTGAAATGACCCGAGCAGAGCCGCATGAACGCCACGCGGTCGCGGTGCTTGGGGTCCATGTTCGCCTGGACCTTGAACACAAAGCCCGAGACTTTCTTCTCGGCGGGCTCGACGGTGCGGCCCGCGGTGGGCCGGGCGAGGGGCTGCGGCGCATAATCCGCCAAACCCCGCAACAGCTCCAGCACCCCGAAGGAGTTCAGCGCCGAGCCGAACCAGATCGGGCTCATGGTGCCCTCGAGGAACGAGACATGGTCGAAGGCGGGCAGCAGCTCCTTCGCCATCTCGACCTCCTCGCGCAGTTTGTCGAGCCGGTCGGCGGGGATACGCTCGGCCAGGCGAGGGTCGTCGAGCCCTTCCATCTGCTCGCCCTCGGTGGCGACGTTGCGGTCGGCGCGGTCCATCAGCTGCAAGCGGTCGTGGATCAGGTCATAGGCGCCGAGGAAGTCCCGCCCCATGCCGATCGGCCAGCTCGCCGGGGTCACGTCGATCGCCAGGTTTTCCTGGATCTCGTCGATGATCTCGAACGTGTCGCGGCTTTCCCGGTCCATCTTGTTGCAGAAGGTCAGGATCGGCATGTCGCGCAGGCGGCAGACCTCGAACAGCTTGCGGGTCTGGCTTTCGACGCCCTTGGCGCCGTCGATCACCATCACCGCGGCGTCGACCGCCGTCAGCGTTCGGTAGGTGTCCTCGGAGAAGTCGGCGTGGCCCGGCGTGTCGACGAGGTTGAACCACTTGTCGCCCCACTCGAAGGTCATGGCCGTGGCGGAGACCGAGATCCCGCGCTCTTGCTCCATCTTCATGAAGTCAGAGCGGGTGCGCCGGGCCTCGCCCTTGGCGCGCACCTGTCCGGCCTGCTGGATCGCGCCGCCGAACAGCAACAGTTTTTCCGTGAGCGTGGTCTTGCCGGCGTCCGGATGCGAGATGATCGCGAAGGTCCGCCGCCGCGCGATCTCGGGCGGCAGGGCGAGGTTATGGCCGAGTTCTGTCATGGAGCGGGGATATAAGGACCTAAAGCCCAGGCGTCACCCGCAATAAACGCAGTGCGGCTGAGCTCTGGGGGTTTCACCTCCGGTAAATCTGAAGGATCACAGGAAAATCCACCAGACGACCTCGAGAAGGTCCTTGATCGTCAGCGCGAAGCCGGTGAAGAGGCCGACCCGCTTCACGTTCTTCGGGGCCCGGTCGAGCGCATGTCCGAGCGCTGCGGCCAGGGCGGCGACGCGGACGAGGCGGTCTTTCTTGCCCTCCTCGCCGAGCGGGGTGGGCTGGCGGTTCTCGGCCTCGAAAACCTCGCGCGTCTCTTCGGACAGCACCTCGCGGCCGGCCTCGGAATTCACCGCCGACATCACCTGCTCGACAAACGCGTCCGCCTCCGCCGCCGAGCCTTCTGGCGCGATCGCAGCGTTGCGCGGATTGTCGATCTGGCCGAGCACCGGGTAGAAGGGCACAAGCCGATCCCATTCGATCAGCAGCTGCTCGAACAGCACGCGATCGACATCGGCGAGGGCCTCCGCCTGCTCGCCCTTGAGCCGGGACAGCGCCGAGACATGGGCGCGGACCAGCGCGATCAGCACCTCATTGGCGGGTTTCGCGGTTTCCTCGGCGATGGCGCGCATCGGCACGGCGACCGACTTCGCCAGCGGGCCGTAATTGTGGTTCTGCGTGGCGTCGTAGGCCTCGACCGAGACAGCGATTTTCTCCGCCAGGGCCGAGACGGTCATGAGCTGCTGGTCGCGGGCGAGCCCGTCGAGCGGCTCCGCCATCGGACCCTGCGGCCGCGGCGGCACCGGCGTGAGGCGCGTCGCCCCCAGTTTGCCGTCGTCGCGCCAGTCGAACTCCGCCGCCGGCGTGGCTTTCAAGCGCAGCGCCTCGGGGTCCTCGTCTCCGACCTCCCAATGGTCGGGTCGGTCAACGCCGTCGGGCAGCAGCGTGCCGGCGTCGCCGGTGGCCATCCGCAGCTGCGCGGTGGTGATGGTGACGATCGGTGCGGGGGCGCGGCGGAAGGCGGCCTCGAACGCGTTGCGGGGCTCGTCCTGCTTGGCGGCGAACCAGGCCCGCAGATCGGCGCCGCGCAGATCCGCCTCTTCGAACCGGGCCGAGGTCAGGTCCGCGCCGTCGAGCCGCGCGCTGCGCAGGTCGCAGCGCGCCATCTTTCCGTACTTGAGCGTCGCGCGATTAAAGTTCGCGCGCTCCAGCCGCGCGCCGCGCAAGTCCGCGCGATAGAGGTTGGCCTGGCTGAGATCCGCCGCCTCCAGATCGGCGTGCTGCAAGTTGACGCTGTGCAGGTCGGCCCGGCGCAGGTTGGCGCCGCGCAGGTTGAAGCGCCAGAGCGAACGGCCCGACAGGTCCGCGCCGCCGAGCTCGGGCGTGAACGGGCTCTCGCGCCGGCGCCTGTTCCAGGCGTCGACCCCTTCGCTGAGCCAGTCGAGATGTTCCGTGTTCGCCACTGATTTCGCTCCTGTTGCGGCGCAAGATAGGACAATTCCGGCTCGACCGCGAGACGGCTTGGACTAGCTGGGCGTCGCATGGATAGAGGGATTTCCACAGGCGTCGTGATGGGTTCGCTGCGAGACGGGTACCGCGCGGCCGTCATCGGCGCGACGGGCGCGATCGGCGGCGCTGTCGCCAACCATTTGGCGGCCGACCCCAGATGCGCGGAGGTCAGGCGTTTCGGGCGCCGTCCCGTCGCCGGAGAGACGCCGCTTGACGTCACGGACGAGGCTTCGATCGCCGCGGCGGCCGAAGACGTCGGAGAGATCCACCTGTTGTTCATCGCCACCGGTGGTCTGATCGTTGGGGAGCATCGCCCTGAGAAAGCGTTGAGCCAGCTGAACGCAGAGGCGCTACAGGCTCAGTTCGCTTTGAACGCCGTCGGACCGGCTCTGGCGCTGAAGCATTTTCACCGATCGCTGCCTCGTGGCGAACGGTCGTTGGTCGGCGCGTTATCGGCGCGGGTCGGTTCGATCGGTGACAACGGGTTGGGCGGTTGGTACGGCTACCGCGCGGCGAAGGCGGCGCTGAACCAGTACATGCGCGCCGCCAGCGTCGAGATCGCGCGCAGCCGCAAGCAGGCGGCGCTCGCCGCGCTTCATCCCGCGACAGTTGAAAGCGATCTATCAAAGCCGTTTCGCCCTGCGGGCGCGGGCGACCCGGTGATCTTCACCCCCGCGCAATCCGCAGAGGCGCTGTTGCATGTCCTCGACGGGTTATCGTCCGAGCAATCTGGCGGCTTCTGGGCGTATGACGGGTCTGCGATCCCCTGGTGAGACGCGGTTTAGCGGTTTTGCTCCGTGACACCGGCGCCGCATGCGCTTAGTTGGTCGTCAAAAGGACATGCGGGAGAAGACGGATGGATCTGGGGATCAAAGGGCGTCGGGCGATCGTGTGTGCATCCTCGAAAGGGCTCGGGCGCGCCTCGGCGGAGAAGCTGGCGGAAGCCGGCGTCAACCTGGTGCTGAACGCGCGCAGCGAAGGGCCTCTTGAAGAGACCGCGGAGGCGATCCGCAGCGCCTATGGTGTCGAGGTGACGGCTGTTGCTGCGGACGTTACGACTGACGAAGGGCGCGCCGCGCTGCTGGCCGCGGAACCGTCGGCGGACATTCTCGTGAACAACGCGGGCGGCCCGCCGCCGGGGCTCTGGTCCGAGTGGGGCGAGGAGGAATGGCGTGCGGCGGTTACTGCAAACATGCTTACGCCGATCCTATTGTCGACCGCCGTGCTGCCGGGCATGTGCGAGCGTGGATGGGGCCGGATCGTCAACATCACGTCGGCCAGCGTGAAGTCGCCGATCCCAGAGCTGGGGTTGTCGAATGGCGCGCGGGCCGGGCTCACCGGTTTCGTCGCCGGAACCGCGCGCCAGGTCGCGCGGCAGGGCGTCGTGATGAACAACCTGCTGCCGGGCGCGCACTGGACCGATCGCCTCGAAAGCAACATCGCATTCCGCGCGGAGAAAGCTGGCCTGAGCTACGACGACATGAAAGCGCGGATGGAGGCTGGGAACCCGACGGGCCGCATGGGCGAGGCCGCCGAGTTCGGAGCCGTCTGCGCGTTCCTGTGCTCTCAACATGTCGGCTTCATGGTGGGGCAAAACGTCCTGCTCGACGGCGGCGCCTTCAACGCGACGATGGGATGAGCGCGGCCACGGCGCCTTAGCGGTAAGAGACGACTTCGATTTCGATGCCGTTTTCCTCGTCGAAGTAGAAACGGCGGCCAGGTTCATAGTCGCCATGCGAGTGAGTGTCGTATCCAAGCGCTTTGACCTTCGCTTCCGCCGCATCGAGATCATCGACGACGACGCCGATGTGATTGAGACGGTCTGGGCCGCGCGGCGGCGTCTGCCCCTCGGGCAGCGAATAGACGGCGACGTAGCTGGTGTCGCTGCCGACGTGAAACGTGTAGCCGTTGTCCCTGGCGGGCCCGCTCCAGCGCACCCGCCAACCGAAAAGGTCGCACAGCATCTTCGCGGTGGCCTCGGCGTCGGCGACGGTGACGTTCACATGCTCGAGTTCGGTCATGTTTGACCCCTTTCTTGTTTGCGCGAATCGGATCGATGCCTCTTTTCTAATTTCTCAAGTTAACTTGAGATCAAGGGGTCTTATGCCGGCGCATCTGCTCACCATCGGAGACTTGTCCGCGCGAACTGGCGTCGCCGTCTCTGCGATCCGCTTCTATGAAGAGCGTGGTCTCGTCACGCCGCATCGAACGGCCGCAGGGCATCGCCGCTACTTGCGCTCGGACATCCGGCGGATCTCATTCGTCAAGATCGCGCAGGAGCTGGGGTTTCCCCTGGATCGGATCGCGACGCAGCTGGCGCGCCTTCCCCAAAACCGCACGCCAACCCGGGCGGATTGGACACGGATCAGCCGTGGTTTTCGCGAAGACATTGACGAACGGATCGCAGGTTTGACCCGCCTTCGCGACACGCTCGACGGGTGCATCGGGTGCGGTTGTTTGTCCCTCAAAAGGTGCGCGCTCTACAACAAGCGCGACTGGGCCGGCGAAGATGGGCCGGGACCCCGTTTTTTGATGGGTGAGCGACGGACATAGCTCGGGTCCAGCGACGACCGGATCGAGAGCGGCGCCGTCGCTCCGTTCCTCGACGCCGTCTTTATCTTCCGGTCCGCTATGGTCCCGGCCTGAGCTGCCTTGCCTTGCCTTGCCTTGCCTTGCCTTGCTTTGCTTTTTGCTGTCCTGGGCCCGGTCCACAGACGGGAACAGCCTAACCGAACTGACCCTGCAGGTAGGAGCGACAATCCTCGGATTGCGGATCCTGGAACATCGGCTTCGTGTCGCCGACTTCGAGCA
The DNA here is from genome assembly GCA_937911325.1 of uncultured Neomegalonema sp. Lineage (GTDB taxonomy): Bacteria > Pseudomonadota > Alphaproteobacteria > Rhodobacterales > Rhodobacteraceae > CALDSD01. The sequence continues at coordinate 18,999 of CALDSD010000066.1, forward strand.
TCTCTCCGAGCTTGAAGAAGGCTGTACGCTGCGCGACGCGAGCCGCTTGTTCCATGTTGTGGGTGATGATCACGATGGCGATTTCGCCCGTTAGCTCGCGGATCAAGTCTTCGATGGTCGCCGTCGATACCGGATCGAGCGAGCCGCAGGGCTCGTCCATCAAAAGGACTTCGGGTTCGAGCGACAACGCGCGCGCGATGCACAGACGCTGCTGCTGGCCGCCGGACAAGTCGGTGCCGGCTTCGCCAAGACGATCTTTCATCTCGTCCCACAAACCAGCGCGGCGCAGGCAATTCTCGACGTGCTCGTCGGTTTGCGCCCGACCCTGAACCTTTCCATGGATCTGGGGCGCGTAAGCGATGTTCTCGTAGACGGTCCAAGGGAAGGGGTTGGGTTTCTGGGCGACCCACCCAAACCGGGCCCGCAACATCGGAGGATCGATCTCCGGGCTGTGGATGTCCTCGCCATCGAGTAGAATTCGCCCCGTCATTTCATGCTCGCGCACATCATCCTGCATGCGATTGAGGCATTTGAGCAGGGTGGACTTGCCGCACCCCGATGGCCCGATAAACGCTGTGACTTCGCGGGAGAGGATCTCGAGCTTGATCGACTTGAGCGCGTGCGCGTCGCCGTACCAAAAGTCGACATTCTCAACTTGGATTTTTGGCGGGTTGATCGTTGGCCCTTTGGACGCTTCAGCGAAGGGCAATTGAGCGAAGTCGCTTCCGATCGCGACATATCT
>CALDSD010000067.1 GCA_937911325.1 uncultured Neomegalonema sp.
AGTGGACATGCGGCGCGTGTGGCGCGGTCTCCGATGTTTGGCGGAGCACTTGTCGCAGTTGCGGCGCCTTCGACACGCTCAGCTGGCGGACGGCTCCGGGACGAGAGCGGGTTGAGAATGGGCCGATGTTGGCGACGCTTCAGCGTCTGGAGCGCGCGAGCGCGCCGAAGTTGTCGTCGCCTGACGCCGCCGCGACCGAAGACGACGCGCAAGAGGCTCAAGACGGCGGCTCTCCGGCGGGCGCGCATCGTCTGATCGAGCGCCGCTGACCGAACGGATTGAGCAGAAGCGAAATTGCTTGAATCAAAGCACTTTAAACGCAGCGTCGAGTAGAGTATCTACCCGCGTCTCGGGATCGATAGAGACGTCGTCCCGAAGCGGTGGGCCGGTGTAGCTCAGCTGGTAGAGCACGTCATTCGTAATGATGGGGTCGTAGGTTCGAGTCCTATCACCGGCACCACAGATCTTCCGACGGGAAGCGCGCAACAATCGGAACACTTCAAGGCTGCTGCTTCCTACTACGCTGCCGCAGACAGCCCCTCCTTTGTGCTCTTGTCGCAGACGGCTGAGGTAGTCGACCGCGCCGGCGACCGAGTTTCTAGCCTCTACTCAGAGCAGCCGTACTTCCCGTTGCTGTGCTCGCAGAGCATTTCGTCAGTGTACGTGATCTCATATATCCCGCCACATCCCGAAGGTCCGGTCGTGACTTTGTTCGTCTCGATAGCAGGGACGAAGGCTTCGTTTGCCACATAGACATACGTGAGTCTAAAGCCGCCAGCTCTCGCCACCAGTGCGACTCGAGGATCAGTCACGCCCCAGTTGTACCAATGTGTGCTCTTTTGTCCTTGGCCGACGATCCCACTCTGGCAGACGTTTTGGTAGTCGTATTCCCAAAGGAGGCATCCATAGGCGCGGTAGACGGAAATCATCTCGTAAGACGTTTCGTTGTTGAATACGACGTAATAACAGCGCTTTGCTAGGGCAGGAGAGCTGAACATTAGAGTGGCGAGTACCACAGCGAACACTTGTTTTATTCGTTTCAACATTTGCTTTTCCGATACATCTTGTTTCTCGTCCGTTTCGTTCTCAAACAGTCGACGTTTGCCGGCGGTGTCTCAGACCGACTAAGCGCCGATAACCTCTCGTTCTGGATCTGTACGGCGGAGCTTTCGCAACAGGCGCAATTCAAAAAATAATGGAAAAATCCCCACACGGCAAACCATATAGCTGGGGGCTGCATTTTCGATCGCGGCATGTGTTTTGTTGTGGTTGCGGCGGGATGCGCGCGGATCAGAGATCCACGGCGATCGACGTCGGGGCCGACCCTGCTTGCGCAGCCAGGAACTCCTCTCTGCTGCGCCCTGGGGATGATCCGAGAGTCATGAGCCAGTTGGGTGCTGCCACGGGCATCGCGATCGCTTGGCGAGATGATTCTGGCGCGCGTTAATCCAAAGGCTGATCTGTCAAGTCTATGTCTCGGGTAAAATTCGCCTTTTCAGTTAGAGTGACGCGTTTACGTCGCTGAATGGGCGCTGTAGGGTCTTCGACGGGAGAGAGCTGAGTATTAAGACTGGGCTATTAGGAGGTGACGTTGCGCAACGCTTGGTTTGCGATGGGTTTCGTGGCGATGGGTTTTTCGGCGATGATCGCCGCACCGCCGGAAGCCTCTGCTCAGACATGCGGATCGTCCTATTCGATCCAGCGCGGAGACACCCTGTCGAGCATCGCTCTACGGATTTTCAACGACGCCAGCCGTTGGGGCCAGGTCTATGAGCATCGCGACAATGCTCTGCGCATCGGTAGCAATCCGAACAACCTGATCGTTGGCACGTCGATCGACGTCCCACCCTGCCCTGTCGGCGGCGTGACGACCGCCCCGCAGCCGCGGGAAACCGCCGCGCAGCGGCAGCAGCGGGTCCAGCAGGGCGTGACGGGTTACGTGCCCCTGATCGAAGTGGTCACGGGCGGCGATTACGCGCCTTTCACCGATGAAAACCTCGTGGGGCGGGGTATGGCGACGCAGATAGTCGAGGCGGCGTTCGCTGCCTCTGACCTGCCAAACCCGGTGAAAGTCGAGTTCGTGAACGATTGGAGTTCGCACCTGACCAAACTGGTGCCCAACAACAAATACGACTTCACCTTTCCCTGGTTCAAACCGGATTGCAGCGACCCGGCCTCGTTGGGCGAGAGCGATCGGATCCGCTGTGATTACGAGTTCTCGGAGCAACCGATCTACATTGTGACGATCAACTTTTTCGGCTCGATCAGCGATCCAAACCCGCCGCAGGCGTATTCGGATCTGATCGGTCGGCGGCTCTGCCGCCCCGCCGGGTACTTCGTTTTCGATCTGATCGGCGTTGGTCTGGTTCCGGATCAGAACATCACGCTCGAGCGCCCGCAGGGCGTCGGGGAATGCTTTTCATTGCTCGAAAGAGGAATGGTCGACTATGTCGCAATCAACCGCTTTACCGGAGAGAAAGCCGTTGTAGACGCCGGGCTTTCCGGCTTTGTCGAGCCCGTAAAGACGCTCGTGACGCCGCTCCCGCTGCATCTTCTCGCGCATCAGGACAACGCCGAGGCGGTTTTCAACTGGATGCCCGAGTTCAACAAAGGCATGCAGCGGATAAAAGAAAGCGGCGAATGGGACGACATTGTCGGCTTTCATCTTGAGCTTCAGCGCTCGGCGCTTAAGAACTAGCCCAAACGCGGCGCTCGGTCGGGGGGAGCGATCGAACGCCGCGATTGTTAGGGACAGGTGGTTTCCATGGCTGCAGATCGGATCGAAGTCGTTCAAGACGGCGAAATGGAGAGTCGCGGCTTTGCCGTGATCAGGATCCCAAACGTTTACACCAGGCCGACGGATGTCAGCTTTCGGATTGGGTACCGGTACACGAACGAATGGCTTGGAGAGGACGGCTACTGGCGCCGATCCATGACCCTGATCCAGCCGCGTGACTGGCGCTTTCGCGACGGCAGTCTCGAACTGCTGATCGGGCCCGAAGTCGTTCGCGCGATCGAACCGGACCAACCCGTCCGGATCGAGTGTCCGGGCGCGAATGCAGAGCACGTCCTGCTCTGGCCGACACTGGGTCTTGGCGAGGGCGCGCCGGCGCCCGCAGCCCCCGCGTCTCCTGAGCCGCCAGCGGTTGAGAAGCCTCGCGCTCGAATCGAAGACCCCATGGCCGCGGCGCCGGCGCCGCCGGTCGCGACCAATCTTGCTCAGACCCCAGCGCCGCCTGCGGTCCCGCAAGAGCGCGGTCCCCAACTCGGAGGCGTCGATCCGAGAGGACCGGGTCAAGCTCCGTCGGCGCGGCGAGCCCCTCAAGCCGCGCCCCGGGCCCCGGAAACCACGCCTGCGCCGCCAGCGAACTACCGCGCGCGTCCCGAGGCCGATTACGCTGATCTGGAACCGATCGAACCGCCGAAACGGTTCGGGTTCGGCTCGCTCGTCGCAGGTCTCGCGCTCGGCGCAGCCGCGATGTGGGGCGCGCAGATGTACGTGCTCCCGGAACTGGGCAACGCCGGAGCGGTGGACGATGCGCGGCTCGCGGAGCTTCAGAGACAATTGAGCGAGAGCGACAGTCGGGCGATGCGGCTGGTGAACGCGCGCGTGGCCGAGCGCGAGGAACACGAAAAAGAGCTCGCGTCTCGCGATGAGCAAATCACGGAGTTCGGCAAACAAACGCGGGTCCTTCAGGATCGGATCGTCGCGCTCCGCGAAGGTCGCCAACCTGTCGAAGACGAGCGCAACGATCGGATTCGCGCGCTTGAGACAGCGGCGCAACGCGATGCGGCGCAACGACAGACGCTGCAGGCCGATGTCGCGCGCCTGACCGCCGAGCGCGACCAGGCGCAACAAGCCGCGGCGGCTTTGCGTCAACAGGCCTCGACCGGTCGCGAGAATGCAACGGCCGAGACGGCCGACATGCAACGCCGCTTGGCTGAGGCCGAGCAGGCGGCGGCTCAGGCGCAAGGTCAGCTCGACGAACTGTCTCGCGAACGCGACCTGGCGATGAAGACGGTCGCCGACTTGCGTGATCGGCTCGCATCCGCAGAACAGGCCGCCAGCGACGCTGGCGAGAGAGATCAACTTCTTCAAGAGCTTGAGCGCTCTCAGCGGGAGGTCGACAACGCCAAGGCCGCGGCCGCAGACTTGCGCACCCGCATCAAAGGTCTCGAAGCGCAGATCGCTGAGGCTCATAACTCGACGGACGGATCGCAACAGGCCCAAGTGCAGCAAGCGATGCTCATCGCCGCTCAGCGCGAGCGCGATGCCGCCCGCAAAGAGCTTGAAGACTTGAAACGTCAGGTCAACGAAGGATCGGCGGCCGACGGCGCAGCGCCGCGGGTCGAGTCTGGCGCAGTTGCCTTGGGCGGCGCCGGCGGTCTCGACACGACTTTAGACGCGCCGCAGGGCGCTGGTGTTGAAGGCGCGATGGCTGCGGCGGGACCGTTCCTGCCACAGAGCCTTATTCAACGCGATAAGATCCGGAAGGGGCTCGACGACGGCGGCGCTGTTCGGGCGGTGGTGACGGACGTGCTCGGCGTGACCTACGCGCAGTACGACAAGCTGATTGAGGCGCTGTGTGCGGAGATGCCGTCCGATCGATGCGGGTCGTAACGCCCCCAAACCGCTGGCGTGAGAGATGGATCGGGCTAGAAGTCGGAGATGAGCCCTTTTTTCTCCCAGTCGCCGAAGCGGGTTGGTTCAGGACCATCCCGCCCGCCAATCTCGGCGGGAGCGTCGGCGTCATCCGAGGCCGTCGCTTCATCTCGCCGAGCTTGCGCTTCGGCCAGCGCTCGTGCGGCGGCGTCGGAGACGCGTTTCGCTTTCTCGCTGTCTTGGTCACCCATCCGATCGTCCATGCTGTTCCTGTTTCTGACCAGCGACCTAGGCTGCGCCAGCGCCAATGACAAGGCGCGCTAGGATGTCCGGCAAGCCAAGCCATCCGCCTCGAGGCGATGCGCAACGCGCAGGTCTCGATAGTCGTCGGTACGCTGTGACGTTGGCGTCGGCGGTTCTGGACCAAGGGGTCTTCCTGGACGACGCCATGTCGGCGCGCGCGGAGCAACGATCAAAGCTGGCGCCGCGAGACCGCGCTTTCGCGCATGCGGTGCTCCTGGCGCTGTTCAGAGGGCTCGGGCGCATCGACGCTGAGATCGACGCCCGGCTCAGCAAGCCCCTTCCTGAAAACGCGACCCGCGTGCGAAACATCCTGCGGATTGCGGCCGCAGAAATGGTGTTTCTTGAAACGCCAGCCTATGCCGCCGTCGACGCCGCGGTCCGAATGGCGAAGCGCAGCGACCCACGTTTTAGCGGTCTCGTGAACGCCATTTCCCGCCGCTTGGGCGAGGCCGCGGCGGACATCCGAACGAAGCCGACTGTCACGGCCGCGTGGTTTGAAAAGGCGCTTGTCTCTGATTGGGGCGCGGAGACGGCGGCGCGGATCCAAGAGGCGCATCAGCAGCAGCCGCCCATCGATCTCTCATTGCGCGCGGAGGAAACCGCTGCGGCGCTGGCGCAGGAACTTGACGCGGAAGCGCTGCCGACGGGTGGGCTCCGCTTGCGTTCCAGCGGCGCCGTGACCGCTCTGCCCGGTTTTGAAGAGGGAGCCTGGTGGGTGCAGGACGCCGCTGCGGCCCTGCCGGCGAAGATCCTTGTTGAGACGACGGCGCCGCGCGCCAAGGTTCTCGATCTTTGCGCTGCGCCGGGCGGAAAAACCCTGCAGCTTGCCGCCGGCGGCGCTGAGGTGACTGCGCTTGACGTCTCTGACAAGCGACTGGCCCGTCTTCGCGAAAACCTCAAGCGAACCGGGCTTCGCGCCGATATTCGCAGTGAAGATGCGCTCAGTTGGGCGCCGTCGACGCTGTTTGACGCGGTGCTGTTGGACGCGCCCTGTTCGGCGTCCGGGACGGTGCGGCGACATCCAGAGCTGCCGTGGATCAAGTCGCTCGCGGGATTGCGCGACCTCGTCACACTCCAGGACAACCTGCTGGACGCAGCGTGGCGAATGCTCCGGCCGGGGGGCGTCTTGGTGTACTGCACCTGCTCGCTGTTCAAGGCGGAGGGCGAAGATCGCGCGGCGGCCTTCCTCGATCGCACGGATGATGCTCGAACCCGACGGATCGCTGCGGATCGGTTCGGCGTCCCCGAGGCGATCTGCGACGGCGGCTGGCTCCGTCTGACGCCGGCCCTCTGGACGGATCGTGGCGGCATGGACGGCTTTTTTGTCGCCAGGTTCGAAAAGCAAGCGTCAACTGCGTGAGAAATTGATCTCGCGACGCCGGGGCGTCCACGGTAAACGTGACGCGGCCCGCAGGGTGTTGAAACACGGGGACTTCGATCAGGATGACCAGCTCGGTTTCACGAATGGCGCAACTCGCTTTGGAGAATGCGGCGGCGCGATTCCGAGAAAGATACATCGATCCGCGCGCCTTTCGCGCCGCTCAGGCGCGGGCGAAGCCGTCTCCGTTGAACCGGCAGTGGCCGTCAGATCCGTTTGGACGGGTCGAGGTTGGACGGCGTCTCATGTCCGGCGTCTTCTCCTTTGCAGGCGTCGATCGCGAACTGTCGCCGCGTCTCATGTGGCGGGGCGATGCGCCGACGCTCGGATGGTCTGAAGAGGCGCACGGGTTCGACTGGTTGAGCGATCTCGCCGCAGTCGGAGACGATCGCGCGGCCGAGATGAGTTGGGCGTCAGTGAGCGGCTGGCTAGATCAGTTCGCGAAGTATGAGTCGACCGCCTGGAGGCCCGACCTGACCGGGCGGCGACTGCAAAACTGGCTGGTCCACGCGTCGTTGATCGCGCCGAAAGGGCCGAACAGAGAGACAGCCGCCCAAGCGCTGCTGACGGGGCTTGCGGTTCACGAAGAATGGCTGAGGGACCATTGGACCTTCTGTGATCCGGGTCCGTCTCGCGTCATCGCCGCAGGCGCTTTGGCGACGGCGGCGATCACGCTGAAGGATCGCGACGCGCAAGTCGTTGAGGCGTTTGCGAGGTTGCAGAGCGCTCTGGTCGAGTCGCTCGACGCAGATGGAGCGTCCGTGACGCGCGCGCCCTCGGACTCGTTCGAAATCTTGAAGCTGATCGCAACGCTTATCCGGTTTTGCGGGATGAGCGGGCGCGAGGTTCCCGCGACGCTTGAGGACGCGGCTCGGCGTTTGTCTCGGGTCGTGCGTTTCTTTCGCGACCTCGATGGCGGTTTGGCGCTGTTCAACGGCGGCCGGGCCTATGGCGATGGGCGCGTCGACGCTTTGGCGGCTGAACTCGGCGTCTATGAAGAGATCCCAGCGGAGCTGCCGGCGTCGGGCTTTCAGCGCGTGCGAGAGGGACGGACGCAGATCCTGATGGATGTCGGAGCCGCGCCGACCGGGCCGGCCGCGCGCACGGTGCACGCTGGCGCGTTGTCGATCAGTCTGTCGGTGGGGCGTCGTCGGGTCATCGTCGGGTGCGGCGGTGGCGCGCACCTCGATGCGGAGTGGGCCTCTTCCTTGCGCAGCTCGGCGGCGCAATCGACTTTCGTGCTGGAAGACATCTCGTCGGCTCGGCCCGTTTTAGCCGCTCGCAAGGGTCGGGGGCTTAGGGACGAGGCCCTTGTCGGCCCGGGCGACTTGACGACTGAACGCAAGGAAGAAGCGAACGGCGTCTGGGTATTGGGCGGCCATAACGGTTATGTCGCGACTCACGGCCTCTCGCTCACACGACGCATGTTCCTGAGCGCGGACGGCGGCGATTTTCGTGGCGAGGATCGACTGGAGATCGAGGCGGACGGAGCCGCGGCGTTCAAACGACGAATGAACAAGCTGCGTGGGGCTCAGAAGGCCTTGGGAGCGCCGTTTGCGGTGCGGTTTCATCTGCATCCTGACGTCAAGGCCGAGATGGTGGCTGACGGCGAGGCCGCGACGCTGCAGCTGCCCAGCGGCGAAGCCTGGGTGATGCGGCAATCCGGCGGGCGTCTCTCGATCGAGCCAAGCGTCTACATCGATGAGGCGGGCGCCCCACGCGACACCCATCAGATTGCAATCGTCGGCGGCGTGCTGGAGCGATCCACGCGGGTGCGCTGGGCGTTCCGCCGAGTTGGCGAGCTCTCGCAGATGGAGCTTGATGTGGCCGCTCTGCTCGACCCAATCGCGAGTTAGCGCTGTCGGCCGAGGCCGTTTCGCGACTCAGAAAACCTTGCGGCAACCCGATTGCGGTCGTTTAAACAGCGCTGATCCTCTCGGCGCATTATCCCGCGCTGTCCCGTCCAGTCACAAACGAGCTTTCCAGATGCCCACCGACCTTGCTCCCGTACGACGCGCTTTGATCTCTGTTTCTGATAAGGCCGGCGTGACGGCCTTCGCCGCCGGCCTCGCCAAACACGGCGTCGAACTGGTGTCGACCGGCGGCACGGCGAGAGCTCTGCGGGAGGCTGGGCTGACGGTCCGCGACGTTTCGGAACTGACCGGCTTTCCGGAGATGATGGACGGTCGCGTCAAAACCCTGCATCCGATGGTCCATGGCGGTCTGTTGGCGCTGCGCGACAATCCTGACCACGCCGCCGCCATGGCCGAGCACGACGTGCCGGCGATCGATCTGTTGGCCGTGAACCTTTATCCGTTCGAGGCGACCGTCGCGTCGGGCGCAGACGAGCCAACCTGCATCGAGAACATCGATATCGGCGGCCCGGCGATGATCCGCGCAGCCGCCAAGAACCACGATCACGTGGCGGTCGTGACCGATCCGTTCGACTACTCGACCGTGTTGGCCGAGCTGGACGCGAACGACGGCGCGACAAGCCTTCTGACAAGACGTGGCCTCGCCCAGAAAGCGTACGCGATGACAGCGGCGTATGACGTGGCTGTTTCGAACTGGTTCGCTCAACGCCTTGGTCAGAACTATCCAGAGCGCTTGTTGACGGCCGCCGAAAAGAGCGTGGAGCTGCGCTACGGCGAGAACCCGCATCAGTCCGCAGCCTTTTATCGAGACCCGACGGACGGGCGGCCTGGCGTCGCGGCGGCTGAACTGATCCAAGGCAAAGAGCTCTCGTACAACAACATCGCTGATGCGGACGCCGCGTTTGAGCTTGCGGGCGAGCTCAACGGTCTTGGGCGCCCCGCATGTGCGATCATCAAACACGCCAACCCTTGCGGGGTTGCGCTCGGCGGCAGTCTGCTCGACGCGTACCGCAGGGCGCATGAAGGCGATCCCACCAGCGCGTTCGGCGGCATCGTCGCGCTCAACCGGCCGCTTGATCAGGAGACCGCAGAAGAGATTGTGAAGATCTTCACCGAGGTGGTGATCGCGCCAGGAGCGACGGACGAAGCGAAAGCCGTCTTCGCGGCGAAAGCCAACCTGAGGCTCATGTTGACCCAAGATATGCCGGAGCCGGCGGCGTCCGGCAGGCTCGTCAAACCGGTCGCCGGCGGATACCTTGTGCAGGACCGCGACGCAGGCGTTACCACCGCGTCAGACCTGAAAGTCGTCACACAGCGCGCTCCCTCGACCGAGGAGACCGCCGATCTCCTCTTCGCCTGGAAGGTGGCGAAACACGTGAAATCGAACGCCATCGTCTACGCAAAGGACCAACGGAGCGTCGGCATCGGAGCAGGGCAGATGAGCCGGATCGATTCGACGCGGGTCGCCGCGCATAAGGCGCAAGACATGGCGGACGCCGCCGGCGCCGCAGAGAGTTTCGCCAAAGGGGCTGTCGTCGCCTCGGACGCGTTTTTCCCATTCCTGGACGGCCTCATCGCCGCGGCGGAGGCGGGCGCGACTGCGATCATCCAGCCGGGAGGCGCGATGCGCGACGACGAAGTGATCGCCGCCGCTGATGAACGCGGCCTTGCGATGGTGTTCACCGGCCAGCGCCATTTCCGGCACTAGACCCGCTTAAATCTCGGATGCTGTGAGTGGATCGAGCGCTGAACGGCCGCCATCCACCGTGATGATTTGACCGGTGATGAAGCTTGCTTGCTCGGATGAAAGGAACAACGCCGCTTTTGCGGCTTCCTCGGCGTCGCCGATACGCCCAAGCGGGGTCGCGTTGATCAGCGCCGGACGCAATTCGGGATGCGACGCGATCGCGTCGCGCAACCTGTTGGTCATCCCACCGCCCGGAGCCACGCCGTTCCCGCGGATCCGGAGCGGGGACAAGGTGCCCGCGAGCGAACGCGTCAACGAATCGAGGGCGGCGCAAGAGATCGCGAAAGAGGTGATCTCCGGCGAGGCGATCTGACCGGCGAGTGAAGACACATGGACGATCGACCCGGCAGGCGCGCCGTTTTCCGCGTCTTTGGACTGTTCAATCATTCGGGTCGCGATCACCTTGCTGACCAGAAACGCCGATCGAAGGTTTGAGGCCATCACCCGATCGAGCGCGTCGGCGCTCAGCGAAAGCGGATCGCCTCGTTCGCTGTCCACTGGGCATGTGATCAGCGCGTCAATGCGGTCGAATGCGTCGAGGGTTGCGGCGAGGAGGTTGTTGACCCCGAACTTCTGACTGATGTTGCAGGTGAAGCGGGCGAGGTGCTCGGTGCTGTCGGGGAAGCTATCCCGGGCCTGCCGCAGAAGATCCTCGTCCGAGTCGGCCATCATTACGCGCGCCCCGCGGTCAATCAGCCGTGCGGAGATCGACCGGCCGATACCACGCCCTGCGCCAGTAACAATGACTGTCTTGCCGTCGAAATCGCCGCTCATGGTTTGCGTCCGCTGAGGCTGATGAACATGAGATGTCGTCTCCGGAGATTGTGTCGGCGTCTTTCCACGCCTCAAGTGACGTCTGCGAGAACAACAAAGGTCCTCAAAACGCGATCGTGTCGCAAAGACCTTACCAAGTTGGAGTGATCGAGATCAGGGTTAGAGACAAGTGAATTTGCACGCCCATGACTTAAACCGGGTGAGACTTCGGTCCGATTATGCGCTTGACGCAAGGTTATGTTCACACGCACCATTTCAGGGACGAAGCGGTACGAATCGCATTTTCGGCGACCCGTTGGCCCAGTTTCGCGTTTGGCGCATCTAACGATGCGCTGCGTGCAAATCCGGCGGAAAGCGGTGGCGCTACTGCCGCGGATCGAAACGCAACGTCGTGTTCGTAGGTTGAGCAGGGAGGTGCGAAACCGCATGGAGCCACCGGCACAGAAAGTTGGGTTCTGCTGAAGTCAGAACCCCGTGGCAGCTGCGAAAACGCCAGGCATGACAGCCAGGCGCTGGCCAGCGCGGCGTCCACGACACCAATCAATACGATGTGGGGGAAGACACTCGGCTTATCGGGACCGGATCTGCCTCGATGAGCCTGATCAGAGCCGATCAGGGATCGGCCAAAGGCAATCTGCCGATTATGCGAGGTCCGATTGACCCGCAAGTCGCCCCGCTCGCAGCGCGAGCGGGGCTTTTCGTTTCTGCGAGCTATTCGTCTGCGAGCTAGTCGTCTGGGGGCTATTCGGCCGCCAAAGGCGCAGGATGCGGCGACTGCCGCGGATAGAGCTCATCCAGCGGGATAGAGCGGCCGTCTTGCTGGACGATTCGAACATGCCGGCGCGCCAGCTTCCGCGGGTGAGGAACGCCGCAGCTATGCGCGATCGTCCCGACGCCGTACCGAAGTTTCTCGACGAAGTTTTTGACGCGCACGGCCTTGTCCGCGGGGTTCAAGCCGCGTTGCAATCGGCGGTCGTGGGTCGTGATCCCGGTCGGGCACGTGTTCTTGTTGCATTTCATGGCCTGAATGCAGCCCAGCGCGAACATAAAACCACGGGCCGAGGTGATGAAGTCGGCGCCGGCGCATAGCGCCCAAGCGGCTTCGGCCGGGGTAATCAGTTTGCCTGACGCGATCACGCGCACCCGCTTCTTCAGCCCGTATGTCTCCAGAATGTCGACGAGCTTCGGGAGGGCCTCGCGTAAGGGCAGTCCGACATTGTCCATCAACGGCATCGGAGCGGCTCCGGTGCCGCCGTCGCCGCCGTCGACGGTGATGAAATCCGGCGCGCTGTCTTCGCCGCGGCGCACGATTTCCTGGCACAGCTCCTCAAGCCATCCATACGCGCCGATCACGGTTTTGAAGCCGACCGGTTTGCCCGTGACCTCGCGGTAGCGCCCGACCATGTCGAGAATATCGCCGATGGCGCTCAGTTCGGGATGCGCGTTTGGAGAAATCGACGCCTTGCCGACAGGGATGCCGCGGATCTTGGCGATCTCCCGATTGACCTTCTCGGCAGGCAGGATGCCGCCTTTTCCAGGCTTCGCTCCTTGGCTCAGCTTGATTTCAAACATCTTGACCTGCGGCGTCGCCGCGACCTGGCGCAGTTTCTCTTCAGACAGAGTCCCGTCTTCGTTGCGAACGCCGTATTTCGCAGTGCCGATTTGAAACACGATGTCGCAGCCGCCTTTCAGGTGATAGGGCGACAATCCGCCCTCCCCGGTGTTCAGCCAGCAACCCGCCCGTTTCGCGCCCTTGGACAACGCCTTGACGGCCGGTTTCGAGAGCGCGCCGTAGCTCATACCGGAGATGTTGATGATGGACTGCGCCCGATAGGGGGACCGGGCGCCCGGGCCGATTGTCAGCGGCTCGGCATCCAACGCGTTCGCGTCGATTGTCGGGAAAGGGCAGTTCACAAAGATCGGCGTTCCCACCGGCGACAAGTTCCGCGTCGATCCGAAGGCGACCGTGTTGTCTTCGCCCGCGCTCGACCGATAAACCCATTCGCGCTCCGCCCGGTTGAACGGCATCTCCTCGCGATCCATCGCGAAGAAGTACTGCCGAAAGAACTCGCCAAGCGTCGAGAAAAGGTACCGGAAGCGTCCAATCACCGGGTAGTTGCGGCGCACCGCGTCGCGGGTCTGGCCGATATCAATGAAGAACATTACGACGACGATCAGCGCCAAAGCGCCGATCGCAAAGACAAAGATAGAGGCGAGCAGGCTCAGCCCATCCGCGGTTGTCTGCGAGAATTCAAGCATGAAGACGACTCCACGAGGCGGTTCGTTGCGACAAACCTACCAGTGACAGCGGGCTCGGCAACGGATCTCACGCGCACCCCATGGGATTGTGAGCGATCGAGAGGCGGCGGGCGCGGTCGAGTTCGGCCGCCGCCTCAGGTTCCAATCAAGCGGCCGCGGTCGCCGTTGGAAATAGCGGCCTCAGCCGCGTCTCTGGGACGAAGAGCACGATCGTCAGGAAGCTGATCGCGCTCCCCGCCGCAACCCAATACCCTGGCGACAGCGGATCCCCGGTTGAAGCGATCAGCCAGGTGGCGATCAACGGCGTGGTCCCGCCAAAGAGCGCCATCGCAATGTTATGGCTGAGCGCGATGGTGGTGCACCGCACCTCCGGCGGCGTCAGCTCGACGACCGCTGCGGTCAATCCTGCCGAGAACGTCGCAATTCCCAGCGCGAAGCCGATCTCACCCAACAGGATTGTCGCCGGGTCAGTGTTGTGCATCAGCATGAAAAAAGGGACAGCGCCGAATGTGAGGATGCCGGTTCCGACCACCAACATCGGCCGTCGTCCGATCCGGTCGGCGAGCAGCGCGGCGATGGGGATCAGGGCCAGCAGAACCAACATCGCGAGGACGTTCACTTCGTACGCTCTTGTGCTCGAAAGTCCGTCCACGTCGCGGATGTATGTAACGCCGTAGACAAAAGCTGTGTAATAGCCGACGCCCAATGCAATCTTCATCGCCGCAAGCTTTACGATCAGGCGCCAGTGCGAGCGGAACGCCTCCTTAATCGGGCTGTGCAGGGGTGGGCCGATTTTTTGCTCGGTGCTCACCTGGCGACGCAAATACACGCCAACGAGCCCAGTAAACGCACCGAGAAAAAACGGCAGCCGCCAGCCCCAGTCGGCGATCTGCTGCTCGGTCAGGATTGAGCTAAGCAACGCGCCGGTCGCCGCGCCCAAAAGGATCCCGCTGGTTGCGCCGAATTTGCTCCAGCAACCGGTGAAGGAGCGACGATGAGGCTCGGCCCGCTCCACAAGAAAAATGATCGAGCTGGTGAACTCTCCGCCAACCGACAAGCCTTGGACGACACGCAGCAGTAGGATCATGATCGGCGCGAGCACGCCGATCGCCTCGTAGTTGGGCAAAATCCCGATCAGGACAGTAGGGATCGCCATCGCCCAGATCGAGATTGTCAGCGCCTTGGCTCGCCCGAGTTTGTCGCCAATATAGCCGAAGACCGCGGCGCCAAGAGGCCGGACGATGAAACCCGCTGCGAACGCTCCGAAAGCCGCCAGAAGCGAGACAGTCGGATTATCCGATGGAAAGAACTGTGGGCTGATTACAGTAATGAAATAGCCGTAGATCGCGAAATCGTACCATTCGGACAGATTTCCAATCAGCCCGGCGCGGATGATTTTCCGCCGCTGCTGCGTCTCCATAATGTCAGTCATCGGCTTCGCCTCAAGGTCTCAAAAAGAGCGCACGGCTTTCCCGTCTCGTGAAAGCCGTGGCGACCTCACAAGCGCGTCAAAAGCACTCGAATACTTTTGACTTAATAGATAAAATTCGGGATACAAACACTTTAAATGAAGATTTCAAACAAGGACTTTATTGGTTTCATTTGAATACTGAGAAACGTCGTATAGTCGTCGGTTCGAAAGGACCCGATTAGATGACTTTCACCTCTGGATCGCCGTAAAGCTCGGACGGCGATCGACCTTCAGCGATCAGTTCCAGCGCGCGCTTCTCGCGCATCTGGATCTTCTCCACTTCTGCGCGGATATCTTCGCGTCGATGGTACGGCACCACGCTGACGCCGTCTGCGTCTCCGATAACGATGTCGCCGGGCTCTACAGACAGCCCGCCGCACGCGATCGGCCCGTCGATCACCCCGCCAAAGCCTTTGTGTGGGCCGCGTGGGACGACCGCCCGGGTGAAACAGGGGAACCCAAGGTCGATGATCTCCGCCGAGTCGCGCACGGCGCCGTCAATCACAAGGCCGTCGAGGCCCCGAGCCATTGCAGCCCGACTGAGAACGCCGCCAAAAAGCGCGATGTCTTCGGAGCCTTGGCCGTTCACTACCAGCGCCTCGTAGGCGCCGCTTCGGTTGATCAGGGCGTGCAGCGCGCTGTTGTCGCCGACCATACAGTCGGCGGTGCGCGCCTGAGAAAGCAGCTTCATCGACGGGTGCAAAGGCTTGATCGCGCCCACCATGGCGCCCGAGCGCCCCATTGCGTCGGACGCGACCGCCGACGGAACGGTTCGCCAGAACGTCGCCTCTTCTTCGGTGAGGTTCGTGATCGAGCAGTGGTGTCGGCGAACGGTCACGCGTCCTCCGTCCCGAACCCTGAGCCGGCCTTCTCATACGCTTTGCGCGGCGGCGCGAAGACGTCGACCACGACCAGCCCCTCCGCGCCCGCCTCCATCGTGTGCGGCAGATCCCCGGGTGTTCGCCAGAAATCGCCGGGGCCGACATCGACCGTCAGATCGCCCTGGATACGCTTGCCCGAGCCTTCCTGGCAGAAGCCCCATTGTTCCTCCGGGTGGTGATGCAGCGTGCCGCGCGTGTTTGGCTCGAAACGTACGATCGACACCATCGCGTGCTCGCCC
Source organism: uncultured Neomegalonema sp. (assembly GCA_937911325.1). Classification (GTDB taxonomy): domain Bacteria; phylum Pseudomonadota; class Alphaproteobacteria; order Rhodobacterales; family Rhodobacteraceae; genus CALDSD01. The sequence goes on from CALDSD010000067.1 coordinate 15,530, forward strand.
GGATAGACCGTGGCGGTGATGCCCGGCGCCAGCTCTCGCTCTACGCCACGACCTCTTTCGGCGAGGTTGAAGAAGTTCTCGATCGGCATGGCGCGCTCTGTCACGCCGTCGACGCGTAGCCGAGGCCCTTCAGCGCCTCCTTGATCTCGTCGAGGATCACCGGGTCGTCGATCGTCGCGGGCATTTTGAACTCGGCGCTATCGGCGATCTTGACCATCGTCGCGCGCAGGATCTTGCCCGAGCGAGTCTTCGGCAGCCGGTCGACCACGGTCACCAGCTTGAAGGCGGCGACAGGGCCGATCTGCTCGCGCACCAGTTTCACGCATTCGCCGGCGATCTCTTCGTGCGGACGGTCGCAGCCGGCGTTCAGACAGACGAAGCCGAGCGGCAACTGGCCCTTGAGCTGGTCGGTCACGCCAATGACCGCGCATTCGGCGACGTCGGGATGCGCGGCGAGCACCTCCTCCATCGCGCCGGTGGAGAGCCGGTGTCCCGCGACGTTGATGACGTCGTCTGTGCGCGCCATGATGTAGAGGTAACCGTCCTCGTCCATCATGCCCGCGTCACCGGTCTCGTAGTAGCCGGGGAACGCCGTGAGATACGATTTCAGATAGCGTTCCTCAGCGTTCCACAGCGTCGGTAGACAGCCCGGAGGCATGGGCAGCTTCACGCAGATCGCTCCGAGTTCGCCGGGCGCCATCGGATGTCCGCCTTCGTTCAGGATCTGAACGTCGTATCCAGGCATCGCCACGGTCGGCGAGCCGAGTTTGACAGGAAGCTGCTCGACGCCCATCGGGTTGCCGGCGATCGCCCAGCCGGTCTCGGTCTGCCACCAGTGATCGATCACCGGCACGCCCAACTGCTGTTGCGCCCATTCGATCGTGTCCGGATCGGCGCGCTCGCCGGCCAGATAAAGCGCTTTCAGGCAGGAGAGGTCGTATTTCTTCACGAACTCGCCGGTCGGATCCTCGCGTTTGATGGCGCGGAACGCGGTGGGCGCAGTGAAGAGCACGCGAACATTGTGTTCCGAGATCACGCGCCAGAACGTGCCGGCGTCGGGCGTGCCGACCGGCTTGCCCTCGAAGACCACAGTCGTACAGCCTTTCAGCAGCGGCGCGTAGCAGATGTAGGAGTGGCCGACGACCCAACCCACGTCAGACGCCGCCCAGTAAACGTCGCCCGGATCGGTGTCGTAGATGATCTTCAATGTCCAGTGCAGCGCCACCGCGTGCCCGCCGTTGTGGCGGACGACGCCTTTCGGCTGCCCGGTCGTGCCGGACGTGTAGAGGATATAGACCGGGTCGGCCCCGCTCACCGAAACGCAATCGGCCGGCGCGACGCCCTCTTGCGCCTCGAACCAGTCGAGATCGCGGTCCGGGATCAGATCGGCCTTCGCCTGCTCGCGCTGGAGGATAAGGCACGTGTCCGGCTTATGCGTCGCCTGGTCGATGGCGTCGTCGAGCAGCGGTTTGTAAGGCACGACGCGGCCAGGCTCGACCCCGCAAGACGCCGCGAGGATCGCCTTCGGTTTGGCGTCGTCGATGCGGACAGCGAGTTCGTGCGCCGCAAAGCCGCCAAAGACGACCGAGTGGATCGCACCGATCCGCGCGCAGGACAGCATCGCCGCCACGGCCTCCGGCACCATTGGCATGTAGATGATGACGCGATCGCCTTTGCCGACCCCGCGGGCCTGCAGCGCGCCGCCGATCTTCTGGGTCATCTCCTGCAGCTCGAGATAGGTGATCACCCGTTTGGCGTCGGTGATGGGGCTGTCGTAGATGATCGCCGGCTGGGCTCCGCGCCCGTCCGCGACATGGCGGTCGACGGCGTTCCAGCAGGTGTTCATCTTCGCATCGGCGAACCATCGGTAGATCGGAGCGTCCGCATCTTCGAGCGCTTTCGTGGGCGGTACATCCCAGTCGATGGCCTTTGCGGCTTCCATCCAGAATGCTTCGGGATCGGCCTTCCAGCCCTCGTAGACGTCTTTGTAGCTGGTCACCGTTTCCTCCACCCTTTGAAGATGCTTCTTATCGCTGAGCTTTAGTATCGACGGACTGGAGCCCGCAGCGCAACATTGCGCATTGCTCTGGCTCAAATAACGTAGTCGCACCAGTGACGTATCGCCGCTCTCTTTCGGGCTGAGTCGCCAAGATCGCTAAACTGAGACCGTTAAACCGAGACCGCCAAGGAAAGCCATTTCAGTGACCAGTCCTTACGATCAGTTGCCTCAAACGCCAGCCAACCACCAACCCCTGACGCCACTGCCGTTTCTAGAACGCGCGGCCATGGTGTTTCCGGACCATCCCGCGATCAAGCATGGGGACCTGAGCTGGAGCTACGCCGAATTCTATGAGCGGTCCCGTCGGTTGGCGTCGGCCCTACGAGCGCATGGGATCGGGAAGAACGACACGGTTTCGACCTTGCTCCACAACACGCCCCCTCAGCTCGAGGCGCATTACGGGGTCCCCATGGCCGGGGCGGTGCTTAATGCGCTGAACACCCGGCTCGACGCCGAAACCATCGGCTTCATCTTGGGGCATGGCGAGGCGAAAGCCGTGATCGTCGACAAGGAGCTGACGCCGGTCCTTCGCGCTGCGCTGGACCACATGTCAGGGCCACGCCCGATCATCATCGACTACATCGACCCGACGCTGGAGGTCGACGGCGCACCGTTCGGCGCGATCGAGTACGAAGCCTTCCTCGCATCCGGCGATCCGGGTTTTGACTGGGGAATGCCGGGCGATGAGTGGGACGCGATCACGCTCAACTACACGTCGGGCACCACCGGCGACCCGAAGGGCGTCGTGTACCATCATCGCGGCGCGAACCTGCTGGCCACTGGCAATGTGGTCACTGCCGCCATGGGCAAACACCCCGTCTATCTGTGGACGCTGCCGATGTTCCACTGCAACGGGTGGTGCTTCCCGTGGTCGGTCTCGATCAACGCCGGCACCCATGTGTGCCTGCGCTACGTGCGGGACGACGCGATGTACGACGCCATCGCACGGCGCCGCGTGACCCATCTGTGCGGCGCGCCGATCGTGATGTCCTTGCTCTTGAACGCGTCTGAGGACGTCCGCCGCGACTTCGACTGGCGTGTCGAGTTTCTGACCGCCGCCGCGCCGCCGCCGGAGTCCGTGCTGGCGGGCATGGCGAGCGCCGGGTTCGACGTGACCCATGTATATGGGCTGACCGAAGTCTACGGCCCGGCCGTCGTGAACGAATGGAAGCGCGATTGGGATGCGCTCTCGGCGCCCGAGCAGGCGGCGAAAAAGGCGCGTCAGGGCGTGCGCTACGCGGCTCTTGAAGGCCTGACGGTGCTCGACCCGCAGACGATGGCGCAGACGCCGCCCGACGGCGAGACGATGGGCGAAGTGATGATGCGCGGCAATGTCGTGATGAAAGGCTATCTCAAAAACGCGGCCGCGACCGAGAAAGCCTTCGCCGGCGGTTGGTTTCACACCGGCGATCTCGGCGTCATGCATCCGGACGGTTATGTGCAGCTGAAGGACCGCTCGAAGGACATCATCATCTCCGGCGGCGAGAACATCTCCTCGATCGAGGTGGAAGAGGCGCTCTTCAAGCACCCGGAGGTGATATCCGCCGCTGTCGTCGCGATGCCGGACGAGAAATGGGGCGAGACGCCGTGCGCCTTCGTCGAGCTTCGGGACGGGGCCACGTTGGACGAGGCCGCGGCGATCGCGTGGTGTCGCGATCACTTGGCGCACTTTAAGTGCCCGCGAAAGGTCGTGTTCGGCGAGCTTCCGAAAACCTCGACAGGCAAGATCCAGAAATTCGTGCTACGGGAGCGGGCGAAGGAAACCTGAGTCGCGGGATCAGCGCTCGGGCGCAGACGAGGGGAGAGAGGGATGCTCAACAGTCTGAAATGGAAGATCATCGCGATGGTGCTCGCGGCGGCGGGCTCGACCGCGGCCGGCGGCTTTGCGGCGGACAGCCTTTTCCAGGAAGGATGGCTGGAGAGCTTGCTGAGCGATCCACAAAAGATCGGCGCCACTGGCGGCGCGGCCGTTCTGCTGCCGATCATCTTCCTGCTGATGAGCGGCGTGAAGAGCTACCTCTTCTCGGTCGCGATCCTGACGGCGGCGATGCTCGCGGGCCTGGTCTATCTTGGCGTTGACGTCCCGTTCGACCAGTTGGGTCCGGCGTGTTTCTCCTCGCCGCTGCCAGAGAGCTGCCGACCGATCATGCAGCTGCTTACCGTAACGGGCGTCGGCTCGGCCGTCGCAGTGTTGGTCTATCGGATCATCACCTGACCAGGAGGGCGTCATGGACGGGAAGACCATTGTTGCGGTCCTGATCGCCGGGATCGGCGCGACGCTGATCGACAATCTCGCCGCGCAAGTGTTGTTCGGTCTCGACTTCATGAAGCTGACGACCCAAGCGCCGGGCAGGTTCGGCGTGGCCATCGGCGGAGCGGCGCTGCTGCCGTTCATCCTCGGGGCAAAGCGAGGGGCTGCGGCCTATCTGGTCGCCGCGGTGGTGTTGGCGGTGGGCGCGGCGGCGCTGGCGAAGCTTGTGTTCGGATACGGCGCGCCATGGACCACGGTCCTGACGCTCACCAGCATCTACGCCGTCAGCGCGATCGCGATCTACAAGCTGATCCGCTAGGCGCGTCAATCACGTGCGGTGATGCTGGTCATCAGCGCTGTTGACTGGACTTTCCACCGCGTGTTTCGCCCTATAACGGGGAAGGGAACAACGCATGTCCAAGGGACTGTCATGACGCTTTCATTCGGCCGCCAGTTTCTCGCTATCCCGGGCCCGACGACGGTGCCTGACGAGGTGTTGCAGGCCATGCACCGGCCGGCGATCGACATCTACGCCGGCGAGCTGGAGGGGATCACAGAGTCGGTTCGCGCCGACATGAAGCGCGTTTTCCGGTCCGAGACCGCGGACATCTATCTCTACATCGCCAACGGTCACGGCGCGTGGGAGGCCGCGCTCGCCAACACGCTGTCGCGTGGCGACAAGGTTCTGGTGCTCGAGTCCGGCAAGTTCGCGTTGGGATGGGGCGACATGGCGATCATGATGGGCGCCGAGGTCGAGGTTCTCCCAGGTAAGCCCCAAGGCTCGGTCGATCCATCTGCTGTCGAAGCCCGGCTCCGCGCGGACGCCGGTCACGAGATCAAGGCGATCCTCGTGGTGCAGATCGACACCGCCTCGGGCGTCATCAATGATATCGCCGCCATTCGCGGAGCCATCGACGCGGCCGGACACCCGGCGCTCTTCATGGTCGATGGAATCGCCTCCATCGGTTGCGTTCCCTTTGAAATGGACGCCTGGGGCGTCGATCTGGCGCTGACCGGCTCGCAAAAGGGGCTGATGACGCCGCCGGGCATGTCCTTCGTCGCGGCGGGACCTCGCGCCAAGGCGGCGGCGCCGACCGCGGATATGAAGACTTTCTACTGGGACTGGGATTTCCGCGAGGGCGAGCTCCATTACCAGAAGTATTGCGGCACCCCGCCCGAGCATCTGTTGTTCGGGCTCCGCCGGGCGCTGGACATGCTGCTGAACGAGGAAGGTCTCGAGACGGCGTGGCGTCGACATGCGCTCCTCGCGGGCGCGACGCGTGTGGCGATCGATGTTTGGGGCGAGGGCGGCGTTCTGAGTTGCCGTGTGCCGGACCCGGCTGAGCGCAGCGACACGGTCACCACAGTCTCCGTCGGCGGTGGGCGCGACTCGGCCGAGCTGCGCCGGTTCACGCAAGAGGTCTGCGGCGTCACGCTCGGGGTCGGCATCGGCGATCTGAGCGAAAACATGTTCCGCGTCGCTCACATGGGGCATGTGAACGCGCCGATGATGCTCGGCGCGCTTTCCACGATCGATCTTGGTTTGAAGTCCTTGGGATGGGCGCACGGAAGCGGGGCCGTTGAGGCCGCGATCGCGCATCTGGCGACCGCGACGTCAGTCGCGAACGATGTGGCCGCCGAATAGCGCCCTAGACCTTGTCCGCCGCTTCGTCGTCATCCTCGCCGCCGCCTTTTGGGAGGTTGAAGATCGAGTCGGGATCAATAGCGGGTTCCTCGCGGTCTTCCGAGGCGGGATCTCTCGACTCGATGAATGCTCCAAGGTCCTCGAGACTGCGTGCTGCGGCTTCCTCTTCGGCTGGAACGATCGTCTGGCTGTCGCCCATAGGCGGCGCCAGAGAGTCCTCCGTGCTCATGAGGGTGTCGCGTTCCGCAGGGGCCGCCACGCCGAGTTCGGCGTCCATTTTCGCTTTCTTGTCCGCGGCTTTCTTCACCGCCGCATCGAGGTCGATCTGACGGCATAACCCAAGCGCCACCGGATCGACCGGCTGAATGTTGGCCGAGTTCCAATGCGACTTGTTCCGAATCGACTCGATCGTCTGTTTGGTCGTGCCGAGCAGCTTGCTGATCTGACTGTCCGCAAGTTCGGGGTGGTTGCGCACGAGCCACGCGATCGCGGACGGACGCTCCTGCCGCTTGGACAGCGGCGTGTAGCGCGGCGCTTTTTTCTTCACCGGAGGGGTTTGGATCGCGGCCTTCAGCTTCATCCGGTACTTCGGATCATTCTGCGCTTTCTCGATCTCGTCAGCATCGAGCTGGCTGTTCGAGACCGGGTCAAAGCCCTTGATGCCAACCGCGACCTCTCCGTCAGCGATCCCGGAGATCTCCAACGGGTGCATGCCGACGAATTCGGCGATCTGCTCGAAGGTGAGAGTGGTGTTGTCCACCAGCCAAACGGCGGTGGCTTTCGGCATCAACGGTTGCACGTAAATTACTCCTGTCTGCGCGGGACCGGGTTTCGGTCCCTTTCCCAGCGCGGGGCGTCTGCCAATTTCGGGGATTTCTGATAGATAGACGTCGGCGGGCGCGACGAAAAGGGGAAAATCACGAATGTCAAAAGGGTTGGTCGGAAGAAAGGGCCTGACTGCGGGAGGCGTCCTGGTCCTCGTCGTGGCGGCGTTGGCCGGTTGGTTGGGCAATGGTCAGGGGGGTCCAACGTCCTTGGCCAAAGCGGATCAGCCCTTTGATTATTACGTTTTGGCGCTCAGCTGGTCGCCGTCGTTTTGCGAAAGCCGCCCCGACGCCGATCAGTGCGGCCAGGGGCGGCGGTTCATCCTTCACGGCCTTTGGCCTCAGTTTGACAAGGGCTATCCGCAGGATTGTCCAAGCGGCGAGGCCGATCCCACCAATCGAGAGTTGGCGCAGTACGAGGACCTCACCGAAAGCCGCGGCCTTCTGGCCTATCAATGGCGCAAGCACGGTCGCTGCGCTGGCGTGAGCGCGGAACGCTATCTCGCCGCGTCTCGCGCTGCGGTCGAGGCGGTGACGATTCCGCCGAGCCTCGATCGCATCGCGCGTGATCTGCGTGTCGACGCAAAGGTGATCGAGGCGGCGTTCCTGGAAGCTAATCCGGAAATGGATCGCGACGGCGTCACGGTGAAATGCCGCGACGGTCGTTTCTCCGAGGTTCGCATTTGCCTGACCAAGGATCTCGCCTTGCGCCGCTGCGGGCGGGACGTCGTGCGAGACTGCCGCCAGTCAGGTCTAGAGTTGCCGGCGCCGCGTTGACTGACGTCGTAAGCTGTCCTGCAGCTCGGTCAACGAGCCGAGGATGGCGTGCGTCCTCTCTCTCTTCCTCTCTCAGGCGATCGGCCGACGCCCAGAAGGCGTCCCGGTTCGGGGCGGTCGGCCCGTGCGCCGTCGGGGCTATCCGCTCTCGGCGATGCAAACCTCGGCGACGCCAGCGGTGACCAGCCCGATCTCTTCCGCGGCGGCGCGTGAAAGATCGATGATCCGGCCGGGCGTGAAAGGGCCTCGATCGTTGACTGTCACCGTGGTTGTTTTGTCGGTTCCGCTCATTGTGACTTTGAGAACCGTGCCGAAGGGCAGGGTCTTATGCGCAGCCGTCAGCTTGGTGGAATCGTATGGTTCGCCGCTCGATGTGGGGCGCCCGTTGAATTTGTCGGCGTAGTAGGAGGCTTTCCCGCACTCCAGTGGTTCGGCTGCCGCCGACTCTTCCGCTGGAGGCGGAGCCGGCGTCTGCGCCGCGGCTGGCGCGGCCGCCTCGGCTGTGGCGGTCTCGGGCGCCGCCGCTTCTTCCTTTGGCTCGGTCGCGCAAGCGGTCAGAAGGAGAGCTGCCGCAAAAGACGCGACCAAAGAATGCGCAAGTTTCATAGGGTCCCCTCTTTCAGACCGAATTGCCAGTCTTCAAATTCAGAACACGGGAATTATACCGGTTTCCGTGAGGGAACTCCAGCTGTGGAGTGTAGCGTTTAAACAGTCAGGACGATCTTTCCGATGTGTTCCGAGGCCTCCATCCGCGCATGCGCTTTCGCGGCGTCTTCGAGATCAAAAAGCTGATCCATCACCGGGGCGATCTGTCCTGCGGCGATTCTTGGCCAGACCTTTTCAAGAAGCTCTTCGGCGACCTGAGCTTTGAATTCAACGGAGCGGGGTCGCAACGTCGAGCCGGTCCAGGTCAGCCGTTTCATCATGCCGAGCGCAAAGTTCACTTCGACCTTGGGCCCTTTGAGGAAGGCTATGTTTGAAATGCGCCCGTCTTCCGCCGCGACCTTGAAGTTCTTCGGCAGGTAGTCGCCCCCGATCATATCAAGGATGACGTCGATCCCTTTTCCGCCTGTCATCTCTTTACAGACGTCAACGAAGTCTTCGTCGCGGTAGTTGATGGCCCGCTCGGCCCCCAGATCCTCGCAAGCTTTACATTTCTCAGCCGAGCCTGCGGTGGCGAACACCCGCGAGCCGAACGCCTTGGCCAGCTGGATCGCGGTTGTGCCGATCCCGCTCGAGCCGCCGTGAACAAGAAGGCTTTCGCCCGGCTGCAGCGCCGCGCGTTGAAACACGTTGACCCAAACGGTGAAGAAGGTTTCAGGCAACGCCGCCGCCTGATGGTAACCGAGCTCTCCCGGGATTGGCAGGGCGTGGTCTGCGTGAGTGACGCAGTATTCGGCGTAGCCGCCGCCGGGCGTCAGCGCGCAAACCGCGTCGCCGACCGACCAGCTCGAGACGTTCTCGCCGACCATGACGACGTCGCCCGCCACTTCGAGCCCAGGCAGGTCCGAGGCGTCCTTAGGGGGCGGATACGCACCGGCCCGCTGCAGCGCATCCGGGCGGTTCACACCAGCCGCGCGAACCTTGATCAGGATCTCGTCGGGCCCTGGGAACGGCGTCGCCCGCGTCGCCAGTTTCAGCACCTCAGGGCCGCCTGGCTCGGTGATCTCCATACAGCGCATGAGCTGTGCGACGTCGGACATTCTGGGCTCCTAGAGATGCAGAGTTTGGATCGGCGCGAGCATAGAGCGCTGACTTTGCTGCGCAAGACGGCTGCTGAACCAAGCGCCTAACCCGGAGCGATCGGCGCCCGCTTCGGGTGCGAAACCACCCGTCTGCGGGCCATCCGAGCCTCGCGGTGGGTGATATAGGCGGTGGCGGCGAAGATCACGACGCCGCCAACGAGCGTCCAGACGGTCGGCGTCTCTGCGAAAATCAGATAGCCAAACAAGGCGGTCAGCGGCAGCTTGGCGAACTCGAGTGGTTGCAGCTGAGTGACCTCTGCAATGGCGATCGCATGGGTCCAGGCAAGGTGAGCGAGCGTCCCTGCCGTAGCCAGACAGATCAGCCAGAACAGGGTGAGCAGGGACGGCCAGTCCCATACAAACAGGGCGGCGATCAGCGCGACGGGCGTTTGCAACAGCACCATGTAGAGAGCGATGGTGTCTGGCGCCTCCGTCGTCGTCAGAAACTTGATGACCATGATCGATGCGGCGATGAAAAACGCGCCGCCGATCGTGAGCCAGGCCCCGGCGGAGAACGCCTCGGCGCCCGGACGCAGAACGATCAGTACGCCCAGGAAGCCGACGATCAACGCCGCAGTGCGGTGGAAACGAATGCGTTCGCCCAGCACCAGCACGGCCCCCATTGTCGCAAACAAAGGCGCGGTGAAGTTGAGCGCCGTCGCTTCGGCCAGCGGGATCAGCGTCAAGCCCCAGAACCCGGCTGTCATGGCCAGCGTGCCGAAGACCGCTCGCAACAGGTAAAGCGGCAAGCGCCTGGTGTGCAGCACGCTCAGTCCCCGACGCCAGATCATCGGCGTAAACAAGAGCAGACCGAAGAAGGTGCGGAAGAACACGATCACCAGCGGGTGCAACTCTTCGCTCGACAGCCGGATCGTCACGCCCATGGTCGCAAACAGCCCCATGGCCGCCAGCGTCAAGAGCGTCGCCCGAACAGGCGCGGAGAGCGTCGAAAACGGCATATGCCCAAATGCTTATCTAGTCGGCGTCTCGCCGCCGAGCGACCGCATCGGCGAGCGCGCAGAGCAGCTCGAACATCAGGCTCGCGCCGAGCCACGCGGTCGTGCCCGCGGGATCAAAGGGCGGAGAGACCTCGACCAGATCGGCGCCGACAAGGTTCAAACCGTAAAGATGGCGGCAGACCTGCTGCGCTTGAAAGCTGTTTGGTCCGCCGATCTCAGGCGTGCCCGTGCCAGGCGCAAAAGCCGGATCAACAAAGTCGATGTCGTAAGAGACATAGGTTGGATGATCGCCGACGATCGCCCGCGCTTCCGCCATCACGTCATCGACGCCGCGCTCGAAGAACTCTTCGATCTTGATCATGCGCACGCCGACCGACTCGCCGAAGGCCATGTCTTCGCCGTCGTATTGCGTGCCGCGCAAACCAATTTGCACGACCTTTGACGGCTCCAACACACCTTCTTCGATTGCGCGCCGGAACGGCGTGCCGTGGGTGTACCGAAAGCCGCCGAAGTAGCTGTCGTACAGGTCTGTGTGCGAGTCGAAATGGATCATCGCCAGCGGCTGATCCTTACCGAGCGCGCGCAGGATCGGCAGCGAGACCAAGTGATCGCCGCCCGCTGTCATCGGCGCGACCCCCGCGGCTGCGACCTGCTCGTAGAACGCGACCATCCGCGTGAGACTGTCTTGAACATCGGCCGGGTTTGGCGCGACGTCGCCGAGGTCCGCGCAGTTCGTTTTCGCGTAAGGGTTTACCCCTGTCACCGGGTGCAGCGTCCGGATCATGGTTGAGAGATCCCGCAGCTGGCGGGGGCCATGTCGCGGTCCTGGCCGGTTGGTCGTGCCGCCATCCCAGGGCGCTCCGATCAAGCCGATCTCGACATCCGCGAAGTCAGGATGGTCGAAGGGCACATGCGGTAAGCGCATGAATGTCGGCACGCCTGCGAAACGCGGCAGGTCAAAACCCGATACGGGATGAAAACGGGGATCGACGGACATGGATTGCTCCGGTCGGTAGGACCTGCAGACTGTGCAGCACGGCTGAGCTCAGGACAATGGCGAGCATAGTTCTTCGACGCATGACGAACCGCCTTGGTTTTGGCTCAGGCCTTTTGTTTGTATATCGGGACGTCTTGAAGGGAGTCGCGCATGCGCAGATGGATCAAGTCTTTGAGTCTCGTAATGGTTGCGCTCGTCGCGCACTCAAACGCAGACGCGCGTGAAACCGTCGAGTTGCACGCAAAGGATGGGCTCCTCGTCACGGCGGACGTTTACGAGGCTGAGGGACAACCCGATGCGCCTTGGATCGTGCTGGCGCATCAGGCCAGCGCCAGCCGGGGCGAGTATCGCGACATCGCGCCAAAACTGAACTCGTTGGGTTATAACGCGATCGCAATCGATCAACGCTCCGGCAAGAGCTTCGCCGGGGTTTTCAACGATACCGCGGCGCGAGCCAAGGAAGCCGGCAAATCGGTCGACTTTGTCGATGCGATCCCGGACATCGCCGCAGGCGTCGATTACGTGAAGTCGAAAGGCGCCAAGAAAGTCATTCTGTGGGGTTCGTCCTACTCCGCGGCTCTCGTTTTGCTGATCGCAGGCGGCACGCCAGACTTGGTCGACGCCGTCGTCGCCATGTCGCCTGGCGAGTACATCAAAGGCAAATCCGTCGCCGAGGCTGCGAAGTCGATCAAAGCGCCGGTTCTATTGGTGTCGCCGCCCGAAGAGGCTGCGCAGCGAAAGCCGATCCTCGCTGCGGTTCCGCATGACGAGAAAACAGGCTTCAGTCCGAGCAACGGCGGTCTGCACGGATCGTCTGCATTGATCGAAGGGTTTTCGCCAAATCCACAACCACACTGGGATGTGGTGATCGCCTTTCTTCGCAGATATGCGCCTCCCGGCGCCTAGCTGACTTGAGCGCCACACGGGCTTGGGCGGTGGATTTGCGCTGCCTCAAGGCCTGCCGCCTCCCGGCAGGTTAGATCTTCGACAGTTTCAAAACATGTCGGAGTCTCCAATGTTCAAGAACATCCTCATTCCGATTGAACCGAAGCATTTCGCAGAGTCGGAGAAGGCGATGAAGGTGGCGGGCGATCTCGCCAAGCACTACGGCGGGGCGATCACCTTGATGACCCTGACGCCCTTTATCCGGACGATCACGCGTCAGGTCCCGCAAGACGCTGTGATCGCGGACTTCAAAGCGTTCGTTGAGAAACAGAGCCATGCGCTGGGGCTCGACCTCAAAGCCGCGTTTCGCGTTGGCGACTCGGTGTCCGAGGGGATCGTTGAAACCGCGGAGGAGACCAGGGCCGACCTGATTGTGATGTCGTCGCATGACCCGGTTCTGAGCGACTATCTGTTTGGCTCGAACGCATCCTCCGTCGTGCTGCACACGGAAGCGTCGGTGCTTGTGGTGCGGTAGGCGGGCGCGCTCGGTAACGGCCGTTCACGCGACCGCGCGCGATCGTCAATTCGGAAAGTGATCCATCTCGGCTAGGCTTCCGTCATTCCCGCAAGCAAAGACAGACGGGTCTGGAGACGACATGTCCGCGATGATGAAAGAGTTGGTGTTTTATCTGGGTATCATGATGATCATGGGCGCAGGTCTCGCCGCACGAGTGGTGATGGCGTAAGCGGGCAAAGCCGGCTGAAGCCCCCTTGAGATCAGCGCGCCTGCCTAAAGCGATGCGCCGGTCTCAGCCATGATCTCGGCCTTGGTCTTCCGAGCGCGTTCGGTGGCGCTTTTGAGTTGGCCGCAGGCTGCTAGAATGTCGCGTCCGCGCGGCGTGCGGACAGGGCTGGCGTATCCGGCTCGGTTTACGATCTCCGCAAACGCTTCGATCCGGTCCCAGTCCGAGCACTCATAAGGCGCGCCCGGCCACGGGTTGAACGGGATCAGATTGATCTTCGCCGGGATGCCCCGGATCAACTGCACGAGGCGGCGCGCGTCTTCGTCGGAATCGTTCACGTCCTTCAGCATCACGTATTCAAACGTGATCCGTTCGGCGTTCGACAGCCGGGGGTAGTCGCGACACGCCTGGATCAGCGCCGCGAGGTTCCATTTTCGGTTGATTGGCACCAGAACGTCGCGCAGCTCGTCGGTGCAGGCGTGCAGCGAAATCGCAAGCAAACAGCCAATCTCCTCGCCGGCTTTCGCGATCGACGGGACAACGCCAGAGGTGGAGAGGGTGATCCGACGTCGCGACAGCGAGATGCCGTCGCCATCCATCACGATCCGCATCGCGTCGCGAACGCCGTCGAAATTGTAGAGCGGCTCGCCCATGCCCATCAGCACGACATTCGACAGCAGACGTTTGCCGTGTTCATGAACGTCCTGTGGACGCTCGCTAGGCTTTGGCCATTCGCCAAGGTCGTCCCGCGCGACCATCACCTGACCGACGATTTCCGCCGCCGTGAGGTTCCGCACGAGCTTCTGGGTGCCCGTATGGCAAAACGGGCAGGTCAGCGTGCAACCGACCTGCGAAGAAATGCACAGCGTCCCTCGATCCTCTTCCGGGATGTAGACGGCCTCGACTTCGTGTCCGCCGGAAATGCGCAACAGATATTTCCGTGTGCCATCGGCGGAGACCTGTCGAGTGACCACTTCTGGTCGACGAATCTCAAACCGCTCGCGCAAGGCGGCGCGAAACGGCTTTCCGAGATTGGTCATCTCGTCGAAATCGGAGATCCCGCGCGCGTAGATCCACTGCCAAAGCTGTGCGGCGCGCATCTTCGCCTGCTTTTCCGTAGCGCCGGCCTCGATCATCGCCTCCGTGAGCCGCTCTCTCGACATGCCGACAAGGTTCGGCCTGCCTGGCGCGTCATTGCGCGGCACGTGGAGGACTTCGGGCGTGATGGCGGCGTTGGTCATCTGGATGTCCGCGCAAACTCTCAAATACAAAGCGACGTCCTTAAGTTAGGACGCCGCCGTCTGTCTGCGATAGGGCGACCTCATTTGCAGAGGTCGTCGACCTTTTTCAAAGAGGCCGTGAAGCCAAGAAGCGAGAAAGTGTCGGTGGTCGTCGTGCCGCGGCCCGAGACGGCGATCACAGTCGCTTTCGAGCCGGCGCGCATTGCGGCGACCGCCTTGCTGTCGTCTTCGGGCGTCTCGAGCCAGGCTTCCTCTCCGTCGGAGATCATCGTGAACCGTTGATTCCCGATTTCAAGCCGCGGCGGCTTCTGTGGATCGGTCGGATAGCCGAGCTTCACGCTAATTTCATATCGGACGTCCTGTTCCGGATATGTGCTCACGAAGATGAACACGTCGCCGCGGCGGATGCCTTCGCGATTGGCCTCCGACTCAGACGGAACAGTGGCCGCGTAGCAGACTTTCGCGGGTGGCGAGTCGTCTGCGAACACACTCCAATCCTTGAAGGTTTCGACCGCCGTCGGTCGTTGTTGCGCCTCCGCCGCGACGAATGGCGTCGATAGCATCGTCGCGACAAGGGCGATCCGAACGATGAGTTGGCTCACGTTGAAGCTCTCCTATCTCTAAGAAAGATCCTGACAAGTTGGTTTCCAATGTGCGGCTAAACAAAGGAACGATTTGCGATCGTTTCGGATTCGTTGATAATCAGACCTTGGAAGTAGCCGCACGCCTCGCGGTTCTCGGTCGAGACGAATAGCACTCTGGTCGCGATTTGAAAGCTTTGTCTGGAGATCCCTCAAACGGCGGCGCTGTGAGACCGTCCGCTACAGACTCCTCCGACGAGGAGCTGATCGTCCGGGTTGCGCGCAGCCAGGACAAAGCCGCCTTCGCCGTGCTGTTCTCTCGCTGGAGCCTGAAGGTGAAAGCTTTCATGATCCGGTCCGGCGCGCCGCCCGACGCCGCGGAAGAGGCCGCGCAGGAGACCTTCGTCGCCTTGTGGCGCAGAGCCGAGACGTTTGACCCGGACCGCGCCTCGGCTGCGGCATGGCTTTTCGCGATCGCACGGAACAAACGGGTCGATCTCCTTCGGCGCGGCGCTCGCCCCGAGCCGGATCCTGAAGATCCGACGTTTCTGCCGGCCCCTCCTCTTCCAGCGGATCATCAGCTTGCGGCGCAGAATCGCGACGTAGCTGTTCGGAACGCTTTGAAATCGCTGACGGAAGACCAGCGCGAGGTCGTCGTGCTGTCGTTCTAAGAGGACTGAGCGCACTCTGAAAATTCCGAGCGGCTCGGCATCCCACTGGGAACCGTAAAATCCCGCTTGCGTTTGGCGTTTGGGAAGCTGCGCAGCGAGTTGGGCGTCGAGTTCCAGGAAGAGCTGAGTGGAAGCTAACGGACCAGACATGGCCCGAACATCACCCAATCCGGTGCTTGTGGAGGCTTGGCGCGGGCCACTTCTTGAGAACGTCCATCGCGGGTCTGTCGCAATCGTCGCCTCGGACGGCGCCCTGATCGAGGGATGGGGCGACGTCGATCGCCTGATCTTGCCTCGCTCATCCTACAAGATCCTGCAGGCGTTACCCCTTGTTGAAAGCGGCGCAGCCGATGCGTTTTCTCTGGGAGCCAAGGAGCTGGCGCTCGCATGCGCGTCACATAGCGGCGCGCCGATCCATACCGAACCTGTGGCGGGCCTCTTGAAGCGTCTCGACCTGGGAGAAGCCGACCTTCTGTGCGGGCGGCAAACGCCTCAAGACAAGACCGCTCGGACCGCGTTGTTCTCCTCTGGGGGGAAGCCGAACCAGCTGCACAACAACTGTTCTGGAAAACACGCGGGATTTCTGACGCTTAGTCGGCATTTGGGCGCGTCTTCGAGATCCTATGTCGATGTGGATCACCCAGTTCAGATTGCTGCATGCGATGCGATTTCCGAAGTGGCGCAATATGACGCGCGCACGGCGGTTGGATTGGACGGATGCTCCGCCCCGAACTTTGCGATCCCCCTGAGAGCGCTGGCGACAGCGATGGCGCGACTCGCAACGCCCGCGACGCTGAAAGGAGCGCGCCGTGCGGCCGTCGAAAGACTGCGTGAAGCGATGGTTCGTCACCCCGATCTGGTGGCGGGAGAAGGACGCGCCTGCACGGACTTCATGCGCGCGGCGGCTGATGCGGCGGGACATCGCGAGACGGTGGCCAAAACAGGCGCGGACGGCGTCTTCACGGCTATCCTTCCGGCGCGGGGCTTGGGCGTCGCATTGAAGATCGACGACGGATCGACGGCTGCGGCTGAAGCCGTCATGGCGGGCGTCCTTACCCGGCTCGGCGTCGTGTCGCCCACGGATGTCCGGATCTCTTCGCGCGTTAGCGCGCCAATTCGGAATCGCGTAAATGCAGAAGTGGGGCGGCTACAACTTGCGGATTTGGGCGCGATTTAGGCCGTAAACCGCATTAAATGCGAATCCGAACGACTTCTGTCACAGATGACAACGAAAAATAAACCATCGGGCCAATAGTTTCGAACCTGACCGCTTAATCACCTCAGGGAGAGACCACGGTGCGGGTTTTGAGATTTGTCATCCTGGCAGTCGCGATTGTTGCGGGTGTTGGGGCTGTCGCGCTCGTTCAAGGCGAACTGCAGCGCGCTCGTGAAGCGGCGGAACAGAACATCGCCGTTGCGCCGCCGCCGCCGCCTGCGCCCGTGGCGCCGAAAGCGGAGGTGCTTGTGGCCTCCCGCGACATGCGTCGCGGCGAAACGGTGGGCGAAAACGATCTGCGCTGGCAGCCGTGGCCGCTGGAAGCCGTATCGGAATTCTACATCACGCGAGAGCAGGACGAGACCGCTGTCGAGAACATGATGGGCGTGATCGTGCGCTCGGACTTCGTTCCAGGCGAGCCGATCACCGAGTCCAAGCTTCTTCGCCTCGACAACCCGAGCATCATGGCGGCGATGCTGCGTGAAGGCATGCGCGCCCTGTCGGTCCGGATCGTTGAAGAAACCGCTGCCGGCGGCTTCATCCTGCCGGGCGACTATGTCGACGTCATTCTGACCCGCGAGGTCGTATTCCTCGACGGCGACGGTTCCGAGACGGAAGCGAAGACGACCAACACCTTGATGCGGTCCGTACGCGTTCTGGCGATCGGCCAGACGTTCAGCGACGACGGCGAAACGGCGGCGGTCATCGCAAACTCGGCGACGCTCGAGGTGACGCCAGAGCAAGCTGAGATCCTTTCGTTGGCCGAGCAGAGCGGTCAGCTCAATCTCGCGCTTCGCGGCGTCGCCGAGCTCTTTGGCGAAGGCGGCGAAACGCCGATCGAGCCAGAGCCGGAGACAGCTTACGACCTGCGCGCTCTGAGCGACGAGGAAGGCATCAAAGAACAAGCCGAACTTAGCGAAGTGGTCGTGATCCGCGGCCACACCAAACAGCTAGCGATTGTTGATTAAGCGGTGCGCCGCTTCGACCGGTTCTCACCGAGGGAGATCGAAATGAACCTCAACGCGTCAATCTTCAGCGCACCAGCCGACGGGTTGCGCGGTCTGAAAGACCAGACCGCCGCGCTCGGCAGACGGCTCGCGAGAACTCTGGTTCTAGCCGCTGCGGCGGCCGCGACGATGGCGAGCCTCTCGATCGTCGCGCCGGCGAACGCGCAGAGCCGCTACGACAACGCCGGGCACAATGTCGAGACGATCATCATACACAAGGGCAAGACCCGGGTGATCGATCTGCCGCTTGCTGCGGCCGATGTGGTCGTTTCGGATCCCAACATCGTCGACGCAGTCATGCGGACGGCGCGTCAGCCGATGTTCTTTGGGCAGAACATTGGTCAGGCCAACGCGATCTTCTTCGACAGCAACGGCCGGCAGATCGTCACATTCGAAATTCGCGTCGAATACGACACGGCGATGCTTGGCGACATGATCGAGGAGCATTTCCCCACTGCGGATGTCGAAGCTGAGTCGATCCTGGGCGAGGTCATTCTGACCGGACAGGCGACCTCCTCGATTGAAGCCGCGTCGATCGGCGAACTTGCGAAGCGCTTCGTCGCGGCCTCGAAAGCGGCCACAGCGGGCGCAGGCGCTGGAGGCGGCGGCGGCGGCGAAGAAGGCGGCGCTGGCGGTCTCGGTGGCGGCGGCGGCGAAAGCGGCGCGGAAGCCGATGGCGTCGTGAACCGCATCAACGTGATCAATGAAGAGCAGGTTCTGCTGCGCGTCCAGGTTTCCGAAGTCAACCGGACAGTCCTGAAGCGACTCGGTCTTGACTGGAACGCCGGCCTTCAAAGCACGATTCTGTCGACGACCTTCGATCTGAACGAGGGCGACTTCACGTTCCAGCAGGCGAGCCTTTCGCAGCCGCTCGACACGTTCTTCAAGGTTCTTGAGCGCCATAACCTTAAGGTCACGCTCGCAGAGCCGAGCCTCACCGCGGTCTCCGGTGAATCGGCGGCCTTCCTTGCCGGCGGCGAGTTCCCGATCCCGATCGCGTCGGACGACGACGGCATCACGATTGAATTCAAACCGTTCGGTATCTCGCTGGACTTCACTCCGGTGGTGATCGGCGAAGGCCGCATCAACCTGACGGTCGCAACCGAGGTCTCGGAGCTGTCGGACGAAAACGGCATCACGATCGACAACCTGGAGATCAAGGGTCTGACGGTGAGCCGCGCGAATACGACGGTCGAGATGTCCTCGGGCGGCACGATGATGATGGCCGGCCTGCTGTCGAAAGACACGCGCCGTCTGTCGAGCGGCCTGCCGGGCCTGCGCCAACTGCCGGTTCTCGGCCAGCTGTTCCGCTCGGAAGAGTTCCAGAACGACGAGACCGAATTGGTGATCACGGTGACCCCTTACACCGTTCGCCAGGGCAAGCCGGAAGATATCCGCGTGCCCACCGACGGCTTCGCGCCGGCGAGCGACATCGACATGTTTTTCTACGGCCGCCTGTACTCGGTTTACGGCACGGGCGACGCCAAACAGGGCGGCGGCGCCCCCGATCCTGCGCTGAAAGCGCCGGTCGGCTTCATCATGGAGTGAATGAAATGCGTTGGGTGACCTTTTCCGCGAAATTGCTGACCGCCGCGACGCTGGCCGGCTCGCTCGCCGCTTGCGCGGGCAGCTACACCGCCGAGGAATACGACCAGGTTCACAGCATCACCGTCGAGCGTGCGCCGGAGCTCATCGAACTCCCCGTCGCCGACGAGATTGATCCTCGTGATCACCGTCGCCTCGATGCGTTTTCCCGGCTCTATCTCGTCAACGGCATGACGCCTTTGACGATCGCGTATCCGAACAACGTCGATGCGGCGCGGGCCGTTGAGGCGACGACGACAGCGTTGGTTCAGGCGGGCGTGCCGAAAGAGCGTCTTCAGCGCGGCGCCTACTCGGTTGAAACCGAAGGCGAGCGGGGGATCGTCCTCTCTTACGAGGGTCCTCGCGCATACAGCGGCGGCTGCTCGAACCTCTGGGGCGATCCGACGCGGGTGATTTCGAACCGGACGCCGGATCGTTTCGGCTGCTCTTATCAGCAGAACTTCGCCGCGATGATCGAACGTCCGAGCGACTTGGTTGAGCCGCGTGCGCCGACAATGGCTGACGCCGAGCGTCGCCAGGCTGTCATCGCCGCTTATCGCGCTGGTGAACGGACCAACAGCGAGCAGGCGGACGTCAAGACCGGAACGACCAATACTCAGCTGTCGCAGTAAGGAAGTGGACTTAGCGGCGCTCTTTCGAGGGCCCGCTCACCAGGAGACCGAAGATGTCTGAAGCAGCCTATGACCTTCACACCCAGGAGTCGGCGTCCTTTGCGACCGCAGGAGAGGCGCTGGCGCCTCGGATCAATATCGAGACTTTCTGCACCAGCCCCGAGTTCGCCGAAGCCTGCCAGGCGGCGGCGATCGATCGGCGCATGGCGAAGACGAACGTCCGGGTTGAAATGGGCGGCGCAGACGCGGCGGCGAAGCGGTTTGCAAGCGTTGCGACGCCTCATCTGATCGTTGTCGAGAGCGCCGAAGGCGGCTTCAACATGTTCGGCGAACTCGAAGCGCTCGCCGCGGTGTGTGACGAAGACACCAAGGTGATCGTCGCGGGACCCTCGAACGACGTCACGATCTACCGCGAGCTGCTTCGCCAGGGCGTCAGCGAATACCTGGTGACGCCGTGTTCAGCGGTCCAGCTGATCGACGCCGTGACCACCATTTTCGGCGACCCGGAACAGGCTCCGACTGCGAAAGTCATCAGCGTCTTTGGCGTCAAGGGCGGCGTTGGCTCCAGCATCCTCGCGCATAACCTGTCATGGGCCATGTCGGTCTTTTCGGAGCGTGAGACGTTGCTCGTCGATATGGACGTCGAATTCGGCACCGCCGCGCTCGACTTCAATGTCGAGGCCAAGCACAGCGTCGTCGACGCGCTCAGCGATCTGGACGGCCTCGACGAGATGAAGCTCGCGCGGTTGATCTATTCGCAGAGCGACAACCTCAAGCTCTTGCCGGCGCCCGCAGCCGTTCACACCAAGGTCGAAGCCTCGGAAGACGGCGTCTTGACGTTGCTCGACACGGTGCGCGTCGCCTGTGATACGGCAGTGCTCGACCTTCCACACTGCTGGACGCCTGGCATCCGCACGGCGATGCTCCAGTCGAACGAGATCGTGCTGGTCGCAACGCCGGATCTGGCGAGCCTGCGCAACCTCAAGACCGCGTACGACTACTTGACCAACGCGCGTCGCAACGATGCGCCGCCGAAGATCGTGCTCAACCAGACAGGCGTACCGAAGCGTCCAGAAATTCCGGCCCGAGACTTCGCCGATATTGTCGGCGCGCCGCTTGATCTCGAGATCCCGTTCGACGCGGCTTTGTTTGGCGCGGCTCTGAACAACGGTCAGATGCTCGCTGAGGTCCAGAAGAAGCACAAAATCATCGACATGGTCGACGACTTCTCCAAGCGCCTCCTGGGCATGAAGGCGGCCTCTGCGCCGAAAAGCAGCGCCTTCGATCTGAAGAGCATCATCGGGTCTTTGGGAAAGTCATGACACAGCCGCCCATGCGGGGCGGAAAGTGAAGGTATGAGAAATGTTCGGCAAGCGAAACGGCCCGTCTAACGACCAACCGGAAGCTCCGGTCCCGCCAAGCGTGACCGAAGCCGCCAAAGCGCCGCCCCGTCCGGCGCGCCCACCGGCGCCGAAGCCGGCTGCCGAGCGTGCCCCAATGCCTGCGGCCGCCGCCGACGCGGAGATGGCCGTGATGGAGGCCGAGCCGAAGAAATCGAAAAAACCCGAGGCGAAGGCCCCGGCTGAACCGTCTCGACGTGGACCTTCCGGACCGAAGTCGAGCGAGTTCTACGCAACAAAAGCTGACGTCTTCGCTTCGCTGATGGACGCGATGGACATGACGCGGATCGCCGCGATGTCGCGTGAGGAGGCGGAGCAGGAGCTCAAGACGATCGTCACCGAGATCGTCTCGATGAAATCCTACGTCATCTCCACCGCCGAGGAGGAGATGCTCGCACGCGAAATCTGCGACGACGTCCTGGGCTACGGTCCGTTGGAGTCGCTGCTGGAGCGCGACGATATCGCCGACATCATGGTCAATGGCGCGGGTCAGACCTTCATCGAGGTCGGCGGCAAGATCCAGCTGACGGACATTCGGTTCCGCGACAACTCCTCGCTGCTCGAGATTTGTCAGCGGATGGTGTCGAAGGTCGGACGCCGCGTCGACGAAGCGAGCCCGATCTGTGACGCGCGCCTGCTCGACGGTTCCCGCGTGAACGTCATCGCCCCGCCGCTCGCCATCGACGGCTGCGCGCTGACCATTCGTAAGTTCAAAAAAGACAAACTGAAAATCGCTGACCTGATCAAGTTCGGCTCGATCACGCCTGAAGGCGCGAAGGTGCTCGAAATCGCAGGGTCTTCGCGCATCAACATTCTGATCTCGGGCGGCACCGGTTCCGGTAAAACCACGTTGTTGAACTGTTTGTCAGCCTATGCCGCCAACGACGAACGGATCATCACGTGCGAAGATTCGGCGGAACTTCAGCTCCAGCAGCCGCACGTGGTGCGCCTTGAAACACGCCCGCCCAACATCGAGGGCAAAGGCGAAATCACAATGCGCGCGCTCGTGAAGAACTGTCTGCGTATGCGTCCTGAACGGATCATCGTGGGCGAGGTGCGTGGTCCGGAGGCCTTCGACCTTCTGCAGGCGATGAACACGGGCCACGACGGATCGATGGGCACATTGCACGCCAACTCTCCGCGTGAAGCTCTGTCGCGTCTGGAATCGATGATTACGATGGGCGGCTTTTCGCTGCCGTCGAAGACGATCCGCGAGATGATTTGCTCGGCTGTGCAAGTCGTCGTGCAGGCCCAACGACTTCGTGACGGCTCGCGTCGCATCACGCACATCACCGAGGTGATGGGCATGGAAGGCGAGACGATCATCACCCAGGATCTGATGCGCTACAAGGTCGACGGCGAAGACGCCAACGGCAAGCTGATCGGTCGCCATGTCGGCTGCGGCGTGGGCCAGCCGCAATTCTACGAACAAGCGCGTGCTTACAGCCGCGGCGAGGAGCTGGTGGAGACGCTGGCTGAACTCGACGCGGCGAATGACGGATACTGATCGTCGTCGCCGGCGGTTGTCTGAGCGCCGGCGCGAAGGAGACGAAACGAATGAGCGAGACCAACCTTATTCTGATCGTGGGCGTGCTCGCCGTCTTGATGGTTGGCGGCGTGCTCTTCGCGATCTTCGGCGGCGCTTTCGCTGAGGAAGCGCGGCGCAGCAAACGCCTTGCGACGATCGATACGAAGAAGAACCGAGCCAATTCGATCGTCTCCAAACGCAACAAAGATCAGAACGACGCCGCCAGCCGGATCAAGGATCTCGTCAACAAGGAAAAGCGCAAGCAGGGCGCCTTCGACATCGAAGCCAAGCTTATGCAAGCCGGGATCAGCATGGGGCCGAGCAGCTTCATGATGATCTTCTACGGATTGTCGGGCGTTTCCGCGCTGGGCGTGCTGGTGTCAGGTCAGCCGCCGCTCTTTGCGTTGCTCGCGGCCCTGGTCGTGGCCTTTGGTCTGCCGCGCTGGTTCCTGGCGAAAGCCATCGCACGGCGCCAAAAGCGTTTCATCGAAAACTTCGCCAACGCGATCGATGTTCTGGTGCGCGGCGTGCGGTCGGGTCTGCCGGTCACCGAGGGCCTGAAAGTCATCGCGCATGAGATCCCGGACCCTGTGAAAACCGAGTTTCAACTGCTTGTCGACAGTTCGGCGGTTGGCGTGCCGATCGAGGACGGGCTGCAAAAGATGCATGACCGGGTTTCGATCCCCGAGGTGAACTTCTTCCGCACCGTGCTCGTCATTCAAAAGTCGACCGGCGGTAACCTGGCGGAAGCTTTGAGCAACCTCTCGGGAATTCTGCGTGACCGCAAGAAGCTCAAGGGCAAGATCAAAGCGTTGTCATCTGAAGCGAAGATGTCGGCGATGATCATTGGCTCTCTGCCGTTCATCGTCGGGATGCTCGTCTACCTGGTGAAGCCAGATTACATCGAGCTGCTGTTCATTGACCCGACCGGAAACATGCTGATCGCCGGTGGGCTGGTCTGGATGCTCTGCGGCATCTTGATGATGGCCAAAATGATCAACTTCGACATCTAGGGGCGCGGCATGTTTGGACTTCCCATCGATCCCGAATTGCTTGCCCTGGTGGCTGCGGGCGTCGCGGCCACGGGCAGCGTTCTGAGCTTCTATTACTTCTTCGTGCCCAACGCCGCCGACTCGAACATGAAGAAGCGGCTGACCAATGTCCGTGAGCGCCGCGCCGAGCTCCGCGACGTGCATTTGCGCAGCAAGGACCAGAAAGCCCGGGCCGCCGAGCGCAACCTAGCGATGATGAAGAGTGCTCTCGAAAAGCTCAAAATGGAGGAGATGATCTCCGACAACGAGCTGAAGATGAGCCTTGCGAGCGCGGGTTATCGAGGGCGTAACGCAGCCGTTCGTTTCCTCTTCATTCGTGCGGTGGCGCCGTTCGTCGCCGCCATCGCCACGTTCTTGTACCTCAAGTTCTTCATGCAGCCTGAGGATTGGAACATGACGCAGTACGCGATGGCTGTGCTCTTGGGCGGGGTCGCCGGCTACTACTTGCCGACCATGATCCTCACCAGCCAGCGTCAGAAGCGACAGCAGAACATTCTCCGAGCCTATCCTGACGCGCTCGACCTGCTGACGATTTGTGTCGAAGCGGGCATGTCGATCGAGCAGGCCTTCAACAAGGTCAGCAACGAAATCAGCGCACAGTCCATTCCGCTGATGGAAGAGTTGCAGCTGACGACGGCCGAGTTGTCCTACATCGGCGATCGGCGTCTGGCGTTCGATAATTTCGCCGAGCGCACTCAGCTGAGCCAGGTGCGGTCGATCGCGTCCGCGCTCGTTCAGGCGGAGAAGTATGGTACGCCGATCGGTCAGGCGCTTCGCGTGATCTCGCAGGAAAGCCGCGATGAGCGCATGTCGCGTGCGGAACAAAAAGCCGCATCGCTGCCGGCAAAGCTCACCGTGCCGATGATGGTTTTCTTCGTGCCGGTGCTTTTCATCGTGATCCTTGGCCCCGCCATCCTTCAGGTGATGGAGAAGTGGCAGTAGGCTCAAGCAAGAGCTCTCGCCAAAAACAAAAAAGCCGCGCCAGAAAATGGCGCGGCTTTTTTCGGGTGACTATGGCGCGTCCTATCCGCTCTGCGCGGCGATGCTCCAGGCGTCCTGTTGTCGAACGATGCTCTCGTAGAAGGCGATCAGCTCGCGCGCGGTGGCTTTTGGCACAGCTTGCAGCGCGTAGGCCTTCGCCTCCTCGGTATCGCCTTTGATCGCCAGCGTCATCGCCAGGTTCTGCCGGACCTGCGGGCCCGCGCCGAACGAGACGACCGCCTGCCTCAGCAGTTCCTCGGCGCGGTCGATGTCGCCGCTGATCAGGTAGGAGAGCCCGGCGTTGTTCAACAGACCCGCCGAAGGTCGACCTTGGGCGATCGCCAACTGATACGCCTCTTGGGCCTCAGGGTGGCGACCCAACCGATCGAGGGCGATGCCATGGGTCTGCAGGATCGACGGATCCTCGGGGCGTGACGTCAGAAGCGGCTTCAACTCGACGAGCGCCGCTTCGGCGGTTCCGGCCGCGATGTAGGATTTCGCGCGCTCGAGCGTGAGCAGCGCGTCGCCCGGATAGAGGTTGAGCCCGTTGTTCAGAACCGTCAGCGCTTCGGTGGTCATGCCGTGATAGCGCAGGTGACGCGCGTAATCGTAGATGACCTTCTTGTCTTTGGGGTCTGACTTGTAGCCGCGGCTCAAGTGGACGAGCGCGGCGTAGGTTTGCCCATCCTCCATCGCCAGCTCGGCCGCCTCGCGCGAAAACTCGCTCAGGACGATCTCTTCCTCGCCGGGGCGGTCGGGCGTTATACGTTCTTCCGGCGCAACGGCGAAAGACGGGTCGATCGTATTGACCGAGCCTGTCTGCAGCGCAGGGGTGTTAGAGCCTCCCACGACGCTGGATTGCGTGTTCGCGCAGCCAGCAATCGCAAAAAGCAATGGCGCTACGGCGACCGCCAAACGCAGCCGTCGAAGCGAAGCCGATTTTCGGGCGCTGTTCACGCGCGAATCCTCCATTAAGGTCCGGTCAACCATGCGCGTTCAGGGTCAACGATCCGTTAATACGCGCCCGATTCAGAACAGGACGCCGCGGGCGTCGGAAGGAGCCGTAAATGAGCTTTGAAACCGTGAGTTTCGCGCGGATGCGCGCATCGCTTGCGACTGTGGAAGAATCGCCCTCGGCCACGCCAATCGTCGCGGTCCGGTCGAACCAGCTGCGCGGGGACTTGGGCTCGGCCCCTAATCTTGAGGGCGCCTTCGCCTGGGCGGAGGCCGTCGGGTTCAACGGGGCGGCGGGCTCCCAGTGCCTCGTTCCGAACGCTACGCGAAACGGATTGGCGGCGGTCTTGATGGGGGTTGGAGGCGGGTCGGCTCTCGACCGGGCCGGAGCGTTGCCGACGGTTCTTCCCACAGGCGTCTATCGGCTGGCGGGACCCGTGTTCGATGAGCTGGATCAAGACGCTGCAGCGCTCCGCTGGCTTCTGGGCGCATATCGTTTTGAGCGCTATCGCAAGGACGAGCGCGAGCCAGCGCGGCTTGTTGTGGCCGATCCGGAAACGCCGCTGACCATCGCGGCTGGCGTCGCCCTGACCCGGGATCTGGTGAACACACCCACAAATGACATGGGACCAAGCCAGCTGGAGCAGGCGGCGCGGGACCTGGCGACTGCGTTTTCAGCCGAGACTTCCTTGGTAGTCGGGGATGAGCTGATTGATCAGAACTTTCCGATGATCCACGCGGTCGGACGAGCGGGCCCCCACGCTCCGCGGCTGATCGATCTTAGATGGGGCGCAGAGGACGCGCCCAAGGTGACCTTGGTCGGCAAAGGCGTCTGCTTCGACACGGGCGGGCTCGACCTCAAACCGGCCGCGGGCATGCGCAACATGAAAAAGGACATGGGCGGCGCGGCGACCGTGCTGGGCCTCGCGTCGATGATCATGGCGTCCAATCTGCGGGTGCGGCTGCGGGTTCTGATCCCCGCGGTCGAGAACAGCGTCGCCTCCGACGCTTTTCGCCCCGGTGATGTGCTCACGGCCCGCAATGGCGTGACCGTCGAGATCGGAAACACCGACGCCGAGGGGCGGTTGGTTCTTGCGGATGCGCTGGTCGAGGCATGCTCGGAACAGCCAGAGCTGTTGATTGATATGGCGACGCTGACGGGCGCGGCGCGCGTCGCTTTGGGTCCGGATCTTCCGCCGTTCTATGCGAACGACGAGACGCTGGCTGCTGAGATCACAACATCGTCCGCGGAGGCGGACGATCCGGTCTGGCGCATGCCGCTTTGGGAGGGGTATCGAGCGGACATCGCCTCGAAAGTCGCGGAAATAAACAACATCACCGCGAACGGTTTTGCGGGCAGTATCACAGCCGCTTTATTCCTGGAGCGCTTTATTAGCAGTGACGTCGCCTGGGCGCATTTTGACGTCTTTGCTTGGAACCCCAAAGCGCGCCCAGGCCGGCCCGAGGGCGGCGAACACCAGGCTGGCCGCGCTCTGTTTGATCTGCTGCGCCGTCGATACGGAGGAAGATGATGACCACAGAGCTGGACGCTCGGCTGAACGCCTATCGCTCGGACCTGGCCGACCGCCGTCTGGAGGGCCAAGTCGATGCGCCACGCTTTGTCGAAGGGCTGCCGATGCGAGTGAAGATCCCGCTGGCGCGGCTCCGGGGCAAGCCCGGGTTTTCAGCCTCCACCGTCGCGTCGCCGCTCATGGGCGAAGACGTTCTGATCTTCGACCGCGCCGATGGATGGGCGTGGGCGCAATCCGAGATGGACGGCTATGTCGGGTATGCTCCGCTGGCTGATTTCGGTCCTCGCGGCGCGGATCCGACGCATCGCGTCGATGCGCTTCGCGCTCACATCTACCCAGAGCCGGACCTGAAGACGCGCCCTGAAACCTGGGCGCCGCTTGGCGCTCGTCTGACGCTGTTGGCCACCGGCGCGCGAAATCGTTTCCGGGCGCTTGAGCAAGGGGGATGGATTTACGAGCAGCACGTTTGCGAGGTTGCAGACCTGGCGGAGGACTGGGTGGCCGTCGCGGAACGGTTTGTCGGGGCCCCTTATCTTTGGGGTGGAGACGCCGTCGATGGAATCGACTGTTCAGGACTGATGCAGACGGCGATGGAGGTCGCTGGCTTGAAGTGTCCACGCGACTCCGACATGCAGAGTGCGCTCGGGGAGGCGATCTCGATCGACGGTCCGGTCCGGCGCGGGGACCTGATGTTCTGGAAGGGTCATGTCGGCGTTATGCTCGACGCGGAAACCCTTCTTCACGCCAATGCTTGGCGTATGGCGGTGGCGCGCGAGCCGCTGGCTGAGGCGCGCGCACGGATCGAAGAACAGGGTGGCGGTCCCGTGACCGCGGCCCGTCGACTTTCCTGAGATGCGCCCAAAACTCGCCGCGAGCGTTCGGCAGAACACAGTTTACATCAACCGGAATTTGAGAGATCGGATGAGGGTTGAGAGAGGTTGGATTGGGGTCTGTACGATGGGCGAAAGCTTTGGGCGGGTGCGTTTTGCGCTATTTGGATTGCTCACTGTACTCGCGATCAACGTGCCCATGACCGGACCAGCGACCGCCAATGACGAGGCCGGTTTCCAACGCTGGGTCTCGGAGTTTCGCGCCGAGGCCGTGGCGCAAGGCGTGCCAGCCGCGTTGTACGACGAAGCCTTCCAAGGCGTTCGCTTGAATCCGAAGATCGTTGAACTCGATGGCCGCCAGCCCGAGTTCGTGACGCCGCTTTGGGAGTATCTCGATCGCGCGGTCTCAGATCAGCGGATCGCCAACGGACGGGCGAAACGCGTCGAATACGCCCAGACGCTCGAGGCGATCTCCGCGCGATACGGCGTCGCGCCGGAAGTTCTGACGGCGTTTTGGGGGATAGAATCGAACTTTGGCTCAAATCGCGGAAGCTTCAACGTGATCGAAGCTTTGGCGACGCTGGGCTATGACGGACGACGAGAGCGGTTTGGCCGCACGCAGCTGATCGAGGCGCTCAAGATCCTGAAGAACGGCGACACGACCCCTGACAAACTGGTTGGCTCCTGGGCCGGCGCGATGGGTCATACGCAGTTCATTCCGACGAGTTACGCAGCTTACGCCGCGGATTTTAACGGTGATGGACGCCGCGATATATGGGCGGAGGATCCAACGGACGCGCTGGCCTCGACGGCGAACTACCTCGTGGAGTTTGGCTGGAACGGAGAGGAGCCCTGGGGGTTTCACGTCGCCCTGCCGCCGAGCTTCGATTACAGCGTCGCCGATGGTCCCAAGTTCACAACCGCCGCTTGGGCGGATCGGGGCCTTGTTCTCGCCAACGGTGGGGACTTGCCGCGCGGGTTCTCGGACGCGCAGCTCATAACCCCAGCGGGCGCTGGCGGACCAGCGTTTCTGGCGCTCAACAACTTCCGCGTGATCATGCGTTACAACAACGCCACCAGCTATGCGCTGGCAGTGTCGCTGCTGTCCGAACGGATCGACGGCCGGCCGGCGCGGACGTTCGCCTGGCCGGAAGGCGTCCGGCTTCTCAAACGTGACGAACGCGAGGAGCTGCAGCGCGGGCTGACGCAACTCGGCTTCGACACAGGCGGCGTCGATGGCGTGCTTGGCCGCAACACCCGCGCGGCGATCCGCCTGTTCCAGAAGACCCATGGGATCGCACCCGACGGGTACGCGACCGCCGATTTGCTCGAGAAGGTCCGCGCGCGTTTGCGTGGAGAGGACATCAACCGCCCGGTCACCCGCTCTGAAGTGCGCGAGATGCAGACACTCCTGACAAATCTCGGCTTCGACACCCAAGGCGTGGACGGTATCCCGGGCCGGCGCACCCGCAGCGCGATCTCTCAGTTCCAGAAGTCCCGCGGCGTACTGGCGGACGGCGAGCCGACGATCACGCTGCTCGGCGCGCTGAGACTGGCCGACCGGGCGCAGTAAATCGTCTGTTTGCGACAGCGACGTCGCAATTTTCCCTAGCGGCGTCGCGGAACTCGCGCCGTTGGGCTGTCTCATCCGTCACTTTCGCGAAAAGATCACCAGACAGCGTGTCTACCGCGGAGGGGACATCTCATGAAATCGCATGCTCGTGTCGTCGTTGTCGGGGGAGGGGCCGTCGGCGCGTCCATCCTCTACCATTTCGCCAAACGCGGCTGGACCGATGTGGTCATGCTCGAACGCGACGAGCTGACTTCGGGCTCGACCTGGCACGCCGCTGGGCTGCTGCCCTATTTCAACATGAGTTATGCGGTCAGCCACATTCACGACTATTCGATCCGCACCTACGAGGATCTCGAGGCGGAGACCGGCCTCTCGGTCGGGTTCAAGCGGGTGGGCAACCTGCGCATGGCGCAGACCCGGGACCGCATGGACGAATACATGCTCTACGCATCGACCGCCGAGACTGTCGGCGTGCCCTATGAATGGCTGAGTCCGGAGCAGATCAAGGAACGCTATCCGCTCGTGCGCACCGAGGATCTTGTCGGCGCGATCTTCCACCCGACCGACGGCTACATTAACCCGGCCGACCTGACGATGGCCTACGCCAAGGCCTGCCGCGACATGGGCGCCGAGATCCAGCGCAAATGCCAGGTCGACGGTTTCGAGCGGACAGCTTCAGGCGAGTGGTTGGTCAAAGGCCGCAGAATGGTCGAGCAGGGCAATCGGCTTGTGCCCGGCGAGGAGACCTTTGAGATCACCGCCGAGATCGTCGTCACGGCGACCGGCAACCATGCTCAGCGCACGGCGGCGATGATCGATTGCTACATCCCGGCGATCCCAGTCGAACACCAGTACATCGTCACCGACGTCGACCCGGCGCTGCAGACATGGCGCGAAGAGAACGGCGAGCACCCGGTTCTCCGCGACGCGGACGCCAAATGGTATGTCCGTGAAGAGCGTGGCGGCTGGATCTTGGGGCCTTATGAGCGGAATGCGCCGGCTTGGGCGACCTGGGGCGTGCCGGACAGCTTCCGCGCCGATCTGCTGCAGCTCGACCTCGAGCGCATCGAAGAGGAATACACCTCTTTCATCCATCGTATCCCGAGCTCCGAAGAGGTTGGCCTGAAGGACGACTTCAACGGACCCATTTGCTACACGCCGGACGGCAACCCGCTTGTGGGGCCGGCGCCGGGCGTCGACAATTTCTACTTCGCCGAAGGCTTCAGCTTTGGGATCACGGCCGCCGGCGGCACGGGTCATTATCTGACGCAGATGATCGTCGAAGGCGAAGCGGACATCGATATGTGGTCGCTCGACCCACGCCGCTTCGGCAAGTGGATGACGCGCGAATACGCCGCCCGCAAGAACGAGGAAGCCTACGAGCACGTCTATATTCTCCACCATCCAGACGAAGAGCGGCCGGCTTGCCGTTCGCTGCGCACGGCGCCGTGCTACGATCGGCTGGCGGCGCGGGGCGCCCAGTTCGGGTTTGTGAACGGCTGGGAACGCCCGAACTACTTCGCGCCAGAAGGCTTTAACGACCACGACGCCCGCAGCTTCCGCCGCGGCGGTTGGTGGGAATACGCCAAGGCTGAAGCCGAGGCTGTGCGGAGCGGCGTTGGTCTGTTCGACGCCAGCGCCTTCACCAAGCACAAGGTGTTTGGGCCCGGCTCGACAGCGTTTCTCGATTGGCTGACCTGCAACAAGCTTCCAAAGGTCGGTCGCATCAATCTGACCTATGGCCTCACCGACAAAGGGACCATTCGCACCGAGTTCACGATCGTCCGCACGGCGGAGCACGAGTATTACGTCGTGACCGCAGGCGCAGCACAGGCCTACGACTCTGACTATCTCACGAAGATGGAGGCGGAGTGGTTCTCGGCGAATGGCGGGCCTGAAAGCTGGCTCGCCGTGCAGGACGTGACCAGCCAATGGGGCGTGTTTGCGCTCGCCGGGCCGAAGTCGCGCGATCTCATGAAGAAGATCGTGACCGCCGAAAACCCGGATGAGGCTTTCACCAATAAGGCGTTCCCGTGGCTGTCAATGCGCAACATCGAACTGGGAATGTGTCCGACCATGGCGATCCGCGTCGCCTACACGGGCGAGCTGGGGTGGGAACTCCATCACCCGATGGAGATGCAGAACTACCTCTTTGATCGCATCGAGGCTGCCGGGAAAGACCTCGGGTTGAAACTCTGTGGGGCGCGGGCGCAGAACTGGCTGCGACAGGAGAAAAGCTATCGCGCCTTCGGCTCGGATCTGGGCCGCGATGCGACTCCGCTTGAAAGCGCTCTCGATCGTTTCATCGACATGGACAAAGACTTCCGAGGCAAGTCCGCGCTCGAGAAACAGGTGGTGGACGGCGTGAAAATCCGATGCGTCACCGTGCTGATCGACGGGCCGTCCGACGCGGATCCCTGGGGCCGCGAGGCAATCTACGCCGAGGATGGAACGACCCGCCTCGGCCGGTTGACCTCGGGCGGGTACTCTGTGCATTTCGGCAAGCAGATCGGCATCGGCTATGTCGCCGTCGGCTCGGCCGAACCTGGCACAAAGGTGAAGGTCAAGATGCTCAATCAGCTCTACGACGGCGAAGTGACGGTCGACAGCCCATATGATCCGAAGAACGAAACGATCCGCGTGAGCGGCTAAAAAAAAGCCCCGCTCTTGGCGGGGCTTTTTTTCTATTCGTCGTCGTCGTCCCAACGATCCCGTTTATCGAAATCATCGCGGCCCTTGCCCTTGCCGCGGTGATCGCGGCGCGGACGATCGTCGAACCCGCCGAAATCGTCGCCGGGAGGCGCAGGAGGCGCATCGAAGTCCGCTGGAGGAGGGGCGTCATAGTCCCGACGCGGTCCACGGTCGTATCCGCCGCCGCCACCGCCGCGGTATCCTCCGCCGCCGCCGTCGCGATCACGGTACCCGCCGCCGCCGCGGTATCCTCCGCCGCCGCCGTCGCGATCACGGTACCCGCCGCCGCCGC
>CALDSD010000068.1 GCA_937911325.1 uncultured Neomegalonema sp.
AGAAGGCGATGATCTGTATCCGCGAAGCGTCGCTTGGGCCGAACTTCGGCATGAAGGGCGGCGCCGCTGGCGGCGGGTATGCGCAGGTCGTGCCGATGGAGGAGATGAACCTCCACTTCACCGGCGACTTCCACGCGATCACCTCGGCGCACAACCTGCTCTCGGCGATGATCGACAACCACATCTATTGGGGCAACAGCCTCGAGATCGATACGCGCCGCGTCGCTTGGCGTCGGGTCGTGGATATGAACGATCGGGCGCTGCGGACGATCACGGCGTCGCTGGGCGGCGTGGCCAACGGGTTCCCGCGCGAAGCTGGTTTCGACATCACCGTGGCCTCGGAGGTCATGGCGATCCTGTGCCTCGCGTCGGACCTCAAGGACCTCGAGAAGCGCCTTGGCGACATGATCGTGGCCTACCGCCGCGACAAGAGCCCGGTCTACTGTCGCGACGTCAAAGCAGAGGGCGCGATGACCGTGCTGCTCAAAGACGCGATGCAGCCGAATCTGGTGCAGACGCTCGAAAACAACCCGGCGTTCGTGCATGGCGGTCCGTTCGCCAACATCGCCCACGGGTGCAACTCGGTCGTCGCGACCAAGGCGGCGCTGAAACTTGCAGACTACGTCGTCACCGAGGCTGGCTTCGGCGCGGATCTCGGCGCCGAGAAGTTCTACGACATCAAGTGCCGCAAGGCCGGTCTGTCGCCGAAAGCGGCCGTCATCGTCGCGACGGTTCGCGCGATGAAGATGAATGGCGGCGTCGCAAAGGCTGATCTCGGGGCAGAGAATGTCGCAGCGGTTCAGAAGGGCTGTGCGAACCTCGGTCGGCATATCGAGAACATGAAGCAGTTCGGAGTGCCGATCGTCGTCGGGATCAACCACTTCGTCACGGACACGGACGCCGAGGTGGAAGCGATCAAGAGCTTCTGCGCCGAGCAGGGCGTCGAGGCGATCCTCAACACCCACTGGGCGAACGGCGGCGAGGGTATCAAGGAGACCGCTCAGAAAGTCGTCGAACTGGTCGAGGGCGGTTCCGCGCAGTATGCGCCGCTCTATCCGGACGAGATGCCGCTCTTCGAGAAGATCGAGAGCGTGGCCAAGCGGATCTACCGCGCCGACGAGGTGATCGCGGACAAGAAGATCCGGGATCAGCTTCGCGACTGGGAAGCGGCGGGCTATGGCCATCTGCCGATCTGCATGGCGAAGACACAGTACTCGTTCACGACCGATCCCAACCTGCGCGGCGCTCCAACCGGGCACACATTGCCGATCCGCGAGGTGCGGCTGTCGGCGGGCGCTGGCTTTATCGTCGCGATCTGCGGAGAGATCATGACGATGCCGGGTCTGCCGCGCGTGCCGTCGGCTGAGGCCATCCGCCTCAACGAAGCGGGCGACGTCGAGGGGCTGTTCTAAGGGTCGCTGCGGCGGCGGGAGATCGCAAAGGAGGATCCTGAGATGATCCGGAAGATCCTGGTCCCGGTGCGGGGCGACGGCAAAGGCGACAACGTGCTCAGGCACGCGATGGCGCTCGGACAGAGGTTCGAAGCGCATATCGAAGTCGTCCATTGCCGGCCGCGCCCGGACGATCTCCTGCCGTTCGGCGTGCCGATCCCCTCTTTCCTGAAGGATCAGGTGGCCGCGCAAGCCAGAGAAGTGGCGGACCAGGAAGAAGCGAAGCTGATCGCCGAGTTCAAGGCGCTGGTCGCCGCTTCGGCGTTTACGGAGGCGGATGCGCCGGTCGCCGGTGCGCCGACGATCGCTTGGGTCGAGGAGCAAGGCAAACAGGTCGATGTGATCAAATCGCATGGCCGGCTCTGTGACGTCATCGCGGTGGCGAAGCCGGATCGGGATCGCAATCTTGGAACAAACACGCTCAAGGCGGCGCTGTTTCACGTCGGCCGCCCTGTTCTGATGTGTCCCCCCGCCGAGGCGCCGCCGCCGCGGCTCGGCGACAAAGTCGCCATCGCGTGGAATGGATCGCTTGAGGCGACGCGCGCTGCGGCGATGACCCTGCATCTGATGCAGTCCGCGTCGGAGGTTGCGATCCTGACGGTCGGGACCGATGCCGGCGGTCCGCAGGGCGCAGAGGCCTTTCAGGCGTATCTCGCATCGCACAACGTCACCGCGCAGATCAGGCGTTCCGAGGCGGTTGGCGGCGTCGGCGAGACGCTGCTGACGGAGGCGAACACGGTCGGCGCGGACATGCTGATCATGGGCGCCTACGGCGACAGCCACGAGCGCGAAACGCTGTTCGGCGGCAATACCCAGACCATCGTCGATACTGCGCGAATGCCGGTTGCGCTCGTCCATTAACAAGGTTGGTGATCGATCGAACTTTGACTTCGACCCACACAAAGACAGTTATATCCCTTCCCCATAGGGAAATTCAGGCGAGAGAAAAGGAGCATCTACTGCAGTCGCGACACTAATCAGGGTCAAAGAACCGACGTCGCGTCTGATCGAGCAAGTCAAAACAGGTCATAGGGAGGAAAACATGACCAAGTTTACATCGTTTGTCGCCAAGACTGCGGGCATCGCAGCATTGGCCGTCGGCGCGTTTTCGGGCGCTGCGATGGCCGACGGTCACGGCTTTAAGCCGATTAAGCCCATCGAGTTCGTGATCATGGCCGGCAAGGGCGGCGGCGCTGACAAGATGGCGCGTCTGATGCAGTCCATCGTCGAGAAAGAAGGCCTGTCAGCGCGGCCTCTGGTGCCCAACAACAAGCCGGGCGGCTCGGGCGCGGAAGCGCTGGTCGCAATGAAGAGCGCGTCCGATCCCGATCACACGATCATGGTGACGCTCAACTCGTTCTTCACCACTCCGCTGCGCCAGCCAGGCCTCGGCGTCGACATCATGACGTTCGCGCCGGTCGGCCGGATGGCCGAGGACACCTTCCTTCTTTGGGTTCACAAGAACGAAGGCATCAACTCGTTTGAAGAGTTTGTCGCGGAGGCCAAGAAGCGCGGCTCGGGTTGGGTGATGGGCGGCACCGGCAAGGCGTCGGAAGACAACATCATCACCGACTACCTGAACGATTCCTACGGTCTCGAAATCAAGTACATCCCGTACAAAGGCGGCGGCGCGGTCGCCAAGGACCTGGCCGGCGAGCAGATCGACAGCTCGGTCAACAACCCGTCGGAGGCGCTGGGCTTTTACGAGTCGGGAGACGTGATCCCGCTGGTGGCCTTCACTGACGAGCGTCTGCCAATGTTCCCGGATGTCCCGACGCTCAAGGAACTGGGCGGCGACTTCTCCTACTTCATGCAGCGTTCGGTCGTTGGCGCGCCGGGCATGTCGGATGCGGCTCTCGCCTATTACACCGACATGTTCACCAAGGTGTACAACTCGGCTGACTGGCAGAAGTACAAGTCGGACAAGTCTCTGATGGGCGACTTCATGGCCGGCGGCGACCTGACCTCGTACTGGCAGACCCAGCGCGATCGTCACGAGACGATCTTGAGAGCCTCGGGCGCGATCAAGTAGTCGCACTCGGACGATGTTCCTAAAACTGGATCGAGGGGAGGCTCGAAATGCGCAAGGCTGAATTGATTATGGCCATCGTGCTTGGCCTTCTCTCGATCTATCTGATGTGGAAGAGCGGCGAGGGCCCCTCGTGGGATCCGACTGTTCAACGCTTCGACAACATCGGTTTGATCGAGGGAGAGGGCCCTGGCAGCGGCTTCTGGCCATTCTGGCTGTCGCTGATCATGCTGGGATGCTGTGTCTGGACCGGCGTCAACTGGTGGCGCAGAACAACGCCGCCATCCCAGTCCGAAGAGCCTTTCCTCGACAGCTACGCCCAGAAGATGCTGCTGTTCGTCGGCGGCGGGTTGATCGGTTTTCTCGCATTGATCCACGTGGTCGGCTTTTACGGCGCGATGCTCGTGTTCCTGATCTACTACCTGTACTTCCTGGGACGGCACTCGATCACCCAGACGCTGGCGATCTCGATCGGCACTCCGATCTTCAGCTTTTTCTTCTTCGACGTCGCGATGCGGATCGTGTTGCCGAAGGGGTATCTCGAGCCCCTCTTCATCCCGCTTTACGACATGTTTCTCTGACGTCGAAACTTCGAGTTCGAGGCGGTTTTCAACCGTCTGACGACGCTGCGAACTGCGGCGATTAGACAAGGTCTGCGCAAAGGAGCGCGAACATGGAAATCATCGCCGCACTCATGGACGGTGTTTGGCAGGCGCTTCAGCCAACCAACCTCCTGCTGGCTTTCATCGGCGTCGTTGTCGGACTTTTCGTGGGCGCCATGCCTGGTTTGGGCTCGGTCAACGGCGTCGCGATCCTGCTGCCCTTCACCTTCGTCATTCAAGAGATGACCGGCAGCGCGACCTCGCCGATGATCTTCCTCGCAGCCATCTACTACGGGGCCATGTACGGGGGCGCGATCAGTTCGATCACGCTCGGGATACCGGGCGCATCGCCGGCTGTCGCCACGACGTTTGACGGTCGGCCCCTTGCGCTCAAAGGCCAGGCCGACAAGGCGTTGGTGACGGCGGCGCTGGCCTCCTTCGCCGGCGCGACGGTCGCCAACGTCTTCTTCACCGCCTTTGCGCCGCCGTTGGCGTCGGTCGCGCTGAAGTTTGGCAATCCTGAAATCTTCGCCCTCATGTTGATGGCGTTCGCCACGTTCGTCGGCCTCGGCGGCGACGACATTCCCAAAACCATCTTTTCGATCTGCTTTGGCCTCGTCTTGGCTGCGGTGGGCTTTGACGAGATCACCGGCGCGCCGCGGTTGGCGTTCTTCGACATCGTCGAATTTCAGCACGGCATTCGCTTCCTCGTGCTCGCCATCGGCGTTTACGGCATCGGGGAGATGATCTGGACGATCAATTCCTCACGCTACAAACAGACCCACACCGAGGCGAACATCACCTTCGCGACGGTGACGGCGGCGATACGAGAGTTCCCGAAGGCCTGGAAGGGGACGTCGATCGGCTCGGGCCTGGGGTTTTTCGTCGGCATCCTGCCGGCCGCTGGCGCGACGCCGGGCTCGTTGATGGCTTACGGCGTGACCAAGATGGTTTCAAAGAACCCAGAAAAGTTCGGGCAAGGGGATGTGGACGGCGTGGCCGCGCCCGAGGCGGCGAACAACTCGGCCTCCACCGGCGCGATGCTGCCGATGATGACCCTTGGCATTCCCGGCTCGCCCACAACCGCCGTTCTGCTGGCGGGCATGGTGATATGGGGGCTGCAGCCTGGCCCGCTGTTGTTCTCTAACCAGCCCGATTTCGTCTGGCCGCTGATCGGGTCGTTCTACGTGTCGAATTTCATCGCAGTGATCGTGAATCTCGCTTTCATCCCGATTTTCCTGTGGATGCTGCGCATGCCGTTCACAATTCTTGCGCCTTTGATCTTCGTGTTGTCCGTTGTCGGCACCTATGCGGCGTATCAGAACATGTTCGATGTCTGGCTGATGTTGCTGTTCGGATTCGGGTTTTACTTCTTGAGAATACTGGATTATCCAGTGGCGCCGGCGGTTCTTGCGATTGTTCTGGGCCCGATCGCGGAGCCGACGCTGCGTCAATCGTTGCTGCTGTCCGATGGGGACTGGAGCATCTTCTTCACCCGACCGATCGCGGGACCAATCACTGTGGTCGCGATCATTTTGATCCTACTGCCCGTATTTAAGTTGATCCGCGACCGCCTGCGCTCACGGTCGAAAGAAGCCACCTAGAGCGTCGCATTTGAGAGGTTCGTTCGCCGTGTTCGCTGAAAAGCGTTCGCGGCGGTCGACGTTTCAGATCGCCCGATTACTTCAATCAAACGATAGAGACAGACGAACGCCGCTCGCGCCCGGACCGAGCCGCCCTGACTGGGGAGACGAACTGTGACACACGCATCCAACCAACCAATGAAACCCGGCTACAACGGCCTTTTCATTCCTGGCCCGACGAACATTCCGCCCCAGATCCGCCAGGCGATGGAGATCCCGCTCGAGGATATGCGGGCGCCGGATTTCCATGAGTTTACGATGCCGCTGTTTGAGGATGTGAAGAAGGTCTTCAAATCCGAAAGAGGGCGCGTTTTCATTTTTCCGGCGTCTGGCACAGGCGGCTGGGAGTCCGCGCTCACCAACACGCTGTCGCCCGGCGACAAGATCCTGTGCTCGCGTTTCGGTCAGTTCTCGCACCTCTGGGCCGACATGTGTCACCGGCTCGGTTTCGAGGTCGAGGTGCTCGATGTGGAGTGGGGCAAGGGCGTTCCGTTGGAGGATTACGAGCGGATCCTGTCGGCGGACAAAGGCCACACGATCAAGGCCGTATTGGCGTGTCAGAACGAAACCGCGACCGGCGTCACAAGCGACATCGGCGGCGTGCGCAAGGCGCTTGATGCGGCCGGTCACCCGGCGTTGCTGTTTGTCGACGGCGTTAGCTCTGTGGGCAGCATCGACTTCCGCATGGACGAATGGGGCGTCGACGTCGCGGTGTCAGGGTCGCAGAAAGGCTTCATGCTCCCGACCGGCCTTGGGATCATCTGTGTGAGCGAGAAGGCTCTCGAAGCGCACAAGACGGCGCAGATGGGACGCTGCTTCTTGTCTTGGGAAGACATGATCAAAACCAACGACACCGGCTATTTCCCGTACACGCCGGCGACGACGTTGCTTCGCGGGTTGCGATGCGCGTTGGATATGATCGAGCAAGAGGGACTGGAGAACGTCTTCGCTCGCCATCACCGTTTGGCCGGCGGTGTTCGCGCCGCCGTGCACGCCTGGGGAATGAACCTCTGCGCCAAGGAAGAGAAATGGTGGTCCGATACGGTGAGTGCGATCGTCGTGCCCGAAGGCCACGACGCCGCGCAGGTCATCAAACGCGCCTACGAGAAATACAACCTCTCGCTGGGCACCGGCCTCACCAAGGTCGCGGGCAAGGTTTTCCGGATCGGCCATCTGGGGTGGCTGAACGAAATCATGCTGATGCAGGCGATCGGAGGCGCCGAGATGGCGATGAAGGATGTCGGCATCCCGATTGAGCTCGGTTCGGGCGTGGCCGCAGCTCAGGCCCATTATTGCGAAACGGCCTAGGACTGTGCGCGGTCGCCCGCCGCTAGTTTTGGGCGACCGCGGTCTTTACCGCTGCGAGGGCTTCGTCGATGTCCGTCGGCGTGTGTTCTGCGGAAATCTGAAATCGTATTGACTCGTCGCCCTGTGGGACAACCGG
This sequence comes from uncultured Neomegalonema sp., assembly GCA_937911325.1. Taxonomy (GTDB): domain Bacteria; phylum Pseudomonadota; class Alphaproteobacteria; order Rhodobacterales; family Rhodobacteraceae; genus CALDSD01. The sequence goes on from CALDSD010000068.1 coordinate 7,170, forward strand.
GTAGCTCAGGCCGGTCGACAGCACGCCTTGCGAATACAGGCTCTCGACCAGGACCTTGGTGCGTGGGGTGTTGCGAACCATCAACGGCGTCACAGGGTGCGGGCCAGCGATTGTCTCAAGGCCCATACTGGCGAGGCCATTCTCAAAACGAGCTGTCATCGCGCTGAGATGCGCAAGCATCTCGATGCCCTCGGAGCTGTCGACGATCTCGACCGCCTTTATCGCTGCGGCGGCCTCGCCGGGAGTGATCGGGTTCGAGTAGATGTAATTCGCCGCCGTCTCTCGCAGATAGTCGACCAGCGCCTGGGGCCCGGCGACATAGCCGCCGTTGACGCCAAAAGCCTTGCCAAGCGTCGCGACCAGAACGTCCGAACGCGATGATCCGGTGACTTCTTCCGTTCCGCGGCCAGTGCGTCCGAAAGCGCCGGCGCCATGGGAATCGTCGACGAAAACGAACACGGTCTCTTCGAACTCGTGATCGTACTTCTCAGCCAATGCCATCACCTCCGGCAAAGGGGCGAAGTCGCCGCGCATGCTGAAGACGCCGTCTGTCACGATCAAAGCGCGCCGGCACTTGCCGCGCACGGACTGCAGATGCTCTTCGAGAGCGCTCAAGTCGTTGTGCGCGTAGATCCGCTTCTCGGACGGGTTTGCGAGTCGGATGGCGTTGATGATGCAGTTGTGGTTGAGCGCGTCGCTGATGACCGCGGTTTCTTTGGTCACCAGCGGCACAAGCGAACCGAGGATCGCCATATAGGCCGAGCTGAAAATCATCGCGGCTTCGCGGTTATGAAACGCGGCGAGCCGGCGCTCCAATTCAGTGTGCGGACCCATCGTGCCGCTGATGAACCGTACGGCGCCAGGACCGACGCCGAACGCACGCACAGCCTCTTCCTCGGCGGCGATCATCTGAGCATTGGTCGACAAGCCAAGGTAGTTGTTGGCGTTCATGCGCAGGAAAGGTCGATCTCCCTCCCCGTCGAGCAGGAGGCGCGGGCCTTTACCGTCTCGCGGCGGCGAGACCTCGCGGATCACGCGTTCGCGGCTCTTCGGGTTTCCTGTCGCTTCGATGTCCTCGACATGCTTTCGCAGGGCGGCTTTCAGACGGTCGTGAGGCATCGCATAACCTTCAATTGAGTGTTAGCGGCTGGCGGGCGTGATCTCATGCGAGAGCTTTTCGATCATGTCGTCACACATCGCAGCAAGATCGTATTCGGGGGCGAACCCCCATTCCGCACGGGCCGCGCTCACATCAAGCGAGTTTGGCCAGCTATCGGCGATGCTCTGGCGCACGGGGTCGACTTCGTACTCGATCTGAAACCCGTCGATCCGCTTCGCGATCGCATCGGCCAGCTCGGCGGGCGTGATGCTCATGGCGGAGACGTTGAACGCGTTGCGATGCACTAGGCTCGCCGCGTCAGCCTCCATCAGAGCGATCATCGCCTGAATGGCGTCGGGCATGTACATCATGTCGAGGCGGCTGTCCGGGCGCAGATAGCAGGTGTAGTGCTGATAGCGTAGCGCCTGACGGAAAATGTCGACCGCATAGTCTGTCGTTCCTCCGCCGGGGGGCGAGCTGTGAGAAATCAGCCCTGGCAGGCGCAGGCCTCGAGCGTCCACCCCAAACCGAGAGGCGTAGTAGTCGCACAGGAGCTCGCCCGACACCTTGGTGACGCCGTACATGGTTGTTGGTCGCTGGATGGTGTCTTGAGGCGTCTGATCGAGCGGCGTGCTCGGGCCGAAGGCGCCGATCGAACTGGGAAAATACACAGCGCAATCGTATTGGCGGGCGACTTCCAAGACATTGTAGAGCCCGCCCATGTTGACGGCCCATGCGATCTGCGGCTTTTCCTCGGCGGTCGCCGATAGAAGCGCGCCGAGGTGATAGATCAGGTCAACTCCGTGCCGCCGGACGACCTCGTGCAACTGGTGGGGCGACGTGCAGTCGACGAGTTCGAACGGTCCTTCGCTATCCTGGCCGCTGGGGATCATTCGTATATCGGAGGCGATGACGTGTTCGTCGCCGTAACGCTGCCGCAGAGCGGTCACCAGATCTGAACCGATCTGGCCGAGCGCGCCGGTCACGAGGATCTTACGCATGTCGCCTCTCCGTGCTGTTTGAACGGCGTTTGTAGCGTCGGTTTCGCTCTCGATTCGACGCGCGACTGTGGATGCGCCTGGACACCAGTGTCCAGTAAAATTACGGGCCAAGATCGCATTTGAGAGAGATTTATGTCTCGATCGGCGAGAGTGGTTTCATTATTGGACAAGATCGGTCAAATAGGGTCTTGTCCATGTCGGCGGGCGACTTGCATCCGGCCAGATGTGTAAGGTGAAGGCCGCGTGAGCCGCCGGATCGTTCTTGTGGGGAAGATCCATGTCAGATGATGTCATTCGGTCGAGAGTCGGCGGTTTTCGCGAGCCGATCGCGTCCAAACCTCTCGCGTTCTGGGGGGCGATCCTTCTCGGCGTCGTCGCATCGACGGCGTTCTTTTGGAATGGTGTGGTGTCCCTGATCGACGCCTGGGGGCAGCCGGAGTACAGCCACGGTCCTCTGATCCCCGTGATTTCGGCTTTTCTTCTGTTCCGACAGCTGCGTGACACAAAGATGGCTGACGGGCCGATCACGGACCGTTGGCCAGGCGTGGTCTTGTGCGTCTTGGCTCTGTTGCTCGCTGGTATTGGCAACATCACTCAGATCCCTGATCTCGTCACCTATGGACTGATTGCCTGGGTCGGCGCGCTGCTGCGCGCGCGGTATGGCTGGCGGCGCGGGCGCGTGCTTTGGCCACCTGTTCTCCATCTGGTGTTCATGCTTCCGCTGCCGGTGTTCGTCGCTTGGCAGTTCTCGCTGTTTCTCCAGTTTATCTCGTCTGAGATCGGCGTTGCGCTGATCCAACTGATGAACGTTCCTGTTTATCTGGACGGAAACATCATCGATCTCGGCGTCTACAAGCTCCACGTCGCCGAAGCCTGTTCCGGCTTACGCTACCTGTTTCCGATCCTGAGCTTCTCGTACATCTTCGCGATCCTCTATCAGGGGCCGATGTGGCACAAAGCTGTGCTGCTCCTGTCGGCGGCGCCGATCGCGATCCTGATGAACAGCCTTCGCATCGGCATCATCGGCTACATGGTCAACAGCTATGGCATCGAGCACGCCGAGGGCTTTTTGCACCTCTTCGAAGGCTGGGTGATCTTTGGCCTCTGCATTCTGGCGCTGTTGGGCCTCGCATGGGGTTTGAACAAACTCAGACGGCGGAAGGAAAGCCTGGCTCAAGCGTTGGACCTGGACTTCGACGACCTGCAGCCGCAGGTCGCGCGGTTGTTTAACGTGGCGCCGTCGCGTGCTCTCACGACCTGCCTCGTCCTGGTTACGGCTGCGGCCGCTTTGTGGCAGCTGACCCCCAGGGCCGATGCAGCCAATGTCGACCGGGACCCGTTGGCGCTGTACCCGGTCGTGATGGACGGCTGGTCGTCCTCGCCCCAGCAGACCCTGGCGCCTGGCATTGAGCGCATTCTGGGCGCAGACGATTACCGCGCCGTGCATTTCAGTCATCCCGACGAACCGGCGAGCGTCGACTTCTTCGTCGCGTACTATGACAAGCTCGCTGGCGGGGCCGGCATCCACTCGCCGGAGATCTGTCTTCCCGCAGGTGGTTGGGAGATGTCGGCGATCGCGCAGCAGAACATCGAGCTGGAAAGCGGTCTGGCGTTTGCCGTCAACCGCGCGGTCATCCAGAAGGGGCTGGAGAAGAAGCTGGTCTATTATTGGTTCGAGCAGCGGGGACGCCGCCTCACCAGCGACTACACCGCCAAGGCATATACCGTTATCGACGCGTTGACCCGAGGGCGGACCGACGGCGCCCTTGTGCGGGTGATCACCTCGATCCTGCCGGGAGAGACCGAGGCCGTCGCAGACGCGCGGCTAAAGCGGATGCTGGAGCCGACCATGGAGGTTTTACCGCGGTTCGTGCCTGGATAGGCGCAGCGCCTGAGCCAGGCGCAGGCGGGCTAGAGGTGAGTGGAGAGAAAGCGGCGGATCTCTTCGGCCGCCAACGCCGGCGCTTCTTCATGCAGCAGATGTCCATAGTCGGCGAAGGTTTTGAGTTCGGCGGTCGTCATTTGCGCCAACACGGAGTCGGCGGTGTCCGGCGGGACGGAACCGTCTTTCTCCCCGACGATCAGCAGTGTCGGCGTCTCGATCTCCTGAAGGCGCCGCAGCAAAGGCGACAGCTCCCACTGAGCCATCATCGCGAGGGCGCCGTCGACATGGCGGCTGTCAGAGATGAGACGCTGGTAGAGCGCGACGCCGCTCGCGTCGATTGTGCTGCCTGTGGACGCGAGCAGGTTTCGAGCGGCGTTCGGCGAACGCGCCATGCGGGCAAAAAATGGCGCGGTCAGCGGGTTCATCGACAGCAGCTTGGCCGCCATCGGAAACAAGACGCCCGCCAGTCCTCGGAAATGACCAAACGCCCCGTTGAAGCAGATCAGAGCTTTCGGCTTGTCCGTCAGATCGAGCGCTAACTGGGCGGCGATCACCGCCCCGGCCGAATGCCCGATGATCGCGTCCGGCGTGACGCCCTGATCGGCGAGAAGCGCGATGATGTCCGCGACCATCGGCTCGAGACCGCACCGCGAGCGCGCGCCGAGTTCCGTGAAGCCCTGGCCCGGCAGATCGATCGCGACGACGTGGTGGTCGCTGGCCAGGTCCGGGAACAGATCGCGCCACGTGTGGGTCGAAGCGCCGGCGCCGTGCAGCAGCAGCAACGTCGGCCCCGTTCCCGCCTCTTGAACATGCCAACGATGCGGCTTCGCCAAAACGAACCGGCTCTGCGCTCGGTTCGGCCAATCAGCTCCGTCGCGATCCCACTTCACGCAGACCTGCTCATTGCAGAAGTCACCGCCGCGGACAGGCCGCGGGCGTCGGCGCGGGGCAGGGGGAGATACTCGGCGTCCAGCGACGCGGCGAGGTCGCGCGCCGGCGCCTGAGGTCGACGGGACGCGTCGATCACGATCGAGCTTGTTCCGTTCGCGGCGTGAACGCGACCAAGGCGTTGAGCGTCTTCACCGGCTTTGGAGCGATCCGCGGTTCCGTCGAGCGCGATGTTCGCACGGCCGTCCGTGAGCAGGATCAGGCTTGGACTCATGCCGCGGCGACGCGCGGTCTCGGTCTGTTCGAGCGCGGCTTGGAGGCCCGCTGCGAGAGGCGTTGCGCCGCCGCCGGGCAGCCCGGACAGGCAGCGCTTTGCTCGGGTGAGCGAGCGCGTGGGCGGCAATAGCGTTTCGGCCGTATCGCCGCGAAACGCGATCAAGGCGACATGGTCGCGCTTGGCGTAGGCGTTGGCCAGAAGGATCTCGACGGCGCCTTTGGCCTCCGCCAATCGTGCGAGAGCAGTCGATCCCGACGCGTCCACCGCGAAGACCAACAGCCGGTCTGTTCTGTCCTCCCGTCGGCGCAGCCGGATGTCGTCGCCGCGCACGAGCACCCTCTGGGCGGCGTTCGGCGTCTCCTGTCGACGCAACGGTTGCCAAGGGGCCGCCGCTCGCAGCGTCGCGGTCAGGTCGATCCGCGATCGACCGTCCAGACGGCCGCGCCGCGAGGGCAATGGTCGCCCTCGTTGAGCGCTCCGCCGCGAGGCGCCATGCCCCGCGCCGGATTGGTTGGCGCGAGTGGACGCATGGCTAAGCCGGTCGAGCACATCGGGCGGCAGGGCCGACTTTACCGCATCGAGAAGGATCTCTGAGGGGATGTCTTGGGACCGCTGATCGTCTGTTTCAGCGCTGTTCTCTTCGGGAGTGTCAGGCGCCGGCGTATCGTCGTCGCCAACGTCTTCGTCCGGAACGACAAGCGCGCGCGGCGCCAGGACAAGCTGCGCGGAGAGCGCCAGATCTTCCTCGCTGACGTCGGTGCGGCCGGCCAGAGCGCAGGCCGCCTTCGCGGTTCGAAGCGCAAGGATTGGGGCCCGCAGACTGTCGACGCCCAGTCGGACCGCGATCACGGTGAGATCTTTCATCGCGTCGTCAGCGACTTTGACGTCCGGCAAGCGATCTCGTGCGGCGGAGACGGCTTCGGCGTCGACCGTGAACGGAAGCGCGTCCACATGCCGGAGACCGTCAAGATCGATTTGGAAGGCGAGCCGGTCGGCAAGCGCAGACGGCGCCGCTTCATCTGTGGCCGCGCCTTCATCCAGCGCGACCAGCGCAGCGGCGTCGTCGTCCAGCGCCATGCCAAGTCGAGCGGCCAATTGGGCGGACGCGCGTTCGGCCATGGGCAGGACAAGGAGCACAGGCTCCGCCAACAGCCCTTTGTCGCGAACCGGTCTGCCGGCGGCCAACGTCGCCGCCAAGTCCAGCCCCCCGCTGAGCTGTTCTTCGGACACGTCGGTCGCGATGCGGCGCACGGGCAGCGGCGCGAGGGCTGGAGCCAAAGCAGCGCGCCATCGATCTCGCGCCGGGCCAGCTTGCGCCCGCAGCCAGACGCCGCCCAACCCGATCGGATCCACGGCGACCAGCGTCAGCGCCGACTTCGCAGCGCGCCACGGATCGTACCCGCGGTCCGTCACGTCTCTCGCGCCTCGCCAAAAACTTCCTCAAGCGCGCGTCCGACGCGTGCGCTTGAACCAGCCTCGTCTAGCGGATCCCTCCGCAGACGATGGCGCAAGGCGCTCGGGGCCACCGCCCGCAGCTCGGCGCGCTGAACCTTGGCCTTGCCTTCGAACGCGGCGAGGGCCCGAGCGGCGCGCATGAGCGTCAGTTCGCCCCTCAGGCCGTCAGAACCGAGCGCGAGGCAAAGTCGCGCGCAATCCTCCAGGGCGGCGTCCTCCACCGCGACATTGGTCAAGCGCGTTCGGGCGGCGAGGATGGATTGCCGCAGCTCTGCGTCGGCCGCGCGCCAAGGCGGCAGGAAGGTTTCGGGATCGGTGTCGTAGGCGTCGCGGCGGCGGATCACTTCGACCCGCTCGGAAACGTCTTTTGGCGAGCTCACCTCGACCGACAGTCCGAACCGATCGAGCAGTTGTGGTCTGAGTTCGCCTTCCTCGGGATTGCCCGATCCAACCAGAACGAACTTCGCCGCGTGGCGAATGGAGAGCCCCTCGCGCTCCACGACGTTCTCGCCAGAGGCGGCGACGTCGAGAAGAAGATCGACCAAGTGATCTTCGAGCAGGTTCACTTCGTCGATGTAGAGATACCCGCGATGGGCCCGCGCAAGGAGCCCGGGTTCGAACGCTTTCTCGCCGCGGGTGAGGGCGCGCTCTATGTCCAGCGCGCCGACAACCCGGTCTTCCGTCGCGCCGAGCGGCAAATCGACCACCGGCGTCGGCCGCTCTACAAGCGTCTGTGGCGGATGCTCGCGACAGTGCGGGCAGTCGCCATCGAGGGTCGCCGTGTTGTAGGGGCATCCTTCCACCGCTTGGATCGGCGGCAGCAGGGCCGCCAACGCTCTGACGGCGGTGGATTTGCCGGCGCCGCGGTCGCCGAACGCCAACACCCCGCCGATGCTGGGGTCGATCGCCGTCAGGACCAGGGCGCGTTTCATTTCGTCTTGCCCGACGATGGCGGAGAATGGGAACGGTTGAGGAGCGGTGCGGCTCATGCGGCGGCCTCGGTCAGGTTGAAACGGGCAAGGGGACGATCGCCCTGCCAACGCGGATCGGTCCAGGCGCCTTCGTCGGCGAGGATCTCAAACCGCGCATAGAGTTCTTCTGCGAACCAGGCGCCGTCTCTCACGGCCTTGATCGCCCGCGCATGCGGACCGTCGGCGCGCGCGAACGCCGCCATGCTCGCCGCATTGGGCCAGATCGAGAAGGTGACCTGATTGATCAGCGGCGCCTCGCCCATTCCGATCTTGAAGGCGACGTTCGGGTCGGCGCCGATGGCTGTGCTGATGTCCGGCACCCGACGCCAGAATTGGCGCATGATCGAGGGCTTCAACCGCGCTCGCGTCAACGCGGCGATCGGACCCGTTTGCGGGGGTGAGGACCGGGGCGGCGCCTTGAAGGGCTCGACGCCCGCCCATTTGCCGCGCGCGGACGTCGGAGCCATGAACAGCGTCCAGTTTTCCGACGATTGGTCCCGGAACGCCTTGAAGGACCGCGCGTTTCGAACCTGATCGCGCGCGTGCTCAAGCGACGGCCACGTCGCCAGGATCGTATAGACGCCCGTATTCGGCGCAGGCGTGAATCCTTCGCCGGTCCCGGTTCCGCAGAGCTTATAGAAACCGACGCCAGGGGTGGTTTTCAAGCCCGAGTGGGCGAAACCCATCTGGCTGAAGGCCCACAGGCGCGCGGCGATGCTCCGAAAGCGGAAGAAGCTGAGGCTTACGGTCTGGATGGTCGCCTCCTCTTTACGCACGGCCTTACAGACCAAAACCAAGCGTTTTCTAATGAAACGCGCTCGCACTTGATTGTCAATTATACTAGACACTGATAGCGTGCCAAGATGCTGACACGTTGAGTGTAGGAAACACGATGTCGCGCCTGAACCATAAACCGCCTTCAGCACTGGTGATCGGCGCTGGCTTTGGCGGCCTCGCCGCGGCGATGCGCCTGGGCGCGAAGGGATACCGCGTCACGGTCCTTGACCGGCTTGAGAGCCCCGGAGGGCGAGCGACGTCGGTGACGCGGAACGGTCACCGTTTCGATCTGGGGCCGACCATCGTCACGGTGCCTGACGTTTTCCAGAAGCTCTGGGCTGCGACCGGACGCCGATTTGAGGACGATGTGGATCTGCGTCCGCTCGATCCGTTCTACGAGATCCGATTTCAAGACGGCTCCGCCTTTACGGCGCGCAAAGACCCCGCGGCCATGCGCGAAGAGGTGAGGCGCTTGGCGCCAGACGATCTCGCCGGATTCGACCGGCTTATGCGCGGCGCCGAGCGACGCTATCAGTTTGGTTTTGAGAACCTGGGCCGGCGCCCGATGCATGAGCTGTGGGAGTTGATAAAGGTCCTTCCGACCTTCGCCTGGTATCGGGCGGATCGTTCGATCTACGCTCATGCCGCGAGACAGGTGCGCGATGAGCGACTGCGGATGGCGTTGAGCTTTCATCCGCTCTTCATCGGCGGCGACCCCTTCAAGGTCACCTCCATGTATGCGCTGGTCTCGCATCTCGAAGCTGCGTTCGGCGTCCATTATGCGATGGGCGGAGCTGGCGCGATCGCGGAAGGAATGGCCAAAGTCGTGGGCGATCAGGGCGGCGAAGTCCTTTATGGCGCTCAAGCCGACGAAATCACCGTCGAGAATGATCGAGCCACAGGCGTGAAGCTCGCCAGTGGCGAGACGCTGCGGTCGGAGATCGTCGTCTCGAACGCGGATGTCGGGCACACCTACGATCATCTTCTGCGAAAGCGTCGCCGCAAGCGGTGGACCGGACCACGCCTGAAACGCGCGCGTTGGTCGATGGGCTTGTTCCTTTGGTACTTTGGAACCAAGGGAACGCGGGACCTGTGGCCGGATGTCGGGCATCACACGATACTGAACGGTCCTCGCTACCGCGGACTGGTGCGCGATATCTTCATCAAGGGCCGCCTCGCCGAGGATATGAGCCTGTATGTGCATCGGCCCACTGTGACCGATCCGAGCGCTGCGCCCGCGGGCGGCGACACCTTCTACGCCTTGTCGCCGGTGCCGCATCTGGGGCACGCCGATCCGGTTGATTGGGCGGAAAGAGCAGAGCCTTACCGCCAAAAGGTGCAGGAGGTGTTGGAGCGCGACCTGCTGCCGGGTCTCAGCGCCCATCTCAGCGCGAGCCATGTGATGACCCCGAACGATTTCGAAAGCCGCTATCTCAGCCCGCACGGTTCGGGTTTCTCGATCGAGCCGCGGATCCTGCAGAGCGCCTGGTTTCGGCCGCACAACGTGTCGGAGGAGGTCAAGGGCCTGTTCCTGGTCGGGGCGGGGACCCATCCGGGCGCCGGGCTGCCCGGGGTCGTCGTCTCGGCCGAAGTGATGGATCAACTTGTCCCGGACGCGCGGCCCGCGATGGCTGATGCGACAGCTGCTGATCTGGTGGCGGCGGAATGAGCGGGCGAATGGCGATCACGCACCGTATGACGCCGGAAGACCTGGCGATCTGCCGGGAGATGATCCGCACCGGGTCTCATTCCTTTAACGCCGCCTCAAAGCTCTTGCCTTCGAGCGTGCGAGACCCGGCGCTGGCGCTCTACGCCTTTTGCCGTCTTGCCGATGACGCCGTCGACTTGAGCAACGCCAAGCCCGCGGCGGTGCTTCGGTTGCGCGATCGCCTCGACCTCGCCTACGCGGGGACGCCGAGAGACGCGGCGCCCGATCGCGCGTTCGCGGCTTTGATCCGAACCTATGATATGCCGCGAGCGCTTCCGGACGCGCTGCTGGAAGGCCTCGCTTGGGACGCGATGGAGCGGCGTTACCAGACATTCTCGGATCTGCTGTCCTACTCCGCCAGGGTCGCCGCCGCGGTCGGCGCGATGATGTGTGTTCTGATGGGGGTTCGCGGACGGGACGCCTTGGCGCGGGCCTGTGATCTGGGCGCGGCGATGCAGCTGACCAACATCGCCCGAGACGTGGGCGAGGACGCGCTGGCCGGGCGGCTCTATCTGCCTCTCGATTGGCTCGAAGAGGTGGGCGTCGATCCCGAGGCGTTTCTGTCCAATCCAAAACCGACGGCGAAAATCACCGCGCTGACAAAGCGGTTGCTGACGGAGGCGGAGCGTCTTTATCAGCGTTCCGAAGCGGGTGTCGCAGCCCTTCCATTGCGCTGTCGGTCGGGGATCCTTTCCGCCCGCCACATTTATTCGGCGATCGGGGGACGTATTGCGGCTGCAGGCTTCGACAGCGTGACGCGCCGCGCGCACACGTCGACAACCGAAAAGATCTGTTTGCTCGGTCTGTCCATGGGCCAGACAGCGCTGGTGACGATGATGCCCAGATCCGCGGTGCTGCACGCGCCGCCCTTGCCGGAAGTGGCTTTCCTGGTCGAGGCCGCCGCCCATGATGCGGCTCCCTTCTCGCAATGGGGAGATGGACGCGTCGGCGCTTTGTTGTCCGCCCTGGCCACGCTGGAGGAGCGGGACCGGATGCGGCGGCGCAACGATCGGCCATTTGATGGCCCGGCGAACCCTGCTATCTAGCAAGTCATGGATTGGTTGGTCTTCTTCGTGTTCCTGGCGGCGACTTTCGCGGCGGCGTCGACCGGAGCCATGTTCTCCCCGGGAGCGTGGTATGAGCGATTGGACAAACCCGCCTGGACGCCGCCGAACTGGTTGTTCCCGGTCGCCTGGACCATTCTCTATATCGCGATGGCCGCGGCGGCGGCTCGGGTCGCAACATTACCCGATCCGGGATTGGGGCTCGCGTTTTGGGCGCTTCAGATCGCGTTGAACGCGATCTGGTCGCCGGTCTTTTTCGGCCTCCGCCGCATCGACATCGGATTGATCGTCATCGCGTTCCTCTGGCTGGCGGTGACGGCGACCATGATCGTCTTCTTCCTCTACGATGCGACGGCGGGATGGTTGTTGGCGCCCTACGTGTTCTGGGTAAGCTACGCCAGCGCGTTGAACTACGCGGTGTGGAGCCGGAACAAAGACCGCTTGCCTGATATCGCGAACGCTGCGTCCTAACATCCAATGCCGGCAGACCGAGACAACACATTGGAAGCCGCGGTCGGCGCGCAGCTCAAGGCGACGCGGCAGGGGATGGGCGTGACCCTGACCGATCTTGCGCGCACGGCGTCCGTTTCCGTAGGCATGTTGTCAAAGATCGAGAACGGCCAGACCTCGCCGTCGCTTGGGACCTTGCAGTCTCTCGCGACCGCGCTGAACGTCCCGATCGCGACGTTTTTCGCGAAGTTCGACGAGAAGCGCGAAGCCACGTTCGTCAAGGCCGGCAACGGTCTTGCGATCGAACGCAGAGGGTCCAGCAAAGGGCATCTCTACCAGTTGCTGGGGCATTCCTTGCGCAGCGCCACGCAAGTTGAACCGTACTTGATCACGCTTGACGAGACGTCGGACGCCTATCCGATCTTTCAGCATCCTGGCGTTGAGTTCATCTATCTGCTCGAAGGCGAGGTGTCCTACCGACACGGCGAGGAGACCTATGAGCTTCAGCCTGGCGACTCGCTGTTCTTCGACGCTGAAGCGCTTCATGGCCCCATGGAGCTGCGCAAGCTGCCCGCCGTGTATCTGTCGATCATCGTCAAGCCTCGGGACGATTAGGCTTTCGGTCGGGCAGGCTATTTCCTGAGAGTAAAAATATTTTCTTGACCGCCCTAGGTCTGCGCTCCAGCTTCCAAGCGACGCGGTAGGAGCTCGGTATGTGCGGTATCGTTGGACTTTTTCTCAAATCTGAAGCGCTTCGCCCGGAATTGGGGCGGCTGACTGCGCTCATGCTGCACGAGATGCGGGACCGTGGCCCCGATTCAGCGGGCTTCGCCGTATATGACGCGCCCGAGGAGGTCACGAAGATCACCTGCCTTTCGACGACGGGCGACACGGATTGGCGCGCGATTGACGCCGATCTAGAGCGTCATCTCGATGCGGAGGTGACCACGACGGTCGTCGAAGATCATGCGATCTTGCGCACCTCCGGCGACGGCTCCGCCGCGCGCAAGCGGATTATCGAGATCGCGCCCTGTGTCACGGTGTTGTCGGTGGGGCGGTCGATCGAGTTGTTCAAAGGGATCGGAGATCCCGACGACGTCGCCGAGCGGTTCGGATTGGCCGGGCGCAGCGGCGCCCATGCGATCGCACATACGCGGATGGCGACGGAAAGCGCGGTGACCACCGCAGGGTCTCACCCCTTCTCGACGGGCGCGGATACGTGCCTCGTCCACAATGGGTCGCTGTCGAACCATAACCGCCTTCGCGAAGCGCTGGAGACGCGGGGGGAAAGTTTCCAAACGGAAAACGACTCGGAGGTCGCCGCAGGGTATATGTCCTGGCGCATGCGCGAGGGCGACGATCTCAGGGCTGCGGTCGAGCACGCTCTGCGAGATCTCGATGGGTTCTTCACATTCGCAATTGGCGTCCGCGACGGGTTCGCGGTGGTGCGGGATCCAATCGCTTGCAAGCCTGCGGTCATCGCTGAAACAGACGAGTGGGTGGCGATGTCCTCGGAGTTTCGCGCGATCGACAAGCTGCCGGGCGTCGCTCATGCGGAGATCTGGGAGCCGCAGCCAGGGCGGATCTACACCTGGAGCCACGCCAACCGAGCAGCCGCATGACGACCTCTCAAACCCCGCGGACGCCCGCCAGCGGGAGCGGGAGCGGCGCGTTCGATCCGCGCGCCGCCACGTTTCACAGGCTGGACGTGCAGCGCTTGAGCGCAAGCGACATGATCGACGGTCCGCCACTCCATGACGGGGGCGCAACATGACCCAAAACACGGAGTTCGATCTTACCAAGCACACGGTGCGGGAGTTGAACGCTGCGCTGCACGCAGCGGAAGAGGGCAGTTTCACCGTCTTGAACACTGGCGGCGCCCACGCTTTGGCGTGTGGCTTGAACGCGCCGCTCGAAGTGACCCTAAAAGGACATGCCGGTTATTACGCGGGCGGCATGAACAAGGAAGCGTCGGTCGTTGTCGAAGGCAATGTCGGCACAGGCTGCGCCGAGAACATCATGTCTGGCGTCGTCCGCGTCATGGGAGATGCGAGCCAGTCTCTTGGCGCGTCTGGGCACGGCGGACTGGTCGTGTGCGAGGGGTCCGCCTCGGCGCGCGCTGGCATTTCGATGAAGGGCGTCGATATCGTCGTAGGCGGCGATGTCGGCCACATGTCCGGTTTCATGGCGCAGGCGGGACGGTTGGTGGTGCTCGGCGATGCGGGCGCGGATCTGGGCGACTCGATCTACGAGGCCGAGATTTTCGTGCGCGGCGACGTCGTCAGCCTCGGAGCCGATTGCGAGCAAAAGCCGATGGATCCGGCGCATGTCGACGCGCTGGGCGCGCTGCTCCGCCAGGCTGGTCTCGACGCAGACCCGGCTTCGTTCACGCGCTACGGCTCTGCTCGAACGCTCTACAACTTTCATATCGACAACGCCGGGGAGGGCTGATGAGCGACAAACGCAGCATTCGCGGTTTTGCGACGTTCCCAGAAGACGTCATCTCTGAAATCCAACGCGCGGCGAACACCGGCGTCTACGACATCCGCGGTCTGGGCGCACGACGTCAGGTGCCGAGCTTTGACGATCTGGTGTTCCTAGGCGCTTCGATGTCGCGCTACCCGTTGGAGGGATACCGCGAAGCCTGCGGCGTCGACGTCGTGCTTGGCGACCGCTTCGCCAAGAAACCGATCGAGTTGAAGGTCCCGATCACCATCGCGGGCATGAGTTTCGGCGCGCTTGGCGCAAACGCGAAGGAGGCGCTTGGTCGGGGGGCCTCGGCGGCGGGCACGTCGACCACCACCGGCGACGGCGGGATGACCCAGGAAGAGCGCGGTCATTCCAACCTGTTGGTTTATCAGGTGCTGCCAAGCCGCTACGGCATGAACCCGGACGATCTGCGCCGGGCCGATGCGATCGAAATCGTGGTCGGACAGGGCGCAAAGCCGGGCGGCGGCGGGATGCTGCTGGGTCAAAAGATCACCGAGCGCGTCGCTGGCATGCGCACGCTGCCCGAAGGCATCGATCAACGCTCCGCCTGCCGACATCCGGACTGGACGGGTCCGGACGATCTGGAGATCAAGATCAATGAGCTGCGCGAGATCACCGATTGGCAAAAGCCGATCTATGTGAAAGTCGGCGCCGCCCGGCCATACTACGACACCGCGCTGTCGGTGAAGTCCGGTGCCGATGTCGTCGTGGTCGACGGCATGCAGGGCGGCACGGCGGCGACGCAGGATGTGTTCATCGAGCATGTCGGCATTCCAACCTTGCCGGCGGTGCGAGAGGCGGTGCGCGCGCTCAAAGAGCTCGACATGCATCGGAAGGTCCAACTGATCGTCTCTGGCGGCATTCGCACGGGCGCCGATGTGGCGAAGGCGATGGCGCTTGGCGCCGATGCGGTCTCGATCGGGTCGGCGGCGATGATTGCGCTGAACTGCAATCGCCCGCTTTATGTCGAAGACTATGAAGCGCTCGGCACAGCCCCGGGCGCTTGCGCGCATTGTCATACTGGGCGCTGCCCGGTCGGGGTCGCGACGCAGGACCCGGAGCTTGAGGCGCGGCTCGACCCGGAGATGGCCGGGCGTCGGGTTGCGAACTATCTTCAGGTCATGACGCTCGAGGCGCAGACGCTCGCGCGCGCCAACGGCAAAAGCCATCTGCGCAATCTCGAGCCGGAGGATCTGGCGGCGCTCACGGTTGAAGGCGCCTCGATGTCGCAAGAGCCTCTCGCGGGTTCGAACTGGGTGCCCGGCCGCCCGTAACAGACACTTATTTTTGGGGAGACGACGATGGCGATTGATCTGGCGGCGGAAGCGAAGGCGCGAGGGATCGACTACTTTCTGATCTCCTTCACGGACCTCTTTGGCGTCATGCGGGCAAAGCTGGTGCCGGCCTCCGCGATCGGCGACATGGCCAAGGAGGGCGCCGGTTTCGCCGGCTTCGCCGCCTGGCTCGACATGACGCCGGCGGACAGCGACATGTTCGCCGTTCCCGATCCCGACAGTCTGATACAGCTTCCATGGAAGCCGAATGTCGGCTGGCTCGCCGCCGATCTTTACATGGACGGCCAAGAGGTGGCTCAGGCGCCGCGCAACACATTGAAGCGCGTGCTCGCGGACGCGCAGTCGAAAGGGTATCGCCTCAAGCACGGCGTCGAATGCGAGTACTTCATGATCACGCCGGAGGGCGATGCGATCTCGGACGCCGCCGACACCCAGTCGAAACCCTGCTACGACGTCTCGGCCTTGATGCGCCGCTACGACGTGATCTCCGAGATCTGCGATGCGATGCAGACGCTCGGTTGGGGGCCCTATCAGAACGACCATGAAGACGCGAACGGTCAGTTCGAGATGAACTGGGACTACGCGGATGCGCTCGTTACGGCGGACCGGCACGCCTTCTTCAAATATATGGTCAAATCGATCGCAGAGAAACACGGGCTGCGCGCGACGTTCATGCCCAAGCCCTTCGCTGATCTGACCGGCAACGGCTGCCACGCGCATATCAGCGTCTGGTCGCCCGATGGCGGCATGAACCTCTTCGCCGATCCGGGCGGCGAGATGGGGATCAGCCAGACCGGATATCACTTCCTGGGCGGGCTGATGGCGCACGCGACGGCGCTTTGCGCGATCACCAACCCGACCGTGAACTCCTACAAGCGGATCAACGCGCCGGTGACGAGTTCGGGGGCCACTTGGTCGCCGAACACGGTGACCTATGGCGGCAACAACCGCACCCACATGGTGCGCATTCCGGATGCCGGCCGGTTCGAGCTGCGTCTCGCGGATGGCGCCGCGAACCCCTATTTGCTGCCGGCTGCGATCACGGCGGCAGGGCTCGACGGCATCGAGCGCTCGCTCGATCCGGGCAAACGCCTCGACATCAACATGTATGCGGAGGCCGAGAAAGCCGAAGGCGCCAAGAAGCTTCCGCTGAACATGCTCGATGCGTTGCGCGAGCTGGAATCGGACGCGACGCTGGCGGAGAAACTCGGTTCGGAGACCGTATCTGCGTTCTTGAAACTCAAGATGAACGAGTGGAACGACTTCAAGGGCCACTTGACGGAATGGGAGCGGACGAACGCGCTCGATTGTTGAGCGCAGCATCCGATTAGACGTCGGCGGCCTCCACTCGTTCCGCGCGCCGCTGAAGCGCCCGGAACGCAAGCGTCGCGGGGATCACCAACGCAAACAGGAGCACGCCGATCTGTAGCGGGTAAAACGGTTCGCCGGTTCGGTCGTAGATCCAGCCCGCGATTGGCGGCGCGGCCGCCATGACCGCGTAGTAGACGCTGAAGAACACGCCCATGCCGAACGCCCGGTTTTCCGGACGCATCGCTTCGCCCGAAAGCGCCATGATCACCCCCGCAGGCGCCATCCCGATCAAACCGAACAGCAGGCTCGCCGGCAGGCCCGCCCCATCGACGGCCAGCAGGCCCATGGCGATGATCGCGCCGAGAATGCAGATCACAAGCACAGCGTCTGGCCGTCCAGTTCGGTCGGTGATGTAGCCGCAAAGCGCCCCGGAGAAGATCATCACCCAGCTGCCGATGCTGATGATCGCCGCCGCCTCAAACGCCTCTGCGCCTTGGGTCTCGAGCGCCAGCGGACCGAATGTAAGATAGACGACATAGCCCGCGTTGAAGACGGCCCAGGCGGCTCCTGCGAGAAGGATCAATCGCAGCTCGCCAATGCTCAGCTTGGACGGCGTCGGGGCCGTCGCGCTCGCCTGTTCGCCGGGCTGTCTGTAGAGCGTGAGCAGCCCGGCGGCGAACAGCGCGCAGTAGCTTGAGGCGACAAAGAACGGCCAGCGCCAATCGACTGCCGCGGCGAGCCACTCATGCCCAACCTGCCCGATCGCGATCCCCAACGGCCAACTCATCACGAGGATGCTCATGGCCGTCGCGATCTCCTTTCCGACAAACCAGTCGGCCGTCATCTTGGTCAGGTAGAGGTTGGCGAAGACAAAGCCGGCGCCGGCGAGCAGCCGTCCGGCGCCGATCATCCAGCTGTCGGTCGCCATACCCGACAAGGCCCCGCCGAGAGCTAGCGCCGTAAGGCCAAGGCCGGTCAACACGCGGTCAGATAAGAAGCGGGAGGCGTATCCTGCGGGCAGAGTGAGAAACAGACCTGGGGCCATAAAGAACCCGATCATCGCGCCGATGGCGACGTAATCGAGTCCGAAGACCGCGACCAGGTCGTCGCCCACCGAGCCCAGGGTCTGGAACTGGAGCCCCAACCCGACGCGGGCGGGGAACAGTAACAGCAGGATACGCCAGCGCATCAGGCCCAGCCCAACGCGCGCAGCGAAATGACGTCGTTCCAGATCTTGGTCATGTGACGGATCTTGGGTCCGTCGAACTCCATGACGTAGACATAGTCGGCGGCCACGGTGTTGCCGGTTGGGGCCATCGGACCACCTTCGGCGCTGTGCGTGCCGTGAAAGACGGCGGCCGCCGTCACCGCGTTTCTGTCTTCATCTGTTGAAAACGCCTTGAGTTCGTAGCGGCCGTCTGGAACCGGAACGAGCAACCCCTTCATCCATTCAGAGTAGGCCTCGACAGTGTTGACGTCGGCGAGCGCGTCCGCCTGGCAGGAGAACGTCGCGCCCTCATGGCAGTGTTCCTGGCATGCGTCCCAACCTTTGCCGGTTTCGCAGGCTTCGAAAAAGGCTCTCGCGGTTGCGGTGATCGTCATTTCTTGTCCTCCGTGTAAGGTCGCCGCCAGGACAGCAACGCAATCCGAAGGTAGAAGTTTCGCGCTCGCGCAAGCATCGGTCAGACGCCGTAAATGCAACTTGCATTTGTAGTATTTACCCTCCTGCATTTGTAGTAGTCTCCGTGCGGCGGAGGGGGTATGCACGAAGATCGCCTGAGTCCCAGAGAGCTAGAGATCGCGCGGGCTTACGCGCATGGCGACACCTACAACGCCATCGCCGAGCGGCTCCACATCGCGCCTTCGACAGTGCGCACGCACCTGGGCGCGATCTATCGCAAACTCGGGGTCAGTTCGAAGGTGCAACTGCACCAGATCCTCGACGCCGACAGACCACATCCTCCGCAACAGAGCGATCAGTCCGCCGTGATCTCCGAGCTGGCCCTTGGTCTCGAAGAAGCGCTGCGGCGTGAGCGCGCTTACATCGAAGTCTTGCGGATCATCAGCGGCTCTCAGGGCCGGATCGAGGAAGTGATCGCCGCAGCGCTCGATTACGCGCTCGATCTTTGCGACGCCGAGTTTGGGATCTTGTTCGAATACGACCCGAGCAAAGGCTTCCGCGCCGCGCACACGCGGCGCATTCCCGAAGCGTTCCGCGACTGGTTCGAGCAGCGCGGCGACTTTCAGCCTTCGGAAGAAACGGCGCTCGGCCGCATCCTTCGGACGCATGAGACGGTCAATCTTTTCGACGTGCGCGCCGAGGGGGTCTATCGAAGCGATGAGCCGTTGCGCGCTGCGACAGTGGAGCTGGGCGGCGCGCGCTCATTTATCGGCATTCCGATGATGGCGCGAGATCGGCTGATCGGAGCGTTCACGATCTACCGACAACAGTTGCGCCCGTTCGACGAGAAGACCGCCGAAGTTGCGAGCGCCTTCGCGGAACAAAGCGTTATCGCGATCGAGAACGCGCGCATGATGAGCGAGTTGCGAGCGGCGGCGATCCGCCGCTCAGCGACTTGATCAGGCGCGTTAGAATCCTTCGAGGACAAGCTTGCCTTTCGCGGTCCCCGTTTCCAGAAACGCGTGGGCTCTTTTCAGGTTGGTCGCGTTGACGACCCCCAGCGTTTCGGTCGCGGTCGACTTGATCCGCCCTTCGTCCAGCAGGGCTGCGACCTCATTCAGGATCTGGCTTTGCCGCCCCATGTCGGCTGTCTGGAACAGCGAGCGTGTGTACATGAACTCCCAATGGATCGACGCGCTCTTCGCCTTGAACGGTTTGATGTCGAACGCGTCGGGGTCGTCGATCAATCCGAAACGACCCTGCGGCGCGATCAACTCGCCGATCTGCTCGCCGTAAAGCTCGGTTCGGTTCGTGGAGAAGACATAAGCCGGCTGCCCGACGCCGAGCGCTTCGACCTGGGGTGGGAGCGGTTGGCCATGGTCGATGACGTGATGCGCTCCGAGATCGCGCACCCATGCCTGAGTTTCCGGCCGTGACGCGGTTGCGATGACCGTCAGATCAGTCAGCGCCCGCAGCAGCTGGATCGCGATCGATCCGACGCCGCCTGCGCCGCCGATGATCAGAACAGCAGCCGCAGCGCCGGGAACCGGTTCATGAACCCGCAAACGGTCGAACAGCATCTCATGTGCGGTGAGCGTGGTCAGCGGCAGCGCCGCGGCTTCGGCGTCCGTGGCCGAGGTTGGTTTCGCCCCGACAATCCGTTCATCCACGAGATGGTATTCGGAGTTGGCTCCTGGACGATCGATCGCGCCCGCGTACCAGACCTGATCGCCTGGTTTGAATTGGCTGACCTCCGGGCCGGTTTCGACGACCTCGCCGACGGCGTCCCATCCGAGCACCGCAGGCGCATCGCCTTCTGGCGCGCGCAGCTGCCGGATCTTGTAGTCGACCGGATTGACCGAGATCGCCCGAACCCGCACGAGCAGGTCGCGCCCGGTCGCGGTGGGCGTGTCCATCTCGAAGTCGATAAGGGCGTCGTCTCGGTCGATTGGTCCTGTTCTCGTATAGCCAACGGCTTTCATGATCATGTTCCTGTGGAAAGGGAGGTGATGATGTCTTCGACGGCGGCGACGACGTTGTTGATCTTCACGTGGTCCAACCCGTCGCGATGCGGTGGGGCGAAGCGGCCGCTGTCGTTGTCGAAGTATTTCCCGCTGGCGGTTGCGAACTCGTCCGAAAGCGCCGCGCGCACCAGGATTTCGGCGCCGATCGACAGGTCGTTTCCAGCCACGCCGAACCCTTCTTTGACCATCTTGCTCGCGAGCAAAGATCCGGGATTGACGGAGACTACGACGGGCCCGCTTCTCAGCTCCTCGGCCAGAGACTTCGTCCACATCGTGATCGCCAGTTTGCTCTGCGCGTAGGCCTGCATGTCCTCCACTCTGATCTGACCACGGAGGGCCTCGATCTGAACGGGGGCTTGCGCGGCGGAGGACAGATTGACCACCCGGCCCGACGCTGGGATCTGCGGCAGCAGCAACCTTGTCAGTCGATAGGGGGCGATCGTGTTGACGACGAAGCGGGCGTCGAGATCGTCCGCTGTGATCGGGTCGCGTGTTTTGTAGACGCCGGCGTTGTTGATCAGAACGTCGAGCGGGGCGCCGCGTGCGGCGACCGCTTTGGCGAGAGCGTCGACATCCGCGAGCGAAGACAGATCCGCTTTGAACGTCTCAATCGCTGCGCCATCGGTATGTTTGGCGACGGTCTGCATCGCCGCGGCGAGTTTCTCGGAACTGCGGCCATGCATCAGCACGGTATGCCCGTCCGCCGCCAGCAGCTTCGCGGTCTCCAGACCAATGCCGTCGGTCGAACCGGTGATCAGGATGGTCTTGCTCATGAGGGGGTTTCACTCCGTTGCGAAGCGCGGCAGGATTTCGTCTGCTAGACGCTTCAAGGTGTCGTCGGTGTCGAGTTGGTTGAAACGCAGGTTCAGGGCGACGTGATTGACGCCGATGCCTTCGAGGTCTTCGAGATGCGCGCGCAGGTGGCGGACGCCACTCTGGAAGCCGAGATAAATCGGTCGCGGAGCTGCGTCGGGATCTTCAACAAGGTCGATGTACAAGGACTGCATCAGCGGCTTTGGCGGTTGACCGCGGGCTTCGACGCGATCCCGCCAACCGCTGACGATGCGGCCTTGCACAGGAACGTTCCGGGGATAGGTCATCCATCCGTCGGCGTTGCCTGCGATCCAGTCTGGGTCCTGCTGGCTGCCGCCGGTCACCAGCAGCGGCAGCCGAGCTCCTGCGGGCTTCGGCGCCATGTCGATCCCTCCGCCTGGAGAACCGAACGTGTTCTTGAACTCCGGCGCCGTCTCGCCCATGCGGCGGATGTACTCGAAGCTGTCGCGAAACCGCGCCCCGCGCTCGGAAAACGTCGCATTCATCGCCGGAAACTCTTCCGGACGATCGCCAGACGCCACGCCGAGGATCAGCCGCCCCTGTGAAAGCGCGTCCACACTCGCCGCCGCCTTGGCGACATGGGCTGGGTGTCGGAGCGGCAGAATGATGCTGGCGACGCCGAGCGCAATCCGATCCGTGCGGCCCGCGAGCATGCCCAGATAGACGAACGGGTCATAGACCTGGCCGACATCCCCAAAGGACGGGACTTCGAAGGGTATGTCGCGCAGCCAGACCGCAGCGAAGCCGAGCTGCTCCGCCAAGATGATCCGGTCGCTCTGTCCCGCCATCGTCGGGTGCGCTCCCACTGGATAGGCCTCGACCGGAGCGACGAGGCCGACCGTCAATCGGCCTGCTCTGAAGGTCCGGGCGAAGCCAGGGTTGATCAGCTCGAACGGCGTGATCGCCTCGGTGGGAAGATTTTTTTGAGGTGACAGCATCGGGTCCGTCTCTGCTTGGTTTGCTAGGCGAGATCGTCTTTTCCCGCGATCAGGGCGTGACGGCTGAGCGACCCGGCCGTTCGGGCCGCCAGATGCGACGCATAGGCTGGATCGTTCATGAAAGCGGCCGCAGCCTCTTTGGACGGCCATTCGATGATGATGCGGAGCGCCGGCGCTTCACCGCCGCCGTCGCCTTCGAGCGTCTCATGGCTTGCGGTTCTCGCCAGGTATCGACCGCCATGCCGGGCGACAAGGGCGTTCGCGGCTGGCAGATAATCGGGGATCCACGCGTCGCTCGTCGGGGTCACCTCAAGAACGGAGTAGTAGGCCACGTTGCGAAGTTCCTTTGACAAACCTAGGTCGCATCGGCATCTGATGTTCTGAGGAAATTTGCGCAAGTACGCACAATTTAGGCTTATAGGCACCAAATGGATACCATGGACGTTGATCGTCTCACGACCCCGAGGTTCTCACGATACGACTGTAGCGACGGGTGCCCGGTGGAAGCCGCGCTCGAGCTGATCTCTGGCAAGTGGAAAGGGTTGGCGCTCTATCACCTTGCCGATGGCGTGAAGCGTTTCACCGAACTGAAGCGGCTGGTCGGCGGCGTGACGCAGCGCACGCTGACCAAGCAGCTGCGGGAGCTCGAAGCAGACGGTTTGGTCTCCCGAAAGGTGTATCCCGTCGTTCCGCCGAAGGTTGAGTACGCCCTGACCGAGAAGGGTGAGGCCTTGATCCCGGTTCTCATCGCCTTGAGGAACTGGGGCGCCGCCTACGCGCTGCCGGAAAAAACTCCACAGATTGAAGAAAAGAGCTGAGAACGAAGGCCTTTGCATAGTTTTTATGCAGGACTTGACGCCGATTAATTATTGGACAGTGCATCGGTCCGTGTCAGACTGATGACGGTGATTTTTCAAGGGCGTGTCGCGTTCGGCATGATGTGTTTTCTAGGGCATGAACGCCTTAAGGGGAGGTGCGAATAGACCTGGATGGCCGAACTCAAGGCGTTTCGAGATCCCACCGAACCTGCGCTTCTGGCGAACTATAAACGCGGCGCTTCTTTTTGCGAGCTCATGGGCGACGGCGCGGACGAACGTCCCAGGCTTCTGCAGTTTTGGCGGCGTTTAGAGCAACTGCGTTCGAGCGAATTGTCCGAGCGCGCGGCCGACGCTCTGACCGAATTGCACGAGCGCGGCGTGACCTTCACCGTTTACACCGAAAAGGACGAGATTGACCGGGCGCTGCCGTTCGACGTGATCCCGCGCGTGCTGCCCGCATCAGAGTGGGAGACCCTCGAAAAGGGGGTCGTTCAGCGCGTCGCGGCGATCAACGCGTTCCTGTGGGACGTCTATCACGACCAGAAAATCCTGAAGGACGGGATCGTCCCTCGCGAGTTGGTTCTCGGCAACGAGAACTTCCGCAAGGAGATGATCGGGGTGGATGTGCCGAATGGAACCTACGCCCATATCTGCGGGGTCGATCTGGTTCGCAACGCAGCCGGCCAGTTCATGGTTCTCGAAGACAACGCGCGGACGCCTTCGGGCGTGTCCTACGTGGTCGAAAACCGCCACTTGATGCAGCGCGCTTTCCCGGATCTGCTTCAGGGGTTCAATGTCCGCGAGGTGTCGTCTTACGGGCAGAACCTACGGGACAAGCTGCTCGAATGCGCGCCTGCGGCCTGTGATGATCCCAAGCTCGTGCTGCTGTCGCCGGGCGTGTTCAACTCTGCTTATTACGAGCACATCTTCCTCGCCCGCGAGATGGGTGTGCCGCTGGTCGAAGGGCGCGATCTGGTCGTGATCGACGATCGGGTTTTCGCAAAGACGGTGGCCGGTCTGTCGCCGGTGGACGTGATTTATCGTCGGATCGACGACAACTTCCTCGACCCGAAAGTCTTCAATCCTGACAGCATGCTCGGGGTTCCGGGGCTTGTGGACTGCATGCGCGCCGGCACGGTGACGATCGCCAATGCGCCAGGCGCGGGCGTCGCCGACGACAAGGCGATCTACGCTTACATGCCGCGCATCATCGACTACTACCTCAGCGAAGAGGCGATTTTGCCGAACGTCGAGACGCATATCTGCCGAGAGCCCGAGGCGCTGCAATACACGCTGGATCATCTCGATGAGCTTGTGGTCAAGCCCGTCGGCGAGTCGGGCGGTTACGGGATCGTGGTCGGACCTCGGGCGACGACGGAAGAGCTTGAGGACGTCCGCAAGGCGCTGAAGGAGGACCCCGCCAACTACATCGCGCAGCCGATGATCCAGCTCTCTGTCTGTCCCACCGTCACCGAGGAAGGCGTGGCGCCGCGTCATGTCGATCTCAGACCGTTCGCTGTCACTGGTCGCGACACGTGGGTGCTGCCGGGAGGCCTGACGCGCGTGGCGCTGAAGAAAGGCTCGATCATCGTCAATTCCAGTCAGGGCGGCGGGACGAAGGACACCTGGGTTTTGGAGCCCGGTCAGAGCGGCGACGGGGTCGCTGGCGCATAATGGACCATTTGCTCGCCCGGCACGCCGACTGTTTGTTCTGGCTTGGCCGCTACATCGAGCGCGCCGCCAGCCTCAGCCGCGTTCTCATGGTGCAGACGGCGTTCGACCGGGGTCGCGCCGGTGGGGCGGGTTGGGCGTGGATCCTGGCGCTCTACGACGAAAGCAAACCATTTCTGGAACGCTACGGCGAGACTTCGGCCGAGAACGTCATCGACTACTACCTGGCGGATCGCGAACATGGCGGCTCCATTGCGAGCTCGATCATGGCGGCGCGCGACAATGCGCGTGCGCTCCGGGCGATGATCTCGACGGACTTCTGGATGCAGATCAACCGCCTGCACAAGAGGGTCGCCACCTTCGACACACAGGCGCGGTCGGAGAAACGTCTGGCCCAAACCTGCGAGAAGCTGCAGACCGATTGCTACGCGCTTTTGGGCACGGCGGAAGCCACGTTCTACCGCGACGCTGGGTGGCGCTTTTTCCGCATGGGCGTGGAGATCGAGCGCGCAGATCAGATGAGCCGATTGCTCGATGTTCGTTTCGCCCAGCTGAAAACAGGGACGGCCGATCGCGGCGACGCGATGGGAGACTTCGCGTTCTGGTCGGTGCTGCTGCGCGCCTGTGGCGGACATCACGCCTACCGTCGGACGGTCGTCGGCCCGATGCAGCCGGAGACCGTCGCGCGCTTTTTGATTTTTGATCAGAGTTTCGCACGCTCTTTGGGGCATTCGGTCCATGCGATCGAGCGTTTGGCCAACGAGCTGCGCAGCGTCTGCTATCTCTCAACTCCGCCAAGCGTGCTTGAACGTATCGAGAGCCTGCGCGGTTTGCTCGATCTCGCGGCTCAGGAACCCGGGTTCATCGGACATCTGCACGACATGAACGATGCGCTGCAGCGGCGACTGGCGGATTTGACCGGTCAGTTGGGCCGGACCTATTTCAAGCAATCTGATCCTGAAGAACCAGTCGCGGTCGAGGAAGACGGGGCGCCTGTCGACGCGCCCGCCGCGACACAAACCCAATCCCAGACGCAATCGCTCGACTGAACCGCTAGTCCGTCGCGATCCGCCAGATGACATAGAAGAGGTCCCCCGGTGTCGATCCAGGTCGCTCTCACTCACCGCACGTCATACAAATACGACCGACCGGTGCGCTTAGGACCGCAGGTTATTCGGCTGCGTCCCGCGCCGCACAGCCGGACCGAGATCCTCAGCTATTCGCTGACCTTGGCGCCGTCCGAGCACTTCTTGAACTGGCAGCAAGACCCCTTTGGCAACTTCCTGGCCCGGATGGTTGCGACAGAGCCGACAGAAGAGTTCTCCGTCACCGTGGATCTGGTCGCATCGATGGCGACGCTGAACCCGTTCGACTTCTTCATCGAGGAAGAGGCGCGGCAATGGCCTTTCGCCTATGACCCGCTGCTGAAGGAGGATCTGGCGCCCTATCTCAAGGCCAACGCGGTTGGTCCGCATCTGAAGAAGTACCTCTCGGATCTGAAAGGCTTGCTGAAAGATGACGTGACGATCGATTTCATCGTCGCTCTGAACCAGAAACTCGAAAACGACATCGAGTATCTCATCCGGATGGAGCCCGGCGTGCAAAGCCCGGAAGAGACGCTCAAACGCGGCTCGGGCTCGTGTCGGGACAGCGCCTGGCTGATGGTGCAGATCCTGCGGAGCTTCGGCCTCGCGGCCCGGTTTGTTTCGGGGTATCTCATCCAGCTGAAGCCGGACGTGAAGCCGCTCGAAGGACCGGTGGGGGCGGAAGAAGACTTCACCGACCTGCATGCGTGGACCGAGGTCTATCTGCCCGGCGCCGGTTGGGTCGGATTGGATCCGACCTCTGGCTTATTGGCGAGCGAGGGGCATATTCCCGTCGCCGCGACGCCAAGCCCGCAAACGGCGGCGCCGATTTCCGGCGCGCATGAAAAGGCGGAAGTCTCCTTCGATTTCGAGATGGGCATTCGTCGCATCTTCGAAACTCCGCGGGTGACCAAGCCCTACTCCGACGAGCAGTGGGTGCGCATCGACGCCCTTGGCGATCAGGTTGACGCGCGCCTGAGCGAGAATGACGTGCGTCTGACCATGGGCGGAGAGCCGACCTTCGTTTCTGCGATCGACATGGAGGGCGAAGAGTGGATGAACGGCGCGGTGGGCCCGACCAAGCGCCGCTACGCCGAGGATCTGACGCGGCGGTTGACTGCGCGGTTCGCCCCAGGCGGGCTGATGCATTTCGGTCAAGGCAAGTGGTATCCGGGCGAACAACTGCCGCGCTGGGCGTTCGCGACCTACTGGCGTGATGACGGCGAAGCGTTGTGGGAGGCACCTGAGCTTATCGATCGCGAACAGCCGGTCAAGCCGGCCAAGGCGGCCGATGCCGAGCAGTTCATGGCGGCCCTCTGCGACCAGCTGGGTTTGCCGACGGACAGCGCCATGCCGGCCTATGAGGACGCCGCGCATTTTGCGTTGGTCGAGCAGAAGCTGCCGATCAATCTCGACGTCGCCGACAACAAGATCGAGGACAAGGCCGAGCGCGCGCGCGTCATCAAGACCTTCGAGCGTGGTTTGGGCGAGCCCAGCGGCTACGTGCTGCCGATCCAGGTTTGGCAGCAAAAGGACCGAAAGCACCCGGCGCCGACCCGCCGCTGGGTCACCGAGCGGTGGAAGCTGCGCCGTGGACGGTTGTTCCTGATGCCGGGCGACTCGCCTGTCGGCTTTCGCCTGCCAATCGGCGGGTTGCCGTACATTTCTCCAGCCGCTTATCCCTATGTGACGCCCTCCGATCCGATGCAGGATCGCGCGCCGCTGCCGGGGCGAGGCGCATTGCTGCAGCAGCGGCGCACCGAGACGCTCGAAGCGAGCTTCCCACCGCCCATCGACATGCCAAACGAGGTTGCCGGGGCGGTGCGGACAGCGATGACCGCCGAACCCCGAGACGGGCATTTGTGTCTTTTCCTGCCGCCGCTTGCAGACGCAGAGGATTATGCGGCGTTGACCGCGGCGATCGAAGAAACTGCGGCGAAGCTGGATCAACCTGTTCATATCGAAGGGTACGAGCCGCCGCATGATCCACGGCTGAACAACATCAAGGTGACGCCGGATCCAGGCGTCATCGAGGTGAACATTCACCCAGCCAAGTCCTGGCGACAGGCGGTGGACACCACGACCGCGCTCTATGAAGAGGCCTTCGAGTGCCGACTGGGCACGGAAAAGTTCATGGTCGACGGCAAGCACAGCGGCACCGGCGGCGGCAACCACATCGTTCTTGGCGGCGCCACGCCGGCCGACAGCCCGTTTCTGCGGCGGCCGGATCTGCTGGCGAGCGTCATCACTTATTGGCAACACCATCCGTCGCTGTCGTATCTGTTCTCGGGGATGTTCATCGGGCCGACGAGCCAGGCGCCGCGCGTGGACGAGGCGCGCCACGAGGGGCTTTACGAGCTCGAGATCGCGATGAAGCAGTTGCCTCCGCGTGGACAGGACATCCCGCTGTGGCTGGTGGACCGACTGTTCCGCAATCTGCTGATCGACGTCAGCGGCAACACGCATCGCGCCGAGATCTGCATCGACAAGCTCTATTCTCCGGACGGGCCGGCCGGCCGCCTTGGTCTGGTGGAGTTCCGTTCCTTCGAGATGCCGCCGCACGCGCGGATGAGCCTGGCGCAGCAGCTGCTTCTAAGAGCGCTGATCGCGTGGTTCTGGGACCAGCCCTATTCGGGTCGGCTGGCGCGCTGGGGAACGGATCTGCATGACAAGTTCATGCTGCCGCACTTTGTGTGGTCCGATTTCCAGTCGGTGCTTGCAGACCTCCGCCGCGCGGGCTTTGCGTTTGAGGACGACTGGTTCGCCCCGCATTTCGAGTTCCGTTTCCCCCGTTACGGGGCGGTGACCTATGGCGACGTCACGATAGAGCTTCGCGGCGCGTTGGAGCCCTGGCACGTGTTGGGTGAAGAGGGCGTCGTCGGCGGCACCGCACGCTATGTCGACAGCTCGCTTGAGAGGCTGCAGGTGAAGGTCGACGGCGCGGACGATCGCCATGTGGTGGTGTGCGTCGGTCAGCGCGCGCCGCTCTCGCCGACTGAAGTCCGCGGACAGCAGGTCGCTGGCGTTCGCTACCGGGCCTGGCAGCCTTCGGCGTCCTTGCACCCGACGATTGGCGTCCATACGCCGTTGATCTTCGATCTCCTCGATACCTGGACGGGGCGTTCGGTCGGGGGGTGTCGCTATCATGTGGCGCATCCTGGCGGGAAGTTTTTCGACACCATGCCGGTGAACGCCTTTGAGGCGGAAGGCCGGCGACATGCGCGCTTTGAAGCTCAAGGTCACACGCCCGGGCCAATGGCGACGCCTCCCGAGCATCGCAATCCCGACTACCCCACGACGTTGGATTTAAGGCTGTTCTGACGCGAGCCGACGCTGCGGCGCCAGTAAGTGTGCAACAATCGGCGCATTGTTTCGCCCACGAGGCCGCAACGGTAGACAATAAAATGGGACTAAACCCTCGTTGGGTTGTACGGTGTGGTTGGGGAGAGGCCGTTTTACGCGATGCGGCGTGAGGAGAAACACTGGAATGACGGCGTCGGTGGGCGAACAGGAAGTCGAAGCGGGAATATCGCCTAGCTGGACCTATGCGCCGGTATCTGGCGTCTACGACGAGATGATGGATGCGAGCGGCGCGGTACGCCCGGCGTGGCGTCCGCTCGTCAGTCGGTTCTCGAACATGAGCGAGGCGGTCCTCTCGGATCGAGCGCTGAAGACCGAACACCTTCTTTTTGAGAACTTCAGCGATCCACAAGAAGGTGGTCCGCCTTGGCGGCTGGACGTCGCGCCGCTGATGCTCGGCGAGCAAGAATGGGTCAGGATCGAGGCCGCCGCTTTGCAGCGGGCTCGGCTTTACAACGCGCTCATCGCAGATGCCTATGGCCCGCAACGCCTGTTCACGAATGGCGTGGTCCCCCCCGACGTGGTGCTGAACGATCCGAGCTTTCTGAGACCTCTGCACGGCGTGACGCCGCCGAACGGCCATCTCAGCATGCTGGCGTTGGATCTGGCCCGAGATCCTTCCGGGGATTGGCGGGTGATCGACGCGCATGCCGAGACGCCGGCCGGCCACGGATACGTGCTCGCCAATCGCATGATGATGGCGGAAGTGTCCGGCGACCTTTTCAGCAGTTGCCGCGCATACCGGATCGGTCAGTTCTATCAGGCGTTCGCAGACAGCCTTGTGGCGCGCGCTCAATCGGATGATCCGACAATCGCGTTGCTGACCTCGGCCCCTGGCGAGCCGGCCTATCTCGGCCACGCCTATATGGGCCGCTACCTCGGTTACATGCGGGTTGAAGGGTCGGATCTGCGCGTCGCCGACAAGCGCCTGTACCTCAAGACGATCGACGGTCTCAAACGCGTTGATCTGCTTTTGCGCGGCGTCGAGGGACGTCGTTGCGACCCGCTCGAGCTGGCTCCAGACGGGTTTCAGGGTCCGGCTGGTTTGGTCTCCGCCGTGCGGGAGAACGCCGACTTGGTCGCGAATGCGCTGGGCGCCTCAATCGTCGAAAACCGGGGACTGTCGCCCTTCCTGCCAGGCGTCGCGCGCGAATTGCTGGGCGAGGATCTGCTCATGCCGGATCCGCCGCGTCATTGGTTGGGCGAGCCGGGCGTGCGCGATCACGTTCTGTCGAAGCTGGACGACTTCGTGATCCACGACGCGCATGAAGGCATCGGGCGTCCTGGCGAAGCGCAAGCTGGCCAGCGCGCCGCGTCGATGGACCCTGACAGCCGGGCCGCGCTGGTCGAGAACGTCGGCCTGCGGGGCGGGCGACTGGTCGCTGAGCGGCCCGTCGGCTTTGCAACGGCGCCGCACTGGGGCGCGAACGGACTGGCTCCGGCTCCCTACGCCTTGCGGGTCTTCGTCGCCGCCTTGGACGGCGGTTTCGCGGTGATGCCGGGCGGGGTCGCGTTGACGATCGATGCGGACTCCGCCGTCGCCGTCACGTCGCAGACGGCGCTGTCCCGGGACGTCTGGGTCGCGGGGCCAAATCCGCCGCCGCCTGCGATAAGCCTCAAGCGCATCGTCCGCGAGAACGCGGTCGCGCCGCGACAATCGCAAGAGCTGCAAAGCCGCGCGGCGGATAACCTCTTTTGGCTGGGCCGCTATTGCGAGCGGGCGGAGTCGCTTCTGCGGATCCTGCGCCAAACGCTGACCCAGACCGCCGCCGACCTCGCGCCGATCAGCCGTCGACGACATCCCCTTGCGCCGCTGCAGCATCTCTTGATGAAGGACGAGGCGGAGACGGACGAGCAATTGATGCTCCGTCGACGGCTCTGCGACGCCATCGACGAGCTCAGCGCCGCGCCGGGTCGTTTGCACGGTTTGCCGAACACCATCGACAACATCAAGAGAACAGCGCTGCAATGCCGTGAGCGTCTGTCGATCGACAGTTGGCGCATCTTGACAAGTCTTTCGACGCGCGGCCTCGCCAGCCAACCGCCAACGCTGCGCGACATCAACGGCGCAAACGGGCGCGGAAGTCACGGACTAGAGGACGTCCTCGCGGAAAGCGCGCCGTCCAACGCGCTCGATATCGTTGAAAACTGCGATGCGCTGCTCGAACAGCTGGCGGCGTTTGCGGGCATGACGCACGAGAATATGACGCGCAACCGCGGGTGGCGGTTCCTCGACATGGGGCGCCGGTTGGAGCGCGCGGCCCAGCTCAGCGAGCTGCTGCATGCGCTTTTCGCCGACGCCGCCCCGGACGAGGAAATCGGCGACGATATGACCTTCGCGCTCTACGTCGCCGACAGTTACTTGACCTTCCGGTCGCGGTATCGCTTCGCCCCTGATCTCAAGTTGATGCTCGATCTTCTGTTGATTGACGAAACCAATCCGCGCAGCGTCGCCTACCAGCTCAGCCGGCTCTCCGAACATATCGGGCAACTGCCGAAATCCGCCGGCGACGCGCACCGTGCGCCTGATCAGCGCTTGGCTCTGGATCTTCTGACGCAGGTGCGGCTCGCGGATCTGGATCAGCTTGCGGCCGTTTCGGAAGAAGGGCGGCGGGAGGAGCTGGCGGAGCTCCTCGGAGCTGTTTTCGCCGAGTTGCCGCATTTGTCTGAACTCGTCTCCCGGCAGTACTTCAGCCTCGCCGATGAGCAGCCGCGCAGGCTGCAGTCGCAAACGCGCTCTTGACGCTCGCAAAGACGCCATGCCTCGCTACGCAATCTCCCACAAAACGCATTACGACTACGCCTCGCCGGTCATTCAGTCGTTTCATCTGCTGCATGTCAGCCCGCGAGAGGTTTCCCACCAGAGCGTGCAGCGCCACAGCGTCATCATCGAGCCTGCGCCGACGTCGCGAGAGAGCGCCCTGGACTATTTCGGCAACCCGGCGGTTCGGATCACCTTGGAAGACGAACATTCGGAACTGTCGGTGACCGCGCTCAGCGCGATCGATATCGACCAGGTGGACACTCCTGATCTCGAGGCGTCTTGCCGCTGGGAGGATATCGCTGAACGGCGCGTCGGCGCGGCGGCGGGTCTCAATCGCACCGTGCTGGATTACGCGTGTTACTCCCGACTGGCGGAGCCGACGCCGGCGACCGCCGCCTTTGCGCGTGAAACGGTCCAGGCGGGCGCCTCGGTGCTGACCGCGGCGCACACGATCACGCAGCGGATCTTTGAAGAATTCGCTTTCGACAGCTCGACGACGGACGTCTCAACACCGGTCGATCAGGTGCTGGCGCAGAAATCCGGCGTTTGCCAGGACTTTGCGCATCTTCAGATCGCCGCTCTGAGAGCGCTTGGCTTGCCGACCCGGTACGTCAGCGGGTACATCCGAACCCGGCCGCCGGAGGGGCAAGAACGGCTCGTCGGCGCGGACGCTTCGCATGCCTGGGTGTCGGTCTGGTCGCCGGAATTCGGGTGGGTCGACTTCGACCCGACCAACAACCTGATCAATTCGGAAGATCACGTCACGATCGCCTATGGCCGTGACTACGATGACGTCAGTCCGATCTCCGGTGTGCTGCTCGGGGGCGGCGATCATTCGGTCTCCGTCTCTGTCGACGTCGCGCCAGAGACAGGCGAGGCGCGCTCTCCAACATAGAGAGCCCGCCTGCCGAACTCATTCATTCAACCTTGCCTGGCAAGCTGAGATCGCCTGACGCGATGTCGAAGACGTCCGTGACGCAGAGCAGCGGCGCGTGGATTTGCGCGTTCACCCGCAGCGCGGCGGTGACGCCGTCATAAGACGCGCCGGCGGCGGCTTCCACGTCTGCAAAGGCGACGCTTAAGCTGATTTCAGGACCGTCAAACACCGGAGAGAAGCCCGGACTATCGATAAACAAGGGAAGCCCTGGCCAAGTTGCCGGCATCCGAGGCGTCTCGCCTTCGGGAATGTCCCGCACCGCCAATGCGCCGGGGCCACAGGCTTCGTCGGGAACCAGCACCACCCAGTGACTGTGCCAGTCGGCTCCGTCATTTGTCAGATCGCCGTCGCCGTTCTCGTCATAGAGGGGCGTATCGTCGAAATCTGGATGACTGGTCGCCGCGAGAGCCAGGATGCCGGTCCCGCCTTCAAAACCAACGGCGGAGGGATCCAGCGAAATGGGCCAGACATAGGAGAGAACCGGCGCGCCTCCGAGTTCCCCGACAGGAGATGGCGTCTCGGCGCCGGCGACGCCGTTTGTCGTCATGTGGAAGGTGACCGTTCGACCGCTCCGGTGCACATGCGCTCCAACGATGTCAAAGGCCGCACGTTTTGTCTCGTCGGCAGGGGAGAGAACAGCGCCGTCCTGATGGGCGGCGTGACTGTGGTTGTGACCTTGATCGGCGTGCGCCGGCGCGCCGACGGCGATGGCTCCGATCGCCAGAGCCAGTGAAACGAGAACCTTCTTCATTGGTCTGCTCCTGCAGTGTTACGGATGTCAGTTGGGTAATAGCGAGTCGAAACAATTGCAAGAGTGATTTTGACTCGCTACTATATCTTCATGTCAAAATCAGTACGGATACAGCTCTTGCTTGAGCGATTGGCGCGCGTGGCCGCGGCCGAAGACTGGAGCGCGGATGTGAACCCGGCGCAGTTTGCCGCGCTCAGCTATCTGGACCGCGCAAACCGCTTCTCGCGGTCCCCGTCTCAAGTCGCGGATTACCTGTCGGCGACCAGGGGCACTGTCTCGCAAACACTCAAAGCGCTCGCGCGAAAGGGGTTGGTGGAAGAGCGTCGATCCGCGGCCGACAAGCGCAGCATCTCTTACAACGTCACGCCTGAGGGCTCCGCCGTCCTGTCATCGAGAAGCGCGCTGTCCGACGCGGTCGATCAGCTTGGGTTCAAGCAGACCACGGCGTTGGAGGAAGGTCTCGCAAAATTGGTTGAGAGGGCGATCAAGGCGCGCGGCGACCGCGCGTTTGGTCTGTGCCGGACGTGTCGCCACCACCGCGGCGGCGACGATACTGACCGGTTCTGCAGTCTTCTCAATCTACCGCTTGAAGAGCGTGAGGCGGAGCAAATATGCGCCGAACACGCGTACTGATCAGTCGGGGAAACTCCAGTTGGCGCGCCGTGGAACCCGGACCGCCAGCATTGGTTTGAGCAAAGGGCTCGCAAACCGGTTCAGATCGAGCGCCTCATGCACGCCGATCGTTTCTTCGCCGTCGATTTGCGTGCGGATCGCGGATCGGCTGTAGAACGGCGCGTCAAGCATCGCTTTCACCTGGCGGGGCCGATAACCCTGATCGGCGCGGGTCTCGCGATACACAGTCCACAGCCCGCGCGCCATGCGTGCTTTTGGCGGCATCGGAATACGCTCGACCGCGCCGTCCGCAGAGAACTGGAGACCCAGTTCAAGGGTCGACCCATCGCGGCGCTCGGCGTCGTAGAAAGCGGTGGTGCCGCCGCTGCGCGGCAGACGCGCCCAAGTCCAGTAGCTGAAGTCGGCCTCGAGCGCCCGAGTACCGAAATTCGAGTCGAAGTACCCATGTCCGGACCACTTCCATCCCGTTCGGTCTAGGTCGACCTCGATCCGCGCGGTCGGCGCGAAGGGCCGCCAGACGTGGGAGCCGTCGGGGTGCAGGGCGACCTCGATATCGGTCATGCCCTCGGGAATCAATCGGATCTGACCGCGCAGCTGATGGAGATGCGGCGTGCAGGTTTCGTTGACGTCGATCACCAGCTCGGAGCCGGTCCACCGCATCGAACTTGGTCCGACCTCAAGCTTGTCGGGAGAGAGTCTGAGCGCTTGGGCGCCCCGGTCCGTCATGGTCCACCGGCCGCCTTTCCCGTAAGTGGCGACATTGATGCAGCAGTGGTTCTCGGGCCGCCGCCGTCCCGACCAGCGATACCAGGGCGAGAAGACCGATCCTATGAAGCCGATGACGGCGACGGCGCGCGCCCCGTCGTCGGAGATGCCGTCGACATACCACCATGCGTAGCCGTCCGGGGGGACCGCGAGGTCGAAGCAAGGTCCGTCAAGATCGCCTCGGCCGCGCGCCTGCCGGACTGCGCCGCCATCGGCACCCCTGCTCCCGGGTGCACGCCGCCCCCTGCCAGGTAGAGGCCTCGGATCCGTGAGCGCGCCGTCGGTCGCGCGAACGTCGCCGTCATGCCATGCGGGCTCCGCCCGTAGAGGGATCCGGCCGATCCCGGGAACAGTTCCGCGAACCGATGCGGTGTCGTGAGGGCGTCCAGACCCGGCTCCGGCTCGAAGCGCAGCCCCATGCTCGAGAGGGTCTCTAAGGTCCGCGTCTGGCATGTCTGAAACTCCTTTGGGGGCGGCGGTTTTCCGAGGTCGACGGCCGGGCCGTTCATGATGATTTCGAACCGCTCCAAGTCGGTCCCACGAACCCCGTCGCCGCGATCTTGGGCGCAGATGTAAAGGGTCGGATCCGTCGGCATGCGTCCGGCGTGCAGGTCGTCGAACTCCGACTTTTGAACCCGACCGAAAAAGACGTTGTGGTGGACGAGATCCGCGCCAACCGGCTTCGCCGCGAACGTCCAGACGTAAGCCGACAGCGATCTCGGCGCGACGCCAACGCCGCCAACCGCCCGCTTTGGCTTTTCGCCGAGTAAGCCGTTGCGCAGCGCGGCGGGGTCGCCGTTGAAAACGATCTGATCAGCTTCCAGGCGCTCGCCGTCCGCCAAGCGAACGGCGGTCGCGGCGCCAGCCTCGACCTCTATCTCGGTCGCTTCGGCCTCATATCGGAAGACGGCGCCGCGGGCTTCGGCCAATCGGACCAGCGTCTGCGCGAGCGCGCGCATGCCGCCTTCGACCCGCCAGACCCCTTTCGCCTCAGCGTGCCAGATCAAAGAAAGGATGGCGGGCGCGCGCCAGGGCGAGCCGCCGACATAGGTCGCGTACCGGCCAAAGAGTTGCCGCAGGCGCGGGTCGGAGAAATCACGCGCCAGTGTTTGCGCCAGGGTGCTCAACGGCGCCATCGCCTTAGTCAGCCGCATCGGATCGCGCATCACGACTGTGGCCAGGCGGGCTAGGTTCGGCGTCCCCGCCTGCATCACGGGCTCGTCGAACGCTTCAAACAATGTGCGGGCCCGCTCGCAGAAGCGACGAAACTCCTGCTCGCCCTGTTTGCCTGCGAACGCGCGCACGGCTTGGGCGCTGGCTTGAGGGTCGGCGTAGAGATCCAACTTGCCGCCGTCCGGCCACCAATGCCGAGCGAGAACTGTTTCCGCGTGGAGCGTTAGGTGGTCTTCGAGGCGTTCCCCGACCTCCTCGAACAGCCCTTCGAAAACGTGGCGGAGCGTGAAAACGGTCGGGCCCGCGTCGATCGGCCCAGCTGGGCTGGGGACGGCGCGCATCTTCCCGCCGGGGGCGGCGGCGCGCTCAAGAACCGTCACCTCGGCCCCGGCGTTGGCCAGTTTCAGCGCTGCGCAAAGCCCGCCAACGCCGCTGCCGATGACCAGGACGCGCGAGGATCCCGTCGAAGTTCGAACCATGGCGACAAGACGCCTTTCTATCCGCTCATATCACCCGCCAGTGTTGACAGGCGATGATTGAATGTCCAACGATAACGACAATCTAACTGTCTACTCAAGTAGACACTTATATGGGAGGCGATGATGCCTGGCAGCGCGCGGATCGAACAGGCGCTAGTCGCCGCTTTGGATCGAGCTCAGAGGCGCCCATCGCCGCCAAAGCTCTCCGAAGCGCTGCGCTATTCCGTCTTGCCAGGCGGTGCGCGGGTGCGTCCGCAGCTGTGTCTCTCGGTTGCGCGCGCCTGCGGCGACGATCGCCCGGAGTTGTCTGACGCCTCCGCTGCGGCGCTGGAGTTGATCCACTGCGCCAGTCTCGCCCATGACGATTTGCCGTGCTTTGACGATGCGGCGACCCGTCGGGGCAAGCCGTCGACCCATCGCGCCTACGGCGAGGAGATCGCTGTTCTTGCGGGCGACTCGTTGATCATTCTGGCCTTTGAAGCGCTGGCCGCGGCTGGCCGACGGGCGCCCGATCGCGCGGCGACATTGGTGCTGGCGTTGGCGCAGGCGACGGGAATGCCCGGCGGCATCTGCGCCGGTCAGGGCTGGGAGAGCGAGGCGGAGGTCGATCTTCACGCCTACCATCAGGCCAAGACCGGCGCGCTGTTCGTCGCCGCGACCCGGATGGGCGCGGTCGCTGCGGGGCAGGATCCCGAGCCCTGGACAGAGCTGGGCGCGCGTATCGGGGAGGCGTTTCAGATCGCCGACGACCTGCGGGACGCGCTGCTCGACGAAAAGACGCTCGGCAAGCCAGTGGGGCAGGATGCGATCCATGATCGTCCGAACGCCGTCGCGCTGCTTGGGGTCGATGGCGCGGTGGCGAAGTTGAAGGCTGCGCTCGGCGCCGCGATCTCGTCCATTCCGTCATGCCCGGGCGAGGCTGAGCTTTGCGAAATCGTTCGCCGTCAGGCGGATCGGTTGACCCCGGCGATGCCTGCGTCGCAAGCGGTTTAATCGACGTGGCGCTCGCGGATGATCAAGGTGTCGCGCGGGTTTTGCCGACGGGTGTGCGGCGGGCGCTCTCCGTGCTGACGGAACGGCTTGCCGCCTGGCGGAACCGAAGAATCGCGTCATCCGACTTTCAGACGTGGGCCAGCGGGTTTCCGCTGACGCGCGGGGTGGCGCGTCGCGAGGCGGCGCGGCTCTATGATCTTGTTGCTGGGTTTACATACTCGCAGACGCTGCTCGCTTGTTTGGAGTTGGGCGTGTTCGAGGCGCTGCGCGACGGTCCGCGCACGATCGACGATCTGGCCGCGGATCTGGATGGCGGACCGGTTGTCGACCCAGAGCGGTTGGGCGTCTTGTGTCAGGCGGCGGCGGCGCTTGATCTGCTCGAGCGCGTCTCGCCGCGGCGTTACCGTCTGGGGCCCTTGGGGGCGGCGGCCTTGGGGGCGCCGGGTTTGTTGGACATGATCCGGCACCATCGTATCTTCTATCGCGACCTGGCGGATCCGGTTGCTCTGCTTCGCGGGGAAGGCGACCCAGAGTTGTCTCGCTTCTGGTCTTATGTCGACGGTCAGCGGGACCAACCCGACGGCCAGGCGGTCGCGTATTCCGAACTGATGGCGAGTTCGCAGACCCTCGTCGCCGAAGAGACGCTGCGCGCCGTCTCGTTCGAGGGCGCTCGCCGGGTTCTCGACGTCGGGGGCGGCGCGGGAGCGTTTTTAACGCATGTGGCGTCAGCGTACCCGTCGACGGAGCTGATGTTGTTTGACCTGCCCGCTGTCGTCCGCGAGGCGGAGCGCCGCTTTGACGCCGCAGGGTTGGCGGGGCGCGCGCGCGCGATTGGCGGCAGCTTTCACGAGGACCCCATTCCCGGCGGTGCGGATCTGATCACCCTTGTGCGGGTGCTGTATGATCATGACGACGCCGTCGTCGCGTCTTTGCTTTCGAAGGTTCGCGCGGCGCTGCCTGTCGGCGGGCGCGTGGTCCTTTCAGAGCCGATGTCCGGAGGCGCGCGGCCGTCGCGGGCTGGGGACGCCTACTTTGGCTTTTACACCATGGCGATGACATCTGGTCGGCCGCGATCCCCTGAGCGCCACGCCGCGCTGCTCGAGGCGGCGGGGTTTGAAGCGATCCGGACCCATAAGACCGTGCGCCCGTTCATCACGGGCGTGATCTCGGCGCGAAAAGTTCGGTAACGCCACCAAAATCTTCGCAAACACGACCCTGTAGTTCGGTTATATCCTTGTATATGTTGATTGACATAAATTGCTGTCAACATAAACTGACACCTTGAGACTCTCTCCAATCGCGACTCAGGCAATCGCCCGCTGTCGCCAAAAAAGGGGGGAGCGCAGGGAGAGTGCGATGAACGCGACAGCGGTTGTCCTAGAGGGTCCAAAG
Organism: uncultured Neomegalonema sp.; assembly: GCA_937911325.1. GTDB lineage: Bacteria > Pseudomonadota > Alphaproteobacteria > Rhodobacterales > Rhodobacteraceae > CALDSD01. Next base: position 46,079 of record CALDSD010000068.1, read on the forward strand.
AGCATCTCGGTGCGTCCCGTCGCTTTAGCGACGCCGCAAGCGGACGAGATCGTGGTCGACATCCGCTACTCTGGTGTTTCAACCGGCACGGAAAAGCTGTTCTGGTCGGGTTCGATGCCTCCGTTCCCAGGCATGGGGTATCCGCTGGTGCCAGGTTATGAGGCGGCCGGCGAAGTCGTCGAAGTCCGCGGAGCATCGCCCTTCAAGGTCGGCGATATGGTCTTCGCGCCGGGAGCGAACTGCTATCGTGAGTTTGACGGCGAGAAGCTGCGTGGACTGTTCGGGGGCGCGTCCTCTCGGTTGGTCACTCGTTCTGATCGCGCGATCCGCCTGGACACGGCGCTCGGTCCGGCCTCGGCGCTTTTCGCCCTTGCGGCGACCGCGAGACATGCGATCGCGGGGCTCGATCGCGCGCTGCCGAACCTGATCGTCGGACACGGCGTTCTCGGGCGGCTTCTTGCGCGACTGACCATCGCGGCCGGCGGCGAGCCCCCGGTTGTTTGGGAAAAGGATCCAGCGCGGCGCGGCGGCGCGGAAGGATACGAGGTCATTGACCCGGACGCTGACGAGCGCCGCGATTACCACACGATCTTCGACGCCGCTGGCGACGCGAACCTGCTCAACGAGCTGATCGGTCGGATGGCCAAGGGTGGGGAGATCGTCCTTGCGGGCTTTTACGCGCAGCCGCTGAGCTTCGCCTTCGCGCCAGCCTTCATGAAGGAGGCGCGGTTGCGGATCGCTGCGGAATGGACGCGCGACGACCTGCTGGCGACCCGCTCGCTCGTCGATAGCGGCGCGTTGTCGCTCGACGGTCTGGTGAGTCACGTCGGGCCGGCCGACAACGCGCAATCTGCTTACGCGAGCGCGTTTTCCGATCCGGATTGCTTGAAAATGATCCTCGACTGGAGGGCTTCCGCATGAGTGTGAAAACCCCTGTGTTGGAGGCGCCCAATCTCAAGGTCGCCACCGTCGAAAACCACCACGCGCGGCTGCGTGACGAGGCCAATGCGCCTCTCGATGAGATCCCGGTGTCAGAGCCGACGAAGAAAACCCAGATCATCGCGATCTATGGCAAGGGCGGCATCGGCAAGTCGTTCACGCTCGCCAATCTCAGTCACATGATGGCGGAGCAGGGCAAGCGCGTGCTTCTGATCGGCTGCGATCCGAAATCCGACACGACGTCGCTGCTCTTCGGCGGCAAGGCCTGTCCGACGATCATCGAGACCTCGACGCAAAAGAAGCTTGCTGGCGAGGAAGTCGCCATCGGCGACGTCTGCTTCAAGCGCAACGGCGTCTTCGCGATGGAGCTGGGCGGCCCCGAGGTCGGTCGCGGCTGCGGCGGTCGCGGCATCATTCACGGGTTTGAACTGCTCGAGAAGCTCGGCTTCCACGATTGGGACTTCGACTACGTGCTGCTCGATTTCCTGGGCGACGTGGTCTGCGGCGGCTTCGGTCTGCCGATCGCCCGCGACATGGCGCAGAAAGTCATCGTCGTCGGCTCGAACGACCTGCAATCGCTTTACGTCGCCAACAATGTCTGCTCGGCCGTGCAGTACTTCCGCAAGCTCGGCGGCAATGTCGGCGTGGCCGGGATGGTCATCAACAAGGATGACGGAACCGGGCAGGCGCATGCCTTCGCCGACAGCGTCGATATTCCGGTGCTGGCTTCGATCCCACAGGACGATGATCTGCGGCGCAAGTCGGCGTCCTACGAGATCGTCGGCAGCGCGCAGACGCAATGGGGCGATCTTTTCGCGGAGCTCGCGACCAATGTCGCGGGCGCGCCGCCGATGCATCCAACGCCGCTCGATCAGGACGGTCTGCTCGCGCTCTTCGACGGCAAGGACACCGGCGCGGATTTCGTGCTGGAGCCGGCGACCGACGCCGACATGCGCGGCAAGAACGCCAAACCGAAGAAATCATTGGAGGTCGTCTACGACAATGTCTGACCGCCGGTCCGACATATCACAGCCTCAGGCTGACTTGACCGACAGCGCGTCGGCTGAAGTGAGCTATGACGACGCCGCAAGCGCGCCTGTGATCGAAGGCGCGAAGCGAGAACCTGCGCCTGATCTGAAGGGCGCGGGCGTCGATGGCGTGGGGTGTCACGCAGGCGCCGCCGAGATGGAGAATGCGGCCCGCATGGCTGGCGCTTCGGAAGTGCTGGATCGGTACGCGGCCGACTATCCGCAAGGACCGCATGACAAGCCGCAGAGCATGTGTCCGGCCTTCGGGTCGCTGCGCGTCGGTCTGCGGATGCGCCGCGTCGCGACGATCCTCTCGGGTTCGGCCTGCTGTGTCTACGGCCTCAGCTTTGTCTCGCATTTCTATGGCGCGCGGCGTTCGGTCGGCTATGTGCCGTTCAGCTCGGAGACGCTGGTCACCGGCAAACTGTTCGAGGACATCCGCGAAGCGGTCCATCAGCTTGCGGACCCGGATCGCTACGACGCGATCGTGGTGACCAACCTTTGCGTGCCGACCGCTTCGGGCGTGCCGCTTCGGTTATTGCCGACGGAAATCGACGGCGTGCGCATCATCGGCATCGACGTGCCGGGCTTTGGCGTGCCGACCCATGCCGAAGCGAAGGACGTGCTCGCCGGCGCGATGCTCAATTACGCGCTGGCCGAAGCTGAAGCCGGTCCGGTTCAAGCGCCGGCTTCCGGGAAAGCCGATCGGCCGACGGTGACGCTGTTGGGCGAGATGTTCCCGGTGGATCCGATGTCGATCGGGCAGATGCTGGCGCCGCTCGGCCTCGCCGCGGGACCGGTGGTCCCCAGCCGTGAATGGCGAGAGCTTTACGCGGCGCTCGATTGTGGGGCTGTCGCTGCGATCCACCCCTTCTACACGGCTTCGATCCGCGAGTTTGAAGCCGCTGGCCGCACAGTGGTCGGCTCGGCGCCGGTGGGTCATGACGGCGCCGCGCATTGGTTGGCGGCGATCGGCGACGTTTTCGGCGTTGGCGATCCGAAGATCGCCGCGGCGCAAAATGCGATCCTCCCGGCGATCAAAGGGGCGCTGAGCGCTGCGCCGATCAAGGGGACGGTGACGGTTTCGGGTTACGAGGGCTCAGAGCTTCTGGTGGCGCGCCTGCTGATCGAAAGCGGCGCGGACGTCCCCTATGTCGGCACTGCTGCGCCTCGGACCATTTGGTCGGATCCGGATCGCGACTGGCTCGAAGCGCACGGCGTCACGGTGCAGTATCGCGCCAGCCTCGAGGACGCTCTCGCGGCGATGCAGGCGATCCGCCCGGATCTTGCGATCGGCACGACGCCAGTGGTTCAAAAGGCCAAGGAGATGGGCGTCCCGGCGCTCTACTTCACCAACCTCATCTCCGCTCGACCGCTTATGGGTCCGGCCGGCGCCGGCAGCCTCGCGCAGGTCGTGAACGCCGCGATGGCCAACAAGGACCGGATGGCGTCGATGCGCAGCTTCTTTGAAGGCGTAGGCGGCGGAGACACGGCGGGGGTCTGGGAAGGCGACCCGAACGTACAGCCGGAGTTCCGGGCGCGACATCTGAAGAAACTTGAGAAAAAGGCGCGCGCCGCCAAAGCGGCGGAGATGATCTGATGTTGATCCAGGATCATGACAGAGCTGGCGGATATTGGGGCGCAGTCTACGCATTCTGCGCCGCCAAGGGTCTGCAGGTCGTGATCGACGGCCCGGTCGGGTGTGAGAACCTGCCGGTGACGTCCGTGCTGCACTACACCGATGCGCTGCCGCCGCACGAGTTGCCGATCGTCGTGACGGGCCTGGGCGAAGAAGAGCTGGGCCGCGACGGAACCGAAGGCGCCATGAAGCGCGCCTGGGGGGCGCTCGACCCGGCGCTGCCGGCGGTTGTCGTCACCGGCTCCATCGCCGAGATGATCGGCGGCGGCGTCACGCCGCAGGGCACCAACATCCAGCGCTTTCTGCCCCGCACGATCGACGAGGATCAATGGGAGGCCGCCGACCGCGCCATGACCTGGCTCTTCACGGAGTTCGGGATGACCAAGGGGCGGATGCCGCGCGAGGCCAAGCGCGAGGATGGCGCGAAGCCTCGGGTCAACATCCTTGGCCCGATGTACGGCGCATTCAACATGCCGTCCGATCTGGCCGAGATCCGCCGCCTGATCGAGGGCGTTGGCGCCGAAGTAAACATGGTGATGCCGCTCGGCGCGCACCTGGCCGACATGCCGAAGCTCGTAAACGCTGACGTCAATGTCGTGATGTACCGAGAGTATGGCCGCGGGTTGGCCGATGTTCTGGGCAAACCGTATCTGCAAGCGCCGATCGGCATGGAGTCGACCACGTTGTTCCTGCGCGCCTTGGGCGAGCTTCTGAACCTCGATCCTGAACCCTTCATCGAGCGCGAGAAACACTCGACGTTGAAGCCGGTCTGGGACCTCTGGCGGTCGGTCACTCAGGACTTTTTCGCAACGGTGAACTTCGCGGTGGTCGCGAATGAAACCTACGCGCGGGGGCTTCGCTATTTCCTCGAGACCGATCTTGGATTGCCCTGCGCGTTCTCGGTTGCGCGATCGGCGGGCTCGAAGACTGACAACGAACGCGTTCGCGGGTTGATCACACAGCAGCGCCCGATGATCGTTTTTGGGTCGATCAACGAGAAGATTTATCTGGCGGAACAGAGCGCGGGCGCCGGGGGTGGTCGCGGACCGCAGCCGGTTTTCATTCCAGCGAGTTTCCCAGGTGCTGCGATCCGCCGCGCGACTGGAACGCCCTTCATGGGCTACGCGGGCGCGGCGTATGTGCTGCAAGAGGTCTGCAACGGTCTCTTCGACGCGCTGTTTCACATTCTGCCGCTCGGTGCGGAGATGGACGCCGCCGAAGCGACGCCCAGCACGCTGCGCCGCGACTTCCCATGGGATCCCGAAGCTCAGGCCCTGCTCGACGAGATTGTCGCGCAGCATCCGGTGCTCACTCGGATCTCCGCCGCCAAGCGACTGCGCGACGCTGCTGAGAAAGTCGCGCTCGACAGCGGCGCCGCCTGCGTGGGTCGTGCGACCGTGGCCTCGCTCAAGCCTTCATCCGAAGCCGCGCCGACGCTGGCGCGGGCTCTTAAAGAATCCAAAGCCGGGAGGACGACATGACCTACCAGGATACAGCCGCGACGCCGCGGCGGTCGCGCCAGAAGCGCGGACAGTTCGAGTACGGCGTCTACTTCGCGATCATTTTTCTGATCGCCTTACCGATTTCGCTGGTGCGCTGTCTGGCGTCGCTTGTGTGGAAAGACCCGCACAAGCCGCGGCGCGACTTCATCAGCTGTGCGTGGCGTGAGGCGCAGATCGTCACGCCCATGATCTTCTCCGCCTAACCCGCGGAGTTCCCCATCCTCTCTTCCCGTAGGTCCAAACTCGGGGGGAGGGATAGTCGATCCGGCCTTTGCTGGTTCGGCGTCACCGCCGCGATTCCCGCGGCATCAGTCAACCTTTGCGGAGGACCGTACATGGCTGATCGTAGCGACCTGTCGTTCACAGGTCTAACAGACGAGCAGGCGCAGGAGCTGCACTCCGTCTACATGAGCGGGCTAATGCTCTTTTCGACCATAGCCATCATCGCTCATGTGGCGACGTTCATCTGGCGCCCGTGGTTCTACCTCTGAGGAGTGAAGCATGAGCAAGTTCTATAAGATCTGGCTGATCTTCGACCCGCGTCGCGTCTTCGTGGCCCAGGGTGTTTTCCTCTTCCTGCTGGCGGCGATGATCCACCTCGTCCTGCTCAGCACGGAACACTACAACTGGTTCGAGATCGCAGCGGCGTCGGCGGGGGGCTAACAGCCTTCCGTCGTCGGCGACTTTTGTCACGACCAGTTTCCAAGAACGCTGCGGGCGTCAGCGCATGCTCTCGCCCGCGGCAGAAACTGGACTAGCGAACCGGCACTGAACGACCGCGCCCGCCGAAAGCGAGCCTGGGACGCGTTTTCGCCGGGATGCGCGCTAAACAAATGCGAGAGCGGAGACGGGCACATGGCGCTACTCAACTTTGAGCGGAAATACCGCGTGCGCGGCGGCACGCTAATTGGCGGCGACCTTTTCGATTTCTGGGTCGGCCCCTTCTTTGTCGGCTTCTTCGGAGTCACCACAATCTTTTTCGCCGCATTGGGCACGATCTTGATTTTCTGGGGAGCCGCGCTTCAGGGCACGTTCAACCCATGGACGATCAACATCGCCCCGCCAGACTTGAAATACGGTCTTGGCATGGCGCCTCTGGCGGAAGGCGGTCTTTGGCAGATCATCACCTTCTGCGCGCACGGCGCTTTCATCAGCTGGGCGCTGAGAGAGGTCGAGATTTGTCGCAAACTTGGCATCGGCTATCACGTGCCAGTCGCCTTTAGCTTTGCGATCCTCGCCTATTCGACGCTGGTGGTCTTCCGACCGCTGCTGCTGGGCGCGTGGGGACATGGCTTCCCATACGGTATCTTCAGCCACCTCGATTGGGTGTCGAATGTCGGGTATTCCTACCTGCACTTCCACTACAACCCGGCGCATATGCTGGCGGTGACGTTCTTCTTCACCACGACGCTCGCGCTGGCGCTGCATGGCGGTCTGGTTCTGTCGGCCTGTAACCCTGAGAAGGGTCATGAGGCGAAGACGCCGGATCACGAAGACACCTTCTTCCGCGACTTCATCGGCTATTCGGTCGGCACGCTGGGCATTCACCGCCTTGGGCTGCTGCTCGCGCTCAACGCCGGTTTCTGGTCGGCGGTCTGCATCATCATCTCGGGTCCTGTTTGGACCAAGGGTTGGCCGGAATGGTGGAATTGGTGGCTCGAGCTGCCGATCTGGCCAAACCCGAGCCTCTGATCTGTGAGGACATGATCCATGGCTGAATATCAAAACATCTTCAATCAGTTGCAGGTCCAGGGGCCGCCGGAATGGGGCATGGACACGCCAGAGGGCGTCGCGCAAGAGCGCGGCGGCAGTCCAGGGTTCTCGACCTGGATCGGCTGGTTCGGCAACGCGCAGCTTGGGCCGATCCATCTGGGTTGGTTCGGGGTGATCTCGCTGATCACCGGCACGCTTGCGATCAACATCATCGGGTTCAACATGCTGGCGTCGGTCGGCTGGTCGATCCCGGAGTTCATCCGCCAGGGCTTTTGGTTGGCGCTTGAGCCTCCCGGTCCCGAACACGGACTGAGCATGCCGCCTCTGAACGATGGCGGATGGTACATCATCGCCAGCTTCTTTTTGCTGGTTTCGGTGCTGAGCTGGTGGGTGAGGTCCTACCTGCGCGCCTCGGCGCTGGGGATGGGCAAGCATATCTGCTGGGCGTTCGCAGCCGCGATCTGGTTGTTCCTGGTGCTTGGCTTGTTCCGGCCGCTCTTGATGGGGTCGTGGTCCGAGGGCGTGCCCTACGGCATCTTCCCGCACCTCGATTGGACGACCGCGTTCTCCATTCGCTACGGGAACCTCTACTACAACCCGTTCCACGCGCTTTCGATCGTCTTCCTCTACGGCTCGGTCCTCCTGTTCGCGATGCACGGCGCGACGATCATGGCGGTGACCCGCCTGGGCGGCGACCGCGAACTCGAACAGATCTATGACCGGGGCACGGCGTCTGAGCGGGCGGCTCTGTTCTGGCGCTGGACCATGGGCTTCAACGCCACGATGGAGGGGATCCACCGCTGGGCGTGGTGGTTTGCGATCCTGACCCCGATCACGGGCGGCATCGGCATCCTGTTGACCGGAACGGTGGTCGACAACTGGTTCCTCTGGGCGGTCGAGCACAATTTCGCGCCGGAATATGGCGGCGCCTATGGCTACGAAGCCTATCAGGGAGGAAACGAGTAATGCCAAACTGGAACCTTCCCTGGTTTCCCGAGTGGAACAAGAAGAACCCGACCGATGTCTTCGGTCCGGCGATCGTGATCGGAGCTGCGTTCAGCGCTGTGCTCTTTGCGGCTCTGATCATCACCTGGGGCTCGCCTTACCAGACCGAGTCTGAACAGACCGGACCTGCGGGCACCGGGATGAGCGTGGCGAAGTTCATCTCGATGAAGCGGGCGGGCGATCCTACGGTGGAGGACTACTACACCGAAGAAGCCTACACGCCTGAAGCCGGCGATGTTCTGGCCAAGGACGTCTATGAGAACGTGCAGGTGCTCGGAGATCTGACCGAGGACAACTTTACTCGGCTGATGGGCGCGATCACCCAATGGGTCTCGCCCGAGCAGGGGTGCGAGTACTGCCATGCGGGCGCTGCGGACGGGAACTACGCTGACGACGATCTTTACACCAAGGTCGTCTCCCGGCGGATGATCCAGATGAACCAGTGGCTCAACGAGGAGTGGGGCGACCATGTCGGCGCCGCCGGCGTGAACTGCTACACCTGTCACCGCGGTCAGAACGTGCCGTCGGACATCTGGTTCCGACTTGCGCCTCTGAAGGAGAACTCGGCCGGTTGGTCGGCTGTCCAGAACTTTGCGACGGCGCAGACCGTGTCGACCTCGTTGCCGCATGACGCGCTCGAGCGGTATCTGCTCGGCGAAGAGGACGTTGCGGTGCATGACCTCGAGCCGCGCGTGGCGGGGCTGGCTTCGGATCCCGACTACCGGGCCTGGCAGCACACGGAGCGCACCTATTCGCTCATGAACTACTTCTCGAACTCGCTCGGCGTGAACTGCACCTTCTGCCACAACTCCCGGGCCTTCTACGACCCGGCGCAGCACACCCCGCAATGGGCTGTCGCTCAGCTCGCGCGGTTGATGGTTCAGGACACGAACAACGAGTACCTCGTGCCGCTCAAGGACACCTATCCGGAGAACCGGTTGGGTCCGAAGCATGGCGATGCTCCGAAAGCGGCTTGCAAGACCTGTCACAAGGGTTGGAACAAGCCGATGAATGGGCTCGACGTGATCTCGGATTGGCCCGAGCTCGCAACCACTGGCGCCCCTGTTTACGAATAGGCGCGCCCAATAAAGACCGAAAACCCTCGTTGGGCGATCCTTGCCCCCACATGGGGTCGCTTGATGCTCTTCGGTCTCGTCGCCCGCGGTGCAGCTTCCCTCGCATCGCGGGCGCTTTACCCCCGCCCGGGGGATTCAGGGAGGGCTGAAAGCGTCTAAGGGGCGGAGCGCTTGAGCAAAGAAAGAAAACAAGATGACCGCGCCAATCGACACCGGTTTTCCCGCTCACCGTCCAGCGACGCCACTGCTCGACCGCGTCGCGGGTCCGGCCGATTTGCGCAGCATGCCCGACGGCTCCTTGACGAAGCTTGCGGATGAACTGCGAGCGGAGACGGTCTCCGCGGTGTCGGTGACCGGGGGACATCTTGGATCGAGCCTTGGCGTCGTCGAGCTGACAGTGGCGATCCACGCGGTTTTCAACACCCCTCATGACAAACTCATCTGGGATGTCGGGCACCAGTGCTATCCGCACAAGATCCTGACCGGGCGGCGCGACCGGATCCGCACGCTGCGCCAGAAGGACGGGCTTTCCGGGTTCACCAAACGCAAGGAGAGCGTCTACGATCCGTTTGGCGCAGCCCATTCCTCGACCTCGATCTCAGCCGGGCTGGGCTTCGCGGTCGCTCGGGATATGGGCGAGTCGACAGGCGACGCGATCGCGGTGATCGGCGATGGGGCGATCAGCGCCGGCATGGCCTATGAAGCTCTCAACAACGCGGGCGATCAGGGACGACGTCTTTTCGTTATTCTCAACGACAATGAGATGTCGATTTCCCCGCCTGTCGGCGCGATGTCGCAGTACCTGTCGGGGCTTTATGCGAACACGCCGCTCTTTGGTCTCAAGGAGATCGCCGATGGGTTCGCCAAGACGCTTCCGCAGCCCTTCCGCGAGGGGGCGAAGCGGGCGCGGTCGCTGGTCACCGGATTGGGCGGCGGCACATTGTTCGAGGAGCTCGGCTTCTCCTATGTCGGGCCAATCGACGGCCACGATCTAAGCCAGCTGCTTCCGGTGTTGCGTGCAGCCCGGGCACGGGCCACAGGGCCGGTGCTCATCCATTGCGTCACAGTGAAGGGCAAGGGGTATCAGCCCGCCGAAACGTCCTCGGACAAGTACCACGGCGTCTCGAAATTCGATGTGGTCTCGGGCGCACAGAAGAAATCCAAAGGCAATGCGCCGAGCTACACGTCGGTCTTCGGAAAGGCGCTTGTCGCGGAGGCTGAGCGCGATCCGAAGATCGTCGCTGTGACGGCCGCCATGCCGGCGGGCACCGGCGTCAATCTGATGATGGAGCGTTTCCCGGCTCGGAGCTTCGACGTCGGCATCGCCGAGCAGCATGGCGTCACATTCGCCGCCGGCATGGCGGCTGGAGGGCTGAAGCCGTTCTGCGCGATCTACTCGACTTTCTTGCAGCGCGGTTACGATCAGCTCGTGCACGATGTTGCGCTTCAAGGACTGCCTGTCCGGTTCGCGATCGACCGCGCGGGGCTCGTCGGCGCCGATGGGGCCACGCATGCCGGCGCTTTCGACGTCGCGTATCTCGCCAATTTGCCGGGCATGGTTGTGATGGCTGCGGGCGATGAAGCGGAGCTGATGCACATGGTCGCCACGGCGGCCGCCTATGACGAGGGTCCAATCGCCTTCCGCTACCCTCGCGGCGAAGGTGTCGGCGTCGATATGCCGGAACGCGGCGAGGTTCTCGAAATCGGCAAAGGGCGGGTGCTGGTCGAAGGGACGCGCGTGGCGCTCCTCTCTTACGGGGCGCATCTGTCTGAATGCCTGATCGCCGCCGAGGCGCTCGAGGCCCGTGGCGTTTCAACGACCGTCGCCGATGCGCGATTCGCCAAGCCGATCGACACAGATCTTCTTGGCCGCCTCGCAGATGAGCACGCCGCGCTGATCACTGTCGAGCAGGGCGCGCGAGGCGGTTTCGGCGCTCATGCATTGCATTGGCTGTCCGAGACCGGTCGGCTCGACGACGGTTTGCGGATCCGTACGATGACGTTGCCAGATCACTTCATTGATCAGGCGAGCCCAGAGGACATGTACAAGGAAGCCGGTCTGACAGCGGATGATATCGCCGCGACGGCCCTGAATGCGCTCGGGGTCGCGGCGCCGAGGTTCGGAACAGGGTCCGCTATCGCTTAAGCGGCTACGGTTCTTTCGAAGATCTGATCGCTGTGCTCGGTCAGATAGATCCGGAGCCACGGCGTGAACTGGTCTGGCGTCTCGGCGATCTCGGCTGTGAGCGTTGTGCGCGAAACCCACCGGAAATCCATCACCTCATCAGGGTTTGGTCGGATCTGGAAGCGGTCCCGCGCGGCTTCGGCTACGAAGATGTCAACCAGCTCATGCTCGACCAGCGCCGGCGCGCCGTCACGGGTCGGCACATCTGCGCGGTACTCGATCCGATCGCGGGCGTCGAGTTGGAGCCCTGTGATCCCAAGCTCCTCGTTCAGACGTCTGCACGCGCAATCCAACGCGTTCTCACCCCAGTACGGATGGGTGCAGCAGGTGTTCGCCCACAGGCCAGGCGTATGATATTTGCCCATCGCGCGCCGCTGGATCAGCAGGTCGTCGCCATCCATCACGAAAACGGAAATCGCCTTGTGGCGCAGACCCAGCACATGCGCCTCAAGCTTTTCGACGGGCGTCAGCTTTCCCTCGACCCAGGCCGGGATCATGATTTTCGTGTCGCTTGTCGTCATTTGCGAACTCAGCCGGCTGTCGCCGGGATCAACCTTGTGAGATGCGCGATGTTCTTGGCCATGATCTTCAGATGGGCCAGAGGTCGTGCGCGCACGAGCTTCTTGTTCATATAGGCCTCAAACGTCAGACGCTGCACGTCGACGTCGTGACACAGGGAGACAAAACGCTCTCGGCGTTCGTCGGAACGATAATACGCGTCCTGCATTGCGCCGAGCACCTGGAAAACGGTCTTGTGTTCTTTCATGAACCGTTTGCGCGCGAGTTGCAGATCCTTCGCTTTCCCGGATGCGAGGCAAGCCGACGCCGCCTGCGCCGCGAATTCCCCGCCGATCATCGCGTAGTAGATGCCCTCGCCGGAAGACGGCGCCACCACGCCCGCCGCATCGCCGGCGAGCACGACGTCATGGCCATTGTCCCAGCGAGAAAGAGGCTTGAGCGGGATCGGCGCGCCTTCACGGCGGATCGTTTCGCACTCGTTCAGTCCGGACGCCTCGCGCAGGGATCTTGTCGCCGCCTTGAGATCAAAGCCGGGTTTGCCGGTTCCCATGCCGACGCTGGCCTTTTGACCATGCGGAAACACCCAGCCGTAGAAATCCGGCGAGATCGCGCCGTCGTAGATCACGTCGCAGCGGTTGGGATCGTAAGTGCTGGCGGAACCCGCCGGCGCCTCGATGATTTCATGATACGCGATCACGTAGGGGATCTCGTCGCCGCCCGGCACCTCGGCGCGGGCGACATCGGATCGAGCGCCGTCTGCGCCAATCACCAGCTTTGCTGGAAGTCTCTCGTCGGAGCCGGTTTTCTGATCGCGGTAGATGACGCGCGGGCCCGCTTCGGACCTCTCAATGCGCTTGAAGGTTCCTGTTATGCGCTCTGCCCCGGCCGCCGCGGCGCGCTCTCGCAGGAACTCGTCGAAATCCTCGCGATCGACCATGCCGACAAACCCGTTTTCAATCGGAATGTCGACGCTGCGCGCAGTGGGCGAGATCATCCGCGCGGTGTTGATCTTTGCGACGAGCAGATGGTCGGGGATCTCAAAGTCCTCGATCAGTCTGGGCGGCACCGCTCCTCCACATGGCTTGATCCGACCGGCTCGGTCGAGCAGCGCCACGCTATGCCCCTCGCGGGCAAGTTGTTCCGCGGCTGTCGCGCCCGAGGGGCCGCCGCCGACGACTACGACGTCGTAGCGCATGACAAATCTCCTGATGAAAAAGCGTCTTCGTCCGTTCGCGACGCGGCCGGATAGACGCCGTCGACAACGCGAAGCGCGAGCAGGGCGGACAGAATGAACAAGCCCGCCTCAGCAACGAAAACGACTGCGAACGCGTCTGCCGTCGCGGTCATCGTCGCCCGCATCACATCGACCGCGCCAGCGCCGAGCAAGCCGCCAAACCCAGCCGCGATCGCCTGTGCCGCGCCCCAAAGGCCCATACGCGTGCCTTCGCGAGAGCTGCGCCCTTCGCCGGCGAGCTGCATCATCGAACCGATCGCCGCAACTGCGAAGGCTCCGTTGGCGAAGCCGAGGAAGACGACCGCCGGAACGAGAGGCGCGGTCGGACCCAGCTGGCCGAGAAACGCGATGAGCGCCAAAGCGGCCGCGGACGCGAGGCATCCAGCCAGCACCCAGAACCTCAGGGTGCCGATCCGCAGGCCCGTGCACGCGATCCCCACTGTCAGCATCCCAAGGAAGACGCCGCCGTTCTGAGCGCCGGAAAGCGATGTCGACTGACCTGGCGTAAAGGCGAAGACCAGGCCGGAATAAGGTTCCAGGATCAGCTCCTGCATGAAGTAGGCTGTCATCGACAGAAACACGAAGACTGTGAAATGTCGGGCCTTGGGTTCGGCCCAGACTTCGCGCAATCCCTCGAAGAACGGCGTCGGCTTTTCATCGCCGCGTTGCGGGAGCGTAACCGAGCGCTCTACGCCCACGACCGCCAGACAGGTCGCCAGAAATGCGCCGCCCACGACGATGGCGACGATCTTGAGCAGCAAGGCCGGCGAGTAGGGGTCCAGGAACGCTCCGACGGTCGCCGCTGTGATCGCAATGCCGGCGATCATCATCATCCAAGTGATCGTCGCGGCGGCCGCGCGTCGACGCGGAGCGGTCGCCGTCGCCAAAAGCGCGAGCAGCGACGTTCCCGATGCGCCGACCCCGACGCCGATCAGCGCGTACGCTACAATCGATAGCACGAGCCCCCAGGCGAAGGCGCTCTCCATGATCACGACCCCAAGCGCCGCGGCGAACCCGCCCAATGCGAGCGCGCCGACGCCGCCAATGATCCACGGCGTCCGGCTTCCGCCTGCATCGGAGCGATACCCCCAGTTCGGGCGCGTGATCTGAACCCCGTAGTGAAGGGCGACCAAGAAGCCTGGCAGAACGGCGGGCAGCGCCAGTTCGACCACCATCAGTCGGTTCAGCGTCGATGTCGTCAGGACGACGATGGCCCCCAAAGCAGTTTGCACCAAGCCCAGCCTGACGATCGACAGCCATGACAGGGTCCGTATGGACGACTGTGCGTCTGATGCGGTCATAGTCCCGTCTCCAGTCCGCTAATCGATAGGTTTCGCAAAGCGACCGCGGCGACCATCATGCCCGCGACGTAAAGCGTGACGCCCGCGCCGTTGTACCAGGGCGCCAGGCCCTTCGGGTCGCGCAGCATGACCCGCATGGCCCGCGCCTGGAGGCCAAGCAGCGCTGCGATGATCGCCGCATGAATCGGCTGTCCCCACCACAGCAGCAGACCAATGACCACAATCTGCGGCCCGGCCATCACCCAGCAGGCCACCCGCGCCGCGCGCTCGGGGCCGAGCGTCACCGGCAACGACCGCACGCCCATGGCCCGGTCGCCGACCAGCGCCTTGAAATCGTTGAGCGTCATGATCCCGTGAGCGCCGAGCGCATAAAGGCCCGCAATGATCACAATCGGCCAGGACGGCGCGCCGGCGCTCATCACGGCGGCGCCCGTGAACCACGGCAGGCCTTCATAGCAGAGTCCGACAAGCCCCGGACCCCACCACCCTGAGCGTTTGAGACGCACGGGTTCCGCCGAGTAGGCCCACGCGCACAGGACGGCCACGACCGTCGCGCCGAAGCCCCAGGGACCAAGCAACGCGCCGCCGCCGAGGGCCAGAACCGACATGATGAGAGCGATCCAAAGGCCCCAGCGTCCCGGGGTTCGGCCCGACGGGATCGGGCGATGCGGCTCGTTGATCGCATCGACATGCCGGTCGCACCAATCATTGGCGGCCTGGCTCATCCCGCAAACAATCGGACCCGCAAGAAGCACCCCAAGCAGCAGCTCGGGCCAACGACCGCTGGTCAGCCCGCCCAAGGTGGCCCCGGACGAAACGACTCCGCATGCGAAGGCCCACATGGGGGGAAACCACGTGATCGGCTTGATGAGCTCCAGAACCGCCGACGGCGCGGGCAGCGCGCGAGGTTGTAAATCTGACGAGACACTCATGGTGTCAACTAAACAGCAACAGTGAGATTCTGAAAAGTTTTTTTCTCGGTCAAAACCCAGATCGGCGCGGTGCGTGCGCGGCGACGGCTAGTTGTCCGAGTTCTTGTCCAGAAGGCCGTACTTGCGGAGCTTCACGTAAAGGCTCTGTCGAGAGAGGCCGAGCATCTCCGCCGCCGCGACGCGGTTATTGCGGGTGAGCTCAACGGCGGTCTCAATGCACATCTTTTCAACGACGTCGGTGGTGGCCGCCACAAGATCCTTGAGCGGCGCGGAGCCGACAAGCTCCATCACGTTTCGAACGCCTTCGTCGCTGACCGCCCCGTCACGCGGCGCGTCGAGCCTGGTCGCGTCTCGGATGGTCATTGCAAAGAAGGGCTCGGAGCGGTCCTTGAGATGCGTCACCGCGATTTCGACCGGAACCATCGTGCCGTAATTGCTCTTGAGCTGCGTCGCATACAGCCGCATGCGCCCTGTCCTCGCGGCATTCTCGGTGAGCACTTTCAAGTCTATGGCGCCACGCGCGAGGAAATCGGACAGCGGAGCTGATCGAAGATCGCTGATCTGGGCGATGTCGCAGAGGATCAAGAACCCTTCATTCGCATAGCGAATATCTCCGCGAGCATCCGTGATAACGACGGCGTCGGGTCCCTTTTCATAAAGCGCGTGCAGCGCGTCGCGCAGCTCTTCGGTGACAGGCTCCGTCTTGTCCGCGGCTTCAATCCGGCAAAGCAAGATCATCTCGCCGGCCGAGCGGAAAAGCGTCGGCGCGATCAAGACCTCTTTTCTGGTTTTGCGCGTGCGCGCCGAAACGGTTCGCGAAGAGGATGCAACCGCGGCATCGCTGAGGTCATCGAGAAACTCTTTGCGTTGCCGCCCTTCAAACGCCTGGATGAACGATGTCCCGCTCAGGCTTTCGACGTCTTCGTTCAGCAGGCGCGCAGTCGCCGAATTGGCGCTCAAAATCCGGCCTGTGCTGGCGTCGACGATCGCGACTGCGTCGGTCATCGCTTCCATCAACACGCGGTAGCGCGTTTCAAAGTCGCGGGACCGCTCGTAGTCCTTTTCAAGCGCCATCTGAGCTTTGACGAGCTGCTGCTGCACCTCAGCTATTGGGCGCAGGTCGCGTCCCAAAAGAATGAGAGCGCCTTGATCATTAGCCGGATGCGCTGTGTAGCGAATGGGAAACTCCCAGTTCGCGTTGTCGACGTGATTGATCTCGAAGGGCTTGGATCCCCGTTCGTCGCCTTTCTTGAGCGCTGTCAGCCGCGACTTCAGCTTGGGCCGGCTTTCGACAGTCAAGAACTCCTCGAGCGCCCGTCCCTCCCAGTGATCGAGGCAGCCGAGGCTGCGGTTCTCGGGATTCACGGAAATGCTGGCGACCACGCCGACTGCGTCGACGACGATCGCAAGGTCGCAACTAGAGGCGAGGATCGCACCGAACTTGTCGGGCGAGACCGCAGGGCGCTGATCTTTGCCCTTGAATTGCGTCTCGTGTCTCGTCACTGCCGCCGTCTCTCGTACGTTTTGTTCGTCGTATGACGCGCTGCGCCCTTAAGAAACCAGCCGCGCTGGCGAGAGGGAAGTCTGCTGGGCGTTGAGGCCGCAGAAATCAAGAACTTCCCGCGTATTTGTGGAAACCAAATCTGCGCCAGTTGCGCTCTGGACGTCAATATCTAGCTGTGTCACAGCGCCGCCAACCACTAATGGCGCCTGCGGTGCGTCGCACGCCCGGATCTCGTCGATGAGATCGCGCACATAGGGGAGCGAGCGTTCGCTCGAAGCAGAGATGCCGACCATCGAAAAGCTATGCGCTCGAAGCGTCTCGACGATTTCGGTGTTCGACATGTCCAACGCCATATGAACCCACAGACCGTGTCTCCGGAAATTGCTCGCAGCGATGAACGCGCCAAACGTGTGCTGTTCTGATTGCGGGACGACTATCAGGGCGGTGTGGCCGAGCGGGATCGTCTTGCCGCCGCTTTCATAGCGGGCGCTCAGGCCGCGGGCGAGATTCTGCAGGCGCGAGGCGCCGACGCTGACCTGCGCGAAGGACAGCTCGTCGTCCACCCAGCGTTGGCCGAGCATCCGCGCCGCCTGGGGCAGATAGCATTCGTAGATCTCGTCGGAACTCACGCCGAAGGCGATCAGGCGAGCGATCACGTTGTGCCGACGGGCCTCGTCGACGTCGACCAGCGCGTCGCAAAGTTCATTGTATCGAGCGCGCCGAAGATCCAGGGCGTCTGTCTGCGCATGAGACGCCACGACCGCAAGGGCGCGTTTGGCCAGGGCGGCAACCTCCCCTGTGGACAGATTGCTGGCTGTCGGCGATGTTTTTCTGCGGCGGTCTGGCATGGCGCCACCTCTGCCCCGAAAGTCGCGGGACGCTCCGCTCACGCCTCAAGATGAGAACCTGCCGGTTGAACTTAGGTCTGAGAACTTAAGTTCGCGAATCCGGTCGGGCTGCGAGCACACGACATCATGTCGCAGCCGGCGGCGGATGTCAAAGGCGTCAGACACATCCGTCCACCTTCAAAACTAATTCAGCGCGTTGGATCGATGTGGAGCGTTTTTTGTCAACAGAAACGCCGAATTCGCGGCGCTGTGCCCCGAGTCCATAGCAAACTGTCAATTTCAAAGTGTAAATTAGCATTGACACTTTTTTGACCCAGGCGCTAGCTTTCTGGATGAACGCGAGGCGAAGGAGTCACGTGATGCCGGCTCGGGCGGCTGCCTCAAAGACCGACATTAATGCGGAGAGCGGCGCGCCTAGCAGCGGGAACCGCCTATACACGGACGCCCAGCGCGCGCGCCGGGACGCGACCGTGTGGACACTGGTGCAAGGGGTGCTCGCGCCGTTGCAGTTCATCGTGTTCGCGGTCTCGCTCGTTCTGGTTTTGCATTACCTCGCGACAGGGTCTGGATACGAGGCGGCGACCGTCTCAATCATCGTCAAGACCGCGTTTCTATACGCGATCATGGTCACTGGCGCGATCTGGGAAAAGGTCGTCTTTGGACAGTACCTGCTCGCCCCCGCTTTCTTTTGGGAAGACGTCGTCAGCTTCGGCGTTATCGCCCTCCATACCGCCTACCTTGTTGCTTTAGCGGGTGAATTTCTCGGAGCCACAGGGCTCATGTGGCTCGCTTTGGCGGCTTACGCAGCCTATGTCGTGAACGCGGCGCAGTTCCTTCTCAAGCTGCGCGCGGCGCGCCTTGAAAGCCAGCCACAGGCCGCTGGCCGTATTCGTGAAGCTGCGCTGGAGCGCGTTGATGCGGAGGCGGCCGCATGAGCGTTTTGGCCCCAACACCGTCTGGTCTGGCCCTGAAATCGCCCGGCTGCCGCGATGCGCCGGTTTTGAAGGAGCGAGGTCAGCGCGAAGTCTTCTGCGGTCTGACCGGCATCATCTGGCTGCACAGGAAGATGCCCGACGCGTTCTTTCTCGTTGTCGGTTCACGCACCTGCGCGCATCTCCTGCAATCTGCGGCCGGCGTCATGATTTTCGCCGAGCCTCGTTTCGGCACCGCGATTCTCGAAGAGCAGGATCTCGCGGGCCTTGCGGACGCGCATGACGAGCTCGACCGCGAGGTTGAGAGGCTGCTGTCTCGCCGACCTGACATCCGCCGTCTGTTCCTTGTCGGCTCGTGCCCGTCAGAGGTGATCAAGCTCGATCTCACCCGCGCCGCCGAACGGCTTACGCAGCGCTTCGCACCGCGTGTAGCGGTTCAAAACTACTCTGGTTCAGGCATCGAAACGACCTTCACGCAAGGCGAGGACGCATGCCTGGCCTCGATGGTTCCCGATCTGCCGTCGACCGAAGCCGAGCAACTGCTGGTCGTGGGCGCGCTTCCCGATGTGGTCGAAGATCAGCTGCTCGGGCTCTTGCGCGACCTCGGCGTTCCGTCGGTGAAGGTGCTGCCGACGCGAACGGCCGACGATGAGCTCGGCATCGGCCCCAATACGCGCTTTTTGCTCGCGCAGCCGTTCCTGGGCGACACAGCTGCAGCGCTCTCGCGTCGGGGCGCCCGCCATATTCCGGCGCCTTTCGCGTTTGGCGAAGAGGGAACGACGGAATGGTTGCGCGCCGCCGCGATCGAGTTTGCGGTGGACGCCGCTGTGTTTGAAAGAGTGACGGCGGCCCCCAGAGCCCGGGCTCGGAAGGCGATCGCGGCGGCGGCCGAGACGCTTTGCGACAAGTCGATCTTCTTTTTCCCGGATAGCCAGTTGGAGATCCCGCTGGCTCGTTTTCTCGCGCGGGAATGCGGGATGCGGCCGATCGAGGTTGGCGCTCCGTTCATCCACAAGGGCGTGGTGGGCTCGGATCTGGACCTGCTGCCATACGGGCCGACCCTTTCCGAGGGCCAGGACGTCGACAAGCAGCTTGATCGCTGCCGCGCCGCCCGGCCCGATCTGACGGTTTGCGGGCTTGGCCTCGCCAATCCGCTGGAGGCCGAAGGTCTGGCGACGAAGTGGGCGATCGAGCTCGTATTCACCCCGGTGCACGGATACGAGCAGGCGGGCGATCTCGCACAGCTTTTCGCGCGCCCGTTGCGGCGGCGGGAGGCGCTTCGCCTATGAAGCTGACCGTCTGGACATATGAAGGCCCCCCGCATGTCGGCGCCATCCGTGTCGCAACCGGCATGGAAGGGCTGCACTATGTTCTGCACGCGCCGCAAGGCGACACCTATGCGGATCTGCTGTTCACGATGATCGAGCGGCGGGGCCAGCGCCCGCCGGTCTCCTACACGACCTTCCAGGCGCGGGACCTCGGATCGGACACGGCGGAGCTGTTCAAGATCGCTTGCCGCGACGCCTATCAGCGCTTCCAGCCAGAGGCGATCATCGTCGGCGCCTCCTGCACCGCGGAGTTGATCCAGGACGACCCGGGCGGTCTGGCGGAGACGATGGGGCTGCCGATCCCGGTCATACCGCTGGAGTTGCCGTCCTATCAGCGCAAAGAGAACTTCGGTTGCGACGAGACGTTTCTGCAGATCGTACGGACGCTGGCGGTTCCCTGCGAACGGACGCCCGAGGTGTCGTGCAATATTCTTGGCCCCACGGGGCTTGGCTTCCGGCATCGCGACGACGTTGAGGAGCTCAGCCGGTTGTTAGAGGAGCTTGGCGTCGCTGTGAACGTCGTGGCGCCGATGGGATCGCGGCCTTCCGACATTGCGCGTCTGGGCGAAGCGCATTTCAACGTTCTGCTCTACCCGGAGACGGCCGAAGGCGCGGCGCGCTGGCTCGAGCGTCGGCACGGGCAGCCCTTCACGAAGACGGCGCCCATAGGCGTCGGCGCAACGCGTGATTTCCTGGCCGAGGTCACAGAGCTCGCGGGTCTGGCGTCGGTCAGCACCGATGAAAGCCGGCTGCGACTGCCTTGGTGGTCGTCTTCGGTCGACTCGACATACCTGACCGGCAAGCGGGTCTTCATCTTTGGCGACGCCACCCATGCGATGGCCGCGGCGCGCGTGGCGCGGGACGAGATGGGTTTCGAGGTTGTCGGCCTCGGTTGCTACAATCGCGAGTTCGCTCGCCCGTTGCGCCGCCTCGCCGAAGAGTATGGCGTCGAGGCGTTGATCACCGACGACTATCTTGAGGTCGAGAAAACCATCGAGGCGCTCGCGCCCGAGATGATCCTCGGCACGCAGATGGAGCGCCATATCGGCAAGCGTTTGGGCATTCCCTGCGCGGTGATCTCGGCGCCGGTGCATGTGCAGGACTTCCCCGCGCGCTTCTCGCCTCAGGTCGGTTGGGAAGGCGCCAACGTCCTGTTCGACACCTGGGTGCATCCGCTGGTGATGGGGCTGGAGGAACACCTCCTGCACATGTTCCGCGAAGATCCCGAGTTCCATGACGCCGCTGGCCCGAGCCACCATGCCGGACATGGGCCGGTGAAGCTGCGTCTTGTTGGCGAGGACGAGCCGGTCGCGCCGACG
This sequence comes from uncultured Neomegalonema sp., assembly GCA_937911325.1. GTDB lineage: Bacteria > Pseudomonadota > Alphaproteobacteria > Rhodobacterales > Rhodobacteraceae > CALDSD01. Next base: position 67,083 of record CALDSD010000068.1, read on the forward strand.
CCGGTCAACGACGGCGCGGTGGTCTGGCTGGCCGACGCTGAGAAAGAGCTGCGCAAGGTGCCGTTCTTCGTGCGCGGGAAGGCGCGGCGCAACACCGAGAAATTCGCAGCCGAGCAGGGGCTCGGCGAGATCTCCGTCGACACCCTGTACGAGGCGAAAGCGCATTATGCTCGATGACCGCGGCATAACAGGCGCTTCGGGACCAGCGCCGTATCGCATCGCGATCGTAACCCTGGACGCGCATGCGGCAGGGCCCGCGGCGCGCGCCGAGGCGCGGCTGGCGAAGATGTTCCCAGGCTTGCAGTTGAGCGTGCACGCAGCGGCGGGGTGGGCCGAAAATCCCGAGACGCTGGTCGAGGCGAAGCGAGCGGTGGCGAAAGCCGACATCGTGATCGCCAACCTGTTGTTCCTCGAAGAACACATCCGCGCGATCCTTCCTGATCTTAAGGCGCGCCGCGACGACTGTGACGCGATGATCGGCCTGATCGCCGCAAGCGAGATCGTCTCGCTGACGAGAATGCGCGGGCTCGACATGAGCAAACCTGCGAGCGGCGTTATGGCGCTGCTCAAGAAGTTGCGCGGATCGAGAAAGAAAGACGCGTCCGCTTCGAGCGGCGAGAAGCAGATGAAGATGCTGCGGCGTCTGCCGCGCATCCTGCGGTTCATCCCCGGCAAGGCGCAGGACCTGCGCGCGTACTTCCTGACGATGCAGTACTGGCTTGGCGGCTCGGACGACAACGTTCAGGCGATGATCCAGTACCTGGTTTCGCGCTATTCGGAGCGCGACGGCTTTGCGAGCGTCGAAGCGCCCGCGCCGGTCGAATATCCCGAGACCGGTTTGTATCATCCAGGACTTGCGAGCCGGATGACAACGGACCTCGCCGAGTTGCCCGCGCCGGCCGAGCCTGTCGCAACGATCGGCGTGCTGCTGATGCGGTCGTATGTGCTGGCCAGCGACACCGCGCATTACGATGCGGTGATCGAGGCGTTGGAGGCGCGAGGCCTGCGGGTGATCCCGGCCTTCGCCGCTGGTCTGGACGGGCGTCCGGCGATCGAAGCGTTCTTCGAAAAAAATGGTCGCTCGAACATCGACGCGCTGGTGTCCTTGACTGGTTTCAGCCTGGTCGGCGGCCCGGCCTATCACGACAGCGGCGCCGCGGAAGAAGTCTTGGCGCGGCTCGACGTGTCCTATGTCGCAGCTCACGCGCTGGAGTTTCAAACCCTGGCGCAGTGGAGCGCGAGCTCCGGCGGGTTAGGTCCTGTTGAAACGACGATGCTTGTGGCGTTGCCGGAAATTGACGGCGCCACCAATCCGATCGTGTTTGGCGGGCGGCTCGACTCGCAAACCTGCGACGGCTGTGCGCGGAGATGCGCTGCGACTTCGGCCGCTCGCGAAATGTCGGCGTGCCCCGAGCGCGTGGAGCGCCTAGTCGGCCGGGTTGAGAAACTCGCGCGGCTGCGCCGGTCGAAGGTCGCCGAACGCAAGGTCGCCGTCGTCCTTTACGGTTTTCCGCCGAACGCGGGCGCCGCCGGCACGGCCGCTTATCTCGGCGTATTCGAAAGTCTGTGGAACACGCTCAACGCGATGAAGGCCGAGGGCTACTCTCTCGACGTGCCAGAGAGCGTCGACGCCTTGCGCGAGGCCGTGTTGCGCGGCGATGCGGAGCGGTTCGGGCAAGAAGCCAACGTGGCGGCTCGGGTGACGGCCGACGATATGGTCGCGCGCGAACGGCACCTGTCCGAGATCGAAGCGACCTGGGGTCCTGCGCCTGGCCGGCACCAGTCGGATGGCGGCGGGGTGTTCGTGCTCGGCAAGCAGTTCGGCAATGTCTTTGTCGGCCTGCAACCGGCTTTCGGTTACGAGGGCGACCCGATGCGGTTGCTGTTCGAGAAGAGCTTCGCGCCGACCCATGCCTTCAGCACCTTCTATCGCTGGATCCGCGAGGACTTCGGCGCCGATGCGGTTCTGCATTTCGGCATGCACGGCGCACTTGAATTCATGCCCGGCAAACATGCGGGTTTGAGCGGCGCGTGCTGGCCCGACCGACTGATTGGCGACGCGCCGAACGTCTATCTCTACGCCGCCAACAATCCGTCCGAAGGCACACTGGCCAAGCGGCGTTCGGGCGCTGTTTTGGTCAGCCATCTGACCCCGCCATTGGCGAAAGCGGGTCTCTACAAAGGCCTCCTGGAACTCAAGGACAGTGTGAGCCGCTGGCGGTCCGCCGGTCCTGAGGCGTCGGAGCGGGGCGAGCTCGAAGAGCTGATCCGCAGCCAGGCTGAGTCGGTGGATCTCGACCCGGATACGGCGCCCGACACGCTCTGGTTGACGCTTCTTGAAAGTGAGAATGCACTGATCCCCGAGGGGCTGCATGTTGTCGGTCAGCCCCTTTCCGAAAGCGCTCGCGCGGGTCACATCGAGGCGATGACGGAGGCCGGCGCCGATCCGGAGGCGGTCGCGCGCGCCGCGGAGGATCTGGAGCGCGACACCGAATTGCCGGCGCTGCTTCGGGCGCTCGATGGACGGTTTATTCGCCCGGCGCCGGGCGGCGACCTGATCCGGGCGCCGGAGATCCTGCCCACCGGGCGCAATCTGCATGCGTTCGATCCGTTCCGGATGCCGACCGCTTATGCGCTTCAGGATGGCGCGCGCCAGGCCGAGAAGCTTCTGGAGAAGCACGCCGAACTGCCGCGCAGCGTCGCCCTCGTGCTCTGGGGGTCAGACAACATCAAATCCGACGGCGGCCCGATCGGGCAGGCGCTGGCGCTTCTGGGCGCGCGGCCGCGTTTTGACAGCTACGGACGGCTCTCGGGCGCGGATCTCATTCCGCTTGCGGAACTGAACCGGCCGCGGATCGACGTGGTCATCACGCTGTCCGGGATCTTCCGCGACCTGCTGCCGCTGCAGACCAAGCTGCTGGCCGAGGCGGCCTGGCTTGCGGCCAGCGCGGACGAACCCCTGGAGCAGAATTTCGTTCGCGCCCACGCGCTCGCCTATGCCGAAAAGATGTCCGTCGATCTCGAGACGGCGGCCCTGCGCGTGTTCTCGAACGCTGAGGGCGCTTATGGCTCAAACGTGAACCAGCTGATCGACTCGGGCGCTTGGGGCGACGAAGACGAGCTCGCCGACGCCTATGAGAAACGCAAGTGCTTCGCGTATGGCCGCGACGGCAAGTCGGCGCGGCAACCCCGGCTTTTGCAGACAGCGCTTCAGGACGTCGACCTCGCTTATCAGAACCTCGAGAGCGTGGAGTTGGGCGTCACCACGGTCGACCATTACTTCGACACGCTCGGGGGCATCAGCCGCGCCGTTCGCCGCGCCCGTGGGCAGGAAGCGCCCGTCTATATCGGCGACCAGACCCGCGGCGACGGCAAGGTCCGCACGCTCCGCGAGCAGGTGGCGCTCGAGACGCGCTCGCGCTCGCTGAACCCGAAATGGTTCGAGGGACTGCTGAAGCATGGCCACGAAGGCGTCCGCCAGATCGAGGCGCAGGTGACCAACACGCTCGGCTGGTCGGCCACCACAGGCCAGGTTGAGCCCTGGGTCTACGGCCGGCTGACCGAAACCTTCGTGCTGGATGATGAGATGCGGCGACGTCTCGCGGCGTTGAGCCCGGCTGCGAGCGCGCGGCTCGCGAACCGCCTGCTCGAAGCCCACGAACGCGACTACTGGCGCCCGGACGAAGAGACGCTCGAAGCGCTGCGCCGAGGCGCGATGGAGATTGAAGACGAACTGGAAGGCATCAGCAGCGTCGCTGCCGAATAACAGCGCAGCGCAACGACAAAACGGTCTGACCTCGATGCTCGGACCGCCAAGGAAAGAAAGGGAGGGGCGATGAGCCCGCTGGACAACAGAGCGCCTACCATCAAGGGCCAGGACGGAGAAGGCTCCGTTCAGGTCAAGATGGATCCGTCGCTGAAGATCGAGACTGCAAAGGTCTTTTCGGTCTACGGCAAGGGCGGGATTGGGAAGTCGACCACCTCGTCCAACCTCTCCGCCGCGTTCGCCAAGCTCGGCAAACGCGTGCTGCAGATCGGGTGCGATCCCAAGCATGACAGCACCTTCACATTGACGGGCCGATTGGTTCCGACGGTGATCGACATCCTCAAGGAGGTCGACTTCCACCCGGAGGAGCTGCGCCCTGAGGACTTCGTGTTCGAAGGCTATGGCGGCGTGCAATGCGTCGAGGCTGGCGGCCCGCCGGCGGGGACTGGGTGCGGCGGCTACGTGGTTGGTCAAACCGTCAAACTGCTCAAGCAGCATCACATGCTCGACGATACGGACGTCGTGATCTTCGACGTGTTGGGCGACGTCGTGTGCGGCGGGTTCGCAGCGCCGCTGCAGCACGCGGACCGCGCGGTGATCGTCACGGCGAATGATTTCGACTCGATCTACGCCATGAACCGGATCATCGCCGCGGTGCAGGCGAAGTCGAAGAACTACGGGGTCCGGCTGGCGGGCTGCGTTGCGAACCGCTCACGCGAGACCGACGAGGTCGACCGATATTGTGAACGCGTCGGGTTCAATCGCATTGCGCATATGCCGGATCTAGACGCCATCCGGCGGTCGCGGCTGAAGAAGAAGACGCTGTTCGAGATGCCGGACGACGAGGACATTGTCGCGGTTCAGAAAGAATACATCCACCTTGCCGAATTGCTGTGGAACGGCACCGAGCCTCTGGCGCCCGCGCCGCTGCCCGACCGCGAGATCTTCGAACTGTTGGGGTTTGATTGATGAGTGAGACCTACGCGCATACGCGGGCTCGGCTCGAAACCTATTTCGACCGTACGGCGGCGGCGGCTTGGGCGCGTCTGACCTCTGACGCGCCGGTGTCGCGCATTCGTCAGACGGTGCGGGAGGGGCGCGACCAGATGCGCGCGACGCTGCTGAGCCGCTTGCCCGAAGATCTCACAGGCGCGCGCGTGCTCGACGCGGGCTGCGGCGCGGGGCAGATGGCGATCGAACTCGCCGAGCGCGGCGCCAAGGTCACCGCCGTCGACATCTCGCCAAAGCTGCTGGACGTGGCGCGGGAGCGGACGCCGGAGACGTTGCGGCCAGCGATCGACTTTGTCGCCGGCGACATGCTCGATCCGGCGCATGGGGGCTTCGACTACGTCGTCGCAATGGACAGCCTGATCCATTATCGACCTGCGGACATCGCCTCGGTGTTGGCGCGGCTCTCCGAACGTACGCAGCAATCGATCGTCTTCACGGTCGCGCCGCGCACGCCGTTGCTGACTGCGATGCACACAGCGGGCAAAGCATTTCCCCGCGGCGACCGGTCACCGGCGATTGCGCCGATCAGCACGGGCCGTTTGAGCCGAGAGCTGATCAAAACACGCGCCGTGGACTGGCGACTTTCGAACGTCCTGCGCGTTGCGCGCGGCTTCTACATCTCGCAGGCGATGGAGCTGAGCCGGGAGGTGCGCGGATGATTTCGCCCGGCCCAGACTTTTTCCGGCAATTGGGACCGAAGATGCTGCCCTTCGCGGATGCGGCTTCGGACCAACTGCCGCTGGGCAAGTTGCTGCGATTGTCGCTGTTCCAGGTGTCTGTCGGGATGGCCACGGTCATGCTCTTGGGCACCTTGAACCGGGTGATGATCGTCGAACTGGGCGTGCCTGCCATCCTGGTGGCGGTCATGGTCGCGCTTCCGGTGTTGATCGCCCCGTTCCGGGCCCTTTTGGGGTTCCGGTCGGACAATCATCGTTCCGCCATCGGCTGGAAGCGCGTTCCGTATCTGTGGTTCGGATCGCTCTGGCAGTTCGGCGGTTTGGCGGTGATGCCGTTCTCTCTGCTCGTGTTGTCAGGCGACCAGATGGTCGGGCCCGCCTGGGCCGGAGAGGCGCTGGCCGCGATCGCCTTTCTCATGACCGGGCTCGGGCTCCACATGACCCAGACAGCCGGTCTCGCGCTCGCCTCGGACCTCGCGACCGAAGAGACCCGCCCGCGCGTCGTCGCGCTGCTTTACGTGATGTTCCTTCTGGGCATGGCCGTCTCCGCCGTGGTCGTCGGCGCGCTGCTGGCCGATTTCTCGAGCTTGCGATTGATCCAGGTCGTGCAGGGGACGGCGGTCGTGACCTTGCTTTTGAACCTGATCGCGCTGTGGCGTCAGGAGAACGTGACGCCGATGACCAAAGCGGAGCGTGCGGCGCCGAAACCGAAGTTCTCCGAAGCGTGGGCGGACCTGATGAGCGGCGGCGGCGCAGGGCGTCTGCTGGCTGTCGTGGCGATCGGCGCGATGGCGTTTTCCATGCAGGACGTGCTGCTGGAGCCTTATGGCGGCGAGATCCTTGGTCTGAGCGTGGCTGCAACCACACTGCTGACCGCAATGTGGGCCGGCGGCGCGCTGATCGGTTTTGCACTTGCGGCGCGCTGGTTGAGCCGAGGCCACGATCCGTACTGGATGACCGCGCGCGGGCTCGGCATTGGCGTCGTCGGTTTCTGCGCGGTGATCTTTGCGGAGCCGGTCCATCTCGAAGTCGGCTCGATCGTTCTGTTCTTCGCTGGGGCAGGGCTGATTGGTTTGGGCGGCGGGCTGTTCGGCGTCGCCACGCTGACCGCGGCGATGACTATGCCGACCTCAGGCGCCGCGGGCCGTGGGCTCGCGTTGGGAGCATGGGGCGCGGCGCAGGCGACCGCAGCGGGCGTTGGCGTCGCCTTGGGCGGCGGTTTGCGCGACTTCGTCAGTGGCGCGGCCGCCTCGGGCGCTCTTGGCCCCGGTCTGGCGAACCCGGCCACGGGCTACTCGTTTGTCTACCACCTGGAGATTGGACTGCTGTTTTTGACGCTCGTCGTGCTGGGGCCGCTGGCTCGCTGGCGGCCGCGGGCGCCAACTACGGAACCCAGGGAGCCGCAGAGCGAGACCAAGATCGGTCTTGCTGAATTTCCGACCTGATTTGGACTATCGGAGGACCTGAAAATGGAAGGTATTATCGTAGGAAGGATCGATCTGGCGCTGGTGTCGCTATATCTTTTCTGGCTGTTTTTCGCGGGGCTGGTGTACTGGCTGCAGCGCGAGAACATGCGTGAGGGCTATCCCCTCGAAGACGAGCAGGGCAACCCGGTCGGCGCTCAGGGGCTCTTCCCGCTGCCGGATCCGAAGACATTCAAGCTGCCTCATGGCCGCGGTCAAGTGAGCGCGCCCAACGGCAAAGGCGACAGCCGCGAGCTGGCGATGGAGCTGACCTCCCCGTCCGGCGGTTCACCGTTCACGCCGACTGGCGATCCGTTGGTCGACGGCATCGGACCCGCAGCCTGGGCCGAGCGTCGCGATCTGCCGGAGCTTGACGGCCACGGTCACCCGAAGATCGTGCCGATGCGCATGTCGGAGAACTTCCAGATCTCGGCTGGCCGCGACCCGCGGGGACTGCCGGTCGCCGCCTATGACGGCGATGTCGTCGGCAAGATCAACGACCTTTGGATCGACGAGCCCGAGCAGCTCGTCCGGTATCTTGAGATCGAGTTGAACGACGGCACCGCCTGTCTTCTCCCGATGCCGCTCGCGCGCGTCCGCAAGTACGGCGTTCGCGTTCACTCGCTGCACGGCAGGCACTTCGCAAACATCCCGCGCACCCGCTCGCCGAACCAGGTGACGATGCTCGAGGAAGAGAAGATCTGCGCCTATTACTGCGGCGGCAAGCTCTACGCCAATGAAGAGCGGTTAGAGCCGCAGGTCTAAGGGGAGGCGGTGATGTCGCACGACGATTTCCAGATTGAACCGATCCGCGGTCTGCCGGAAGTTCCGCCGGAGGGTGAGAAAATCCTATGGCAGGGCGCGCCATCTTGGCGTGCGTTGGCGCGGGATGCGTTCAAGCTCTATTGGGTCGCCGGCTACTTCGTGGTCATGGCCGTGTGGCGGGCGGTGGACGTCGCTGCGGCGCGGACGGTGGCGGAGGGCGCGCAGAGCGCCATCCCGATGCTGGTTCTCGGCGCGATCGCCTGCGGGATCATCGCGTTGATCGCCTATGTGCAGGCGAAGACGACCGTCTACACGATCACCAATCGCCGCGTGGCGATGCGGATCGGGGCCGCGCTGACGGTCACGTTGAACCTGCCCTACAAGTGGATCGGATCAGTTGATCTGACCAAGCGGCGCGACGGCACGGGCTCGATCGCCATGCAGCTGATGGGCTCGACGCGTCTGTCCTACCTTGTCTGCTGGCCGCATGTCCGTCCTTGGCGCATGTCAAAGACGGAGCCGACCCTTCGGTGTATCCCGGATGCTGAGAAGATCGCCCATCTGCTGGCGGAATCGGCTCAAGCGCGACTGACCGAAATCGCGCTGAAGCCGGGCGAGGTAGAGGCGGCGGCGCCCGCCCATCCTGTGGCGGCGGGATAGGGGACGACGACCATGCAACGCCTGACCTCCATCCATCCGAAGCTTCCCGAAGATCGGGAGCAAGTGCCACGGATCCTGGTGCGCGCGGTCGGAGGGTTGATGTTGCTGAGCTTGGTGTTGACCACGTTCGCCGTGCTCAGCGACCGCCCGCTGGAGGCGCTGCCTCTGGACGGTCCGATCGCTGAGCAGCGCATCATTCACATCTACGCGCGCCAGGACGGCGCGGCGCGCGTGCTCGACCAGAACGGCGGCGTCGTCGCCGATCTGAGGCCTGATGAAGGGGGCTTCATCAGCGGCGTGTCGAGAGCTCTCACGCGGGTGCGCGGCACCCATGGCGTGGCGGCGGACGAGCCGGTGCGGCTGATCCGATACCAGGATGGCCGCCTCGCTCTGCGCGATGACCTGACAGGGTGGCGCGCGGAACTCATCGGCTTTGGAGCCGACAACACGGCCGCCTTCGCGCGGCTTTTGGACTAGAGGGAAGAAACGATGGTGCTGTCGATTTTTAAGCGACGCGAACAAGCGCCGTGCACGGTGGAGGTCTCGCACACATTCGAGAGCCTGCACGCGCATGTGCGTTTCAACAATGGGGCGGTCATCTACCCGGGCGACGAGGTCTTGGTGCATGGCGAACCTGTTCTGGCCGCCTATGGCGAGGTGATCGCCGTGGATCGTCTCGCGACGATCACCCGGGCGACCTGGCTTGAGCGCGTCTGGACGCGGCTCACCGGCGATCTCGAATTCATGGAGCTCTGTGAGTTTTCCTTCTCAGAGGAGGCGCGGCTATGAGAGACGCCCCGACATCTGGCGCGGAAGTCGCCGCCGAACTGGCCGCTGCGCATCCGCATATGAACGAAACCACGGAAATGGCGCTCGAGACGACGCTGCTCAATCCGCGGTTCTACACCACCGATTTCGACGAGATGGACCGGATCGACGTCACGCCCGTCCGGCAGGAATGGGACGCGCTGCTGGCGCAGATGAAGTCGGATCCGAACAAGCGCCACTTCAAAAAGAACGAGGAGTGGGATCAGATCGACTGGGACGGCATGGAGCCAGAGCTCAAGAAAGAGTTCATCGACTTCCTCGTCAGCTCGCTGACGGCCGAGTTTTCCGGCTGCGTTCTCTACAAGGAGATGAAGCGCCGCGGGGCCAACCCGGATATCTGTGAGCTCTTTAGCTACATGTCCCGTGACGAGGCCCGGCACGCCGGCTTCATCAACGACGCGCTGCGCGAGGCGGGCATCGGCGTCAATCTCGGCTTTCTGACGAAAACCAAGAAGTACACTTACTTCAAACCGAAGTTCATCTACTACGCGACCTACCTTTCAGAGAAGATCGGCTACGCTCGGTACATCACCATCTACCGGCATCTGGAGCGCAACCCTGACAAGCGGTTCCATCCGATCTTCAAGTGGTTCAAGGAGTGGTGCAACGACGAGTTCAGCCACGGCGAAGCCTTCGCCCTGCTGATGCGCACCGACCCGAAACTGACGAGCGGCTGGAACAAGCTGTGGATCCGTTTCTTCCTCGTGGCGGTTTTTGCGACCATGTATGTGCGCGATCATGCGCGACCGGCCTTCCATAAGGCGCTCGGCGTCGACATCGAATGGTATGACCGCGAGGTGTTGCGGATCACGTCAGAGATCTCGCGCCAGGTCTTCCCGATCGAGCTCGATCTCGACAACCCGCGCTGGCAAAAAGGTCTCGTCGCGATCGAGCGGGCGTTTGCGGATATGGACGCCGCCCAACGCCGCGGGGGCATCTCCGGCTTCTTCGGCAAGATGTGGGCCGGCGCGCGCGCGGGCGTCGCCTTCGCTGGGCTGTATCTGATCCCCGTGAAAGACAATGCGCCGCCGATGAGCAGCCGCCTCGAACCGGCTTACTGAGGGGCTCGACGTGCTGACCAGCGATTGGGATATCCTGGCGAATGGATGGACGGCGGTTCTGATCGCCGTCTTCCTCTGGTGGTTCTCCACCGGCGTCATTCTGATCGTTGTGAAGCGAGCGGATCGGGCCGACGCCCGCAATCCCGATCGCAGCGCGCATCTGCGTGCGACGCTGTTCGGTCTGCCGCTGCTCGCCTTAGGGTGGTTCGGCTTTATCCAGACCCTCGACCAGCCAAGCCTGATGGGCGTGTATCTCGGATTTGTGTCCGCGCTGCTGATCTGGGGCTGGTTTGAACTCGCGTTTCTGTGCGGCGTCATCACCGGGCCAAACATGACCCCCTCGCCGCCGGACGTGCCCGCCTGGGAGCGGTTCGTGCGCGCTTGGGGCGCCATCGCCTATTCCGAGATGGCTTTGATCGCCACGATGATCGCAGTGATCGCGCTCGCCTGGGACGCGCCAAACGCATTCGGCATGTGGACTTTCGCCGTCCTGTTCTTTGCGCGGATCAGCGCGAAGTTGAACCTGTACCTCGGCGTGCCAAACGTGAATGTCGACTTTCTGCCAGAGCCGATGCGGCACCTTGAAAGTCACTTCAAGATTGCGCCGATGAACGCCTTTTTTCCGATCTCCGTCACAGCGTTGAGCTTTGCGGTCGGGTGTTGGATCGAACGCATGCTGGCGCAAGATGCGGGCGCGCCGACCGAGATTGGCTTCGCATTGCTCGCCGCTTTGAGCGCGCTCGCGCTTTTGGAACACTGGCTGATGGTGCTGCCTTTGCCAGACGCCAAACTGTGGAGCTGGCTCTTACCCGCCAGCCGAGACGAGATTTCTCGAGAAGACGCGGATTATACCGCGCGCCTAGAGCACGCATACCTACGGGAGGAACGCAATGAATTATGATCAGCTTTTCGAGGCGCAGCTTGACCAGCTTCGCGACGAAGGCAACTACCGCGTCTTCGCCGACCTGGAGCGGCACTGCGGTTCTTTCCCGAAGGCGACAAACCGGCATGGGAGCGACGAGGCCGAGCGTCATGTGACGGTCTGGTGCTCGAATGACTATTTGGGCATGGGGCAACACCCGAAGGTACTTGAGGCCATGCAGTCGGCTCTCGCCGAATGCGGCGCCGGCGCTGGCGGCACGCGCAACATCTCGGGCACGAACCGGCACCACGTGCTGCTCGAGCGGGAGTTGGCGGATCTTCATCGGAAGGAAGCCGCGCTGCTGTTCACGTCCGGCTACGTGTCGAACTGGGCGGCGCTGTCGACGCTCGGATCGCGTCTGAAAAACTGCGTGATCCTCTCGGATGCGCTCAATCACGCCTCGATGATCGAAGGCATCCGACACTCCCGCGCGGACAAGAAAATCTGGGCGCATAACGACGTCGAAGACCTGCGGCGAAAGTTGGCGGACTGCGACCCCGACGCGCCGAAGGTGGTGGCGTTCGAGTCGGTGTATTCGATGGACGGCGATATCGCGCCGATCGCCGAGATATGTGACGTCGCAGACGAGTTCGGCGCAATGACGTATCTCGACGAAGTGCATGCGGTGGGCCTCTATGGACCACGCGGCGGCGGCGTTTCGGAACGCGACGGCGTGGCCGACCGGGTGACCCTGATCGAAGGCACGCTCGGCAAGGCCTATGGCGTCATGGGCGGCTATATCACCGGCTCGGCGGCGCTGTGCGATTTCATTCGCAGTTTCGCCAGCGGCTTCATCTTCACGACGGCTTTGCCGCCGGCGGTGGCGGCGGGGGCGGCGGCCTCGATCCGGCATCTCAAGGAAAGCCAGCTTGAGCGCGCCCGCCAACGGCGTCAGGTGGCGCGGCTGCGCGAGCGGCTGGACGCTGTCGGCATCCCACATCTGCCGAACCCCAGTCACATCGTGCCGGTCATGATCAAGGATCCGGTGAAGTGCAAGATGATCAGCGACATCCTGATGGACAACTTCGCGATCTATGTGCAGCCGATCAACTATCCGACGGTGCCAAAGGGAACCGAGAGACTGCGCCTGACCCCGTCGCCGTTGCATTCGGATGCTGAGATCGACCGCATGGTCGACGCGCTGAGCCAGCTATGGGCGCAATGCGCGCTGTCCCGCGCCGTCGCCTGAGCCGAGAGACGCGAGACGCTTATCGCCCACCCTGCTCGGGAGCCCCCCGAAGCTGCCGCGCGACGGTACATGCTTATGAAGATTGCGGTCTTGGACGACTATCAGGGCGTCTCAACCAGCTTGGCTGATTGGAGTACGCTCAATGCCGACGTCGCCGTTTTCCGGGAGACGATTTCGGGACCGCCTCTGATCGAGCGCCTCAGACCGTTCGACGTGATTTGCCTGATGCGCGAGCGCACGCCAATGCCGGCTGCGGCGCTGGACGCGCTGCCCAACCTCAAGCTGTTGGTCACAACCGGGATGCGCAACCTTTCCATCGACGTCGCCGCGGCGCGCTCGCGAGGCGTGACCGTTTGTGGCACCAACGGTCGCGGGCCGTCGACGGCGCAGCTTGCGATGACCATGATCCTGGCGGCGATGCGCGGGCTCATCGCGGAGGCGGTTTCGATGAGAGGCGGCGGCTGGCAATTTGGGTTGGGCCGCGACCTGCATGGTCTGACCTTGGGCCTGATCGGTCTCGGCAAGCAGGGTGCGCAGATGGTCGAACTGGCCCAACCGTTTGGGATGAATGTGCTCGCCTGGAGCCAGAACCTGACCGATGCGCGGTGCGCTGAGGTCGGCGTGGAACGCGCGGCGAGCCTGGATGATCTTCTGACTCTTGCGGACGCTGTTTCGATCCATCTCGTTTTGTCTGATCGTTCGAGGGGTCTTATCGGGCCCCAGCAGCTCGCGCGAATGAAGTCAGACGCGGTGCTGGTGAACACTTCGCGCGGCCCGATCGTGGATCAGGGCGCTGTATTGGAGGCGCTGAGGGCCGATCGCCTCGGGGCGGCGGCGATCGACGTCTTTGAAACCGAACCGGTCGCGCGCGATGATCCCGTCCGCGACGCCGCGTTGATCGATGCAGGTAGACTGATCCTGACCCCCCACATCGGCTACGTGACGCGCCAGACATATGAGATCTTCTACCGCGAGACGGTGGAAGCAATCGCGGCATGGCGCGCCGGCGCTCCGATCAGAGAGATAAGCTCGTAGTCGCGACGGGCCTTTGCCTCAATTCAGCTGGACGCGGGGCTGCGCAGGAAGAGCCGTGCGAAGAGACCGCGTTTTCGGGGGGAGCGAGTTTTGTCCGGCCCAAAGCCGACGATGACGCGGTTCTGTCCTGGCAGCCGGTCATAGCGCCACTCGTCCGCGAGTTCCCTGATCAGAAAGAGCCCAAGACCTCCGATCTCACGATCCTCGAGCGTTGCGTCAACGTCAGGTTGCGGCGCGTCTTCGAACGGGTTGAAGCTCGGAGCGCCATCGGAAAAACTCAACAGCACCCTGCCATCGCCGGCGGGTCTGAGCGCAGCGCGGATCCATCCATTGGGATTGTTGCGGTAGCCGTGCCGAATGGCGTTGGTCGACAACTCCTCGACAGCTAGATGCACATGGTGACGGGTGACCGGGTCCAGATCATAAGCGTCTGCAAACCTATCGACCAAGTCGACAAGCTTTTCGAACTCCGAGAGATCGCTTGAGAGCGTTAACGAGTGGTCACGTCTCAGCATGTCATCCCGTCTACTCTCCCCGTGTTCTAGCCGACCCCAAGAGCTTCATCCAACGTATCCGAGATTGCGATGATCTTTCCAAAACCGCTCACCACAAAGACGTTCTTGATCGTGTCGCTGAGGCCAAAGATCCCAAAGCTCTTGTCGTCGCCGCTCAATTGTTTTGCGGCTTTCAACATTACGCGTAATCCATAACTAGAAATGTAATCGATTTGATTAAAGTCGATTAGGACGTCTTTGGCGCCTGAATCGATCCGGTCGAAAAGCGAGGTCTCAAATTCCTTCGCTGTAACCGTGTCCAGTCGGCCATTGGGCGCAAAAACCGTCCGTCCGGCTTCCTCCCGTTCCTCGACGGAAAAACTCATTCAGCCCCAACTCCCCTCATTGCGCGTCAAATGCGACAGCGATCGTCATACGCGCTTCGTCACCTCAAGACTAGCAGGCTCTTCGCTGGAGAAAAGCCCGAGAAATCAGCATTTTTTACGCGCAGTGTTTAAGTCTTCGGGGGTGAATCGATTGCGAGGGTTAAGATCGTCACATCATCGCTTTGCGGCGCGCCGTTCACGAAAGCGTCCAGTCGACTTTTCACATGGGCGACGACGCTTGCGCCGTCTCCGTCGATGTCGCGTTCCTCGAGAACTTCTTGAATACGCTCTAAGCCGTAGAACTCGCCCTCTGGATTCAGCGCTTCGGAGACGCCGTCGGTGAACATCACCATCGTATCGCCCGGCTCGAGACTAAGGGTGATCACAGGATAGTCGATCTCTTCGAGCACGCCCATCGGCATGCTGCTCTCGCCCTCGATCTGGATCACCGATCCGTCCCGTCGGCGGAGATAAGGCAGATCGTGCCCCGCGCAGGAGAGCTTCACCTGCAGACTTCGCAGGTCGATCACGCCCGCGAGGCCGGTGAAGAACATCTGCTCGCGATTGTCGCGGGTGATCTCGTCGTTTGTCTGAACCTGGATCTTCTCGAGATCGCTGGGGTCGCGAAGCACGATGCTCTTCCACAGGCTTTTGGCGAGGGCCATGAAAAGGCTCGCGGGAACGCCCTTGTCAGAGACGTCGCCGATCGTGAAGAACAGGCGTTCATCCTCGACCAAAAAGTAGTCGTAAAAGTCGCCGCCAACTTGCAAGGCCGGCTCCATCAGCCCGTGAATGGCGACCCCGTGCTCGGCCGCGATCAGCGGCTCTTTGGGCACCATGCTCATCTGGATCACGCGGGCGGCGTTCAGTTCGCCTTCGAACCGGGCGCGGGTGACGCGCTCTTCGGCGAGCGCCGCTTCGGCGCGACGCCGTTCGCGGCTGGTTTCGATCAGCGACAAACCGAGTGTCGGCAGCGCGTAGACGACAAGCGCAAGCGACGGCGTGGCCGCGTCGAGCAACAGCGCGCCATACCGGAAGAAGAGCAGCGCACCCCCCATCATCACCAGCAACGCCGCCCCAAGAGCGATCAGGGAGCGGGTCGGTTTCTGCCGAGGTATGAACCACCCGAAGAGCACTGCGGCGACGATGAAGCCCACGGTCTCCATCCAGAAGAGGATCACAGGGCGATGCAGGAACGCGCCGGCCAACGCCGCCTCGACGACCTGCATATGCGCTTCGACCCCCGGCAAGGGGGCGGCCGCGATCGGAAAGGTCTTCCGATCCTCCAACGCCACCGCGGTGGCGCCGATGAAAACGACTTTGCCCGCGACGGCGTTTGGCGCCGCCTCGCCTGAGAGAATGTCTGCCGCTGAAACATAGCGTGTGGGATCGTAACGTCCGAAGTAGGGCCAGAACGTCCCGTCTCGCTGCAACGGGATGACGATGCTGGCGCCCTCCGCAGACATCGAAAGCTGGCGAAATCCGCGCGCATCGACAGTGGCGTCCAACCAAGGGGCGTCGAGCGCGACGCGCAACGCCTCCAAGCTTAGAAACGGGTACAAAACACCGTCGATCCGTTGCACGGCGGGGGCGCGTCGCAGAACGGCGTCATGCGGCAACCGAACCGAGATCGCGCCATGCCCGGCGGCCGCCGCGTCCAGTTCCGGACGGTTTCGCAGCAGCTCTGGATAGGTGTCGGCTGGCGGGTCTTTCGTCACCACGTCGCCCTCTTGCGGGGGCGTCAAAAGGATAGGCGGCGCCTTCAAAGCAATCGGGTCGGTTTGCACCCCTTCGGTGCTGTTCGCGCCTGATACAGCCAAGATGCTGTAGCTGCGCCCCAGCGCTGCGGCGAGCGCCGCATCGCTATCGGGCAATTGGCGCAGCGCTGCGGCCGTATCGGGGAACTGGCTCTCAAAGCGTTCCGCCAGATTGCGCGGCGAACTACGGTCCGGCTCGGCGAAGAGGACGTCGAAGGCGACCGAGGCCGCTCCCGCCTGAACGACCGCATCCAGCAGCCGAGCATGGACGTCTCGCGGCCACGGCCACTGTCCGACCTCTTCGAGGCTCTTGTCGTCGATGGCCACGATGACGGCCGGGACGGCCGACCGTTCTCGCGGAAAAAGATTGTGTTCGAAGTCGAACCACGCGCGACGCCAAGGCGGCTCTAACCCGCTTCCCATGAGAACCATCACAAGGGTCAACGCCGCGATCAGCCATGTTCCGCTGGGCGGGCCCTGACGGCGAACGGAGGCGATCGTCTCCCCCAAAGAGCGCCGCGTTTCGGCGATGAGCTCGCGAGCTTTGCTGCGGAATGCGGCGATGCCGGCCTGAACTGATCCGAGGTCGAAGCGGGGCGCTCGCATCCGTGCAACGCTATGTCGCCGCAGCGTCTCGCCGCGCGCTCGTATCGACAAGAGCGGCGACGGCGTCGCTGGTGTTTTCAAAGACGAGGAAAAGACCGCCTAGATTGCTGACGTCCAGCACCTCTTGCACCGCTCCTTGCGGCCTGATCAGACAAAGTCTCCCACCCGCTTCGAGCGCCGTTCTCCGAGCCGCAAGCAGCATTCTCAGCCCGGCGCTCGACATGAAACTGAGCTTTGTGAGATCGATGACGACGCCTTTGTAAAGCGGCGCGCCGCTGTTCAGCGCCTCGTCGATCGAAGTCTTGAAGGTGTCGACGGTCGTGTGATCCAAGCGCCCCACCAAGGTGATGACCGCGCATTGGCGGACCTCACCGACCGAGAGATCAAGCGCGTTTGAGGGTGCCATAACGTCGAAAATTCGCCCTTCATTCTGCCAGAACCCTAAGACTTTCAGGATGCGAAGCCAGCAGAAAATCGATGAAAAATCTGCGGCTTGGCGTTACTCAGAGTCGCACAGATCATTAGACCGCCGTGTGGCCGGCGTGGGTTTCATCCAGCGCGGCATGGGTTTAGCATATAACGCCGCTAACCTTCTGCCAATGTCCATTTGGTTGAAATTAATATCGTTTTCGCTCAAGGAGTGGGGTCTATGGAGCGAAATTTCTTAAAGTTTGTTTGGGAGAGAACCAAGCCCAACCAGATCTGGGTCTGCGCGATTGTTTTCCTGTCGCTCCCCGTCTATTTCGTTTTGCTGGAAGTCACGAAGCTGATCGTCAACCGCCCGATACAGGGGATCGGTTACACGCCGGACACCAATCAAACGGTCACCTTCCGCTTTCCCGATCCCACGGGATTACTTGGGGGCGACATCTTTTCCGGAATTGTGACGACCCGAACGCAAGACCTGTTTCTTCTATGCGCGGCGTTTTTGGCGCTCACCATCGTGAACGGCGTCTTCAAATACTACATCAATACGTACAAAGGCCGCTTGGGCGAGCGCACGCTGCGCGAGTTTCGTTTGGAGTTGGTCACGCGCGTGCTGCGGTTCCCGCCGGATCGCATGGCGGGTGTGAAGCCTTCCGAGATCTCGACCATGATCAAGGACGAGGTCGAGCCGATGGGCGGGATGATCGGCGATGCGTTTGTGCGGCCGATCCTCAGCGGCGGCCTCGCCTTGACGGGGATTTTCTTCATCCTGTCGCAAAATGTGGCGTTGGGCTGCGTCGCCATCGCGATCATCCTTGTCCAAACGGCTGTGATCCCACGTCTGCGCCGGCAGCTTGTGCGCCTGGCCCGCGCGCGCCAACTGGCGGCGCGTCGGCTCGCGGGTCGCGTCGGCGAGCTCGTCGAGGGCGCGCGCGAAATCGATGTGGAGAACACGGCGGTCTATGAACGCGCAGAGATCTCAAACCATCTCTTCAAGATCTTCGGCATCCGCTACGAGATTTACCGCAAGAAGTTTTTGATCAAGTTTCTCAACAACTTGCTGTCCCAGTTGACGCCGCTCTTCTTTTACTCGATTGGCGGTTACTTTGCGATCCGAGGGCAGCTCGATGTCGGGCAACTTGTCGCTGTGATCGTCGCCTATCGCGAGATTCCGACACCGATCCGCGAGTTGATCAGTTGGGATCAGCAACGCGTCGACATCCAGTCGCGATACACTCAAGTCATCGAGCAGTTCGACATTCCGGACCTGAGACCCGAAGAAGAGGCGATGGGCTTGGATCTGGGCGGCGGCGCGGCTTTGGAGGGCCCGGTGGTTCTCCGAAAGGCGACTTTAGACGGTCCGCATGGCCGATCGCTCAACGCCGTCGATCTCACGGTTCACCCAGAAGAGCGGCTGTTGATCACCGGCGACGTCGAGGATGGCGGCGAGGCGCTTTCGGACTTGTTTACGCGTCGGCGAAAAGCCGTGGATGGAGAGGTGTTGATCGGCGACGCCCCGCTCAGCCGTGTTTCGCGCGGCGCCAGCAGCCAGTTCTTCGGCTACGCCGGCCCGCACACTGTCTTGCCCAATCGCTCGATCTTGGAGTGTCTGTTGTCGGGTCTGCGGCAGCCGCCGACGCTGTCGCAATACGGCGTTGAAGACAATCCGATCGTCGCGACCGAGGACGCGCCGATCGACCTCTCGGCGGATTGGGTCGACTACGCGCGGCTCGGACTTGAAGACGCAGCGGATCTCGAGCAATTCGCGCTGGAGATCCTCAGGGCGCTCAACTTCTATGACGACGCCTTGCAGTTGGGTTTGGGCGCCCGCATCGCGCCGGACGCGCGCCCAGACCTGGCGTTGGACGTTCTCCAAGCGCGCGCGCTCATGCGGTTTTGGCTGGAGGAAGAGCAATACTTGGATCTGATCGAGCCATTCGATCGCGATCACTACGCGCATGAAGCGTCAATCGGTGTGAACCTCACTTTTGGCGCGCCAAAGGAAAGCCGGACTGCGACGGCTCGCTTTATGATGAGGCGATCTATTCGCGAGGTTCTTAAGAGGCGAGGTCTCCTGCAGCCGCTGTTGGATCTGGGCTGGCGCTCGGCGCAGATCATGACGCGCCGTCTGGATAGCGACGCCTTCTCCAACGCGCCGAGTTCGCGGCTCTTTACCCAAGAGGATGCGAACACGTTCCGACCGCTCCTGGCCCGCAGTTCGCTCGGCCCGCCGCCGTCTCTCAGTTGGACGGATCAGGTCGACGTCCTCGACATCGCGCTGCGTTACATCGAACCAGAGCACAAGCTGGGGCTTCTGACCGACGACCTTCGCGAGAAGATCCTGGGCGTGCGGTTCAAGCTGGGGTGGGAGTTCACAGCGACGCTGAGAGAGCGTTTCGAGGCTTTTGATCTGGACAGCTACAATCAGCACGCGACGCTGAGCGAGAACGTTCTCTTTGGCAACATCCGCCACGGCGCAGGCGTCGGTCAGGAAGCTGCGCAGGGAGCCAAGGAGGTTCGGGAGTTGATACTCGACACGCTCGAGCGGCTTGGCATGAACGATACGTTGGCGATCGCCGGTTTGACGCGTCACGTCGGACCAGGGGGGCGGGCCCTAACGCCAGTGCAAAGGCAAAAACTTGCATTGGCCAAATCAGTCTTGCGCCGACCTCGGGTGCTTTTGGCTGACCGTGCGCTCGAGGCCCTGGACGTCACAGAGCAGCAGCAGATCTTCACGCAGCTCGACGAGCTGTGGACCGAACGTGGTCAGCGTCCAGCATTCGTCGTCGTGAGCCGTTCTCCGGATCTGGCCTCTAGCTTCGACCGGGTCATGGACTTGCGCGATCAGAAACTCGTCGCCGCGTCACGCCCAGCCGAGCGCCCTCAACGCGTCGAATAGTCGTTTCAAACGATCCGACCGAAAATCGCGGCCGTCACCGTTTCCCACCTTGCGTCGTGGGAGCGCGAAACGGAGGGTTGATATCCACGGCTCTTCGTCTACCTTTAGGTAGATAGGCGGCAAGGCCTTCTCATGGACCGGGCCAGCAGCAGGAAAGGGAGTAAGCTCGTGCGGGTGAATGCTGATTTTACGCAACGCGTCGTCGTGCGCTCGGAGACGGTCGACTGGGTTCCATCGCCGATGAAGGGCGTGGATCGAAAGATGCTCGATCGCATCGGCGATGAAGTCGCGCGGGCCACCACAATTGTCCGATATGCTCCGGGAAGCGCTTTTTCTGCGCACACCCACGATGGCGGCGAAGAGTTCTTGGTGCTCGACGGAGTGTTTTCAGATGAGCATGGGGATTTTCCGGCCGGCAGCTATATTCGGAACCCTCCGACGTCGAGCCACACGCCCAGCTCGGTCGATGGGTGTACGATCCTGGTGAAATTGCATCAGTTTGACCCGAGTGACCGTACCCATGTTCGGATCGAAATGGGGAAAATGCGTGGCGTCGCCCCTTCGGATCGCGCGGGTGTGACGGTGACGCCGTTGTTCTCAGATGATCGCGAGGACGTGCGTGTCGAAGAGTGGGCGGCTCATTCGGACGTGACGCTCGACCTGCCCGGCGGCGGGGAAGTGTTTGTGCTGGAGGGGTCCTTCGAGGAGAGCGGCGACTCTCTGGGCGAACGCGATTGGTTGCGACTTCCGCCAGGCGGGACGCTCGCCGCGACAGCAGGGGCGGCGGGCGCCAAGGTCTGGATCAAGAGCGGCCACCTGACCGACGCGGTGGGCGGTTAGTCTTCATGCGGACCGACGTTCTGATCATCGGGGCTGGACTTTCCGGTTTGGCCGCGGGCCGCCGCCTCCGAGACAATGGGTTCGACGTGGTGTTGGCTGAGGCGCGGGCGCGCCTCGGCGGCCGGATTCTGTCGACGGAGGCCGCGGGTCTCGACCTTGGCCCAGCCTGGTTCTGGCCCGGCCAAGATCGGATCGCCACCCTGGTTTCAGAATTGGGTTTGCGCGCGTTCAAACAGTATTCACAGGGGGCGACCGTCTTCGAGGACCGGGGTGGAGCGGTTCGGAGGGATCTGACATTCGCGCTCAATGGCGACGCTCTGCGGGTCGAGGGGGGGCTTGGCCGCTTGATCGAAGGGCTTGCCGCCGCCGTTCCGAACGACAGCGTTCTTCTGCAAACGGTCGCGACGCGGATCGACGGTCTGGATAATGGCTGGCGCGTCGAACTGCAGCGCGGCGACGCGATGATCGAGGTCTTCGCTCAGGCGGTGGTGATCGCGACGCCACCGAGGGTGGCCGCGCGCGATATCCGTTTCACGCCAGCTCTGCCGACCGACGCGTCGGCTGCGATCCAGCGCATTCCGACTTGGATGGCCGGGCATGCAAAGGCGCTCGCTGTATTTGCGCGACCATTCTGGCGCGACGCTGGCTTGTCTGGAGACGTGATCAGCCACCGTGGGCCGCTCGTGCAGATCCACGACGCGTCGCCTGCCGATGGGCGCGTCGGCGCTTTGTTCGGCTTCGTCGGCGTTGATCCATCGGATCGTTCCAGAATCGGGGAAGCCGCCTTGTCGGCTGGCGTGCGCCGGCAGCTCGCATCCCTATTTGGCGAAGAGGCCGCATCCCTTGCGGAGCTCAGGTTGATGGACTGGTCGCAGGAACGGTTTACGGCCACGGATAAGGACTTCACGCCGCTGAGCGGGCATCCGACTTACGGCATGCCGTCCTCGCTCGAGGGGCTCGCGCGAGACGGTCTGGTCTTCGCGTCCACCGAGGTCGACCGGGAACATGGTGGTTTGCTAGAGGGAGCCCTGGCCTCCGCCGAGCGCGGCGCAGATCTCGTCCTACAGCGGCTGAAGACCAGCGCGTCAGCCTAGCAGCTCATAGCGCTTAATCGGCGACGGCGGCCAAAATCGCCTTCTCTGCATCGGCCAACAGCTTCGGTTGACCCCGCTCGACAGCGAGGATCATCGCCCCGATGAGCGACGATACGATCATCTCCGGCGTCATGGTCGACTTGCCGCCTTTGAGCGCTGTCTTCGTCCACCCCAGAAGACGATCATAGAATGCGGAGATTTCCTTGCTGACCGGCTCGGGCAGCCCTTGGGTCATGGCCCCTAACACAGCACACAGACAAGCGTCGCCCTCTGGCGCCAACGCGTCGCGGTACGCTTGCGTCAGACGTTTGATCCGCTTTCGCGGGGCGGCGCCCGGTGCGTCAGGCGCGCCGAGCGCGGCGAACAGACGCTCGCCGTAACGCGACACGACCGCGCGCCCAAGGTCGCTCTTATGCGGAAAGTGGTAGTGCACCGAAGCGCTTTTGATGCCAATCGCCGCGGCAATGTCTCGGAAGCTCACGGCGTCAAACCCACCCTTGCGGATGCTCGCCTCGGCCACGTCAAGGATCTCATCGGTCCGGCTCGCGGACATGGCTGTTCTCCCAATCGGATGTGCGGCAGCTTGTGCTGTACCTATCACTAGATAGTGAATGCACGCGGCTTATCCAAGGGGTCTTCTGATCTACCGAATGGTAGGTGAAAGGCGGCGTGGATCGCGATCCGCGACCGACACGCCAGAACGGAGAAAGTGCAATGACTGCAACTGCAACTGCAAAGGCTGAACGTCCGCAGGGCGATGGGCTTGACTGGCGGGTCGTCGCTCCCGCCGACGCGGCGAGCGCCGGCGCAAGCTTGACGGTCGTTGAGTTTCCGACCCCAGCGCAAACGGTTGAACCCGCAAGCGATCAGCTCAGCCAGAGGGGGGCGTCCGAGACCGGCCAACCGCTTTGCGACGGAGCGCGCGGAAACCGGGGCGAGCCAACAGGATTGGGGCGGCTCAATCGTGCGCTCTGCCGCATAGAGCGCGGCTGGTTCTAGGCGGCGCTCACCCGCTCAGAACGCCGAGTTCTCTCAGTTTAACGAGTATCTGTTCGGCGGCTTCCTCGGCGGATGTCTCGACCGTATTGACGCGGATTTCGGGGCTGTCGGGCTCTTCATACGGGCTGTCGATGCCGGTGAAGTTCTTCAGCTCGCCCGATCGCGCCTTGGCGTAAAGCCCTTTCACATCGCGCGCTTCTGCGACCTTCAGCGGCGTGTCGACGTGAACTTCCCAGAACTCGCCGTCGCCGACCATGCTTCGCGCCATCTCTCGCTCAGCCCGGAAGGGAGAGATGAACGACACCAGCACGATGAGCCCCGCATCGGCCATCAGTTTGGCCACCTCTCCCACGCGGCGAATGTTCTCCACCCGGTCGGCATCGGTGAAGCCGAGGTCCCGATTGAGCCCGTGCCTGACGTTGTCGCCATCGAGCGTGTAGGTGTGCTTGCCCAGTTTATGAAGGCGTTTCTCGACGATGTTCGCAATGGTCGACTTGCCGGAGCCGGACAGGCCAGTGAACCAAAGAACCAGTGGTTTGTGGCCCTTGAGCTGCGCCCGATCCGACTTGTCGATATCGAGCGCCTGGCGATGGATGTTTGTCGCCCGACGCAGGGCGAAGTCGATCAGTCCCAAACCGACGGTCTCGTTGGTGAGACGATCGATCAGAATGAACCCGCCCAGCTCACGGTTCTGCGCATAGGGTTCAAAGGCGATTTCCCGATCGAGGGCGACGTTGCACACGCCGATTTCGTTGAGGTTGAGCGTCGCCGCGGCCATATGCTCGCCGGTGTTCACATTGATCTTGTACTTCGGCTCGGCCAGTTGAGCGAGGCCGGTCGCGGTTCCGAGTTTGAATGCGTAGGAGCGGCCAGGCAGCATCTCCTGTTCTGACATCCACAAAAGCGTGGTTTTGAACTGGTCGGAGGTTTCGACTGGCGCGCCCGCCTCGCAGATCACGTCGCCTCTCGAGATGTCGATCTCATCCGCGAGCGTCAGAGTGACCGATTGGCCCGCGACGGCGTCTTCGAGATCGCCCTCGAAGGTGACGATGCGATCTATCGTGCTCTCTTTGCCGGAGGGCAGCGCCTTTACCTTTGCCCCGGGCGCGATCGAGCCGCTCCCGATCCGGCCCGCGAAGCCTCGGAAATCCAGATTTGGGCGATTGACCAGTTGCACCGCCATTCGGAAGGGCGCCGCTTGCTCTTCTTCGTCGACGGACAGCGTCTCAAGATACGGCATCAACACCGGACCGTCGTGCCATGGCGTCGCCTCGCTGCGCTCGGTGATGTTGTCTCCGCGCAGGGCGGAAACCGGGACGGCGGCGATGTCCTTGAAGCCCAGCGAAGCGGCGAACGACAGGTATTTGTTCTGGATCCGGTGAAAGACAGCTGGATCATAGTCGACCAAGTCCATCTTGTTCACGCACAGGACCACGTGCCGCACGCCAAGCATCGAGACAATCAAGCTGTGTCGGCGGGTCTGGGTCAGCACGCCTTTCCGAGCGTCGATCATCACAACAGCCAGATCCGCCGTCGATGCGCCCGTGGCCATATTGCGTGTGTATTGCTCATGGCCCGGCGTATCGGCGACGATGAACTTTCGTTTTTCGGTCGAGAAGAACCGATACGCGACGTCGATCGTGATCCCCTGTTCACGCTCTGCGGCAAGGCCGTCCACGAGCAGCGCAAAATCGATGTCTCCGCCTTGCGTTCCGACCCGTTTTGAGTCGGCTTGAAGGGCGGCGAGCTGGTCTTCGTAGATCAGCTTCGCCTCGAACAGCAGGCGTCCGATGAGTGTGGACTTACCGTCGTCGACTGAGCCGCAGGTAATGAAGCGGAGCATCGACTTTTGCTCCTGAGCGCGGAGGTAAGCTTCGATGTCCTGAGCGATGAGCGCATCCTGGTGAGCCATCAGAAATAGCCCTCCTGCTTCTTTTTCTCCATGGAGGCGGACTGATCGTGATCAATCACGCGGCCTTGTCGTTCCGATGAAGAGCTCAGCAAAGTCTCTTGGATAATCTTGGACAGCGTGTCCGCCTCCGACTCGATCGCGCCGGTGAGCGGGTAGCACCCGAGCGTTCGGAACCGGACTTTCTTCAGCATCGGCTCTTCGCCGTCGCGTAGCGGGATCCGGTCGTCATCGACCATGATCAGTCCGCCATCCCGTTCCACGACGGGGCGCTCGGCGGCGAAGTAGAGGGGCACCATCTCGATCTTCTCAAGGTAGATGTACTGCCAGATATCGAGTTCGGTCCAATTCGAGATCGGAAACGCGCGGATCGACTCCCCCTTGTGCTTACGGGTGTTGTAGAGGCTCCAGAGCTCGGGCCGCTGGTTTTTCGGGTCCCACCGATGCTGGGCCGTGCGAAAGGAGAAGATGCGCTCTTTCGCGCGACTTTTCTCCTCGTCGCGTCTCGCGCCGCCAAAGGCGACGTCGAACTTGTACTTGTCCAGCGCCTGTTTGAGCGCCTCGGTCTTCATGATGTCGGTATGCGTCGCGGATCCATGGGTGAACGGCCCAACGCCCTGAGCGACGCCGTCCTGGTTGATGTGCACAAGAAGATCCAACCCGAGACGGGCGGCGAGCTGGTCCCGAAAGGTGATCATGTCCCGGAATTTCCAGGTCGTATCGACGTGAAGCAAAGGGAACGGCGGACGAGCAGGGTAGAACGCTTTCATCGCCAGGTGCAGCATGACCGAGCTGTCCTTCCCGATCGAATAAAGCATAACCGGGTTCTCGGCCTCGGCCGCGACCTCGCGAATGATATGGATGCTCTCCGCTTCAAGGCGTCGGAGATGGGTCAGCAAGGACATCTGGGCTGAGCCTCTTTCACTGTCTTTAAACGCGCCCCAATAGTGCGCCCCCAATTGCGCATCCATGGCGGCAAAGCGGCAGCGCAGTCAAAGCCTTCTTGCGCCTCGATGGCGGTTGACGGCATCGGAGGGGTCTTGTTCGACAAAGGGCGTTGCAAACGCGATGCCGTTGCTTGCGAGCTTACGGACAAGACCTTGCCGACAAGACGTCTGGGCGAGACGGGCGGCTGGAATTGGTCGAAAGCAAATCGTCGACGGAACCGCCTCACCGCGTGTCGAACTCCCCTCGAGCTTGGTTTTGCTTGCGGGGAGTGCGTCATGCCCACTCTGCCGGGGTGGCCTTCCACTACCTTGATTGACGCACCTCATTTTGCTCATTACGGTTTCTCTAGAGGACGTCGACGATGAGCAGACCCACGGTTCACGACATTGCGAAAGAGGCCGGGGTCAGCCTTGCAACCGTTGACCGGGTGCTGAATGCGCGACCCGGAGTGAGAGACAAAACGATCGCCAAGGTTCAGGCGGCGGTCGCCCGGCTCGGATACGTGAGGGATGCGTCCGCCGCCAATCTCGCCCGGCAGCGCCAATACAAGTTTGCGTTCGTGCTGCCCGACGGCCCCAGCCAGTTCACCGACACGCTCAAGGTTGCGCTCAGAGAGACCTATGCGTCGCAGATCGCCGACCGGGTCTCGGTGAAGGTGGTCGGCATCCCAACCCACGACGCTCATGCGATCGTGAGGGCGTTGCTGTCCTTTGACCCGAAGCGCCTTGACGGCGTCGCGATCATGGTCCCCGAAACGCCCCAGGTCCGAGACGCCGTCCATCGCCTCAAAGACGCAGGGATGGCGGTCGTCACGCTTGCTTCGGACCTGCCCAACTCAGAGCGGGACTACTTCATTGGCATCAACAACGTGGCCGCGGGCAAGACGGCGGGGCAGCTGATGGGGCGCTTCGTCGGGGCTCAAGGTGAGGTCTTGGTTGTCACTAACTCATTGAGATCAAGGGATAGTCTGGAGAGACGGCTTGGTTTTGACGAGGTGATGGCGGGCGACTTTCCGCGGGTGAGCGTTCTTCCGAGCGTCGAGTCCTACGACGACTCTCTGCGGATGGAAGAAATCGTGCTGGAGGTGATCATGCGCCGTCCACGCCTTGCGGGGGTCTATTCGATGGGGTTTGGAAACCGGTCGTTGCTCAACGCGCTGCGGCGGAGCGGCGCGCTCGATGATTTGATTGTTATCGCGCACGAGATTACCCCCGTGACCAAGCAAGCTCTGGTGCAGAACGAGATCTCGGCCGTGATCACGCAGAATGTCGGTCACTTGGTGCGGAGCGCGTTGCGCGTCCTTCGCAGTCTTTGCGACGACATGCCGATCTTTGATGCGCAGGAGCGTATCCGCATCGACGTCGTTCTTCGCGAAAACCTCCCCTGAGTGAGCCGCTGAGGTCGTCGGCAGAGATGGTTTCCAGGGTGCAGAGAGCGTCGCTCTCGCCACAATTTGCGCATGCGCCTCGTTCGCGCGGGCGGCTGGCCAGGGGGTCGTTTGTCACCCAAAGCGCCGATATGAGGTACGCACCTCAAAAATAGGTCGACAAGAGGTACGCCCCTCGTCATTCTGGTCACTGTCGTTGAGATCGATTCCAATGACGCGGCGCGAGACTGCTCGCGCTTGAGAAGGGAGGAAATAATCAATGAAGAAGACACAGCTTTTAGCAGCGGCGGCGTTCGCGGCGACCCTCGGGTTGAGTGCTGAGCGCGCTGCGGCCGACGACTTGACGCTGTGCTGGGCGGCGTGGGATCCGGCCAACGCATTGATCGAATTGTCGAAGGACTTCGAGGCCAAATCAGGCCACAACATGAGTTTTGAGTTCGTGCCTTGGCCGAACTTCGCGGACCGGATGCTCAACGAGCTCAACTCTGGCGGTCAGCTTTGCGATCTGATGATCGGCGACAGTCAGTGGATCGGTCTCGGCGCCGAGGCCGGGCACTACGTCAAGCTGAACGACTTCTTCGACGCCAACGGCATCTCGATGGGCGACTTCCTGCCAGCGACCGTGACAGGCTACGCCGAATGGCCGAAAGGAACGCCGAACTACTGGGCGTTGCCGGCATACGCGGACGTCGTCGGTTGGACCTATCGCAAGGACTGGTTCGAGCGTCCGGAGCTGCAGGCTGAATTCCAGGCGAAACATGGCCGCGCGCTGGCGGCGCCGACGACGCTCGAAGAGCTCAAGCAGATCGGCGAATTCTTCCAGGGTCGGGAAATCGACGGCAAAACCGTCTACGGCATGTCGATCTACACCGAGCGCGGCTCGGAAGGCATCACCATGGGCGTGACCAACGCGCTCTACAACTACGGTTTCACCTACGGCACCGCGGACGAGCCCTACAAGCTCGACGGCGTCGTGAACTCGGCGGAGTCCATCGCGGGTCTCGAGTTCTACAAGTCGCTCTATGACTGCTGTACGCCTCCGGGTTCGTCGGACTGGTACATGTCCGAGAACATCGATGCGTATAAGTCGGGTCAGGTCGCAATGCAGATGAACTTCGCCTTCATCTGGCCGGGCGTCGAAGCCGATCCGAACGTCGGCGGCGGCAAGTCCGGATACTTCGCCAATCCGGCGGGCCCTGGCGGACACTTTGCTCAGCTCGGCGGTCAGGGGATATCGGTCGTGTCGTACTCGGACAGCCAGGACGCGGCGCTTGAGTACATTCAGTGGTTTGCTCAACCAGAGATCCAGCAACGCTGGTGGGATGTCGGCGGAGCCTCTGCGATGCGCGCGGTCGTCGAAGCGCCGGGCTTCGCGTCGAGCCAACCTTTTGCGCAGACCTTCCTAGACTCGATGGCGATCGTGAAGGACTTCTGGGCGGAGCCCGCCTACGCTTCCTTGCTCCTCGCCATGCAGGACCGCGTCCACAAGTACGTGATTGCGGGCGAGGGGTCGGCTCAGGAAGCGCTGGATGGTCTTGTGGACGACTGGACAGAGGTCTTCGAGGACGAAGGCAAGCTCTGATCCAGCAGCTGCAAAGCTCTCGCCTCTAGCGCGAAAGCGTATCAAACTGCGGGGCCAAACGGATGGCGCGTGGCCCCGCGCATTCAGGGAAAGAACTCCGGGAAGGATGTCTCATGTCTGAGGCAGCGATGGAGCGTGCCGCACGGGCGACGCCGGCGGGCGTTGCGAGAAAGATCAAAGGGCTATCGGATCGAGCCATCGCTTGGATCTTCATTGCCCCGACAGTCTTTCTGCTCTTGGCGGTGAATATCTTCCCTCTGATCTGGACGATCCAGCTCAGCTTCACGAACTACCGCGCAAACCGGCCGAACGCCGAAGTGAAGTGGATCGGGACGCGCAACTACGAACGCATCCTGACCGATGGCGACATTTGGCTGACGATGCAGGCGACGGCGCATTTCCTGTTCTGGACGCTGCTTCTGCAGGTGCTGATCGGCTTTGCGCTCGCGTGGCTGATCAATCGCAAGTTCAAGGGCAACGATCTTTGGACGACCATCATTGTGCTGCCGATGATGCTGTCGCCCGCGGTGGTCGGGAACTTCTGGACGTTCCTTTACCAGCCGCAGATCGGCCTCTTTAATTACGCCGTCGCGTTCTTCACCGGCGCGGACGTCACCAGTTTCTCGATGATCGGAGACAAGGCGCTGGCGCCTTGGGCGATCATCATTGTCGACACGTGGATGTGGACGCCCTTCGTGATGTTGATCTGCCTTGCCGGGCTCCGATCCATCCCAGATTCGATCTACGAGGCCGCGGAATGCGATCGGGCGTCCAAGTGGCGACAATTCTGGACGATAACGGTTCCGATGGTGCTGCCGTTCCTGATGCTCGCGGTTCTCTTTCGGGGCATCGAGAACTTCAAGATGTTCGATCTGGTGGTGCAGCTCACCGGCGGAGGGCCGGGCAACACGACGACATTGACCTCGATCGACCTCAAGCGCGAGGCGTTCGAGAAGTGGCGAACCGGCTACTCCTCCGCCTATGCGATCATTCTATTCGTCACGGTCTTCGGGCTGGCCTCGATCTACGTGAAGGCTCTGAACAAGGTGAAAGAGCGATGAGCAGTTACTCCATCACCGAGCCTTCGCGCCGACAGAAATGGATCGCCGCAATCTTGGTCGTCACCTATGCGGTGATCACCATGCTGCCGCTGCTTTGGATCATATCCACCGGCTTCAAGTCGTCTTCCGATGCGATCGCGTACCCGCCGAAGGTGGCGTTCCAACCCTCGCTCGAGGGGTATGTGAACCTGTTCACGACCCAGACTCTGCAGACGCCGGAGCAGGCCGAGGCGCCCCCCCCGGACACATGGTATGGCAAGCTTGTTCATGAGAAGGGCCTCGCGATCGTCGGACCGTCGCGCTTCGGCGAACGCTTCACCAACTCGGTGATCATCGGCTTCGGCTCGACTTTCCTGTCGGTCTTTCTGGGAACTTTGGCGGCCTATGCGTTCTCGCGCTACAGGGTTCCGCTCAAGGACGACCTGTTGTTCTTTATCCTGTCGACGCGGATGATGCCGCCCATCGCGGTGGCGATCCCGATCTTCCTGATGTTCCGATCCCTGGGACTGTCGGACACGCATCTGGGCATGATCCTGCTTTATACGGCGGTGAACCTGTCGCTCTCGGTCTGGCTACTGAAGGGCTTCATGGACGAGATCCCGCGCGAGTATGAGGAGGCCGCGCTGATCGACGGGTACACTCGGTTCCAGGCGTTCACGAAGGTGGTGTTGCCCCAGGCCGCGACCGGCATCGCCGCGACGGCGATCTTCTGCCTGATCTTCGCGTGGAACGAATACGCCTTCGCCGTACTGTTGACCTCTGGCGCGGCGCAGACAGCTCCGCCTTTCATCCCGACGATCATCGGCGTCGCGGGGCAGGACTGGCCTGCGGTTGCGGCCGGCGCGACCTTGTTCCTGATGCCGGTGATGGTTTTCACGATCCTTCTGCGCAAGCACCTGCTACGCGGCATCACCTTCGGAGCGGTTCGGAAATGAGCGAGTTCTTCAACGCGTTGCTGCGGTTCCGCCGAGGGCCGTGGGAAATGGTCGCTTCGGTTCTCATTGCGATCGGCGTGATCATGTTGATGCAGCCCTATGCGCTTTGGGCCTTCACCTATTCCTTTGTCGTCACCTTGGTGGGCACCGTGATGTTCATCATCGTCAGCCATTTTCCGGAGTAGAGGATGGCCGAGATCGAGGTTCGTCAGCTGTGTAAGGAGTTCGGAGACTTCACCGCCGTGCAGTCTTCAACATTCAAGATCGAGGACGGCGAGTTCTTCATGCTGCTCGGTCCTTCAGGCTGCGGCAAGACGACGACCCTGCGGATGATCGCGGGGCTCGAGCTGCCGACTTCCGGCGAGGTGCTGATCGACGGCGAGGAGGTCAGTCAGAAGCCGGCCTCGCAGCGGGACATCGCCTTCGTCTTCCAAATGTTCGCGCTCTATCCGCACATGAACGTTCGCAGAAACATCAGCTACCCGTTGGTCAGCCAAGGCATGCCTTCGCATCAGGTGCGCGAGAAAGTGGCGGAGGTCGCCCGAATTCTAGGGATCTCGGATATTCTCGACCGGCCCGTCAGCGGGCTTTCCGGAGGCGACCGTCAGCGTGTGGCCCTCGGGCGGGCGATCGTGCGGGACCCGAAGTGCTTCCTTATGGATGAACCCCTGGGCGCGCTCGATGCGGAGTTCCGAGAGCACATGGCCGAGGAGCTGCGCAGCCTGCACGACCGAATGGGCGCCACCACCGTCTACGTGACCCATGATCAGCTCGAAGCGATGCAGATGGGCGACAAGATCGTCGTGATGAACCACGGCGTGGTCGAGCAGTTCGGCGCGCCACAGGACATCTACGACAAGCCGGCGACGCTGTTCGTCGCCAGTTTCATCGGCTCGCCTTCCATGAATTTCCTCAAGTTCCATGGGCGCGTCGCCGCCGGGAGCACGAGCGTTGAGATGCATTATCAAAGC
Source organism: uncultured Neomegalonema sp. (assembly GCA_937911325.1). GTDB lineage: Bacteria > Pseudomonadota > Alphaproteobacteria > Rhodobacterales > Rhodobacteraceae > CALDSD01. The sequence continues at coordinate 98,754 of CALDSD010000068.1, forward strand.
CTAGAGGTGCCAGAGGCGCGGGCGCCGTTTGAGGGCGACATGATCTACGGCGTGCGTCCTGAGCACGTGCAGTTGAACGACGCCGGCGGCTATCGCGGCGAGATCATCGCGACCGAGTATCTCGGCACAACCCAGATCGTGACGCTGCGCACCCACAACGGCGAGGTAAAGGCTCGCGTTCCCTCCGATCGGCGCGCCAGCGTCGGCGAGACGGTCGGCCTCTCCTTCAACGGTGCGACTGTCACGCTCTTTGACACCCAGTCCGGAAAAGCGATCCGCTCGGCGCTCAATGAGGGGGTCTTGTCGCATGGCTGACGTCACCCTGTCCGGAGTAAGCAAGGCGTTCGGGTCCACCGTGGCGGTCGATGATATGAGCCTGCAGATCCCCGACGGCGCGTTCTTCGTGCTTCTGGGTCCGACCGGCGCCGGCAAGACGACCACATTGCGTCTGATCGCCGGGTTGGAGACGCCCGAGAGCGGCGACATCCGCATCGGGGACCGCTCGGTTCTGAAGGAGACGCCGGCGCAGCGCAACGTCGCGAGGGTGTTCCAGCAATACTCCCTCTTCCCGCATATGACAGTGCGCGAGAATCTGGCGTTCCCGCTGCGCTCGCCGATGCTGCAGACGCCGGAAGACGAGATCGAAAGGAAAACCACCGAGGTCGCCGAAGTCCTTCGCATTCCGCACAAACTCGACAACAAGGCGACGGCGCTGTCGGGCGGCGAGATGCAGCGCGTTTCGATCGGTCGCGCGCTGGTGCGCCGTCCGGACATCTACCTGATGGACGAACCTTTGAGCTCGCTCGACGCTGCGCTGCGCGCCGAACTCCGAGTGGAACTCAAGCGTATCCAGGCGGATCTCGGCGCGACGATGCTGTACGTCACGCATGACCAGATCGAAGCGATGACGATGGCGACCCATGTCGGGGTGCTCGACAGCGGAAAGCTGGTTCAGGTCGGCAGCCCGCGAGAGATCTATGAGGACCCCGTCAGCCTTTACGTCGCCGGGCGTCTGGGTTTGCCGCGCATCAACACCTTGCCGGCGGACCTGTTCGGAGGGGCGCCGTCCGGCGCGGCGACGATTGGTCTGCGGCCTGAGCATATCGTGCAGGGCGACGGCAAACCGGCCGCAGTCGTCCGGGTCGAGCATCTCGGCGATCAGACGCGACTGCATCTCAGCCTGGAAGGGTGCGACCTCGTCACTCTGACGGACGTGCATACACCCCTTGAGCCCGGCGACACCGTCGCCATTCACCCTCGCAACCCGCTTTATTTCGACGCCGACGGCCAAAGGATCCGGCAAGGAGGAACCATGAAGCAGTTCATCAACACCAAGGAGACCCTGGTCACCGAGGCGATCGACGGCACGCTGCGCACCTCTGGTGGGCGGCTGGCGCGACTGGATGGCTATCCGCATATCAAGGTCGTCGTCCGAACCGACTGGGACAAGTCGAAGGTCGCGCTCGTGTCCGGAGGCGGTTCAGGTCATGAGCCAAGCCATGCCGGTTTTGTTGGACAGGGCATGTTGACGGCGGCGGTCTGCGGCGAGGTCTTCGCCTCGCCGTCAGTCGACGCGGTGCTCGCAGGCATCCTGGCGGTGACGGGAAAAGCTGGCTGCTTGCTCATCGTGAAGAACTACACGGGCGATCGTCTGAACTTTGGTCTTGCTGCTGAGCGGGCCCGGGCCCAGGGACTGAAAGTCGCGATGGTCATCGTCGACGACGACATCGCATTGCCCGACCTGCCGCAGGCGCGTGGGGTGGCGGGCACGCTCTTTGTGCACAAGATCGCAGGCGCTCTCGCCGAACAGGGAGCCGATCTCGACACGGTCGCCGACGCGGCGGAACGGGTCGTGAAGGGCGTGGTGTCGATCGGAATGTCGCTCGACACCTGCACGATCCCGGGATCGCCCAAGGAAGACCGGATCGCGGCAGGCAAGGCCGAACTCGGATTGGGGATCCATGGCGAACCCGGGATCGAGCAGGTGAGCTTCTCGAACGCCAAGACGGCGATGGAGATGGTTGTCGATCGCCTTGCGCCCAATCTGGGCTCCGGCCCGCACACAGCCCTGTTGAACAACCTTGGGGGCTCGACGCCTCTGGAGATGGCGGTTCTCGCGGAAGAGCTGATGCGGTCCCGGATTGGTGGGCGGATCCGCGCCATCGTTGGACCTGCGGCGATGATGACATCCCTTGATATGCAAGGCTTCTCGGTCTCGCTGCTTCCGACCGCGAAGGCCGAAGACGACGCGCTGCGGGCGCCCGTCGCCCCGTCCGCGTGGCCAGGGTGTGTTCCCGTCAGCGACGTGGCCACCCAGCCATTGCCGGATGGTTTGACGCCCATTCAGCCAATCGCTTCGAAGAATGACGGGACGCGCGCATTCATCGAACGCTGTTGCAACATTCTGATTGAGGCCGAAGCCGATCTGAACGCGCTTGACGCAAAGTCGGGGGACGGGGACACCGGCAGCACGCTCGCGACGGCTGCTCGCGCTTTGATCGGTGCGCTGGATCGATTGCCGCTCGCGGATCAGACCCAGTTGTACCGAGCGATCGGCCAGGAGCTGAGCCAAACCATGGGCGGATCCTCAGGCGTTCTGCTGGCGATCTTCTTCGCCGCGGCGGGCGATGCGTCTGCAAGCGGGAAAGACGTCATCGGCGCGCTGAAAGCCGGATTGGATCGCGTGCAGCAAGTCGGAGGCGCCAGGCCAGGCGATCGCACGATGATCGATGCGCTGTTCCCGGCGCTCGAAGCGCTGCACAACGGGGTGCAGGCTGCCGCGCGGGCAGCGCGAGAAGGAGCGGATGCGACGGCGAAGATCACGCGTGCTCGGGCGGGACGGGCGAGTTACATCGCCGCGGAAAGCCTTGCCGGACATAATGATCCAGGGGCGGAAGCTGTGGCTCGGCTGTTTGAGAAACTCTCGGACGTTCAGCAAGCAGCGGTGTGAGCAACGGCTCTGGGCGGGCAGTCCGGGCGTCATCCTTGCGCGAGACAGCGTTGCGAAGCCTTCGCGACGCCAGAGGCGCTGCACGCCTGTCCACCTTGTGGGAAGACGCTGCGTTTGGCGTCGCTAGCCGATCTCGACGCGCCGCTTCGACTACGGCGCCTTGCGATAAAGCATGCACGGTGATCCCAGACAGGTCTCCAGCAGCGCGCCCGACGACTGCGGTTGCAAGCCGCCTGGTGGCGTGGGCGCAACCAACCCCACCGAAAAGATCATGGCATGACGGTTTTCCGCCAGTACGAGAGCAGCGACTTGGCCCACGTTAGAGATCTGTGGGAACGCATAAACCGCGACCTCGCGCCGGAGCATCTCAAAGACAGGTTTGAAACGTATATCCGAACCGCCTTGAAAGCGGAGCTCGATACGATCGAAGAGGCGTTCGACCCCAAGACGCGAAACAGGTTTTGGGTCGTCGCCACACCGGAGATCATTGGAACTTTTGGGATCCAGAACCGCGGCGACGACACCTGCGAGTTGCGGCGCATGTATCTGTCAAAAGAGCACCGCGGACGCGGACTGGCGTCTCGCATGCTCGCCTATGCCGAAGAGCAGGCGCGCGCGCTGAGATTTCAGACGATGCTGCTCAGCACGGCGGAAATCCAGACAAATGCGATCCGTCTCTACCAACGGACTGGCTATGTCCTCACGAAACGAGAGACGGCCAACGAAATGAGCACGAAAACCATCGGCGGGGGCCTCGAGCGACTGCACTTCGCAAAGGCCCTGTGAGCGTCTGAAACGCGTTTCTTGCGGCGCCAGCGCCTTGGCCTCAGGCGCCCGTGCATGGCGGAGGTCAGACCGACCCTCGCGCCGGCCTGCACATCCCTTCAGCATCTTCCTCAGGCGGCTGCAATGGTCTTCTTGGGATCGAAAAACGGACGCTCCACGATCGCGCCTCGAACGGAGCCTGCGCTGGTGGCGACCTCGAACTCGTTGCCGATGACAGCGTGCTCGGCCGCGATCATCGCCAGCGCGATGTTCTGTTCGAGCCGTGGCGAGTAAACTGCGGAGGTGACCTTTCCAACGACCGCGCGATCCTTGGCGATGGTCCAGAAGGTTGTGTTCGGGCCTGTCAAACGAGGTCCGTCCAACACCAGTCCAACCTGCTTGCGGCGCACGCCTTCGTGCTTGATGCGACGCAAAGCGGCTTTGCCGATGAACGCCGCATCCATCTCGAGATCCACGAGCCGATCCAGCCCCAGTTCGAAAGGGTTGGTGCTGATATCAGCATCGGCGTGATACGATAACATGCCGCCTTCGATCCGGCGGATCGAGGACGTGTGGCCGGGTTTGAGACCAAACGGCTCGCCCGCAGCCATGATTTTCTCCCAGAGTTCACCGCCTCGGGATCCGTCGCGAAGGTAGAGCTCGTAGCCCAGTTCGCTAGACCATCCCGTGCGCGACACGACGAGCGGGATGCCGTCTAAGTCGAGTTCGCGCAGCCAATAGTATCGGAGATCGGTTATGCTCTCGCCGAAGAGCGACTTCATCACTTCGCCAGACTTCGGTCCCTGTAGCTGGAGCGGAGAGACGTCGGGCTCGCGGATTGCGACATCCATTCCCGAATGCACCGCGACGCCTTGCGCCCAGAGCAAGACGTCGCTGTCCGCCAAGGAGATCCAGAAGTGGTTCTCCGCCAACCGCAACAAGATCGGGTCGTTCAGAATGCCGCCTTCGGCGTTCGTGACAAGAATGTACTTGCACTGTCCGACGGCCATCTTCGAAAGGTTGCGCGGCGTCAGCATCTGGACGAAGTCCGCGGCGTCCGGCCCGGTGATCTCGACCTGCCGTTCGACCGCCACATCGCACAGGATCGCGTCGTTCACGAGGTTCCAGAAGTTCTGTTCCGGGTCGCCGAAGTCCCTCGGGATGTACATGTGGTTATAGACGGAGAACGCTTTCGCGCCCCAGCGGACCGTCGCGTCAAAGTAGGGGGATTTGCGGATCTGGGTTCCAAACCCGAAGTCGTCTGACTGCGTCATAGGTTTCGCCTTATCGCTCTGAGGGTCCTGCGCAAGGCAGATCCGCCGTAATGGAAATGGTCCGACTTTCTCAGAGGCTTATTGTGGGTCGAGAAAGAGATTTAGAAAGACCCAGGCGTTCTTCCCGACGCCGTCCTTTTTCGACTGCGCGCGAGCGGGCAGGTGAGCGTTTCGAAAGCTCGACAACCGTCGCTTCCCCGATTTTGCGCCACGCGGGGCGACGTGCGACGACGCGGTTTGGCCCCGTGTCGACTAGTCGTTGTCTGCCAGTCCTGCGCCAGCCCCGGCGATCCGGTTCGCCGCGTTGCTCGGGACATAGGTCCGTTGTGCGAGATCCTGCAGAATGCGCCACGCTTCTTGTTCGACGTCGCAGGCTTTGTCTTCGGCTGTTCGGGTCGCCGACGCTGATGTTGCGGCCGTCGCCGCGCACCCCACATCGCCGGCTCTGGCGGCTGCGACGCCGCCGCCGCGATCTAGGTGGAGGCCGGCTTCGAGACAGATTGCTTCGAATTCCGGCCATTCGATCCGAACAGGTTGCTTCAGCGCCGTCGCCGCCTGACCAGCGAAGGCGAGAACGATCAGTGGATAGGCGATATCGGCGCCCGCTATCGTCTCCCCCTTCGCCAGCATCTCGGCGCGATCATTCAACTCTGCGCCAAAGGCGATCGGACAGTGCGGCGGGGCGGGCGACGGCGAATGGCTCTCGGCGCAGCAGCATCTCCGACGGGTCGACAGAAACCGGGCCATGGCCTCGGGTCCCGGCAGGCCATGGGCGGCCAACCATCGGGCGGCTTTTCCAGCCTCTTCCGCCATCCCCCAAGGACAGCCAATTCCGCGCGCCGCCTTCCTGCACTCAGCCTCCAACTCCGAGAGCGTCACGCGCTGCATTTTCGCCGCGCAGTCGTCAGACATCGGCGGCTTCAATCGGCGGATAAGCCCATTCGTCTGGATCTTCGGCGGCGAGTTCCGCTGGGAAGGGCGCGCCCTGATACATGCAGATCCGAACCCAGCGGTCGGACCTGGGGTCAAAACGGGTCGCGCCGAACATCGAGAGCTTGGCGCGCAGCAGATCCACAGGAAGCACGGACGCGTCGATGAGATTGTCCTGGATCTCTGCGTAGGGGCGGTCGGCGGCGATCTGAGCGCGCCGAACCACATGGCGATGCTGCGGATGCTTTCTCAGGAACTCCGCGACCGAGGCCAGATCGTCCCACTCCGCGAGCGTGTCATTCAACAGTCTCGCATCTCGCGCTATGGCCAGCGGTTGCTCGCGTTCCGCCCCTGGCTCTTCAAAGCGCTGGCCGAGCCGCGGCTCCAGTTTCTCCTCAGACACGTACCAAAAGCGGGCGCGCGGGTCCCGCTCCGAAAAATCAATGCCCAGCGCCCATCCGAAACGTCGCGTCAGCACGGAACGCAGCGCGGCGACCGTCATCGCGCCGTCGATGCGGAACACCGCCTGCTCGTCGGCTCCCATCGCATCGGCCAGACCGTCGACGAGGTCGCCATAGGGCTCGAGAATGAGCGCGGCGCATTGCTCCTGCCCCTCGGTGCTCAGATTGTCCGTCGCCCACAGCATGAGGCGATCCCATACGCGCGGCCCGTCGAGCCCGTGCGCTTCAACGTGAGCTGAAAGAGCCTCCAGATCAGCCCTCAGCGCCGAGAGTTTGGCGATCTGTATCGAACTGTCGGAACGCCAGCGCGCGGCGTTGATCCGCGCACGCGCCAGACGGTCACGGAAGATGGCCTGCTCCGCTGGGCTCGCCTCCTCGATCGATCGGACCCGAGCGACAGCGGTTTCACGCGCAAGGAACCACGCATTTATCAGCGCAGGGTGGTTCACCAGAAACGGCGCCATGCCCAACCCGGTCGAATTGCCGACGCCCAGCCGGCGGCGCAGCTTTGGCTCAAGGGTTGCGGCGCGATCGCCGGATCGAGCGCGGCCAAGATGTTCGACCAGGTCGATCGTGAAACTCCGGATCAACCAAACAGCGAGCATCTCGGCGTGGAAGGGCCGCGACATCAGCCCGCGTCCCGCCAGCAACGCATGGTCGGCGGCGCCGAACTTCCCTGCGCCGTAAACCGCGGTTGTGCGCATGAGATAGCCGACACCGTCGATCTGCTCGACGTCCGGTTGCACCCCTGCGGCGAGGCTTTCGACGACATGCGACCAAAGCCGCACCGACCGATTGGCGCGCGACAGCGAAAGTTCGCGGTCTGAAATCCGCCCGGCTTCCTGCAACGGCACGTTGCGCGCCAGCCTGTCGAGATCGGCTGCATCGGGTTCGCCGTCCACGAGCGCGAAGGTCGCATCCCAAGCGGTCGCGATCACCCGATCTGAGCGTTGCGCGTCAGGCAGGTCGTGCGCAAACGCGACGAGAGAGTAGGTGTGTTCCGGCCCGATCGCCCGATAAACCGCCCTCCCGACGCCCGTCGCATCAATATCCCAGAGCGGGCGGTCAAATCGCCACCCCTCGGCATGCAGGCCGCGCAGCAAGGAGCGTATGAACGACAGGCGCGTCGGGTGCATCGACCCCAGCCGCGCCAACCGCATGACCTCTTCAGGTGGGCGAAGCGTGTCGTTTTCCGGACCCGAAGCCTCGTCTCTCATGGCGCCGGGTCCTGGATTGGTCCGAAACTCTCGTCGAAAAAGCGCAGCCAGTTCTCGCCCAGGATCCCGTTCACCTCCGTCGCGGAGAAGCCCACGGCGCGCAAACCGGTCTCGATATTTGGCCAGTCGCGGTTGTCCTGGAACCATTTGGGCATCGGTGGAAAACCGGGCGCGGACGCGGAGCCTTCGCCATAGTCGATCCGTTTGGTCCAACGACCGGTGCGCATCCACTCGACGACGCTGTCAGGCTGGTCCTGACAAAGATCCGATCCGACGCCGATCTTGTCGGGACCCATAAGTTCGGCCGTGCGCGCGACCATCTCGCAAAAGCTCGAAAGCGTGCATTCTGAGCCGTCCTGGAGATGATGCGGATAGAGTGAGAAGCCCAGGATCCCGCGGCTTTGTCCCAGCGCTTGCAGCACGTCGTCCGATTTGTTGCGCAGAGCCGGTCGCCAGAAAGACGGATTGGCGTGTGTGATCGCGATGGGGCGCGCGGAATGCTCGATCGCCTCCAGCGTTGAGCGCTCCGCTGAATGGCTCATATCGACGACCAGACCAACGCGGTTCATCTCGGCGATCACCTCGCGCCCCATTCTGGTCAGCCCCGGGTCCTCAGCCTCATAGCAGCCCGTCGCAAGCAGGGACTGGTTATTGTAACTGAGCTGCATGAAGCGCGCGCCGAGCGTGTGGCAGATCTCCACGAGGCCGATATCGTCCTCGATCGGCGACGGGTTCTGAAAACCGAAGAAAATCGCCGTTCGGCCCAGCTCTCGCGCGCGACGGACGTCGGCCCCGGAGCGGCCCGGCATGATCAAGTCTGAATGCGTCTCGAACCAACGGTTCCAGCGCTCCAGGTTCAGGACCATCTCCCGGAACGTCTCGTGATAGGCGATCGTGACATGGACGGCGTCGAGGCCGCCTTCGCGCATCTGCCGGAAAATAGTCTCTGACCACGCTGCGTATTGCAGACCGTCGATCCGATGACAGAGATGCGTTTCAGCCGCCATGACGGGCGTCGCTCCGTTTGCCTCACGCGGTTTCTGGTCCGACGAGATCAGAAACGACGCGGCTGTTCTTCGTTACATTCGCGTTCCGGTTCGCCCAGAAGCTTACGGATCCAAAAGCTTTGTTCGCCCTGACGTCGCATTGGACGGGTGGAAGTGTCAGACAGTTTATGCAAGCGCGCAAGTTCGGCCTGATCGGCCAAACCAGCGGCAGGAGTGTTTGGAGTGCAAAATCTCGGCTGAGGATCACATCTGGTCCTGGAAGAGCGCTCGGTCGGCCGCGACGCTCTTGCTTATCCCGTGCCGCCGCGTCGCCCGCCAGGTTTACTTGCTGGTCCGACGCCTCCGAAAACAGAGAATGGTCTCCTGAAAGGAGTTCAGGAAAATCAGCTGTTTGTGGGGCGGCGATGGCGGAGAGACAGGGATTCGAACCCTGGGTGCGCTTGCACGCACAACGGTTTTCGAGACCGCCCCGTTCGACCACTCCGGCACCTCTCCACGGGGTGTCGCGACGGCGCGTTGAGACGCTGCGCAGCGACGAGCGCGGAACCTAGTCGGCTCGTCGCGCGCTTGCAAGCGTCTCGGCGGCTCTTTCTTGACTTTTGAGACGTTCCCGAAGATAAGCGCGTCTTCGGCGGCGCGCGAGCGCCGTCTTTGTATTTGCGCGAGGGGATATCCTCGCGACGATGAGACGAAATCGCAGTCCGAGGCGCGCGAACTCCGCGCGAAAGAGCATCTCATGGGATGCCGCCGCAGGGCGCGGAACAAGAAGGAATACGCGATGTTCGCGGTCATCAAGACGGGCGGCAAACAGTACAAAGTCGCCAAAGACGACGAAATCACCATCGAAAAGCTGACGGCGGAGCCTGGCGAAGCCGTGCGCTTTGACGAAGTGCTGATGCTTGGCAAAGGCGAGGGCGACATTACGGTCGGCCAACCGCTGATCACGGACGCGGCGGTTCAGGGCGAGGTCCTTGATCAGATCCGCGGCGAAAAGGTCTACACCTTTCACAAGCGTCGCCGGAAACACTCCTCCAAGCGCCTCAAGGGCCACCGTCAGTCGCTCACGGTCGTGAAGATCACCGAGATCCTGGCGTCGGGCGCCTCGGCCCCAGCGAAAAAGGCGAAGAAGGCTGAACCGAAGCCGGAAGAAGCCCCAGCGGTCGAGGGCGCAAAGCCGTCAAACCTGTTGGACGCGGCTCAGGGCGAGGCGGACGATCTGACGAAGATCTCAGGCGTTGGTCCCGGATTGTCTAAGAAGCTGAACGATAACGGCGTTTTCCACTTCTGGCAGATCGCCGAGTGGGGTCCGTCCGAAGTGGCGTTTATGGACGACCAGCTCTCGTTCAAAGGTCGGATCGACCGCGATAACTGGATTGAACAGGCCAAGGGCCTCGCAGAAGAAGCTAAGAACGACTAATTAGTCGGTCAGACACACAGGAGCGCGACTCATGGCTCATAAAAAAGCAGGCGGCTCGTCTAGGAACGGCCGCGACTCCGCTGGCCGGCGGCTCGGCGTCAAGAAGTTCGGCGGCGAACACGTGATCCCGGGCAATATTCTGGTGCGCCAGCGCGGCACCCAGTACTGGCCGGGCGAGAATGTCGGCATGGGCAAGGATCACACGATCTTCGCGACGAGCGAAGGGCACGTGGAGTTCAAGAAAGGTCTCAAAGGCCGATTGTTCATCTCGGTTTTGCCGGCAGGGGCCGCCGAATAGGCCGTCCCCCAGCTGCGGCGGCTTCTGGCCTCGCGTGACGTTTTCAGGGGATCGGCCGCCAGGCCGGTCCCTTTCTTTGTTTTGTGGCGCAGGAGCGCAGAAACCGTGAAGTTTCTCGATGAAGCCAAGATCTACATCCGCGCGGGCGCGGGCGGTCCGGGCTGCATCTCGTTCCGGCGCGAGAAATTCATCGAGTATGGCGGGCCCAACGGCGGCGACGGCGGCAAGGGCGGCGATGTCTGGGCGGAGTGCGTCGAGGGGCTCAACACTCTGATCGACTATCGGTATCAGCAGCATTTCCGAGCCAAGAACGGTGAACACGGCATGGGCCAGAACCGCACCGGCAAAGACGGTGAGGATGTTGTTCTGAAAGTGCCCCAGGGCACCGAGATCTACGATTATGAGAGCGAAGAGCTGCTGGCCGACATGATCGAGATCGGCCAACGCACGCTGATCGCAAAAGGCGGCAACGGCGGGTGGGGCAACCTCCGGTTCAAGTCCTCGACCAATCAGGCGCCAAGGCGCGCAAATCCGGGTCAGCCGGCGGTTGAGCGCACGCTTCTTCTCAGGTTGAAGCTGATCGCCGACGCGGGTCTCGTGGGGTTGCCGAACGCCGGCAAATCGACGTTTTTGGCGGCTGTATCGAACGCAAAGCCGAAGATCGCGGATTATCCGTTCACGACCCTCGTTCCCGGCCTTGGCGTCGTGGAGATCGACGGGCGAGAGTTCGTTCTGGCCGACATTCCTGGCTTGATCGAAGGCGCCAGTCAGGGGGCGGGTCTGGGTGATCGGTTCCTGGCGCATGTCGAGCGCTGCGCCGTGCTCCTGCATCTGGTGGATGGAACGTCCGAGACCGTGGGCGCGGACTACGAGGTCATTGTTCAGGAGCTTGCCGATTACGACCTTGGACTGGCGGAAAAACCACGCGTCGTCACGTTGAACAAGATCGACGCGCTCAGCCCCGAAGAGATCGGGGGGAAGCTTGCCGAGCTGAGCGCCGCCGGGGCGCAGGACGTTCTGTTGTTGTCCGGCGCGACCAACAAGGGCGTCACGGAAACTCTTCGCGAATTGTGGCGCGAGATCGCCGGGAACCGCGCCGAGAACAGCCAGATCAATCAGGATGCGCAGGATCGGGAAGACGGAACGGGGGAGGCGCCGAAATGGTCGCCGATCTGACGGTTGGGGACGCTACGATCGACAGCGCAGCGATGTTGAAGGACGCGCGCCGCATCGTCGTGAAGATCGGTTCGGCGCTGCTGGTCAGTTCTGAAAGCGGATTGCGGTCGGACTGGCTGGCGGGGTTGGCCGCCGACGTCGCGGCGTTGCGCGAAGGCGGCGCGGATGTTCTGATCGTGTCATCCGGCGCAATCGCTCTGGGCCGTCGAGTGTTGCGGCTTGAGGGCGCGCTTGCGCTCGAGCAAAGCCAGGCGGCGGCCGCGGTCGGTCAGATCGAGCTCGCGCGCGCCTATTCGGAAGCGCTCGGCGCCTTTGGCATTCCGACGGGGCAAGTCTTGCTGACGCTTGGCGACACCCAGGATCGGCGGCGCTATCTGAACGGGCGCGCGACGCTCAAAACCCTGCTTGCAATGGGCGTCGCCCCGATCGTCAACGAGAACGATACCGTCGCAACCGACGAGATCCGCTATGGCGACAACGATCGTCTCGCGGCGCAAGTCGCGTTGATGGCCGGCGCAGACAAGCTGATCCTGCTGTCCGACGTCGACGGGCTCTACACAGGAAACCCCCGAACCGACGCAGGAGCGCATCGATTGCCGGTCGTCGATGCGGTCACGCCGGCAATCGAAGCCATGGCCGAAGGCGCTGGTTCGGCCGGCGCCAAAGGCGGAATGGTGACAAAGATCCAGGCGGCGAAGTCGGCGGTGACGGGCGGGTGCGCGATGGCGATCGTGAAGGGCGATGCGATGCGGCCGATTCAGGCGCTGCGCGATGGCGCGCCCTGCACATGGTTTCGGGCCTCTCTGTCGCCCACGGTCGCGCGCAAGCACTGGATTGGGGCGATGAAGCCCATGGGACGTCTGATTGTCGACCCTGGCGCGGCGGCTGCGCTTGGCCGGGGCAAGTCGCTTTTACCGGCTGGCGTCCGAAGCGTCGAAGGCGAGTTCGATCGGGGCGACGCCGTCGCGATCGTCGACCTCGATGGGAACAGCCTGGGCGCGGCTTTGGCCGGCTACGCAGCCGCGGAAGCCCGTATGATCGCCGGGCACAAGTCCGCCGAGATCGCTGAACTGCTCGGATATCAGGGGCGGGCGGCGATGGCGCACCGCGACGATATGGTGTTATGGAGCTGACTTAGAATAAGAGGGTCTCCCGCATGCTCGATCAAACCGCTGACATTCCCGCGCTGATGCGCGAGATCGGAGAGAGCGCGAAAGTTGCGGCGGCGGAGCTTGCGAGCGCCTCGTCCCAAAGCAAGCGCGCCGCGTTGCTGGCGGCTGCGGATGCGCTTTGGGAGCGCCGAGCGCAGATCGTCGACGCGAATGCGAAAGACATGGCGTTCGCCCAGGAGAAGGGGCTTTCCCCGGCGATGTTGGACCGGCTTCGGCTCGACGAGACTCGCGTCCGCGCAATGGTCGAAGCGGTCCAGGCGATCGCGGAGCAGGAAGACCCGGTCGGCCAAGTGATCGACGAGTGGGAGCGTCCGAGCGGCTTGACGATCCGACGCGTCCGCACGCCGCTGGGCGTGATCGGGGTCATTTACGAGAGCCGTCCGAACGTGACCGCCGACGCCGGCGCGCTGTGTCTGAAGTCGGGCAACGCGTCCATCCTGCGGGGAGGGTCTGAGAGTTTTCACAGTTCCGGCGCGATCCACGCTTGCTTGGTGGAAGGACTCAAGGCGGCCGGTTTGCCAGAGGCTGCGATCCAGCGCGTGCCGACCCGCGATCGGGCGGCTGTGGGCGAGATGCTCTCGAACATGACGCAATACATCGACGTCATCGTGCCGCGCGGCGGGAAGGGGCTTGTCGGCCGTGTCCAGTCCGAGGCGCGCGCGCCCGTTTTCGCCCATCTCGAGGGCATCTGCCATGTCTACATTCACGCGGCCGCGGATCTGGAGAAAGCGCGGAAGGTCGTCGTCAACGCCAAAATGCGGCGCACGGGCATCTGCGGCGCAGCGGAGTGTGTCCTGTTCGATCGCGCCGTGGTCCAGACGCATCTGCGCCCGATCATCGAAGATCTGGTCGCCGCCGGATGCGAGGTGAGGGGGGATGCGAACGTGGCCGCGCTGAATGATCGCGTGGTTGCAGCGAGCGACGCCGACTGGGGGACAGAATTCCTCGATACGATCATTGCGGCGCGCGTCGTTGCCGGCGTCGCCGCGGCGATCGCACACATTCGCCGCGACGGAGCAGGGCACACGGATGCGATCCTGACCGAAGACGATGGCGCCGCCGCCGAGTTCTTCGCGCGCCTCGACAGCGCGATCTTGATGCGGAACGCCTCGACGCAGTTTGCGGATGGCGGCGAGTTTGGCATGGGAGCAGAGATCGGCATCGCGACGGGGAAGATGCACGCGCGGGGCCCCGTCGGCGCTATGCAGCTGACTTCGTTCAAGTATCTCGTCGAGGGCGACGGGACCACACGGCCCTAAACAAAAAAAGAGCGCACGTTGCAGTGTGCGCTCTTCTGAATTTGGCGTGCCGTGACGACTAGCGACCCCAGGTCCGGTTCGGTCCGCAATCTACGTGGACGAAATGATTGCGCGTATACCGGCCGACGCCGCCTGCGCGGCATGCGCTTGCCGCGCGGTACATCTGGGCGACGGAGCGCGACTGAAGAGACAAGTCGAGCGCCATGCCGCGGGTGTGGAAGGAATTCTTCGCAACGCCGCGCCCCTTTGTGCGCAGCATATTGTTCGTCGTCGGGCTGCGGTAACCTGAGACGACCTGCAACGGCTCCGACGTATCGAGCTTCTTGTACATGGCCGCAGCGAAATTCAACGTGCGGCTGTCGAGCGGCATGATCTCGTTCTGCCGCCAGTCGCGCATCAGGTAATTCACCTCATCCAGCGCTTCGGCGATGTACTCGCCATCTGCGTAGTAGATGATGTTCAGGCGCTCGCCCGTGCGGTGATTGACGAGATTCAGACGCCGGAAGTCACCGAGACCGCGCAGATAAGACGGCGTTGCTTGCGCCCCGCCGCCGCGGCTTACGACCGCTGCAGCCGCTGCGCCAGCGCCGACCGCTGCGTAGCCGAGAACTTCGCGACGAGAAACTGTGGTGTCGACAGACTTCAGGAGCGCGCCACCACGGAACCGACGATTATTTTTCCACACAACTACTACCCTCTGGTTCGACCGCTCATGAAAAAACCTCCACGACCCGCAGGGTCAGACAGAAGCAGTTAGGCGATCGTTCACCATTTCCCACGACATGGTTTGTATGCCGCAACCAGCCGTTTTTGGAAAGGGGCATTCGCCCATTGACAGTGAATTTGTGAGTTGATTTTCGACCAAGTGGCGACCTGTCGAGTGTCGCGTGCCGCTCAAAATGGCGCCGCGGCTGCATTCCGCTCAGAGTGTGAGCAGGCCAGCGCAGCTTTCAGTTGCGAGAGCTGGCTTTCGTGTCCGATGATAGGATTCATCGGTATGGGGAAGGCGATGTTCGATTCGGCTCATAAACGAACCGCCTAAGGTGCTGCGACGTCGTTCGCATTGGGGGTGAACAGATGTGCTCGGAGTTCAAAGTCATCGGACTGAGGCGAACCATCGCTCGCATCGCCACGGTCGCGGCTGTCGGCGCAGCGTCCGTCGGCGGGGCCTTGGCGCAGACAGCGAGCCTCGCGCCCGACGTCGTCGCCGCAACGGCGACGGTCCGGGTCAGCGGCTACTTCACCGCCTTTGCCGCGGCGCTCCAGGACGAGCTGCGCGGCAACTCCAACGCTGAGCTGCGAGAAGCTTACGGACGGCGCGGCTTTCGTCCGATCTGGGCGCATGAAGACGACCAGGGCGTCGTCACGTTCCCGGAAGCGACGGCATTGCTGGACGTGCTGGACCTGGCCGGTCGGCATGCGTTGCCGGTTCAGCGCTACCGATCCAGCGCGCTGCGAGGGCGCGTGCAGGCTTTTGTCGACGCAAATGGCGGCGTCAGACCTTCGCGCGATCGTCTCGAACGCGCCGCCGAGCTAGAGCGAGACCTTTCCCGGGTCTTCGCCGCGTATGTCCGCGACGTCTCAAGCGGCGCGATCGAACCGCGGCGCGCGGACAAAGACATCAAGGTGCGGCCGCGCCGGCCGGAGATGGCCGGTCTGATTGTGGAGATCGGCGCCGCTGTCGATAAACCCCGCAAGCTCAGAAGCTTCGCGCCCCAATCGGCGGACTATCAACGATTGCTCGAAGAGTATGCGGCGGCGCAGGTCGAGGCCGAGCGCGCTGCGTCGGCTGAGCCGCTTCGAACCCGCAAGACCCTCAAACCGGGGCAGAATCGTCCTCAGATCGCACGCCTGCGTGTTCGCCTCGCTGCGATCGGAGCTCTTCCGCGGGAGGCTCTGGCCCGAGCGCGCGAAGAAGGCCGTTTGACCGAGTTCGACGACGAGCTGGTTGACGCGGTTCGTGATTTTCAGCGGCGGAACGGGCTGGCTGTCGACGGTGTCGTGGGACCGCAAACGCGACGGGCTCTCAACGCCCCGAAGACCGAAAAAGTCGAAAAAATCGCCGTGAACCTCGAACGGATCCGCTGGCTTAACTATGACCGAGGCCAGCGGCATATCCGTGTGAACATCGCGGATTTCACGATGGCGCTCGTTCAGGACGGCGCGCCGGTCTTCACGTCCGATGTCGTTGTCGGGAAGGCGAAGGACCACGAGACCCCTGAATTCAACGATGAGATGACTCACATCGTGTTCAACCCGGTCTGGCATGTGCCCTACAGCATCGCGACTGAGGAGATATTGCCCGCGGTGCAGGCTGACATGTCCTATCTCGACCGGAAAAACATGTGGGTGAGCGGCCCTGGAGGCGGTTACGAAGATCCCTGGTATATCGACTGGAGTTCGCTTTCGACCGAGTTCTTTCCCTACCGGATCAAACAGCGCTCGGGCCCTGGAAATGCGCTGGGCGAGGTGAAGTTCATCTTCCCCAACCAGTATTCGATCTATCTGCACGATACGCCGGCCAAAAAGCTGTTTCGGCGCAGCTATCGCGCGTTCAGCCATGGCTGTGTTCGGGTGGCGCAACCGCGCGCGCTGGCCGAAGCGCTGCTGGCCGTCGAGAAGGCCGACCCGTCAAAGGCGTACAAGCGCGCCGTGCGCGGCGACCGGGAGCGCTATTATGAGTTGAAAGCGCCGGTTCCTGTGTACCTGACTTACCGCACGGCGTGGGTGGACGACGCCGGGGAGCTGCAACAGCGTCAAGACATCTATCGTCGGGACCGCTCGGTCGCGCGGGCGCTGCGGAAGGCCGGGGTCGAGTTGCCTTCAAGCTAAGCGCCCGGCGATAGAAGCCGGTCTGCCATAGGATTAGAGACTGACCGCGCTTCGCCTTGACTTGGCGGGGCGTTCTGGGCGCATTGCGCTAAACAGACGGTCATGCATCGCCGACGCGGACACCTCGCTCCTCGGCTTGCGGGGACTGCTCACAAAAGGGGACGCTATGCCAACCATCGCAGAGATCGCGCGATCGCTCGGCTTTAAGGCGGAGGGCGACGTTGAGATAGAGATCTTGCGCCCGGCGCATCCTTCGGAGGCGACGGCGGACGCTTTGGCCCTTGCGATGGATCCAAAATACCTGCCGCTATTGAACCAGGGAGCGGCGCGCGCCGCCATGATCCCAGAAGGCGCGGATTGGCGCGCCTTGGGGTTGGAGGCGGCGATCCTCACGGGAAGAGCCCGGTTCGCGATGGCGGGGGTCACCCAAATGTTCGCGCCTGTGCGAGACCCCGCCCCTGGGATCCACTCAAGCGCGATCGTTTCTGAGGACGCCGTTATCGGCGACGGCGTCGAGATCGGCCCGCTCTGTGTTCTCGAGACCGGCGTCCGCATCGGCGACGGGTGCCGCATTCTGGGGCAGGTCACCATCGGCGCCGGCGCTCGGATCGGCCCGGGCGCGTTGATCCACCACGGCGCGCGCATCTGTGCGGGCGTCGAGATCGGCGCCCGCGTGATCATCCATCCAAACGCCTGTATCGGCTCGGACGGTTTTTCGTTCGTCACACCGGAAAAAGGAGCGGTCGAAGCGGCGAAGGAGAGCGGCGGAGCAACGGTCGTCGCCGGCGCCGAGAACACGGTCTGGGCTCGGATCTACTCGCTCGGCCGCGTGCGGATCGGCGACGACGTCGAAATCGGAGCCGGCGCCACAATCGATCGAGGAACGGTCGCCGACACCGTGATCGGGTCCGGCTCCAAGCTCGATAATCAGGTTCAGGTGGGCCACAACGTTTCTATTGGCGAAAACTGTATCCTGTGCGGCCAAGTGGGCGTGGCCGGGAGCGCCGAGATTGGCGACCGGGTGGTGCTGGGCGGTCAGTCTGGCGTTGCAGATCACACCAAAATCGGAAACGACGTCTTGGTCATGGCGTCGTCGGGCGCGTCAGGGAACGTCAAATCTGGTTCGATCTACGGAGGCACGCCCGCATTGCCGCGCAACGAGTTGGGCAAAATGCTTATGGCGCAACGTCGACTGCCGCGTTTGGTCGAAGATATCGAAGCGCTCAAAAAACGCTTTTCAGACTGAGAGACGAACGGTTAAAGGGGCCAACTGTTTTCTGGTGGTAAGGCTGGGACGCCTTCGATAGAGCTGGCGCGGCTGGGCACGTCGGATTGTCTGACAGGTTGGCGCGCCGCGAGCGGGGCGGAATGAACCGCGAGTGGACTGAGAGCTTGTGAAGAGCTGAATTGGCCGCATACTGACGAGCTGCTGCGTGTTGTGCGATCAGCAGGCGGCGATTACCAATGGCGTCGGCGGCGACGAGACCTCGCCGAGCAAGGAATAGACGGAATGACGGATCAGATCGCCACGGATGAAGAGATCGAGAAAAAGGTTCTCGAAATCGTCGCCGAGCAAACAATGGTCGGGAAGAGCGAGATCACACTCGCCTCGACGCCCGAAGAGCTTGGGATCGACTCGCTAGGACTTGTCGAAATCGTCTTTGCGATTGAGGAGGCTTTCAACGTTTCGGTGCCGTACAACGCGAATGATCCATCGACCTCGGACTTCGATCTTTCAACCGTCAAGGCGGTTGTCGACGCGGTGAAGCGTTTGATCGAAGAACAGAAACAAACGACGTGATCCTCGTCAGGCGGGCAGAAGGCTATTTCGCCTCGTCCTTTCTCAAAGCCGTCGGCGCTGAATCGAGGCTCTTGAGGTTCCTTCATTTTCACCGACGCCTTCCTGGGCGCACTCTTATGGAAAGTCGGTTGGGCTTATGACTCATCGAGTTGTCGTCACAGGTGTTGGCGTCGTCTCGGCCTTGGGCGTCGATGCGGCGACGCATATGCAAGGCTTGCGTGAAGGGCGTTTAGGTATCGGACCGCTCAGCATGATCGATGCTGAAGGGCTGTCGATTAAGATCGGCGCAGAGGCCAAAGAGTTCGACGGGGAAGCGCGTTTCTCGCGCAGCCAGCTGACCCTGTGGGACCGTGTGACACAAATGGCGATCGCGGCTGGCGAGGAGGCGGTCCAGTCCGCTGGACTGGAGCTCGGCGACGAGGAGAGCCTGCGCGCCGGCGCGGTCGTCGGCACCTCAATGGGCGGCATGCATACGCTGGATGAGAACTACGATCTGATCTACCGGCAAGGCAAAAGCCGTATCCACCCCTTTACAGTGCCCAAGTTGATGCCAAACGCGCCGGCGAGCCATCTGAGCATGGCGTTCGGCGCACGAGGTCCGTCATGGGCTGTGACCACTGCATGCGCCTCCTCAAACCACGCGATGGGGCAGGCCTTCCAGATGGTGCGTTCGGGCGCTTTGGACGTCGCGATCACCGGAGGCTGCGAGTCGCAACTGACCTTTGGCGTTCTGAAAGCCTGGGAAGGCCTGCGCGGCATGGCGCGCGACGCTTGCCGGCCGTTCTCGAAGAACCGCACTGGGATGGTTCAGGGCGAAGGGGCGGCGATCATCATTTTCGAGAAGCTCGAACGC
The DNA here is from genome assembly GCA_937911325.1 of uncultured Neomegalonema sp. GTDB lineage: Bacteria > Pseudomonadota > Alphaproteobacteria > Rhodobacterales > Rhodobacteraceae > CALDSD01. The sequence continues at coordinate 118,166 of CALDSD010000068.1, forward strand.
GCGATCGCACGCGGCGCGCCGATTTGGGCCGAGGTGGTTGGCTTTGGCGCAAGCTCCGATGCGAACGACATCGTGCAGCCGAACCAAGACGGCGCCTCCCGGGCGATGCGTGCGGCGTTGCAAGACGCTGGTTTGGGCGCGGGCGAGATCGGATACATCAACGCGCACGGAACCGCGACAGCGGCGAATGATCGAACCGAATGCGCGGCGATCCGCCATGTCTTTGGCGAACACGCCGACGGGCTGATGGTGTCGTCGACCAAGTCAATGCACGGCCACTGCATCGGCGCGGCGGGCGCGCTTGAAATGGTGGCCACTTTGGGCGCGCTCAGAGACGGCGTCATACCGCCAACGATCAATTATGACGAGCCCGACCCCGACTGTGATCTCGACGTGGTCCCTAACGAGGCTCGTGAGGTCGAGATCGAGGCGGCGCTGTCCAACTCATTTGCTTTTGGCGGCCTGAACGCGGTCGTCGCCATGCGGAAATGGCGCGGCGCCTGATCCGGCCACGCCATCTCTCAATCTGGAAAATCGTCCTAGAGCGAGTCGATCGCCGCCGTGAAACCCGACAGGGAGATCGGCGCCAGAACAGGCCCGTCCTGCGGGTCTTGAAACAGGACGAACGTCGCTTCGCCGCCCGACTTCATCGCGTCGATGAGCTGATTTGTCAGAGGCGGCCGCGCGACACAGCCGATCGGACGACACCGAACAAAGACGGCGGTCTGGATTGGGCCGTCGTCGATCCGGAGGCCGACGCCGTTTGGCAGGAACACGTCAAGCGGGGTGATGATGTCCGCACGCGCGATGACTTGGGCGCCCTGACCATCGTCAAGCGGCTGCGCCAGTTTCGCGATGCGGACGCGCAGCAGCGGGTTTCCGTCTTCGTTCACGGCCTGCTGAAAGATATAGCACCGTCCGTCTTCAGCGCAGCGCTGCTCCCAATCCCCGAAGGTCTCTTTAACCGGCGCCTCGCCGGTCACGTCGCCGTCTTGCGCCGCCACGGGGCTGATCGCCGACCAACTTGCCGCCATCGCCATCGCGGCGATCGCAAGGAAAAACTTTTTCGTCACAGATGAGCCCCTTCTCTCTCACGAAAACAGTCGCCGGCCCAAAGAGCCGCCAACTGCGGAACGGCACGGGGATAGCTGTGAAACAGGCGAAAGGCAATAACCGGCTCGTCACAGGAGATGTGACGAATCCATCAAACGCACGGCGCGTCCCGCCCGACGCAGGCGTCTCTGTGACAAGAAGAACTTATCAACAATATCAAGCTGTTGCAGGGCCTTTCGCGACTCGCATCGTGCGTTCGGCGAGATGGTCGAGGCGCGCGCGCAACTCGCGCAGCTCAGGTGCTTCGACATGCTGATCGAGCGCGCCAGGGGTCGCCGTCTCGAGCAATAGAATCTCGGGCATGGCCGCTCTGCCGGCTTGTGCGTCGCGCGCGCAGATCAGCCAACCCGCCAGGCGCGACAAACGAGCGCTGAGACGCAAAATCTCTCCACGCCGCGACAGCGCGACAGGTCGGTTCGGATCGACGGCGGCGATGCTCTCGTTGGCGTCCATCAGCGCATTCATCAGCCGTTCGGCCTCGGCGACGAGCGAGTCCAGCACACGAGGCAGGACCGTGTCTGCGGAAGAAGGGGCGGTGGGCGCCAAATGATCAAGAGGCATGGTTTGCGGTCCGTCTCGGCGATGTCGAACGATCATCCTAGCCGAGCGGGTCCTAAGAAATTGCAAGCGCAAAAAAATGGCCGCCAGCGGCGGCCAGTAAAAGGGAGGCTCAATGAAGGGACTTAATCCCTTTCATGGTTATCGCTCATAAACCTCAATGCGAGGTTAACGCGTCTCGGACGGCTGGATTTAAGCGGCGTTCTTCGCTAACCGGATGCGTTAACGGCGTGCGAAGGCGCGGAGGAAGCCAGGCGCGTCGGGGCCAACGAAGAGCGCGAGGAGAGCAGCGTGAGCAATGGAGATGGGGCGTCGATCGCCATAAACGCCGGGTTTGACGACCGACTGTTTCTTGGCGGCGGTGGTCCGACGCAAGACGAGGCGCAGGCGCTGCTGCTGAAATACGGCAATCGGCACGGCTTGATCTCCGGCGCGACGGGCACAGGCAAGACGGTCACCTTGCAAGTGCTGGCCGAAGGGTTCTCAAACGCCGGCGTTCCCGTCTTTCTCTCTGATATCAAAGGCGACCTGTCGGGGCTCTGCCAGTCGGGATCGGCCGATCACAAGTTGCATGACAAACTGATCTCCCGAGCGGAGACGATCGGCTTTCACGACTACGGGTATGACGCGTTTCCGGTCGTTTTCTGGGATCTCTTTGGCGAACAAGGCCATCCTGTGCGGGCGACCGTCTCCGAAATGGGGCCCCTGTTGCTTGCGCGCATGCTCGATCTGAACGAGACGCAGGAAGGTGTGCTCAACATTGCGTTCCGCGTCGCCGACGAAGACGGGCTGCTCCTGCTCGATTTCAAAGACCTTCGCGCAATTCTGGTCGAGGTCGGCGAGCGTGCGAGCGAGCTCTCGACGACCTTCGGCTTCGTTTCGAAAGCGACGGTGGGCGCGATTCAACGGCGGCTTCTGGTGTTGGAGAACCAGGGCGCGGCGCAGTTCTTTGGCGAGCCTGCTCTGCGGTTGTCCGACATGATCCGCTCTAACGGACCTCGCGGACAGGTGAACATCCTGGCGGCGCATCTACTCATGCAGTGCCCACGGCGCTACGCGACGTTCCTGCTGTGGCTGCTGTCGGAACTTTTCGAGGAGTTGCCGGAGGTCGGCGATCCCGACAAACCGGTTATGGCCTTCTTCTTTGACGAAGCGCATCTTCTGTTTGACGACGCGCCCAAGCCGTTGCTGGAAAAGGTCGAACAAGTCGCCCGATTGATCCGGTCGAAGGGCGTCGGCGTCTACTTCATCACACAGAACCCGGCGGATGTGCCCGACAACATTCTTGGCCAGTTGGGCAACAGGGTGCAGCATGCGCTGCGCGCTTACACGCCGCGGGACCAGCGCGCGATCCGGGCTGCATCCGACACGTTTCGTCCGAACCCCGAGTTCCAGACCATCGACGTCATCACTCAGCTGGGCGTCGGGGAAGCTCTGGTGTCGACGCTCGAGGCCAAAGGCGTGCCTTCCGTGGTGGAGCGCACGTTGATCCGTCCGCCGGCGTCCCGGCTTGGCCCGGCGGACGACGCCGCCCGCCGCCAGGTGATGAACGCGTCTCCGCTGAAAGGGATTTACGACGAAGCGATTGACCGGGAATCGGCGTTTGAGATCCTCAAGCGCCAGGCAGAAGACGCGGCGGAACAGGCCGATCGAGACGCTGAACTTGAAGAGAAAGCCAAAGCGAAACGGACGTCGTCCGGAAGAAGCTCCCGTCGCCAGAGCGCGTCGGAAGCGTTCTTTAAGTCGGCGATGCGATCCGCGGGTTCTCGCCTCGGACGGTCGCTTATTCGCGGCGTTCTAGGGTCGCTCTTCAAGGGGCGTTAGTTCGTCCGATCTCGTATCGAGCTTGTGTTTCAGCTTCGCGTTCTCGGCGCGAAGCTGTTCCAGTTCGGCGCGCACTGGGGCGATCGTCTCTTCCAGTTCGTCGAGCGTCAGACGCTGAGGAATGTGTTGCGGGCAGTTCCAGTCCATCGCTTCGATGGTGATGATGACCGCGCGCTCTGGCAGACCACGGTACCCGTCCTGACGCAGTTTCGCGATCACTTCAGGGTCCTCGCTGATCTTCGCGCGGCCCCAGATCTTCAGCCGGCGGCGATTTGGGTAATCCATCAGAATGAGCGAGACGCGGTCATTCTCGCCGAGGTTCCCGACGCTCACGTATTGTCGGTTTCCACGAAAGTCCGCGTAGGCGATCGTCTGTTCGTCCAGAACCTTGAGGAAACCGCGCGGGCCACCGCGAAACTGAACGTAAGGCCAGCCGGTTTCCGACACGGTCGCCTGATAAAAGCCGTCGCGTTTGCTGATGAAGACGGCCTCTGCCGGGCCGATACGGTCCGCGCGGTCGGCTTCCGGAGCGCGAAACTTCGCGTAGAGGTCCTCTGTCCCCTGACGATGTTGTTCCGCCAAGACTGACGGAGTGAAAGCGATCTCGGTGAAGGCGCGAGCCATGACTGTCTCCTAGCTTTGATGTTCGCCGCCAACGGCGTCTCTGCTGGAGACTATGTTTGCTTTCATCCAGCACAGGAATAAGCTCAGATCGAAAGACTTTATTCCGCGAGGTGGAATTATGGATCGCTTCCGGGAGATTGAGGCCTTCGTCACGGTGGCGCAGGAGGGCGCGTTCAGCGCCGCCGCCCGCAAGATCGGGCTGTCGCCGGCGAGCCTTACGCGTCTGATCAGCGGCCTCGAAGAACGTTTGGGCGTGCGACTGTTCAATCGGACGACGCGGCGCGTGTCCCTGACGGATGACGGTCGGAGGTTATTCGGGGACGCAGAACACGTCCTGCAGGCGCTGAACGCGGCGGAGGCGGCGGCGTCCGGGTCGAGCGATGCGCCGACGGGGCTTTTGCGGGTCACCGCGCCAACGATTTTCGGTCAACGCCATCTCGCGCCGATCCTGCGCGATTTCCTGGATGCGCATCCCCAGGTTCGGGCCGAACTGCTGTTGCTCGATCGGGCGGTCGACTTGATCGAGGAAGGCATCGACGTCGCCCTGCGGATCGGCGAGTTGCCGGACTCTTCTCTGATCGCAAAGCGGATCGGAGCCGTTCGGCGGGTCGTCGTCGCCGCGCCTTCCTATCTTGATGCTGTTGGAGAACCTAAGGAGCCCTCAGACCTTCGTGCGCATCAGATCGTCCATTTCAGCGGCGGCGCCGCGACGCTGGACTGGGAATTCGTCGCTGCAGGGAGGCGAACGGTGGTGCGCATCAACCCGCGCCTCGTCACCAATACGCTGCCGGCGGCGCTCGACGCGGCTCGTGACGGATGGGGCGTGGCGCGAAGCCTGTCCTATCAGGTGAGGGACGACATCGCTTCGGGACGGCTGGTGCAGGTTCTCAGGCCGTTCGACGATCGGGCGATGCCGATTCACTTTCTGCACGCGGAAGGGCGGCAGGCCTCGCCGCGAACACGGCGGTTTATCGATCTCGCCGCGCCAAGGCTGCGATCGGCGGCGGATGCCGACGCGCTGTAATCAGGGGGTGTTCACGGAGATGTCTGGCGCGTCTTCGGCCTTCATTCCGACGACATGGTATCCGCAATCCACGTGATGCGTTTCACCGGTGACGCCTGATGAAAGGTCGCTGAGAAGGTACAATCCGGAACGTCCGACATCGTCCTGGCTGACGTTTCGGCGCAGGGGCGAGTTGTATTCGTTCCATTTGAGGATGTAGCGGAAATCGCCGATCCCAGCGGCCGCGAGCGTTTTCATGGGGCCCGCGGAGAGTGAGTTGACGCGAATGTTCTTTGGACCCAGGTCCATCGCCATGTACCGCACGCTGGCCTCAAGCGCCGCTTTTGCGACGCCCATGACGTTGTAGTGCGGCATGACGCGTTCAGCGCCGTAATAGGTCAAGGTCAGCAGCGAACCGCCGTTCGTCATCAGCTTTTCCGCCCGTTGCGCCACAGCGGTGAAGGAGTAGCAGCTGATATTCATCGTCATCGCGAAGTTCTCGGCGCTGGTGTCGACATAGCGCCCGCGCAGCTCGTCCTTGTCGGAAAACGCGATGGCATGGAGGACAAAGTCGAGCGACCCCCAAGTCGATGAAAGCTGTTCGAAAACAGCGTCGAGCGAGGCGGTGTTCGTAACGTCGCAGGGCATCACGAGGTCCGAGCCGACGCTTTCGGCAAGGGGGCGGACGCGCCGTTCGAGCGCTTCGCCTTGATAGGTGAAAGCGAGCTCGGCCCCAGCGTCCCGGCACTGCCGCGCGATGGCCCAGCCAATGGACTTATCGTTCGCGACGCCCATCACCAAACCGCGTTTGCCGGTCATAATGCCGTTTGTGTTCATGTCGTTTCTCGCGCCGCCCAATCAATGTGAACATCGGATCGTGGTGTCGCCGCGACTTGAGTGGCGTCCGCTTGTAAGCGGCGCAGGCGGCTGGCGGCATCGTACACATTGGCCGAACTTGGTCAACGCGCGCTAACGCAGCGGAAGCAAGCGGTCAAATCTGTTTATAAACAATAGGTTGAAGCTCCGGCCGGCGTCTGGCGGCCGGGGTCTCGCACGATCAGCTGCTGACGGTGCGCCAGGTGCCGTCCGGGTTGCGGCACGCGACGCCGACGGCGGTTTCTTGCTGGCCGTCGACTGTGATCGTCTGCTCGTACTCGCGGCAGATCTCGCCCGAGCTGTTCTTGTATGCGGGCTGCGGAGTAACCGCCCCGCCGTAGCCGGTGTCCGGGTTCGACCAGGTCGCCGTCTGACCCGAGGGGCCGCCTTCAAGCGTCTGCTGAGTCGTGCGCTCGGCGGTCAAACGGTCGTTCTCATCCATCTGGCGACCCAGTTCGTTGCCCAGCAAGCCGCCGATCAGCGCGCCGCCGATGATGGCTACGGTCTTGCCGCCGCCTTCGCCGAAGATGCTGCCGATGGCGCCGCCGGCGACGGCGCCGACGCCGGTGCCGATCGTCTGCTTGTTAATGCCGCCGCCCTGGCCTTGCGCGCAGCCGGCGACCGCAGTGGCCAAGCTCAGCGCTGCGACTGTCGCGACGATCGGGGAACGCATCGCTTTCATTAGCGTCTCTCCTTTAGACAATTAGAACCCGTTCAATTCTCGGTCGGTAATCGGGGTTTGCGACGGTTTTACGGCCATAACGTCCCATTCCGTCGACAGTATTTTTCTGGCGGGTCCTTCCGGCCGAACTATGACGTAGTCATTGAAAGTGGAAAGCAGGCCGCATGCCGCAAGCCGCAGGAGAGCGCAGATGAGCGACAGGTCCGACGATTTTGCGGGGGAGGACCCTTTTGGAATTGCGAGACGTTGGCTAGCGGAAGCTGAAAAGACCGAACCGAACGATCCCAATGCGATCGCGCTGGCGACCGTGGACGCCGACGGCCTGCCGAATGTTCGAATGGTTCTGCTCAAGGACATCGAGGGCGACGGCGACGGTCGCGGCTCGTTTGTCTTCTACACGAACTATGAGAGCGCCAAGGGGACGGAGCTTTCCGCCAATCCCAAAGCGGCTTTGGTGCTGCATTGGAAGAGCTTGCAGCGGCAAATTCGGGTGCGTGGAGACGTCGTGCGCACCTCCGCCGAGGAGAGTGACGAGTACTTCGCCTCCCGATCCTATCGAAGCCGATTGGGCGCGTGGGCCTCGGCGCAGTCGCGCCCACTGTCGAGCCGCACCGCGCTCATGGCCGAAGCGGCGGTTTTTGCAGCTCGGTATCCGCTGAACCCTCCGCGGCCCGAGCACTGGGGCGGCTTCCGCATCGTTCCGAGCGAGATCGAGTTCTGGAAAGACGGCGATTTTCGGCTGCATGACCGGTTTCGCTGGAGCAGAGACAGCGCCGGCGCATGGAAGGCGCAACGTCTCAACCCGTGAGGCGCGTTCCGACCTCACGTGAAGATGACCAGCCGAGAACCTTTTCGCTTTCGGCGACTCGCGAGGTGCGGTAGTTCGCCTGCATTCCATTGGCTGGAGATGACGATGCATCGCGACAGGGCGATGTGGAAAGCGTGAGTCACCATGACGACATCAGAATCGACCGATCGAAAAACCTTGCTGCTCACCGGCGCAAGCCGCGGGATTGGCCACGCGACCGTCAAACGCTTCTCTTCAGAAGGGTGGCGCGTGATCACCTGCTCGCGTCAACCTTTCCCCGAGAACTGCCCTTGGGAAGCCGGACCCGAGGACCACATCCAGGTCGACCTGTCCGATCCGAACAACACGCGAGCTGCGATCGACGTCATCCGCTCGCGGCTCGGGAACGGGCGGCTCGAAGGCCTGGTGAACAACGCGGGCATCTCGCCAAAGGGGCCGGACGGCGAGCGTTTGAACACGATCACAACGGAACTCAAGAGCTGGGCGCAGGTGTTTCATGTGAACTTCTTCGCGACGGTTATGTTGGCGCGGGGGCTGCGCGAGGAGTTGACGGCCGCGAAGGGCGCGATCGTCAACGTCACGTCGATTGCGGGTTCAAGGGTGCATCCGTTCGCAGGCGCGGCCTATGCGACCTCTAAGGCGGCCCTTGCGTCGCTCACGCGAGAGATGGCGTTCGACTATGGTCCGCTTGGGGTGCGGGTGAATGCGATTGCGCCGGGCGAGATCGAAACGGCGATCCTTTCGGAGGGCAGCAAGAAGCTGGCGAATGACATCCCACTCAGGCGGCTGGGAACGCCAGACGAAGTCGCACGGGCGATTTACTACCTCTGCACGCCTGAGAGCAGTTATGTCTCTGGCTCCGAGCTTCACATCAATGGTGGCCAACACTGTTGAGCCGCCGCCGTATCAACACCAGTAAGACTAAAAGGTTGCGCGAGATGAACGAGGCGAAAGCCGATTTCAGTTTGGAAGAACCGCTGATCGAGGAGCGTCCTTCGGGAGATTTCATCGACGGTTTTCTGGCGGGCGTGGCGACGGCGACGGCCGTGCTGTCGGCTCCGGAGCCTGTGGCGTTTTTCTACTCGTTCGACTGGATCGGCGACGGCGAGGAGGAGCGGGAACAGGCTCTTCTTGCGGCGTTTGACAGCGACTCCGAGCAGATGAGTTTTGACCTTGCGGAGGCGAGAGACTGGCGCGCCGATCTCCAGGCGTTGGGGACAAAATGGCTTGCGCGAAAGTTGCCCGAGCCCATCGTCGGCGAGTTCAACGAGCTGATGCAGACATTCTTCGGCGTGGACGAGGTGGAGGTTTTCCGCGTGCTGCCCCACGCCTCGGGCGAGCGCGCCAATCTGCTCGGTTCGGACTACGACCATCTGTTGTTCGAAACGCCAGATGGCCGACTGCTGCTGGAGTTTTCCGTCGCGCGCGCCGCATAGACCGTCGATCTAGATTTCGACGACCACCGCGCCGATCTTGTCGCCAGCCTCCACCATCTCGTGGGCGGCGGCCGTCTCGGACAACGGGAACGCGCCGGCGATCTTGTGTTCGAGCGCGTCCGCCGAAAGCCACGGGGTGAGGCGCTCGAGCACGGCGCGCCGCGCGTCCCAAGAGAGTTGGTAGACCACGGTCATCCGCAACGTCACGTTCTTGAACATCAATTGATAGAACGGCAGAGCGGGTTCCGGCGCCGCCATCGAAGCATAGGTGGCGATAACGCCGTTTGGCGCGATGATCGCGTTTGAAACGGCGAGGTTGCCGCCGAATTCGACCTCGACGATCCGATCGACGCCGGCGCCATTGGTCTCGGCCAGAACCCGCGACGCGACGTCTTCTTCGCGGTAGTTGATCACCACATCAGCTCCCGCCTCTTTGGCGACCTGCGCTTTCTCGGCGCCGCTGATCGTCGCCAGCACGCGCGCGCCGCCCAGTTTCGCCATCTGGACCGCATACCGTCCGACCGCGCCGGCGGCGCCGGTCACGAGCACGGTTTTGCCGGTCACGTCGCCGTCGGCGAAAACGCAATGGCAGGCGGTGGTCATCGGGATGCCGGCGCATGCCCCAGCCGCGAAGGACGTCGCCGCGGGCAATGTCACGGCTTGTTCGGCGGGCAAAGCGACATACTCCGCACACGAGCCGAAGGCGCGCCCCCATTGTGCGTTCCAAAGCCAGACGCGTTCGCCGATCCGGCTTGCATCGCCGCCGTGGCCAACGGCTTCGATTTCCCCGGCGCCGTCCGAGTGCGGGACGATCCTTGGGAAGGGCATTTCCGCCGCGACGCCGCCAGGCCGGTTCCCGGCCCGCAGCTTCACATCAGACGGATTGACGCCAGACGCGCGGACGTGAACCAGAACTTCGCCGGTTTGCGGCTGTGGCGTCTCCAAGTCGCCGACGGTCAGAACATCGCGCGCCGGGCCAAAGCGATCGTAGTAAGCGGCTTTCATTTGCACCTCCCTCGGTTGAGGGGGACGCTAGTCGCTTTGGGCCTCTCGCGCCAGTCAGGCGGCCACCGGCTTGACCCGCAACTTTGTGATCTGATGACGGCGACGTTCAAGGATCTCAAATCGGAAGCCGTGGAAAATGAAGATCTGCCCTTCCACCGGGATGGTTTGCGCTTCGTGGATCACCAAGCCGGCGATTGTCGTCGCCTCGTCCTCTGGCAGCTTCCAGTCAAAGGTCCGGTTCAGATCGCGGATCGCCGTCACGCCATCGGCGACAAGCGAGCCGTCCGCTTCGCGTGTGACGCCTTCAACCTCGTCGTCATGCTCGTCCGCGATCTCGCCGACGATCTCTTCCAGGATGTCCTCGAGCGTCACCAGCCCTTGGAGCGCGCCGTACTCGTCAACGACCAGCGCGAAGTGGCTCTTGCGGGTGAGGAACGCGCGGAGCTGATCGGACAGAGACGTCGTGTCGGGCACAAACCAAGGCTCCATCGCGATCTCGGTGACGTCTAGCTGATCGATCTGGGCGGCTGCGCTGTGGTCGTCGTCCTTCGACTGACCGTTCAGCCGGTGGTTGACCGCCCGCAGAAGATCCTTGGCGTGAAGCACGCCGACGATGTTCTCCGGGTCTTCGCGATAGAGCGGGATCCGCGTGTACGGGCTCTTGAGACAGGCCTCGAGAATGACGCCCGGCTTTTCGTCCGCATCGATCATGAAGATGTTGCGGCGGTGGATCATGACCTGGTCGATGTCGCGTTCGTCGAGATCCAGCGCGCCGAGAAGCCGGTCGCGGGCTTCGCGCTCGACCGCCCCTTCGGAGTGACCGAGGTCGATGGCGCCGCGGATCTCCTCCTGTGCGAGAACGTGCGCGTCCGGGTCGGTCGAGACGCCAAAAATCGAGAGCGTGGCGCGGACGATCACCCGAACGACGGAAACGACGGGCGCAAAGATCCGCACCACGACCGATATCGGCCGCGAGGCGGCCTGTGCGGCTGTTTCTGGACGGGTGATCGCATAGGTCTTGGGCAGCACCTCGGCGAAGATCAGAACCAGCATCGTCATTCCGAGAGTGGCGTAAGCCACGCCGTCGGCCCCGAACAGCGCGACCAACAGCGATGTCGCCAAAGACGTCGCGAGAATGTTCACGAGGTTGTTGCCCAGCAAGATCGCGCCGATCAGGCGCTCATTGTCCTCCCGCAGGGACAGGGCCAGTTCGGCGGTTTTCGAACCCTCGTCGGCCAGTCGCCGCATGCGCGCGCGGCTGGCGGCCGTCAGCGCCGTCTCGGATCCGGAAAAGAACCCGGAGAGCAAAAGGAGGGTCGCAACCGCGCCTGCGGTCCACCAGATTGCGGCGCCGGAGATGACGGCGTCTGCGGTGTCTACGGTGAGCGTCTCGCCCATCGGCGTGAACCCCTTAAAGAGATGTTAACTGGAAACTCGTCTTCATCGCGCCAGATGACTTTCCGGCGCTGCTGTGCGACTTAGCTTACCGCGCAAGGTTAAACAAACCGCCACGCGCGAATTAATCTGTTACGGGGCTAGGGGCAGAGCATGCCGCATATTGTAGTGATCGGCGGGTCGAACCGCGAGGCGTCGCAGTCGCACCGGATCGCCGAAGTGATCGCAGCCCGATTGGAGCCGCAGGGGGCGACGGTCGACCTCTTGTCTTTGAGAGACGTGGACATCCCAATGTGGGATGAGGAGAAATGGAGCTCCGACAAGCCGGCCGACAGCGCGTGGAACACCGTTTGGGCGCCTGTGTCGGAACGACTCAAGAAAGCGGATGGATTGGTGGTGGTCACGCCGGAATGGCATGGCATGGCGTCTCCCATGCTGAAAAACCTCCTGTGCTGCTGTGATCAGAGGGAACTGGCGTTCAAACCCGCATATCTGGTCGCGGTTTCCGCCGGAGCGGGCGGCGCGTATCCGATCGCAGAGCTGCGGATGACGGGCGGCAAGAACAACTATGCGCACTGGCTGCCGGACCATCTGATTATCCGACAGGCGGCTGATTTCCGCCCTGGCGATCCGGAAAACAAGGCGCCGGACTGGCTGGTGAACCGCCTGGATCACGGGCTGAAGATATTGTGCGCCTACGCCGAGGCGGCGAAGCCGATCCGGTCCGAGGTCGTCGACCTCGACATCCTGAAGAACGGGATGTGAGCGCTTAGAACCCGCCTTCGCGACTAGTGCGCGTATTCGGGCTCTTCTTCGTCGAGCAGATCGCGAATAGCGGCCAGGTGCTTCTGACCCGCGCTTGGATAATCCGCCCACTGACGGGCTGTCTTCTCGGCGACGTCGTCGGAAGCAATGTTGAGCTCGCGCCCAGTCGAGAGCGCGACGATGTAGTTCTGGGCCGCCTTCTCGAAATAGTAGATCTCGTCGAAGGCCTGGGCGACCGTCGGCGCGACGACCAGGACGCCGTGCTGGCCCATCATCATGACCGAGCGGTTGCCAAGGATCGTCGCAAGCCGCTCGGCTTCGTCGTCGAGCCCCATCCCGTCAAAGCCGAAGTCGATCGCGACGCGGTTGAAAAACCGCATCGTCGTCTGGTCGATCGGCGGCAGTGTGGGATCCTTCAGGCAGGATAGCGCTGTCGCATACTTCGAGTGCAAGTGCATCACACAGCGCGCATGCGGCACCTTTCGATGGATTGCGCCGTGAATCGCCCATGCGGTCGGGTCGACCCGATCGCCGAGATCGGTGGGTTCTCGATTGGCGTCAAGCTCGACGAGATCGCTCGCGCGCATCTTGGACCAGTGTCGGCCATAAGGGTTCATCAAGAACTGCGCGCCGTCGTCGGAGACCGCCAGGCTGTAGTGGTTGGCGATGCCTTCATGCATGTCGAGCCGGGCGGTCCAGCGAAAGGCGGCCGCCATATCCCGGCGGTGCTCGATATGGGTCAAGGGTGCGCTCATGGCCGATCCTGTTTGCTGCCGGAACTTCGCTCACACGAAAGCGGATGTTCCTCGGGCAGACTATCGTTTTTCCGACGGTTGGGGTCGGAAACCTCACTCTTTCGCCGCGAGGGGATGTTTGGTGAGCACGAGATCTTTCAAGCGCTCGTCAAGGACATGAGCATAGATCTCGGTCGCCGCGATGTCGGCGTGTCCAAGCAACACCTGGATGGAGCGGAGATCTGCGCCGCCGGCGAGCAGGTGGGTGGCGAAGGCGTGTCGAAGCTTATGGGGCGACACCCGCGCCGGGTCGATCTGCGCTTTCACCGCCATGTCCTTGAGCATCTGAAAAAAGCGCTCTCGCGTCAGATGGCCTGCCTTCGATCGCGACGGAAACAAGAAAGGGCTCAGGTTCTTGGCGCGCTTTTCCTCGGCGTCGCGAACGCGCAGCCACTCGACCACGGCGTCGCGCGCGTCTTCAGAGAGTGGAACCATGCGTTCGCGTCCGCCCTTGCCGCGGATCAAGATCATCCGGGGATCTCCCCGAACGGCGGCGACGGGCAGGCTGACCAACTCGCTGACCCGCATGCCGGTGGCGTACAGCATCTCCATCAGACAGATCCGGCGGGGCGCGTCGGCGCCGGCCGCCCGCGCAGCCGTCAGCAGTTGATCCACCTCCTCGACGCCCAGCGTCCCGGGGAGCCTTTTCGGAGGGCTTGGTCCCTCAACTGTCGCGGCAGGATCGGTTTGCCGAAACCCTTCCTCAAATGCAAACCGATGCAACTGTCGAAGGGCGGACAGGCGGCGCGCGCGGGTCGCCGGCGCCAGACCGCCGCGTTTCAGTTCGGCGAGGTAGTCTTCGATATGCGCCTGGGTCGCGGTTTCAAAACAGGCGCCGTTCGCCGCCAGATGCCCGGCATAGGCGCTCAGGTCGCGCTGATAGGCCAGAACGGTATTGTCGGCCGCGCCCCGTTCGGCGCGAATCGCGTCGAGGAAGGCGTCGATCCACCTCCGAGCGAGATCAAGGGCTGCGTCTGACGGCTCCATCATGCTGTCCGCTCGATCATCGTCCGAGCAGTGTCGCCTCCACGGCGATCTGCCGGGCCTCCGCGTCGAGCCCCAAGGCCAAAAGCGCGCGCAACGCCTGATTGAGATCCTCGGGAGTGGCGGCGGAACCGGCGCGAAGCCGCGACAGCGCTTCAAAGGCGACTTCGGCATGCCGCCCATCGGCGAGCACAAAGCTCAAGTCGTTCCGACCCGGATAGAGCTGCGGATCAGGGACCGCCAGTCCAAACGCGATCAAGGCGGCGAGCTGGCGACCCGCGACCTGATCGCCGCGCACGGTCTTCGCGGTCAGCGGGGCCGCGTCCTGCAACGCCCAAAGAGACAACGCGTCGCGATTGGCCACGCGATCCAGCCCGCGTTCTTCCGGGCTCTCGGCCCCGGTCATGCGACGGCTTGCTTCGCCAAGATCGCCCCACAAACGCAAGAGCCGACGAGTTTGCGCGTCGCCCTCAACGGGCGATCCGGCGAACGTCGGCGCCAACAGGCGCGCCATCTGCGCCTCTCGTCCGGCCTCATTCGCTTTGGCGAGAGCGGCCGCCGCGTTGGTCAGTTGAGCGGCGCCGCCGCCGTCGATTACCCGACGATAGACTTCGACGCGGCCCCACAAACCACCGGACTCTGCCGATGCGGCCCCGTCATAAGCGGTGCGCAACCCTGCGGTCTCAAGCGCGCCGGCGGCTTCCAACCGCTCCAGCGCTGCGAGCGTCTCTCGGGGAGATGCTTGCACGTCCGGCACAGCGCCCATCAAGACCAGAGGCGCCGTGTCGCCAAAACCAGCAGGTAGAGGAACCCCCGTGACGCGAAGCGCCGCCAGCTCCAAAGGCGTGACCGCTGACGCGTCGCCAGGGGCTTCAACGAAACTCGTATAGGTCGGATCCGCAACGGCTTCGAGGAGGTCGAGCACCTGCGGATCCGCGCCGCCGAGCGACCGTTGGGTCTGGATCAGGAGCAGCGCGGTGGGCGCGTCGCCTAAACGCGCCCTGCAGTAGATGCTTTCAAGATCTCCGGCGGGCGCGCCATTATCGACCACCTCCTGGCAAAAAACCGCGTCGCGGCCGGAGACAAGCGCCGCCGCGCGCCAAGCGGGCTCGTTCACCGCGACGGCGACGCCCGCTGTCTCGCCGATGCTGGTGGCGGCGCCCACGGCCCCGAACCGCGAGAGCGCCGCAATCCGCGCGTTGAACACCGCGGCGCCGTCGCTGGGCGGAGTGAACGCCGCGCTTAGCAACCTGACGGCCAGACGATTCGCCGCGTGCAGATCCGACGGTGCGACCCTTTCAATCAGCGAGACGGCTGTCGCGGCGTCGGTTCCGCGCCACGCGTCTTTCGGCAAGCCAACCTCTGCTGGCGTAAGCGTTCCGGCCGCGCCAACCCCAACCGGGCCAAGCGCTGCGACCTCGACGCGCGCTGGATCGTTGGGCCCCGGCGCGGCGAAAGTTGGGAGCGCGTCGTCTTGCGCGCCAGCCGCCACCGGCGCCGCGCCTTGCGTCGCACCCTGAAGCTGCGGAGACGCAGGTTGCGGCGCGCCGTCCGGGATCGTCGGGGCTTCGATGTTCGCCCTCGCGTCGCCGGGCTGGGCAGGCTGGATCGGTTCGCCGACTGGTTGGTCTTCGCCTTGAAGCCACGGGATCACCGATCGAGGCTCCTGCGCTGCGGCGAGGGGCGCTTGCGACAAGGCTGCGCAAAAGATCAGCAGCGATGTCGTCAATCGCGGGGCTGCCGCGCGGGCGCGCGTCCGGGTCACTGCGCTTCCTCCGTTTCTGGCAAGGCGGCAGGTTTCTCAATTCGCTCCGTCGGGGGCGGAATATCGATAAACATGACGGCGACTGCGCCCGCGGCCAGCGCGAGCAACAGCAAGAACAGAATAAACCGCAACATTTTTCGCATCGCCTGATCCGTCCCGCCTGCTCATCTGTGCGCATATTTGCGCCCAACGGCCGAGCGCGCCATAGTCGCGGCCCGACTGGATCTGAGTTTTGAGCAGTCGTTACCGCGCCGTCACGGTGAGGAAAAGGGGTCTGGAGTGGAAGAGGTCTGATGCCGGACAGGACGACGAATGATGCGAAGGCCCCTAACCGGCGACGCTTGTCTCGGACGGTAGCGCTTGTCGGGCTGATGGGCGCGGGTAAAACCGTGATCGGAAAACGCGTCGCTGCGGCGTTGGGCGCGACCTTTCGAGACTCGGATGCTGAGATCGAGGCCGCCGCGGCGATGACCATCCCCGAGATTTTCGCCAGTCACGGCGAGGCGTATTTCCGAGCTGGCGAACGCCGCGTCATTGCGCGGCTCCTGACCGAGCCGCCCCATGTCTTGGCCACTGGCGGGGGCGCCTTCATGGATCCTGACACGCGCTCGATCATGCTCGAAAAGGCGATCACGGTTTGGCTGAAGGCGGACCTTGACACGTTGACGCGTCGCTGCAGCCGGAAAAGCAATAGACCGCTGCTAAAGAAAGGCGACCCGCGCACGATTCTGTCGCGGTTGATCGATGAGCGCTATCCGGTTTACGCGGAGGCGCGGCTGGTCGTGCACAGCGGCGAGGAACCGCATGAAGTGACGGTGGCGCGGGTTCTTGAGGCTGTGGCGGACGCCGGCGGTCTTGAAGCGAACGACGTGGCGTCCTCGAGAGAAACCACTAACCCGTAAGGGCGCCTTATGACATCGAGCGATCGGGTCGAAACCGACCCAGCTGGAACGCTTGCCGAAAAAGTTCACGTCGCGCTTGGCGATCGTTCCTATGACATTGAGATCGGCCGTGGGCTGCTGGGCCGGTCCGGGGAGCTGATATCGCCGTTGCTCAAGCGCGAGCGCGTGGTCGTCATTACCGACGAGACGGCGAGTTGGCATCATCTTGAGACGCTGTGGGGCGGATTGTCGGCGGTGGGGATCGCGGCGGACGCCATCACGTTGCCGCCCGGCGAAGCGACCAAGAGCATGGCGCGGCTCGAGCAGGTGCTGGCGCAGTTGTTGGATCTCAAGGTCGAGCGGGACGACTTGCTGATCGCATTCGGCGGCGGCGTGATCGGCGATCTTGCGGGCTTCGCCGCCGCCGTTTTGCGGCGCGGCGTGCGCTTCGTGCAGATCCCGACGACCCTCCTTGCGCAGGTTGACAGCTCTGTCGGTGGAAAAACGGGCGTGAACGCCGCCCAGGGCAAGAACCTGATTGGAGCCTTCCATCAGCCCTCGTTGGTTTTGGCCGATATCGACGTGCTCGATACGTTGTCAGAACGTGAGCTCCTCGCCGGCTATGCCGAGGTTGTGAAGTACGGGCTGCTGGGCGACCTTGCGTTTTTCGAATGGCTGGAGACGAACGGTCCTCTCTTGAAGGCCGGCGATGCTTCGGCGCGGACCTACGCCGTCAAGACCTCTTGCCAGGCGAAGGCGGATATCGTCGCGCGCGACGAGGCCGAGCGGGGCGATCGAGCGCTGCTCAATCTCGGCCACACCTTCGGGCATGCGTTGGAAGCGGCGACCGGATACTCGCAGCGGTTGTTGCATGGCGAAGCTGTTTCGATCGGGATGGGGCTCGCTTTCGAGGTCTCGGCGCGGATGCAGCTGTGCTCGCAGGAGGATCCAGTGCGCGTCCGGGCGCACCTGACGAAGATGGGGATGAAGACGCAGCTTTCGGACATTGCGGGGGAGTTGCCGGATGCTGATGCGCTGATGGCTCTGATGGCCCAAGACAAGAAGGTCAGCGCAGGCAAACTCACATTCATCCTGGCGCGCGGGATCGGACAGGCGTTTCGGACGCAGGATGTCGATCTGGACCTGGTGCGCCGAGTCATCGCGGAAGCGCTGTTCGAGCGCGAGACGTAAGAGGCGAGGGCGGTGCGTGGCCTGGCATAAGAGCACGTGGCGGCGGCGCATGAACGCCAGAACCTTGCGCTGGGCGGCGTCAAAAGCGGTCGTCGCCGCGGCGCCGGCGCTGAAACGGGTGACCAACTTCTATGGCGCCGGCGTGGCTGTCGCCGACGCGGCCGAACGGATGATCTATGCGAACGATCGGCTGTATGAAACTCCCCTTCGCGCTGAACAGACCAACTTCATCCGAGACTACTGTCAAAGCAACGACCTTGGGTTTTCCGAGACCTATTGGCAAACACCGTGGCGGTTCTCGCTCGAGCAGTTCGAGCTGCGAGACGCGACGTTTCTTGGTCATACAGGTCGACTGATCGATCGAGATCTTCGGGGCGTTGTGACCGAATGGGGCGAGGCGGACAGCATAAACCGCGACAAGATCTCAGTTCTGCGCCAGGGACCTGCGCTTGAGGCCGTTGCGCTGCCCGTGCCCAGGTTCAACAACAACTTCCATTTCCTGATCGACGCCGCGACGCCGATCATCGACTATTTCGAAAGCGGCGCAGCGCTGGGCGGTCCTCATGTGATCCTGACGGCCGCCAACCAGAAGACGTTTGCGACCGAAACGCTGGCGGCTCTGTCGGCGCATTATGGCGCCGAGCTCCGGATGGTCGCGCCGAACGAGAAGGTCCTGTGTTCGCAAGCCGTGTTCTATCGTCGGCGGCGCCCAGCCAGCGCCTGGTTCCCGGTGACCAGAGAGACTGCGGATAAATTGCGGGAGATCTTGCTGGCGCATTTCGGACGAACAGCCGATCTGGCCCGCCGCCGGCTACTCTACTTGCGCCGAGGCCAGGAAAAGTTACGCAACCTCACGAACACCGCGGAGATGGACGCCTTGATGGCGCGCCACGACTTTGAAGCTTTCCAGCCCGCGGCTTCGAACTTTGCGGACCAGGTGTCGCTCTGTGCGGAGGCGCAGACGATCGTCGCTGTTCATGGCGCCGCGCTCGCCAACATTCTGTTCGCGCCCCCGGGGACGCGCGTCGTCGAGGTGTTCGGCCGGAAAGGCTGCAAATCCGGTTATCTCAGTATCTGCCATCGGCTCGGGCTTGAGCACGTGATCTCGATCGGGGGGGAGGATGACGGCGATCAGAACTTCGCCGCCGATCTGGATCACCTAGACGCGAGCCTGTCCCCGCCCGCCGATTAAGCTCGGCGCGCCGCTCAAAGGTTCACGTATCGAACCGTCTGGTTCCACCGCGTGCGGTATTTGTCAGGCACCCTGCGCCCGACCCATGCCTCCCATGCGGGATAGGACGCCGGTCGCCCGACAAACCCCCAAGCAGGCGTGTCCTTTGGTTTGGGGAACGCCGCAAAGACCGGGTCGTCAGATGGAAGCCATTCATCCGCTATGAAAGCTGCGCGCACGATGCCGCGCGCCTGCACGACGACGTAGTCCGCCCTGCGCGCTTTTGCGATGTCGAGCTTCCAGCCGTACCGGGACATGTTGTAGAGCGCGGACCACGCGACTGGTTCATCGTCCTCTTCTCGCGGCCAATTCTCCGACACGGACAGAACGACGCAACGGTGCTTTAGAAACCTGGCTGGCGCCTCGTCATACTGTCGGATCGCCTGATCGGTCGACCGAGCGCCGAATTCTCGCGTGCCCTCGCCTGAGACTCGGTTGGTGAGCTCTTCATAAGCCTCGATCATGGCGGCTTCCAGCGTGCCGGTCTCATCGTCGTCGCGCAAACCGTGCCGATGAATGATCGTCGCGACTTTCCAGCCGTCTCGGTGGATTTCGTTGATCCGGTCGGTCTTCTTCGACCGCTTGCCTTCCGCCGCCTCGTCCATGTGGTCGAAGACGCGATTGCCGACGCCGCGCCCGACGTAGAAGGTCTCGCTGTTGCGGGGGTCGACCAGGCGGTAGACATAGTAGCCCAGCTTCTCGGACACCTGCTTGGAGAAATGGTCATAGACAATGTCGTCCGGGGTTTGAGCCCGGAAGGCGTGAAAGTCGTCGAAACCCATCAGCCTGCCTCTCGTTGCCGCGCTGCGCGCGTGTCTTCCGAGGAGCCGTCTTCTGCGACTCTCTCACTGCTCTACCTACATTTTGTGGTCAGACTGGCTCGAATGTCAATTTACAGATGCTAGACGGCGAGAACCGGCGGGTCCGCGACCATGGTTTCCGAAAAATTAAGGATTAACCGCGATCATCTCGGTGATTGGTTCAGAGGCAGCGAGAGGGAAGTCGCAGATGTCCTTTTTGAACGGAGTGTTGGCCCCGGTTCTGGCCGTTACGGCGATGGTTTCGGTCGGGGCGGTTCGTCCGCTCGATGAAGCGCCGCAGAAACCGGAGACAGCGTCTTACTTCCAAACAGTATCGATCGCAGCGCCAGCGACAGAGGTCTGGTCGGCGCTGACTGAGAAAGCGATCGCCGACGAGTACCATCTGGCGCCGATGGCGGCCGACATCACCGAGCCCGGGCAGTTGATCTCATTTGGCTCGCCAGAGCGTCGTGTGATCCGCGGCGCCGTGCTGAGCATTGTTGAGGACGAAGCGCTGGAGCACAGCTTCCGCGTGATCGGCGGACCGGAGATCGATTCGATCGTGCGTTGGCGGATCGAAGGTGCGGGCCCGACGACGCTGGTTCACCTGGAGCATCGCGGTTTCTCGGGGCAAAGCCCGGAATACGGCGCGTTGATGAATGGCTGGCCTGTCGTGCTGCAACGTCTCAAGCAGACGCTTGAAACCAGTTAACCGCCGCAAAGCCCACAAAGACAAAAGAGGCCGCGATCGGCCTCTTTCTTTTTTGTTCAGTCAGAGCTCGTCCGCTTAGCCTTGCGGCGCGAGGCTCGAGTCGAATTTCGGCGCATTTTTCTGCGGCGAGTCCTTGCTCTCGATGCCGGGCCAGTTGCCTTCGGCTATCGAAATGTTGCCCGGCACGTCTTCTTCCCAGAAGCCGACCACGACCGGCGTGATGTTCAGGTACAGTTTGTCATCGACGATGCGCCACAGGTTCGGATTGCCTGGAACCTTGCCGCCCTTGGAGACGCCATAAGCGCAGTGGCCGTCGTATTGCGGCGCGTAGAACTCCGGGTTCCCGACGAACAGATCGCGGTTCTCGGCCGATGCGAACGCCCAAGTCGCGCCATTCCATTCGGTCGTGAACTCTTTCTTGCCAGGCACGGCTTTCGGCTGGGCTTGACCGATCGGCGCCTGTTCGAGCGAGCGGTACGCGACAACGTCGTAACCCGAGGCCGCATAGCCTGAGTTGTCGATGAACTGTGGTCCTGCAATGGCGAAGGTCGGCGCTACGAACAGCGCTGCGGCGACAAATGCGCCTTTAAGGGTCGAAGCGAAAGACATTTGCGAAACTCCGAAATTGAGCTGTGCGGGACGATCCCGTGCGCTTCTAAATGCGACGTCGCCGTCGTTCTCGCCAATCACCTCTGAACGCAAAGTTGTGAACAACCGTCAGAAACCGCTCACAGATAGCGCTGAAGCATGGGGCGCATGTCGAGACGCGCCCTCAGACGCGCGGCCAGCAGGAAGATGCCGCCGATCTTGCGTTGGATAAACAGAGTGTCGGGCGGCGGAATGTGCCAGAAGTCGCGCTCACGGCTCATTTCCATCCCGGCGTCTCGCAGTCGAGCGGTCACGTCAGTCGTCGCAAAGTCGAAAGGTCCCTCTTGGCGCAGGGGCTCCATCGCCATCTCGAACATCGCCATCACCTGCGCCTGGTGACGTGGTTTCGTGTCGGCGGCGAAAAAGCCGATGTCGATGGCCGCGGCGCGCAGCGCTTCGGTGTCGCCCGACATGCCGGTTCGCAGCAATTCCCGATATTGATCTGAGATGTGTTGAGGGATTTCTCGGGCGGCCCCGAAATCCAGCAGAACGACGCGCTCGGAGGCTTCGTCAAAGCGGTAGTTGGCGAAGTTCGGGTCTGTCTGCATCAGACGGAACTCGAAAAGCTCCCGCAGCATCAGCTGGACGAGCAGGGTGACGACATGGTCGCGGGTTCTTTGAGGAGCGGACTCTAAGGTCTCGATCGCTTTTCCTCGAACGAAGCTCATCGCCAGAAGCGTTTCGGTCGTGAGATCCGCATGCAGTTCCGGGACGTGGAAGTTTGGGTCGTCGCGCAGCAAGGCGCCAAACCGGGCGAGATATCGCCCCTCGCGCGCATAGTCTGCCTCTTCATGCAGCTGGCGCTTCGCTTCGCTCAGAAGCGGCGAGATATCCAGCTCGGTCGGCAGCAGACCGGAAAGGCGGATCAGCGAGGCGACGTTGTCGACATCGCTGTCGATGCTGCGTCGAACGCCAGGATATTGGACTTTTATCGCAAGATCGCGCCCGTCCCTGGTCTGTGCGCGATGCACCTGACCGATCGAGGCCGCCGCCAAGGGTTCGGTGTCGAAGCGCTCAAAGCGTTTGAGAAAGTCCGCGCCCCAATTCTCGATCAGCACCTGTTTCAGTTGCCGCGAGGGCATGTAGTCGGCGTCCGCGCGCAGGCGAGAGAGGATGTCGCCGAGCTCTGAAGGCAGGAAATCCCCGGCTTCCATCGACATCAGCTGGCCAACCTTCATCGCCGCTCCCCGCATTTGTGCGAGTTGGTTGGTCACCCGCCGCGCGTTCGCGGGCGTCAGCAACAGGTCGCTCATGCTGGGGCGCTTTCCGCTCGCAAGCTGTTGCGCGCCCTGCAACGCCATTCCGCCGGCGACCCCGGTCGCCATTCCGCCGAACCGAGCGAGCCGCGAAAGACGGCTTTGCGGCACGGCGACGCCGCGCGGTTTGTAACTGCGATTGCGCACTGAGGATCACCTAAACGGAAAACATGTTCGCCGTTCAGCTAAAGCGAGCGGGCGCGTCGGCAACCAAATCGCGTCAGACGATAAAGTTGGCGACCACCTCGTCGTCGGTGATGTCGCGTGCCTGAAACCCGGCCTGCGCCATCGCGGTTTCCAGCCGTTCAAAGTTTCCCGCCTGCTTCGTCTCGATCCCGAGAAGAATCGAGCCGAAGTTTCGTGCGGACTTTTTCAGGTACTCAAAGCGCGAGATGTCGTCGTCTGGCCCGAGCAGCGTGAGAAAGTCTTTCAGCGCGCCGGGACGCTGCGGCAGGCGAAGGATGTAATATTTCTTCAGACCCGCCGCTTTCAGCGCGCGTTCCTTCACCTCCGGCAGGCGCTCGAAGTCGAAGTTGCCCCCGGAGGTGACGGCCACGACCGTCTTGCCCGTGATCGTCTTGGCGGGCAGGTGACGCAGAGCCTCGACCTCAAGCGCCCCGGCCGGCTCCAGGACAATTCCCTCGATGTTGAGCATGTCGAGAATTGTCACACACAGCTGGTCTTCGGGGACGAGCGTCACATCGCCAGGATCGAAGCGCTGGAGCACCTTCCAATTCTCCGCCCCGATCTGGGCCACGGCGGCGCCATCGACGAAGTTGTCGACTTGCGCCAACTTCACGCGCTCTCCAGCCTCGAGCGATCGCCGAAGGCTCGGAGCCCCCGACGGCTCGACCAGGATGATTTTCGTCTCCGGCGAAAGCGCGTCGAAAACCTGGGCGACGCCCGCCGACAAGCCGCCGCCGCCAACAGGTAGGATGAGAATATCAATCGGTTCGCGCAGCTGAGCCAGCATCTCGAACCCGACAGTGGCTTGTCCCTCGATGATGTCGGGATGATCGAAGGGCGGCACCATCACGGCGTTCTCGGCCTCGGCGAACGCGAGAGCGGCGGCGTTGCACTGATCAAAGATATCGCCTTGCAGCTCGATGCGGATGTTCTGGCCGCCAAAGGCGCGCGTCTTGTCGATCTTCTGGCCGGGCGTCGTGACCGGCATGAAGACAACGCCTTCGACGTCGAAGTGGCGGCAGGCGAACGCAAAGCCCTGCGCGTGGTTCCCAGCGGAAGCGCAAACGAACCGCTTTGGTGGGACCGCGGCGGACAGCGCCTTGCGAAAGAATGTGAACGCTCCGCGCAGCTTGTAGCTCCGAACAGGCGTCAGGTCCTCCCGCTTGAGGAAGATCCGCGCGCCGTGCTTGCCCGAAAGGTAGAGGTTCTCCTGCAGCGGCGTCGGTGGGAGCACCGCGGTCAGGGCGGCGGCGGTTTCTTTCACGCCCTCAAGGAATGGAGATGTCGGCGCGGACATAGGAGGTCCTTCAAAGCGGTTTGACAAAGCAATAAGCCGCCTGAACACCACGTTGGCGTCGGAAGGGCAAGGTTTGGGAGACTGAATCGTGAAGCATTTGCGGTATGCGGCCTCCTCGGCGATCGAGCAGACCGCGGTTTTCAGCCAGATCCTCCGTCCCGAAGACCTCTGTTGGGAGACTGAGGACGCCGTTATCCGTCAATGCGCGTCCGTGTTCGCAGAGCTGTATTGTCTGGTCGACATCCAAAACCAGGCACCCGTGCGCCTTTGGTTCAAAGACCGGTTTGGACAGGAAGATGCGCCGTTCGGGCTGGACGAGATCTTCGCGTTCATGATCAAACCCAATCGGGCTCTCGACAACGCCGGCGCCCATCGCAAAAAAGCGGCGCGCTCGCCGTTGGCGCGGCCGGTGCTTCGCGTGACCCCATGGTGACCCCAGATCGTTGAGCAGAAAGAAATGACCCATCTGTCCGAACCATCCGCCGCGTTTCTCGAGGGGTTGCGAGAACTGCTTGGTCCGAAGGGGTGGTTGCCTGCGGATGGGCATCCCGGCTACTTCACCGAACCGCGTGGTAAGTGGCGCGGCCGCGGGGCGCTGATCGCGCGACCCATTCTGACGGAAGAGGTCGCTGAAGTGGTGCGCAGATGCGCGGCCGCCGGCGTCGGCGTGGTCCCGGTGTCCGGAGGAACGGGGCTGGTGGCCGGGCAGATCGCGACGGACGGCCCGACGCCAGTGCTGCTGTCGACGGAGCGCATGGACCGCGTGCGCGAGGTCAGCCGCGAGGACGCGGCCATCACCGTTGAAGGCGGGTGCGTGCTGGAGACGGTGCAACAGGCGGCTGAAGCGGCCGGGATGTTGTTCCCTTTGAGCTACGCGAGCCAAGGCTCCGCGCGCATTGGCGGGGCGCTTGCCGCGAACTCGGGCGGGGTGCAGGTCATCCGGTACGGCAACGCGCGCGACTTGTGTCTGGGGTTGGAGGCGGTCTTGCCGGACGGGTCGGTGTTTCATGGGCTGAAGAGCCTGCGGAAGGACAACACCGGATACGATCTGCGCAACCTGTTGATCGGCGCGGAGGGCACGCTTGGCGTGATTACGGCCGCGACGCTGAAATTGTTTCCGCGTCCTGCGGAGACAGCGACGGCGCTGTGTGCTCTGCGCTCTCCGGCGGACGCGTTGACGCTGCTTCGGAAGCTGCAGGAAACGCTGGGCGAAAGCGTCTCCGCATTCGAGTTGATTGCGCGACAGGGCGTCGACTTCGTGCTCGATCATATCGACCGCAGCCGCGACCCGATGGAGGCCAAGCACCCATGGTATGCGTTGCTGGAGATCGGCGCTCCCGGCGCTGCGGAAGCTCTTGAAGGCGCGCTTGGCGAACTGTGGGAAGAGTATCTGGAGGACGCTGTTCTTGCGTCGAATGAGGCGCAGCGTCAGGAGCTGTGGCGATTGCGGGAGAACATCCCCCTCGCCAATGCGGAAGTCGGCGCTATCGCTAGCCATGACATTTCAATTCCGATCGGCCGGATCGCTGAGTTCATCGCCGAAGGCGACGACATGGCGAGGAAGGTGGCGCCGGGCGCGCGCATCAACTGCTTTGGCCATCTTGGCGACGGCAATCTGCATTACAATTTCTACCCGCCCGAAGGGCGCCGCCGCGACGAGCCGGAGTTCAAGGTGCTGGCGCCGCTTGTGACCCGGGCGGTTCACGATCTAACGCATCATTACGGCGGCTCGATCAGCGCCGAGCACGGGATCGGCCGGGCCAAGCGCGACGACCTCGCACGCTATGGCGATCCGGCGAAGCTCGCGGCGATGCGGGCGATCAAACGGGCGCTGGACCCAGTCGGGATCATGAACCCCGGCGCCGTCCTCTCGGTCGAGGAGGAGCGGACGTGAAGGATATCCTGCACTTTGAAGACTTTGCCGAAGGACAGAGCTTTGATTGCGGCGAGCGCACGCTGACCGAGGAGGAGATGATCGCCTTCGCCAGACGCTACGACCCGCTGCCGTTCCATGTCGATCGTGAGGCGGCTCGGGCCTCGCTCTTGGGCGGGTTGGCCGCCAGCGGTTGGCACACTTGCGCGCTCATGATGCGAATGTATGCGGAGGCGGTGATCCTTCGAACGGCCGGGCTCGGCAGTCCCGGCGTCTCGGAAGTGCGTTGGCGCAAACCTGTCTACGCCAATGTTCCGATGCGGCTGCGGTGCGACGTGACCGGGTCTCGGCCCTCGGGCAGTCGGCCGGATGCGGGGCTGGTGTCATTTGAATTCACCCTGAGCGCGCCCGAGCACATTCTATGCACGCAGAGTTTCGTGGTTCTCATTGCGCGCCGTTCGCCCGGCGGCGCGTCGAGCGCTCGCGCGGTCGCCAAGAAGGCGTCCCTCCCGGAGAAAGCGCCGGAGAGGATCGCGCCGGGCAGCGAGATGACATATGTCGACCCGGCCGATGCGCCGGTTGGAGTGGCGTTCGATCTGGGGTCGGAGGAGATCACGGCCGAGGCGATCGTGGACTTCGCCCAGCAGTTTGATCCGCAACCGTTTCACCTGGATCGAGAGGCGGGCCGCGCCAGTCTCTTCGGTGGTCTCGCCGCCAGCGGCTGGCACACAACGGCGGTTTGGATGGGGCGGATGTCGGCGGCGCATCAAGCCGCGATGGCGACGCTGCCCGCTGAGGAGCAGACGAACGCTCAGGTCAAACGAGGCCCATCGCCGGGTTTTGAGGATCTCCGATGGCGACGCCCGGTCTTGGAAGGCGACACGTTGCGCTGTTTCTCGATGCCGCTCGAGGTGCGAGATCTCAATTCGATGCGGGACTGGGGCCTCTTGCTGATGCGGAATTGGGCCGAGAACCAGCGCGGCGAAATCGCGATGTCCTTCACTGGGAAGCTGCTGTTGCGCCGCGGATGATCGGGCCCAGATCGTCCCATTCGATTTTGAGCGTCTTGAGCGGCACGCCGAACACCTCCTTGCTGGAGCGCTCGGTCGGGAGACCGCCGAGTCGTTCATAGAACCGCTGCGCAGCGTCATTGCCGTCCACCAACCAGAGATAGAGCGTGTTCTCGCCAAGCTTGCGAAGCTGGTTCGCGGCCTCGATCAGAAGTCTTCCCCCGAGCCCTCCAGATCGGTTGCTCGGCCGGACATGCAGGTTGTCGAGATATGGCGTCGGGCCGTGTTCGGGGCGACGGTAAATCGCGATAAAGCCGACCACTTAGTCGCCGATCGTCGCAACCAGAATCACCTCGTCCGCGCTCAGTTCGGTTTCCCGCCAATGCCGGGTCAAGTCCGCCAGCGCGCGATCCCGCAAATAGTCTGCGGGCATCGTATCCTGATAAACGTCCCGCCAACTCGCAGCGTGAACCTCGGCGATCGCCTCAGCGTCCGCGGCGCGCGCTGGTCGGATCGAAACGGCGCTCATCAGTCCTCGTATTGGTAACGCGGCTCCACCCAGGGCTCTTGCACCGCGGCTGCGCGCCATTTCTCCATCGCGGGATGAGCGCGCAGGGCGGCGCAGTAGACAGAGGCGGGTTCCGGCAATTCAACAGCGTAAGTCGCAAGGCGATTGGCGACAGGACAAAAGAAGACGTCGGCGACCGTTAGTCGGCTTCCGAAGAGATACGGCCCTTCCGATGGAAAGCTCTCGCGCGCCCAGGCCCAGAGCGCCGCCAGACGTTCGACATCCTGAAGAACTCCCGGCGTGACGCCACGGCCCGGATAGTCGCGCTTGAGGTTCATCGGCATGTTCGAGCGCAGCGCCTGATAACCGGAATGCATGTCCGCAGCGAGACATCGCGCGGCGGCGCGGGCCGCCGCGTCTTCCGGCCAGTGTCCAGCCTTCGGATGCCGCTCTGCGAGAAACTCTACGATGGCGAGGCTGTCCCAGATCATCTGGCGCCGATCGCCATCCTCGAAAACCAGCGTCGGCACGGTGCGGCTGGGGAAGTGCTCGGTCCGGGCGGCCTCGAACTCGCTCGAATACATCCGAACAAGGTTTTCCTCGAACGGGATGTCGAACGCTTCCAAGAGCAACCACCCGCGCAACGACCAGGACGAATACGCTTTGTTGCCGATCCAAAGGGTGTAGCTCATCATCGCCTCCACGTGTCGCTGGCAGTAGGGCGCGCCTCGGCGGGCGAAGTCCAACTCGGTGTTGTGTGGTCACCGATCAGAGCTGGTGAATGGTTTGGCGTTGTCGTTTTCGCTGTCGCCGTCCGAACGCATCACGTCGCGCATGAAGGCGTAGAACCCTTCCACCCGCGCAGACCTCACAGCGTGAGGCGCTCGCAAAAACCAGATCGGCGCGTCGGCCTCGGCGAGAACGCCGGGCGCAGCTTCTTCGAGACGGTTGGCCTCCAGATGCTCGGCGACTGCCAGCCGGGACTTCACGACGAGGCCGAGACCGGCGATCGCGGCGTCCGTCAGGCTGTCTGCGCTTGAGACCGTGATCCGGTTGGCGCCGCTGAAGGACTTGATCTCGCCGTGCGCAGTATGAAGCCGCCACTGCCTTTGCCAGGGCAGACACACCCAGGCGCGATCGGCGACGTCCGTCGCGGTCTTGGGGCGGCCCGAGCGGTCAAGATAGCTCGGCGCAGCGCACAGGATGCGTTGATTGTCGGCGAGCTTGCGCGCCAGCAGCGAACCGTCCGGGAGCGCGCCCACCCGGATCGCGGCGTCAACGCCGTCGTCGGCCAGGTTCACAAAGCGGTCGGTGGCCAGGAAGTCGAGATGAAGGTCCGGATGCCGAGCAGTGAAGCTCGGAAGTCGAGGCATGACGCTCGTCGCGAGAACCCAGGGGGGCAGGGTGATCCGCAGCGAACCTCGCAACATGTCGGTTCCGGGTCGAACCGCGCTTTCGGCTGCGCGCAAAGCGTCGAGAGCTGGGCCGAGCCGTTCAAGATAAACGCGCCCATCCGAGGATAACCGAAAGTGGCGACTGTCCCGGTGAAACAATTTCACCCGGAGGGCGTTCTCGAGTTTGCTCAGGCGATGACTGACGGTCGCCGGCGCCAACCCCAGCGCCTCGGCCGCGGCGGAAATCCCGCCACGCTCGACGATGGCCATGAAAGTTTCGAGGTCTGTTACGCTATGCATTCGAAAATTCCGAAAGATGCCTTCGATCTTCAGCAGGTCGCCCCGCGCTCGTCCAGAGGGTATCGCGCAGGCGTGCCGATGCATCGGCCTTGCTGGTTCGACATGGAGAGGATTTGATGAAGCGCGTCTTTTTGAGTTTGGCGGCCGCCGCCATGATCGCTTCGCCGGCGGTCGCAGAAATCGAGACGGTCGCGACGTTCGAGCGTGATACGCCGCCAGGGAACATCGCCATTGGTCCCGATGGCCGGATCTTCATGAGCCTGCATGAGTTCTATGGGCCGGCGACGCGGGTCGTCGAGGTCCTGGACGGCGGCGCGACGAAACCGTACCCGACGCCGGAATGGGCAGGAGCGCCGGTCGGGGATGGTCCAGGCCTGAAAGGCGTTCTTGGTCTGAATGTCGATCGAGAGGGCGTGTTATGGCTGCTCGACGGCGCCGCCGAGGGACGCGTGGGGCGTCTGGTCGCCTGGGATACGAAGGCCGAGCAACTGCATCGGATCATCTATCTCGGCGCGCCGATCTCTCGTCCGGATAGTTTCCTGAACGATCTTGCGATCGATCGCGAGAATGAGGCGGTCTACGTCACCGACACGGCTTCGGCGGAGACCTCGGCGCTGATCGTTGTCGACCTGAAGACCGGTCGGGCGCGGCGGGTGCTGGAAGGATCGGCGTTCACGCGGCCGGAGGACGTCGACATGGTCATTGACGAGCGCGTGATCACCCTGGGGAATGCGCCGGCGCGGATCGGCGCGAACCCGATCACCGTCGATCCGACGAATGAGTGGGTGTACTTCGCCCCGATGTCCGGAACCGCGATGTACCGCGTTCGGACCGCGGATCTGCTGGACGAAGACCTGACCGCCGCCGAACTTGAAGCGCGGGTCGAGCGTTACGGCGACAAACCGATCTCGGATGGCTCGGCCGTCGACACGGGCGGCAACGTCTACATCACCGCGATCACCGAAGATGCGATCGGCGTTGTGCGTCCCGACGGCTCCTACGAGACGCTTTATCAAGACGACGCCTATTCCTGGCCCGACGGCTTTGCGATCGGCGCGGACGGCAAGATTTACGTGACGATCAATGAGCTGCACCGCTCGCCGCCCTTGAACGGCGGCGAGGACGGATCGCTGGGCGAGTTCAAGTTGTTGCGCTTTGATCCGCTCGCCCCGGCGGTTCAAGGTCGCTAGGGCCAAGCGCTCAAGTCTTCGAGGGGCGCTAGTGGCCCTCGAAGGCGACCAGGGCCTCGACCTCGACGCCGGCGCTGCGGATCCGATCCGCGCCGCCGAGTTCAGGCAGGTCGATCACGGCGGCGAACCCCGTGACCTCGGCGTTCAGGCGGCGGATCAGGTTGACGCCGGCCAGCCCGGTTCCGCCCGTTGCGATCAGATCATCCACCAGGAAAACCCGTTGACCGGGACCGACGGCGTCTGAGTGGATCTCGAGCGCGGCCGTGCCGTACTCAAGTTCGTACTCCTCGAAGATCGTGTCGCCGGGCAGCTTGCCCTTTTTCCGCAGCAGAGTGACGCCCAGGCCAAGCTTCTCGGCGATGGCGCCGGCCAAGACAAACCCGCGCGCGTCATAGCCGGCGATATGATCGGGTCGGCCGACGCGCGCGATCTCGACCAGACGCGAGATGGTTTCTCGAAACCCGTCCGGATGCGCGAACAACGTCGTGACGTCCCGGAACATGATCCCGGGTTTGGGAAAGTCCGGGATCGTGCGGATATGGTCTTTCAGGTTCATGCTGTCTCTCCCAAAACCCGCCCAGCGACCGTTTGGAGCTTTGCAATCATCGCGGGATCGCGCGCATCAGGCGCGGTGATGATCGCGGCGTCCAGCGCGCGATCGCATGCGTGCGGGCACGGCGCCCGCTCCCCTGCCAAAAGGGGCGGCAATTGACGAACGAGACTACGGGCGTTGTCGGCGTTGCCTCGGAGAACCGCGACGATGGCGGCGACGTCGACATTGTCATGGTCTGGATGCCAGCAGTCGTAATCGGTGACCATGGCCACGCCGGCGTAGCAAAGCTCGGCCTCGCGCGCGAGCTTGGCCTCCGGCATGTTGGTCATGCCGATCACGTCGCAGCCCCAGACCTCGCGGTAGAGCTTGCTTTCGGCCAGCGTCGAGAACTGCGGACCCTCCATGGCGAGATACGTTCCGCCGCGATGAACCGTGACGCCAGTCGCCTCCGCCGCGGTCGCCGCGATCTCGGCCAGGCGCGGGCAGACAGGGTGGGCGAAACCGACATGCGCGACGAGGCCTGCGCCGAAGAAGCTCTTTTCGCGCGCGAAGGTCCGGTCGATGAACTGATCCACGATCACGAAGTCGCCCGGCGCCATCTCCTCTCGGAAGGAGCCGCAGGCGGAGACCGAGATCGCATCGGTGACGCCAAGCTGTTTCAGCGCATCGATGTTGGCTCGGTAGTTTATGCTGGTCGGCGACTGCACGTGTCCGCGTCCGTGCCGCGGCAAGAAGGCGAGGCGTAGCCCGTCGAGCGTCCCGGTCAGCACCTGATCCGACGGCGCCCCCCAGGGCGTCTCGACCGTGCGCCACTCGGCGTCGTCCAGCCCGGCGATCTCGTAGACCCCGCTGCCGCCGATAACGCCCACCACTGTTTCCGCCATGCCGCCGCTCTCCGCTCGCATCTTCTACATGCGGCAACCTAAAGCGAGCCGGCTGCGTTTGGACAGAGGGTTTGGATCGGCGACTGAAAAGACCGCGACGGTCTCCCGTCGCGGCCGTGAGCCGGCGCAGTCTTGACGCGGGGCCGCGGCTAGTCTTCGTGCCGAATGGCGTCGAGCTGAGCCCGTTGCTCCGGGGTGAGCTCGTTGCGGATCTCAATCAGCAGCCGCACGTATTTGCGTTTGGTTTCGCTCTCGACGGTCAGAAGGTTGTCGACAAGCGGTAGAATGGCGTCGGCGTCCATTGGTTCTTCCTGAAGCAGCCTCATCAGCTCGCCATGGTCGCGCGCGGCCTTCAACTCCATCCGGGTGACTTCCGCCTGAATGTCGACGACGCGATCAATGAGCGCGTCGCGTTGAGCGTCCGTCAGGCCGAGCTCGGCTGAATGCTCCAGAACCAGCTCTGGCTCAAACAGGAACTCCGCAAACGGGTCGTCCTCGTCCTCATCTTCTTCTTCGACATGGTCGACGAGCGTGACCTCGATTGGTTCGTCAGACCAGGCGAGCGTCGGAGCGGCGACGACAGCGCCCAAGCCAAGCGCTGCGATGAGAAGACAGTGTTTCGGCTCGATCATGAATCGGTCCTCTTCGGTTTCGGAACGGTGGGGAGACGGGCGCCGGCTTTCGGCGGCGCCAAGGCGGCGGTGTAGTTCGGCAAGACGATTGCGTAGTTCGGGGCGGTGGGCGCTGGCGAGACCAACACCGCTCCGATCGGGGCGCCGAACGCCAGCAAAAGCGCCGCCACCGCGATCGGGCGCACGCGCCGCCGCGCCGGTTTGAACTCGAGCACGGCGTCGATGGCGGGCGCGTCGACGCGCGTTTGGCGCGCCAGGGCTTTGAGTTGCAGATCCTCGCGGTCAGAGGTCATCGCCGCTCTCCTCGATTTTCAGAAGCGCCCGCAGGCGGGACTTGGCCAGCGCGTAATGCCGGCTGGCGGCGCCGCGCGACATTCCCAGAACCTCCGCGGCTTCGGTCACGGTCAGATCATGGGTCAGAACCAATTGCGCCACCGCGCGTTGGCGCTGGGGAAGCTTGATGAAGGCGTGATCAATCCGTCGCGCCGTCGCCGACGTCTCTTGCCCGCCGTCCACGCCCAGCGTCGCCGCGGTTTCGATCGGCGCGGTGAGCAGGTTTCGGAACGCCGCTTTTCGGCGTGTCGCTCTGGCGGTGAGACGGATCACGCCAAACAGGAACGTCTTGAACGACGACTGTCCCGAGTGTCGCGCGCGCCCTTCGAGGATCGCCAGATAGCTGTCATGCAATGCTTCCATCGCGCTTTCCCGATCTCCACGGCAGCAGCTGAGCGACCAGCGCCAGGCGTCGGGATGCGCCGCGTCGAGGCGCGCACGCATCTGCGATCCTGATCTGGCGCTGTCGTCGAACATGAGCCGTCATCTTCTTGCTTTGACGGGCGATGCGTTCTCCCGCCCTCCAAGAGATGAGTGTCGCGAAGAAGGATTTTGTATGAAGCGCGTAGGGAGAAAAGTCTGCTGACTAGTGCTCGAGAGCCGCTTTCAGGACGCGGCGCGTGTTTTCGCCGGCGATCAGACGCAGCTTCTCCGCCGGGAAGATGGGCGCGCCGTCGGCGTCTCGGCGCTCGGCGAGCGCGGCCAGCAGCCAGCTGAGACCGGTCACGTCGAACGGCGTCATGGTCGCGCCGTCGAAATCGGAGCCGATCGCCACGTGTTCATAAGGATCGAAACGACCGTACCGGTCTTCCATCTCCTCGACGAACTCCGCCGGTTTCAGGGCGTCGATCACAGCGACGAACGCGTCGACGATGCGGGTCATCTTGCTCTCGAACGGATCCTTCAGGTCAAAGCCGATGGCCTCCATCCAGACGCCCACGCCGATCACCCCGCCTGTGGAAACCACCGCGCGGATATCGGCGTCGCGCAGGTTGCGTTCGACCCGATGGGCCGCGCGCACGCCGGCATGGCTCACAATCAGAGGCCGTGGCCGTTCGCCTGCGACCAGAGCGAGACCTGCGGCTTCTCGGATCATCGCCGGCGAGGCGTGCGCCATGTCGACCGCGACGCCGTGCTCGAAACAGGTGGTCAAGGCGATCCGGCCAGCGCGGCTTAGGCCCTTGCGGCCGTGACAGTCCTCGCTGGCGCCGCCCAAACCGTTTGAAAACCGGTGCGTAGGGGCGATCATGCGATAACCGGCGGCGCGCAGAGCGTTGATCTCCGCCTCGATCGCAGCCCTGCTGTCATCGGGTTCGATCCAGTGCACGCCCTCCAGGCTGAGCATCACGCCGAGCTTCTTGTCGGCGCCAGTATGGTTCAGAGAGGTGAGATCGCCGGCGCTGTAGATCGGGCGCAGCCGCGCGTCGCGATCCGAGAGGATCATCTGATTGAAGCGTTCGGCCAGACGAAAGGCGCGGCCGCGGCGCAAGTGGCTCTTGCCCCGGCGGAGCCTGTCGAGCCATTGGCTTGGAAACAGCGCGTCGCTCTGGTCGATGCTCTCACAAGACACGCAGAGCTGCTGCTCGGAGTTCTTCATCGGCAAAGGCGTCCAGGTTGGTCCGCCGAACACCTGTAGACCGACGCGCGCGTCGAACAGGCGCGGAAGATCCATGTGACCGCTGGAACGCGGCCTCCAAGGGTCCACGCCCCACAGAAGCGTGTCGGAATGGAAATCCGCCAGGAACAGACCTTCGGGGAAAAGCCGTTCAATTTCAGCGTGGTATGTGAGGTCTCGCCGGTCGCACCCATTGGATGCTCGATCGGCGACACGCGCGAGCCAACCGGTCAGCCCTTGGGGTAAGGGACCGGATGGATCGCCGCGAAACGCGGCTCCGATAGGAAGCTCATTCGCGCTCATGCCATTGATATTGCCGCGAAAGTGTTACTGTTCCATGCCTATTGTCGAGATTGTCAGGTCTGCGCGATCTCCAGCAGGCAAAACCGCGAGCGCATTGGTGATCAAACCGCCTGTGGCCGGGGCATTGAAAAGGTCTCGGTGATCGCTGCGTAATCCATATATCCAAGCCGGGCCAATGGCTTGTAGCTTTTGACGTCGATCTTGCCGTCCTTGATCACACTGTCGTCGATATGGATCCCGACCACTTCGCCCAGCACCAGTCCGTTGGTGTAGTCCGGGTCGGGCGACGGCAACTCGACCCGTTGCATGAACCGACATTCGAAGGCCACTGGGCTTTCGGCCACCCGCGGCGGCTGAACGATCTCGCAAGCGGCTTTGGTCAGCCCGGCCCGTTCGTACTCGTCGACGCCGGCCGGATAGGGCGCGGCGGACGCGTTCATGGCGTCTTTCAGCGCCAGGGGGGCGACATTGATGACGAACTCGCGGGTTTCCAGGACGTTCCGCAGCGTATCTTTGTTGAGATCCTCCGCCGGCTTCTTGCCATAGGCCGCGAACATGAGGATCTGCGGGGCTTCAGACACCGCATTGAAAAAGCTGAAAGGTGCGAGGTTGGCGCGTCCGTCGGCGTCGAGCGTCGACACCCAGGCGATCGGCCGCGGCGCGACGAGCGCCTTGAATGGGTTATGGGCGAGACCGTGCGGGTCGTGGGCAGGGCGGTAGAACACGCGCAACTCCGTTGATCATTCAGGAAATATTGCTCCGGTGGCGATATAGACCGTTTCGCGTCCGCATGTTACCCGCGGCGAACTGAATGCTGGCGAGTTGGTAAGCGAGGCGGGCCCGTGGCGCTTCGGGTGTTGAAAGAAAGTCCCGACGATCGCGACGAGGTCGAGGCCCTGTTTGATCTGGCGTTCGCGCCGGGACGCACGGCGCTGTCCTCCTATCAGCTGCGCGACGGCGTCGAGCCTGTGTCCGCGCTGTGTCTGCTGGCTCGAGACGACTACAACGTCGTGACCGGCGCGATCCGGTACTGGCCGATCGAGATCGGAGACGAGAAGGCCCCCGCGGTTCTGCTCGGGCCCGTCGCCGTTCACCCAACCCGTCAAGGCGAAGGGATCGGGGCGCTCTTGATCCTCGAAAGTCTGGAGATCGCCGCAGACCTTGGGTGGCTGCGTGTGGTGCTGATTGGCGACGAGCCCTATTACCGGCGTTTTGGCTTCCGCCGCGCATTGGCCGAGGAGTTGAGATTTCCGCCGCCGACCAACCCCAATCGCATTCTGGCTGTAGAGCTTGGGCCGGACGCCATGGCGGGCGTGAAAGGCGATGTGCGCCGCGCGCTCAGCGATAGCGCTTGAGGACGAAGTCGCCCTGACACGAAGCCCAGCCGCGTCCCATCCCGGCCTCCTGCGGGCCGGTCGCCGAGGCCCTTAGCCGGGCGATGGTCGGGCGGGTGATGCCCGCCATCGGCACGACAGCGACATAGCCGTCGAATTCATATGGGCATTCGGAGAGATCGCCGCCGCCGCTCAAATGCCGGACGACGGTCTCGGCCTCGACGAAAAAGAAGTTCTCCGGCGCGGTCGCTTCATCCGCGTCCGACAAACACTCGTGCCGAGCATTGTCCGTCGTGGTGTCGCGGGTGGTGCAGTCGGCGAACAGCCGCCGCGTTTCGCGTTCATCCGGCGGCAGTTTGAGCAAGGTTATGTCAGATCCCGCCTGAGCCGCGCCCAGGCTGAACATCATCGCGCAGATTAAAATCACACAGGAGTATCGCATCCGCGCCCCGTCGCAGACAGCCCCACTGCGTAACGACACCATATCAGCGCCCGTTCGGCAAGGACCCGCGCGCACACTCTGCGCCGCTTTCGAATCGAGTTGGCCCTGTTGTGGCCGTTTCTAGCGGCCCTCGACACGCCATGCGGCGATCGCGAAGAGGCCGGCGAGACCAAACATCAGCCAAGGGGGCGCTAGGGGCGACAGCTCGACGCCGGTTACGGTGTAGGCGTCCCGCCGGGCGAGACCGATCCAGCGCGACCCTTCCGCCGCGCGCCCTTCGCGGGTGCGGCGCAGGTCCGGAACGCCCTTTTCCCCCAGCCGCCAAACAGCGCCGCCGGTCGCATCGGCCATTGGTCCCAGGATATCCGCAGTCGAGATCGGATTGGCGAACTCGCGCGGCGAGGCCGGACCCACGACCGCGATCGCCTGAAGCGGGCCGTCCTCCCCGATCTCGCTGCTCTCCGCGTCTCGAATACTGTGAAGACCCAGCTCCTCCGTCGCCACCACGGCGCGCCAGAGCCCGTCGCGCACCGGCGTCAACGCGACGCTCGTCTCCTCGCCGCCGGGCGAAACGGTGACGACCGATTTGTCGCCCAGCGTCAGCGACCGTCTCTCGATCGTGAACCCGCCGGCGGCCGGGGCTGCGGTCAAGGCCTCTTCCTCCAGCTCCGGCTCCTTCATCAGCCAGTGCGCGAGGCGCCTCAGAAGCTCGGCCTGCGGACCGCCGCCGTCATAGCCGCGCGCCCAAAGCCAGGCGTGATCCGACGCCAACATCGCGACGCGTCCCTCGTCAACGCGGTCCAGGATCAACAGCGGCTTCTCCGCCGCCCCGCTCATGATCACGTCGCCGCCGAGCAGTTCGACGTCAATCTGCCGGAACCACCGACCCCAGGACGGGCGTGCGCCGGCATTCGCCTGGCGGCCCGGCAACTCACGAGTGACAGGGTGACGACCGCCCAGATCCGTGACCTCCGGCAGGAAAGGCTCCTGAACCACGATCGAGGTCGGCGCCGCGGGAAGCACTTCCGCCAAGGGGGTGCGGTACATGCTCTGCAGTCCCGCGAAGGCCGGACCGCTTGCGATCAGGACTGCGCCCCCCTCTTTCACGTAGTTGGCGATGTTCTCGATGTAGCGCGTCTCGAGGATGCCCCAGCGCCGGTAACGATCGAAGACGATCAGATCGAACTCGTCGAGCTTCACCTCAAACAGCTCGCGCGTGGGAAAGGGGATCAGCGCCAACTCGTTCACGGTCGCGAAGCTGCGTTTGCGCGGTGGGCGCAGGATCGTGAAGTGCACGAGATCAACAGACGGATCGGACTTGAGCAGGTTGCGCCATGTGCGCTCGCCCGCATGTGGTTCGCCGGACACCAGCAGCACCCGCAGCCGGTCGCGAACGCCGTTCAATGTGAAGGCGGCGGAGTTGTTTCGGTCGGTGAGTTCGCCCTCGACCACATCGAGGCGCAGTTCGACGACGTTCACACCTGGGTGCGCGACGTCAATCTCCAACTCGATCGACCTGCCGATGCGGGCGAGCGCGGCGGCGGCCGGCTGTCCGTCTATCAGCACGCGAACCGCCGGGGCTGCGAGCCCGGCGGGCGCCTCGCCGTTTTCTTCGACGCGAAAGCGGAGCGCCACCTTTTCGCCGACCAGTCCAAACCCCGGCGCCGTCTCGAGCACCAGGCGGCGGTCAAACTCGTCTTCGCGTCCTGTCAAAAGGACGTGGAGCGGCGGCGCATATGCGGCGTTTCCCGTGGCGTCGCGGCCAGAAAAGATCGTTGGCAGCCGGTCGGCGTCTGCGATAGCGCCGTCTGTGATCATCACGGCTCCGGCGACGCGCTCCGGGGCGACGTCCGCCAAGGCTTCGCCAAGCGCCGTGAGGAGACGGGTTCCCTCAGCGCCGTCTCCCGCGACGCGGACAACGCGCAGGTCGAGCGGGGCGCGCCCCGGCGTTTCAGCGTCGAGCTGACGCGCCGCCGTCTCCAGCGCCGCCGCCGTCTGGGTCGCCGTCGCCATTCGGTCTTCGAGCGTTTGGCTCGGGCTTTCGTCGACGACGATCACCCCGACGTCGGTCAGACCGTCGCGCGTTTCGTTCACCGCCGCCGGGTTGAGCAATGCGAGCATCAGGGCCAAGACGGCGCCAAGGCGCAGCCATGCGCCGGCGAGACCCCGCGACAGCGAGAACAAGATCAACGCCGCGGCGACGGCCCCAAGAGCGATGATGAGCTCGATCGGGATCGCAGGACGGGCGACGATGTCGGAAATGGAACTCATGCGCGCCTCTAATTTCCCAACCGCTCAAGCAGCGCGGGGAGGTGAACCTGATCGGATTTGTAATTGCCCGTGAACGCGTACATCGCGGCGTTGACGCCAAAGCGGTAGGCGATCTCCCGCTGGCGCTCGCCGCCTCGGCCCATCGGGAAAAGCGGCGCGCCCTGCTCATCGAGCGCCCAGGCGCCGGCCCAGTCGTGGCCCCCGATGATCACGGGGGAAACGCCGTCGTTGGCGTTCACGACGGTTTGACCGTCTTCTCCGCCTTGGGGCGCGGCTTCGACCCAGACGGGACCGCCATACCAACGGCCCGGGAGCGCGTCGATCAGATAGAACGAGCGCGTCAGCACATGATCCGGCGGCGTCTGTTCGAGCGGCGGCAGATCAAGGCGGCCGACCAGCCGACGGAGATTGCGCGCGTTCGGGCCTTCCGCAGATCCGAACGTCTCATGCGTGTCGCGGGTGTCGATAATCAGCAGTCCGCCCGACCGCATGAAGGCGTTCATCCGTCGAACCGCAGTATCAGACAGCTCGGGCTGGGTCGCTGTGATGGGCCAGTAGAGAATTGCGAAAAGCGCCAACTCGTCGGCTTCGATATCGACCGCCGCTGGTTCGCCGGGTTCGATGGCTGTGCGTTGATTGAGGGTGGCCGAAAGACCCAACAGGCCGGCCTCGCTGATGCGATCAACGCGTGGATCGCCTGTCGTTACAAAGCCCAGGACGGTCTCAAGGGCCGCGCGCTTTTCCGCCGGGTCGACGGCGAACAGGTCGGCGTCTTCAGTGGTTTCCGTGCTTGATTGCGCGAAAGCCGGCGGCGCGTCGCTGATCACGCCGGCGGCCAGGATCACGCCGACGACAAGCGACGCCACGCTCCGGCGCAGTCGTCCGGCGACAAACAGCGCGGCGAGGATATCGAGCAACAACAGAGCCATAGCGGCCGTCAGCAACCAGGGTTTCAATGGGGTCTCCGAGGTTCCGGTGAGCGTTTCAACGAAGACCCCGGCCGGTGGAGCCGCTCGAGGCGCGAGGATTGTCTCCGAGGTGATGAGATTGACCGCCAAGGACGCCCCTCCCACGTCTTCCGTCGCCGGTGAGTAAACGCCCGGGGCGATCCCCGGCGCGACGCCGTTGGCCAAGGTCGCGCCGTCAACTGGCGCCGCGTCGTCGCCGACGGCCTCCAGCCGGCCATAGCCATCCAGGACGCGTTCGGGGCGCCAGGTTTCGACGCTCTCCGCGCGCGCGGCCTCACCCCCGGCCAATGCGGGTGCGGCTGCGACCAAGCGGCCCATCATCTCGACGAACAGTCCCGATAGGGGCAAAGACGACCATGCGGGACTGGCGGTCACGTGGAAGAGCGCGATGCGGCCGTCTCCGACCGGGGCGGCGGTGACCAGGGGCGTTCCGTCCGCTAGCGACGCCCAGATCCGTTCGCTGAGCTCCGGTCCAGGCTCGGCAAGCACTTGCCGGCTCACTGTCACTTCCGTCGGCGCGGCGAGATCCGCGAACGGGCTGTCCTGGGGAAACGAGCGCAGGCCCTGTGGCGCGCCCCAGGAAAGCGCGCCGCCCAGCGCGCGGCCGCCGCCGCGAAGCGTGGTTGGAAGAAGCGGATCAGGCGTCATTTGCGGCGCGCCGGCAAGACGGCCAAGCCGGCTTTGCTCCGCGACCGCCGCCGCCAGTTGCGGACCCGCGAAGCGGATCAGCAAGCCACCGCTCTCGACCCAGTCGAGCAGGGCGGTTTCGGCCGAGACGTCGATGCGGCCGATGTCCGCCAGGATGATCACGTCGACATTCAGTTCAAGCGCGTCCTCAAGGGCGGCTTCTTGATAGGATGCGTGTGGCGCAAGGGCGGCGCGCAGATAGGTCAACCCTTCCAGCAAAGGTTGTTCGCCGCGCCCGCGTTCGCCGGATACGAGCGCGACGCTCCGCCGTTTCCAGCGATCGTCAAACAGCTGAACCGCGCCCGCATGCGGTTGGCCCGCGATGGCGATCCGCGCAACGGCGTTTCGCAGCTCAAGCGGAAGCTCGATCAAGGCGTCGCCGGTCAGCGTATCCGCCGCCAGCTCGGCGTCGGCGAAGGCGATGCGGCGCTCGCCCCCGTCCTGGGCGGCGCCAAACGCCGCCAGGCGAGCCGAAAGAACGTCGCCGGTCTCCGCGCGCAGAACGGAAATGGTCATGTCGCCCCCTTCGATCCGGGGCGGCGCCAAGGCGAGGGCCGTTTCCGCCGGGCCGATCATCCGCAACGGACCTTTCGCCGCCAACCGGTCGGCCAAATCAGTTGCGCCGGGGTGGTCGAGGCCGTCATGCAGATAGATCGCGTCAAGGCTCTCGGCCGCCTCGATCGCCGCATCGAGGCGCGTGTGATCCGGGGCCCAGGGAAGCGGATCCAACGCGGCGACGACACGGCCCGCGGCGTCGGCTGTCTGAAAGGAGAACTGCTCCGGCGCAGGCGTCGGGTCCGACAGTCGCTGAAACGACACGGGACGATCGGCTGCTGCGGCTTGGTCGATGAAATCCAGCGCGGCTTCTCTGCGATCCGCCCAGTCCGACCCGGACGCCCATCCGCCGTCCATCACCACCAAAAGCGGGCCCGATCCGCCGAGGCGCGGTTTGGGATTGAGCACAGGATCGGCGAACGCGAAAATCAGAAAGGCGGTGGCGATCAGACGCAACAAAAGCAGCCACCAAGGCGTCCTCTGAGGCGTTCTTTCCCGATCGTCCAGGCCGATCAGAATTCGGACGCCTGGAAATCGCTCGCGTTTTGGAGCGGGCGGCACAGCCCGGAGCAACAACCAAAGGATCGGCAACGCCAACAGCGCCGCAAGAAACAGCGGCTGCAGGAAAGCGAGGGTCCCAAAGGTCAGCATTGTCGTCTCCCTTGGCGCCCGCGCGACGGAAGCGCGGGCCGTTGTTTACCCGTTGCGCGGTTGCGAGATCCCCTGGCTCAGCCACAAAAGCGCCGGCGTCGGCGCGTCGCTGGTGCGGTGCACCGAAAAGCGCCAGCCCGCGCGCCGCGCAGCGTCGGCGAGACGATCGCGTCTTGCTGACAGCGCTTTGATATAGTCCTCGCGCAGCGCCTTTGCTCTGTCGGTTTCGTAATTCAACAGGCCGCGCATGCTCTCAAAGACGATCCGTCCGTCAAACGGGAACGTCTCCTCGGCGGGATCCACGACTTGCAGCAGCAGGCCGTCGACCCCCTGCGAAGCGGCCGCGTTCACGCCCGCCAGGATCGCTTGTTCGTCTCCGAAAAAGTCGCTCACAAAGACAGCGCGCCCTCCGCGAACGGCCTCGAACGCGGGTGGGGCGCCAAAATCGTCGTCTTCGGGTTCTGAGAACGCGGCCGCGATGCGGGTCATCTGGCTTTCGCCGATCGCCGGTCGGGCCGCGTCGGTGCCCAGAGCCGCCAATCTCTCGCCGCCGCGGCTCAGCAAGATCGCCAACGCCGTCGCCAGCACGGCGGCGCGGTCGCGCTTGTCGGTTTGCGCGGCGCGAGACTTGTAGCTCATCGAAGCGCAGCGGTCGCACCACAGCCACACGGTTTGAGCGGCCTCCCATTCGGTCTGACGCACGTAAAGCTGATCGGACCGAGCAGAACGGCGCCAGTCGATGGAGGAGGCGGCGTCGCCGGGCGTGGCGGGCCGGTATTGCCAAAAGGTCTCCCCCATGCCTGCGCGGCGGCGCCCATGCGCTCCGAGCACGACGGTCGAGGCCAACCGTTCAGCCTGCGCCAAGAGCGGCGGCAGGGTCGCGGAGAGCGCCTCGGCGTCGCGGCGCAGCGTGACCGGGTTTGCGGCGACCTCAGCCACAGGCGTCCTCGATCAAGGCCCCGATGACCTGATCCAGGCGTTTCCCTTCTGCGCGGGCTGCGAATGTCAGCGCCATCCTGTGTTTCAGCGCGGCCGGCGCCAGCGCTTTGACATCCTCGACCCCCGGCGCGAAGCGTCCTTCGATCAAGGCGCGCGCACGAACCGCGAGCATCAGCGCCTGGGCCGCACGGGGCCCTGGGCCCCAGGAAAGCGTTTCTCGCGCCATCGGATGCGCTTCCGGTTCGTCCGGCCGTCCCGACCGCACGAGCGTCAGGATTGTCTCGACCACGCTGTCGCCGACGGGAATTTCACGAACAAGACGCTGCAGGCGCATCAACTCGGCCGCGTCCAACATTTGCGCGGTCGCCGCGTCGTCGACCCCGGTCGTCGACAGCAGAATGTCGCGTTCGGCGTCGCGGTCGGGATAGTCGACGTCGATCTGAACCAAAAAGCGGTCGAGCTGGGCTTCGGGGAGCGGGTAGGTTCCCTCCTGCTCGATCGGGTTCTGGGTCGCAAGAACGTGGAACGGCTCGGGCAGATCGCGCCGCCGACCCGCCACCGTCACGTGATGCTCCTGCATCGCCTGCAGCAGCGCCGACTGGGTGCGAGGCGAGGCCCGGTTAATCTCGTCCGCCATCAGAAGCTGACAGAAAATCGGACCTTCGATGAACCGAAAGGCGCGGCCGCCGCCGGAGGTTTCCTCGAGCACTTCTGCGCCGAGAATGTC
This sequence comes from uncultured Neomegalonema sp., assembly GCA_937911325.1. Taxonomy (GTDB): domain Bacteria; phylum Pseudomonadota; class Alphaproteobacteria; order Rhodobacterales; family Rhodobacteraceae; genus CALDSD01. The sequence continues at coordinate 161,169 of CALDSD010000068.1, forward strand.
AGCCGGCATCAAATCCGGCGTGAACTGGACGCGTTTTGCGTTCAGCCCCAGGACGGTTCCCATCGTCTCGACCAACCGCGTCTTCGCCAGCCCAGGCGCCCCGACGAGCAGACCATGGCCCCCGCACAGGATCGATATCAGCGAAAGGTCGACGACTTGGCCCTGGCCGATGACGCGTTTCGCGATCTCGGTTCGCACCCGTCCAAGCAGATCCGCCGCGCGCCGGGCCTCGGTCACCGGGTCAAGGCCGCTGTCCTGTCGGGCCGCACTAGGGTCAGTCATATGGCTTCCTCAGTCGTCTGGGTTCATCAGCCGTGCGGCTGATCAGTCTTGGGCTGTCAGGGGCGGTCGACCGGTTGGACCGCCTCGATCTCACTCTAAATAGACTTCATGATATAAAGGTCCCACGAAAGCCCTTTCCACCGTCCAGGCGAAGCTTGCGATCACAAGATCGAAGGGGAAACGAGGCGAGACAATGTCCAAAGGCGGCGCAGGCATGGTTGATCCGGTGCAAAAAGCGGTCGAGAGCGTTCAAACGGTCAGCGCCGACGACATCGCGCGCCGATTGGGGGAGGCGGCGAGATCCGCGGCCAAGTCTGGCGGCGCGCCGGTGCATCTCTGGAATCCAGCCTATTGCGGCGATCTAGACATCCGGATCGCACGGGATGGTCTGTGGTATTATCTCGGCACGCCGATCGGCCGGCCCCCGCTCGTGAAGCTGTTTTCGTCGGTGCTGCGTCGGGACGACGACGACAAGTATTATCTGGTCACCCCCGTCGAGAAGATCGGCATTCGGGTCGACGACGTTCCGTTCGTCGCCGTTGATTTCCGATCGGAGGGCGACGGCAAGGCGCAGTCCTTGGTGTTCCAGACCAATGTCGGCGATGAGGTCGCCGCCGGTCCGGAGAACCCGATCCGGGTGAAGCGCAACCCGGACACCGGCGAGCCGACGCCTTATGTCCTGGTGCGCGGGCGTCTGGAGGCGCGGATCGACCGCAAGAGCTTTTACCGTCTGGTGGATATCGGCGCCGTCGAGGGAGAGATGTTCGGCCTGTGGTCCGGCGGTGCGTTCTATCCGTTGGCGACTGTCGACGAGATCACGGTGGATGACGTCTGATGAGCGCTGGCCTGTTCGACAAAATCGACCGCGCCGCGATAGAGGCGGCTGTGTGGGGGGCGACGCAGCCAGCTCCGCGCAGCGACTTCGATCTGGCGCCGGATGCGCGGGCGCTGTTGCCGCCGACCCGGAAACTGCGGCCCGCCGCCGTGCTTTGCCCGATCGTCGAGCGGCCGAGCGGCTTTCACGTGATCCTGACGCGGCGCGCCGATCACCTCTCCAAGCATCCGGGTCAAATCGCGTTTCCAGGCGGCAAGGTGGACGCCTTCGATCCATCGCCGTTGGCCACGGCCTTGCGCGAAGCCGAGGAGGAGATCGGTCTTGGCCGCGATCATGTCGACGTGCTGGGCGCGATCGATCTTTACGAGACCTCGACCAGCTTCAGCGTTACGCCTTTCGTGGGGCTGGTGGATCCGCGGTTTCAGCCGATCCTTGACGACAACGAGGTGGCTGAAGTGTTTGAGACGCCCTTGTCTTTCCTAATGGACCCGGCCAATCACCAACGCCATTCGAGAGAGTGGATGGGGCGGCGTCGCGAGTTCTATGCGATGCCCTGGGCGGAACCGCATGGCCCCGAGCGCTACATCTGGGGCGCGACAGCGGGAATGCTTCGCAACCTGTCCGACCGAATGCGGATGGTGGCGGCGGCGCGGGACAAGGCGCGTGAAAGCGGGGCGGTCGCCTCGCCGGTTCGATCCGCTGGACGAAACCGCCTGTGACGCCTATCCCCGCTGAATGGACACTCCCAGCGCTGAGATCATTTCCGCCGAATGGTTGACCGACCCAGAGATTCGGAGCGTTGTCGCCGCGCTTGAAACCGGCGGCGCGACGGCGCGGTTCGTCGGGGGCTGCGTCAGAAACGCGTTTCTGGCTGCGGGCGCCACGGATGTTGACATCGCTGTCGACGTCGCGCCAGAGGAGACCACGCGTCTGCTCGAGGCCGCGGGGATCAAGGCGGTTCCAACCGGGATCGACCACGGCACGATCACAGCCGTGGCGTCTCACCACGGATACGAGATCACCTCGCTGCGGCGCGACGTCGAGACGGACGGGCGCCGCGCGGTCGTGGCCTTCACCAAAGACTGGTCGGAAGACGCGATGCGTCGCGACTTTACGATGAATGCGCTCTACGCCGATATTGACGGCCGGGTCTACGACCCGCTTGGCGATGGGCTGTCGGATCTGAAGGCCCGCCGAGTGCGTTTTATCGGGCTGGCGGAGGACCGGATCCGCGAGGACTACCTTCGAATACTGCGGTTCTTCCGGTTTACGGCTTGGTATGGGGACGCCGGCATCGAAGACGCGGATCTGGCGTCGATCACAAGGCTAAAGGACGGCGTCGCCAAGCTGGCGCGCGAACGGATCGGCCATGAAGTCCGCAAGCTTCTGACTGCGCCCAGCTCGGCGCATGCGACCGAGCGGATGGCGGCCGCGGGAGTGTTGGCGATCGTGCTGCCCGGTGCGTCGGTCGAGGGCCTCGAACGGCTTGAAGGCGTCGAAGCCGCGATCGATGAAGCTCCCTCCTGGATACGGCGGCTCAAGGCTTTGGGGGGCGGAGGCGCGGAGGTGGTCGGCGAAGCGCTGAGGCTCTCCAAGGCGGAGGTCGCCGAGCTGAACGCGCTGGCGCGGGCGACGACGATGTCGCCGGGCGAAGCGGGATATCGCTTGGGCGCCCGGGCTTCGCGCGACGCCTTGATACTGTCCGCGGCCGCGCGGGGGCTGAGCAGCGCTGAGGCGCGCAACGCGCTGCCTAGCGAGTTCGCACAGGCGGAACGGGGCGCAGCGGCGGAGTTCCCGTTGTCAGCCAAGGACCTGATCGCGGACGGTCTGTCGCCTGGCCCGGGACTCGGAGCGGCTTTGAGGCGCGCTGAACAACATTGGATCGGTGACAATTTCGCGCTGGACCGCGATCAGCTGCTTCGACACCTTCGCGAGGATTAGGCGCAGTCGCCGACCGGCTTCCGCAGGATCGCAGAGCGGCGGCCGCCGGAGCTGAACTCGGGGATCCGAAAATGGAATGGGAGCGGCTACTCGCCCTGGCGGCTTTCGCCTTCGCCAGCACCTGGACCCCGGGACCGAACAACATCATGCTCGCCAATTCCGGGGCGACCTTTGGGTATCGCGCCAGCCAGCCGCACGCCTTTGGCGTGGCGCTGGGGTTTCCGATCATGCTGTTTTTGATCGCGCTCGGTTTGGGCGAGCTGTTCAAGGCCTCGCCGGTTTTCCGAGAAACGCTCAAGTGGGCCGGAGCGGCGCTGTTGCTCTATCTCGCGTGGCGCATCGCCACCGCTGGCCGCACCAAGACGGCCGGCGGCGGAAGGCCCTTCACCTTTGTCGAGGCCGCGGGCTTTCAATGGATCAACCCCAAGGCTTGGAGCATGGCGATCGGAACTGCGTCCGCGTTCATGGTCGGTCTTGCTCCCGTTAAAGAAGCCGCTATTTGCGCTGGCGTGTTCGTGCTGTCGGGCATCGGGTCCTCTCAAACGTGGACGATCTTCGGCGTCTCCATCCGGCGCTTTTTGTCCACCGACGCCCGGTTGCGGACGTTCAACGTGACGATGGGTTTGCTTGTCGCCGGATGCGTCGTGTTCCTGTTTCTGGAATAGCGCTCGGCCGCCGCAAAAGCGCACATGTTCCAGCGCTTCGTGGTAAGCACGCGGTATGGTGCGGATAGAAAAGACGTCGCGCGGATGGAAGCGCCTGATCGCGGATCGCCGATTGTGGCGGGAGGACTTCTTTTCAATCGCGAGGACGCTGCGCCGCGTTCCGTTTTGCGCCTACAAGGTGGGGGAAGTCGCCGCGCGGATCGCTAGGAAACGCGAGCGAATTCAAACATTCTGGGACGGGGTCGAGACGGTCAATATCGCCCGGAAGGGAGATTTCATTGTTACGAATCTGGGGCCGGATCGCGATGCGTTGCGCGGGCCTGACGGGGCGCTGAACAGCTACGTGATCCGGGAAGAGAGGTTCGCGGAACTCTACGAGCCTGTCGGGATCGACACGTTGTTCGGACCGGCGCATCGCGCGCGGGGCGGCGTGCGCGCCTATCGCTTGATCGGCGGCTTTGACATCGTGGCGCCTTGGGGGGAGAGAATGGCGGCCGAGAGCGGTTTTCTCATACTCAACGGCGATGACGTCTATGGCGCGCATCGCGACGCCTTTCATCGAAGCTATGCGCAGGCGCCGGGCCGTCTCGAGACAAAGATCCCTGTCGAGTCGGTTTAACTTCTCTGCGCCCCTTGCATCCTCTGTCCAACTCCGTAAGTTCACGCCTCCCGGAGGGGTGGCCGAGTGGTCGAAGGCGCACGCCTGGAAAGTGTGTATACGGGAGACCGTATCCAGGGTTCGAATCCCTGTCCCTCCGCCACATGGGCCTAGTATCTACCTGATTTATATCGATTTTCACTAGGTAGCGAAGTGTGGCCCCCTCACCGATCCCCTCATCTTGTAATTGGCGTCTCCAGAGTAACGACGCGAGCGCGGCCATTCCGATCCTCTGAGTCTGCAATCGGTTCGGAAGCCGACGCCTATCGGCCAGCGTCCGTCGAACGCTTCATCCGGGAGATGTTGTCCGACCGGATGCTTCACCGCGCAAAACTCATGTCGCCTTCGGGCGGGAAGCGGACTTTGGCTGCGATCCCACTGGACGGCCGCTCGGCGGACTGAAATCAACAATGTACGTCAGTCTCGTGAAGTCTGCTCTGGGGTGAGCGATGCTGCCCCTTTACGATGCCGATTGCATATGCCGCGATGAAGCTTGAGGTTGCTTCGCTCGCGAGCTCGGCAGTGACACGACAGAGGTAGGCGCATCAAGTGTCGAACGAAAACAGGATAGCATTGAACGCGATTGCGACTATCGCGTCGGACGTAAACCTCTCCTCGGCTTGCTTCAGCGCCGACGGGGCGACAGTTGTCGTGACGTCCGCATCTGGGTGCCGGCGTTACAGCGCCGAAACGGGTCGGCTCCTCCAGGAGCTGTCTCCAGATGACGAAGACTATCAGACGAGTTCTAGTTGGACGCGGCGACAGCTCGATGCGATGGACATCGCGTCAGAGGAGGAGCGCGCCGCATGCGAGCATTTTCGGGGTTTCGCCGACTATGCGGCGACATCGCCGGATGGGCGCTTCGTTGCGGTGGGGTCTTCGTCTGGATACCTGCAGATCTTCGACTTTGACGACGATATTCCAATGCTGCTGAAGGGCCACTCCACGTCGATGAACAATCATCTTCATCAGAACAGCATTCGCGCGATGCTGTTCGACTGCAGCTCCACAATGCTGATCTCTCTGGCGGAAGAGGACGATAGCCCGTTGCTTTGGGACCTTTCGGGGCCGACGAAGGACGGCTCTTGGAAAGGGGGGGCGGCGCGACTGATGGATCAGCCGCTTAGGCTGAATGAGGTCACGCCCGCTGGGATCGACACGATCAGCTTCAGCCCCGTCGCGCAGGCCTTCATTTCTACCCACCGAGTTGAGAAGACGGCGATCATCTGGTCGATCGAGCGCATTGGCTAGCAAAACTCAGTAGAGCTGCCCGGCGTCGAGTTTGGGTTTTGGCTTCGGCGTCTCCGGAGCCAGAACCGGTGCGCTTTCCTGCAGCTCCGGATTTCCCGCCTCTTTCTGCGCAGGTCGGCCGGCCACCGCCTGGGGCGTTCCCGGTGCGAGCCGGGCGAGGAGCTGCTCGAATGGCTCGGCTTCACTTCTCATGGCATGGAGACCGCTCTCGACACTCATCCAGGTCCCGCCGTAACTCTTAAAGTGATCGCGGACGAAGGCGAAGCCGGCGTCTTGCGCCGAGTAGGCCGCATCGCGGTGATCGGAGTATTCTTTGATCAGCGTCCCGCCGTATAGGCCTCTGGCCGTGTCGTACATAGCGCGCGCATGCTCCTGCAGCGAGCCGACATCGAACCGCAGCACATGAAACAAGTGCTTTTCGCGAATTCCGAACTTCGCAGGATCGGCCTCGAACCCGGCCACGTAATGGGCGCCTCGGTCGTCAGTGAACAAGATGAAATCCGGAAAATTCACATTTCCCTTGTTCTGCCGCTGAAACTTCTTCCAGCCGTCGAACGCACGGCCGATCTCGCGTGCGGTGTATATCTTCCCACCCGAAACAAGCGAGAAGTCTTCGAGGCCGGCAATCCATTTGGCGTCGTAGACCGGCTTGCGAGAGTAGGCGTAGATATCAACGCCGCGTTCGGCGCAAACTTCTTCACCCCGTGCTGTCGCTTTCCTGTAATCCTCCAAGATGGACGCGTCGCCGAACTCGTAGGCCTGAGTATTGGCGAGCTGCATCTCGGCGCAGGTCTGCACCGTTCGTCGCGCCTCACTGGCATCGCCGGGGATTTCGGCCAGGGTTTCTAGCTTGTAGGCGTGGCGCGACGCCATCTGAGCGAGCTTGGTCAAGCGATCTCCGCGGAACAACTTCGGTTCCTGGGCCATGTCGCTGAGATGCAGCCCGATGAGATGGGCCGCCGCGCGAACGCCGACGGGTTCGCCAAGATAGGCCACGTGCAGCATCGCATCGAGGAACCACTCTTTCGACACCGACCCCATGCTTTCTCCGTGACTAGTGCGATCAAGGGCGAGGAGCAGCTGGGAGAAGCCGTCGCCGCGCGCGGCGCAATCTCTCATGGTCGGGAGCGCGCTCTCTGCTATCGCAAAGCGAGCGCTGCCGTAAAAGTAGGTCAACGGATGCTTGGCGGTCAGCCCCTGGAGGGTCGACGCAGTCGCCGCGGCGCAAGCAGGGGGGCGGGTCGCCGCCGCCGGCTTGAGCGGAGGTGCGGCGTTCTCGAGATCAATAAGACGCGCGCTTTGCAGAATGGTCCGCCGCTGCTCTTCTAGTTGCCTCTTGCGGCGCGCGAGCTCCTCTTTCTGCGCGCCAAGGTCGGCTTTGAGCTCTTGCAGAATGTGTTGGACGTCTTCCTTCGAAGTCTCCGCGGCAGGGAATGAAGACCCGACAAAACAAGCGACGGCGAGGACCGAAAACGCAAACGTCCGAGAATTCGAACACAACCGCAAGGCAATCCCCTTCTTGGATGGTTTCTGTCCCCCTTTGCAGGCCAACTATTGAAGGGCTGCCGGAAAATATCCACCCCGCACGTTGTTGTCGACTGAGAGGATGGTTCAGCCAGCAAACGACTTGGAGCGAATGCGGCGTAAAGACGAGCTCGACTTGAGCAAAGAGCCCAATTGTTTCGTTCTAGATGCTGCAGCCGAGACGTCCCCTGTATCCATCTCCCCTACGCAGCACTGCGCAACGGCAAGTCGGATCGATAGTGAAGGCATCACTCGGAGTCGCTTTATAGCGGACTTGACGGCTGGCAAGGTTTTCTGAGCGCTTTATCCGAATAGCGGAACTCACGAAACGCTCTGGCAGTCTTGATCAGTCGGCTACTTCGGGCGGAAAGCGGACCTTCGCCGTGAGCCTGCCGGATGGCCGTTAGACGGACTTTCCCGTCATTGGCTTTTGTCGCGCGAATGGCTGGTGAATGCGGTTTGCAGCTACAACGATATTCACCCTCGTCTGCGCTCAATCCTTCTATGGGGACGCGATCAAAGCGAAACTAGATCCTCTGGAGGGGCGACGTCCGCAAGCCTGAACGCCCATCAAGTCTCGGCTATTCGCGCCCCCTCGTCAAAGGCGCGGAACTGCTGAAGTCGGAGACGTGGTCATCAGCGCCCCAGCCGCGGATGGAATTCTGAGCGCATTCTGAGGCGAAGACGGCGGCCCACGGTCACCTTCCCTCTGGCGACCTCATTCCCTCATCAAGCCGACAATCCCTGCCATCAATGCCATGAACTCGGCCTCCTTGCCCGGTGACAGGATTTGCAGATTGCTGTGCGCGCTCATGAACACATTGGGATCCATGTCCCTTTCCGTGACGGCCAGCAGCGCAGGGTAGCTCGTCGAGAACACGAGGTCGGGGTCGCGCGCTTCCGCATAGCGCATCCCTACATCGACGCCTCTGACGCGGAGATGCATCTGTTCCCCGTCGACCACGATGTCCGCATCGAAGCTCATGTCCGGGGTCGCAACGCGTCTGGCGGCGGCGCCCATCGTCGTGGCGACGGTTCGCAGATTGCCGGGTGGCGCCACCTCGCCCTCAGGCTCGAACCGCGCTCCGAACATGGCGAGATCGAGAATGATGTCCGAGGTTTGTTTGCCGAGGTTGGTCAGTTCGTAGACCGACGCACCATGACCACCATCGGCCTTGCGCGCCAATCCGTCTTCGATCAGCTTCGCCAGCCTGTCGGTCAGAAGATTGGCTGCGATGCCCGTCAGCCCGCGCTGTAACTCGATGAACCTCGCTGGCCCAGCATGCAGATCCCGCAGGATCAACAAGGTCCAACGATCTCCTATCCGATCGAGTGCGCGGGCGATTGGGCAGAGCAATTTGTAGGATCGCGTCTTGGCCATGATCTCCTCACGAAAGCGTGACTTTAAAAAATAAAGTGATCGCTTTATTTGCATAAGTACAGTTCGACTAGGAGCATCGCCATGTCAACCTTGCCCAAGATCCTCGTGACGAGCGCTGTCGGAAAAACCGGCCAGCACGTTACCAAGCAGTTGCTCGAAAAGGGCTTCCCCGTGAGAGCTTTCGTGCGCAGGCGGGATGCGCGATCCGACGTCCTTGCGCGGGCCGGAGCAGAGGTGTTCGAAGGTGACCAGTACTCGCTGACGGATATGCGCCGTGCAGTGACGGGCATCCAACGCGCGTATCAATGCGCGCCGACTGCCCCCAATGGACTGCATTTCAATGCCGTGTTTACGGCTGCTGCCCATGAAGCTGCGGTGGAACACGTGGTGACATTGGGCCAGTGGTTATCGACCGCGGACCACCCGTCGTTGTTCACACGGGAGGTATACCTCTCCGACCTCCTGGCCCGGATGTCTCCGAAGTTCACAGTGACCTCCGTTGATCCGGGGTGGTTCGCCGACAATTACCTCATGGTCTTGGACATGGCGGCCCACCTTGGCCTGTTCACCATGCCTTTGGGACCTGGACACGAGAAGAGGAACGCGCCGCCATCCAACAGAGACATCGCAAGCGTCGTGGTCGCGGCCCTGTCCGATCCGGACATCCATGCCGGGAAGCACTATCGCCCAACAGGGCCGGAGCTGATGTCACCGGATGACATCGCGGCGGCCATGGGACGCGCTTTGGGCCGGAGGGTCCGTTACATCAACATTCCCGAGAAGATGATGACGAAGGCGCTGAGAGCACTGCCGCCTGCGAACTACTCCGAGGCGATGGTGTCGCAGTTGGCGATCTACGCGGATGAGTATCGCCGCGGAACCTTTGCCGTGAATGCGCCCACCGAAGACGTCGAAAAGGTTGGCGGTCGCGTGCCCGAAAGCTTCGAGACCGTTGTTCAGCAAGCGGTGGCGGGTCGGTCCGACCTTCGCTCGACTTGGCTCAGGAGCATGGGCGCTGCATTGAATTTCGCGAAGATCCTTCTGACCCCGGCGTTGAACGTGAACAAGGTCCAGCTTGATCGCGACTTCGTCCAGATCGCCCGTCCCAAGTTCAGCCAGGATGCGGCTGACTGGCGAGAGAGTCATCTCCCCGGCCACATCGTCGAGATCCGAGAAAACGCTGCCTGATGGCGTTTCGGCTCTGACCGGTTCCGTACTCCCCCCGGCGGCGGCGACGGCGCGAGCAGACCCCCCACACAGCGCCAGGAAGGACCCAAGACAGG